>CAVZBC010000071.1:0-70060 GCA_963773125.1 uncultured Gammaproteobacteria bacterium | reverse complement strand
CCTCGAGCAGCGTTTTGGCCTCTTGCAAGTCTACGGTGTCAAATCCTTCCGTGAACCAGCCGTATATCTTTGCCAGCAGGTGGTACGCCTCGGCGCGCCTGCTCTGTTGCTGCCACAGCCGACTCAGACTCATAGCCGTCCGCAGTTCCAGGGACCTGGCCTGCTGGCGGCGCGCAACGGCGAGGGCCTGCTGAAAGCACGCCTCTGCTGCCTGAGGTCTTTTGCTATGAGGCCTTGCCGGCGCTAGCAGGAGTTCTCCTGTGAGTCGATGCACCTCCGCCTCCCACCAACGCTCCCCGGTGCGGTCCATTACAGCCAGTGCCTCGGCCAGCAGCCGCAGTCCTTCTTCAGTCTGTCCGATGTGCCGATCGGCTTCGGCCAGTTGGGTCAGCACCGGCGCCCGTCAAGCTCTATCCCTGCGTCCTGGCTGGCGGCTAAGCCCTGGTGCATTTGGGCAATGCCTCTGTCTGCCTGCCCTTGCGCAGCGAGCCCCCAACCCCGCAGGATGGTCCCCATGGCCAGCTGTTGGGTAAATCGCCTCTCCCATACAAAAGGCCATGACTTCCTCTGCCCGCTCGAAGGCGGCACGCCCCTTACGGCGTAACTGATGGAGTACAACCGCTTGATTCAGGGCAAATACCACGCTATAGGGGTGCGACAGCTTCCGAGCTAAGGCGAGCGCTTCATCACTCCGCTGTTGGGCCTGGTCCGGGTAGCCAAGCATCCACAGGGCCTGGGCCGTATGGCCGAGGCAGCCAACGCCAGGGTCCTGTCCGTATAGGAAGGTAGAGGGGCCGTGTGGCTTGGTGTTATAGAGGGCCAGGCTGCGCTCCGTGTGGTTTTGAGCTGGGGCAAACTCCCCGAGATAGAACAAGGTCACCCCAAGTGCCCAGTGCGCTACCAGGAGGGAGGCTGGATCGTGCTGGCGCTGGGCCAGATGAAGATACCGCTCTCCCAGCTCCCGTGCGCTGTATAACTCCCCCCGCACCAGATAAAACTGCCACGAGCCAAACAGGATCTGGAGGAGCTGCGACGTTTCACCTGCCTGCTCGCAGAAATCTCCTGCGCCCGGGCGTAGGTCTGCTCTCTTCCCGGGGCGGCCATGCCTCTGGTCGCTATCAGTGCTGGACCCAGTGTGGTCTGCACCAGCGAGTCTTGCTGGAGACGCTCGGGCGTGTCCGGCAGTCTCTGGAGCAACGTCAATCCCTTGCTAAGGTGCGTGATGGCTTCCCGATAGGCATAGCGCCGCAGGGCATTCTCAGCGGCTTGCTGGCAATAGTGCACCGCCCGATGATACTCCCGCCCCTGCTCAAAGTGCACGGCCAGTTCTGCTGCAAGGTCCGACGCCTGCCCTCCATAGCCGCCTCCAATCCCTCCCCAATCCGCCGATGTACGCGCAGACACCGAGCCGCTGGTATACGGTTGTAGACGGCCTGATGATAGAGCGCGTGGATGAAGCCGTAGCGCGTTGATACTGTCCCGTCTGGCCAGACACTTTGCCCACGCGGCTGTAGCCATTGTCCACGCCGGGCCAGTCCCTCACACCCTGCTTCGATCTGCTCGACGTCCGCCTCCAAACCCGCTGCCACCGCGGCGGCGGCAAACTCGTTCCCCGCCACGCTGCCGACCTCGAGCAGCCTCTGTGCCTCGACGTATAGTCGGTCGAACCGTCGTTCAAGCATCTGTGCAGGCTCTCGGGCATTACTCGTGCCGCTTCCACCAGCCGCGCTGGCGGTGGCCGAGACTCCACAGGCGCACCGGCCACGTCCTGGGCTGTGACGTAGTCGACCACATTGACCATGAACAGAGGATTGCCTTCAGTGCGCTGGTGAATGCACTGCACCAGCTCGTCCGTAATCGCTGCTCCCGGCAACCGTGCCGTCAGATAAACCCCCACTGCGGTTTTGGTCAGCAACGTCAGCGGCAGCTCCTGGCTGTGACCGTGGATGTGTAACTCCTGCGTCAAAGTGGCCAGTGGATGCTCTTTCCCCAGTACCTCCTCGGGGCGATACGTCCCCAATACCAGCAGCCTGGCCGACGCCTGCCGCCGTGCCAGCACGGAGAGCAAGTCCAGGGTGGCATAATCGCTCCAGTGCGTTCCAGCACCAGCACCAGTGGCCTCTCAGCGGTCAGGACGTCGAGCGCCTGCGCCATCTCCCGCAGCATGCGCTCCCGGGTGGCCCCCAGAGTGGCACCTTGCAGTCTGTCCAGGTCAGCCTTGCTGAGCAGCCAGGGCATCTGTACCAGCCAGGTCGGTGCCTGCTGCGCCAGAAAGGCGATGAATTCCTGGCCGGCGGCCGTGTGACACAGCTGCTCCAATGCCTCCAGCACCGGCATGTAGGGTTCGCCGGCCCCGTAGTGTTCGATGCACTGCCCACGCCCGATCCACACCTCCCCCGTCGCCCAGCCTGCGTTACAAACGCCTCAACCACCGTTGTCTTCCCCAAACCCGCTTCGCCGGTGACCAGGACTATCTGACGTGCACCGCTCCATACCCGGTCGAGACACTGATGTAAGAAGGCAATTTCCGCTTCCCGCCCTACCATAGGGCCATGCGCCGCACCCATGCGGACACTGGCAACTCCAGGGCGCTGGAGTTCTGCCGGCCGACTAGAAGTATCCTGCGGCGCCTCAGACTGTGGCGCCTCGCTCACGGACCCAATGAACCGATAACCCCGGCCATGCACCGTCTCAATGAACTGCGGATGCCGGGCATTATCACCCAGAGCGTGCCGCAATTCGCGAATGCAGACTTTCAGTACCACATCCGTTACGGCGGTCTCAGGCCAGATCGCCTCAAATAATGCCTCTTTGGTACATAACTGGCCAGGGTGTTCCACAAGGCACCGCAGGACGGCAAAGGTTTTCGGCCGCAGGGGAATCGGTTGTGCCAGGCGCCACAAACGCTCGCTGGCAACGTCCAGGCGGAAAGGCGGGAAGAATACCGAGCGCCCTAGTGACACTACGGCTCCTCCCCCTGTAATTGAACCAAAATCGAAAGGCAATTGAACGAAAATTGAACCCTTTTCATCTTCGTTCCAGGTAGAGTCTTCACGGGGTGTATCGTGTCAACACCAGGGCATCAGCATACCACACGGGGAGACAGCCCGTAAACAATGTCTGCGCTTGCCGCCAGCTTGCGGAGGAGAACAGTCATGCCATCCTGCCTGGTCATCGTCCAAGGTTATCGAGGCGTATGCGCCGCCACATCCCTGATACGGCTGGCCTGGCTGGCGCTGGTGCTCACCCTGTTCGGCGTCGGGTCAACCGTCGTGGCACACGAGAAAGAGGGATTTGTCGTGCTACCCAACAGTGCGCCACGTTTCTCAGGGCCGCTTGGCGGAGAGGCGAACATCACCGAGATTCTGGCGACACGCGAGCAAACGGGCGGTTCGTTCGGGGTGTGGCGGTACACCAGCGTCCCGGGGGGCGGACCGCCCCTGCACATTCACCGCACGGAGGACGAGTTCTTCTACGTCCTGCAAGGGGAGTTTGCCTTCCAGCTCGGCGACTGCATCAAGCGTACCCCCGCCGGGTCGTTTGTCTACATCCCGAAAGATGCGGTGCATACCTTCCAGAACGTCGGTACCGAGCCCGGCGTGTTGCTGGGGAGTGTGCATCCAGGAGGCTTCGAAGGGTTTTTTCAGGGTCTCCAGGGGGCAGACGAGGAGACGGTCAAGGCGCTTTTTAAACAGTACAATATGGACGTGGTGGGGCCACCGATCGAGGTGGCCACGTCTCCTGCGCGTCTCACCACACTGCGCGGGGGCACAGCCGCAGCGCCGTCAGCAACAAAGGCCTACCGCATCGGTGTGCTGGCCCCTGGCTGTCATCCGCCCTCGTCTACCCTGAACATCCTGCTGCAAGGACTGCGTGACCTCGGGTATGTCGAGGGTCAGAACCTCGTTTTTGAGTGGCGCTATTCCGAGGGGAAGGCCGAACGCTTCTCCGACCTGGCCGCTGAGTTGGTCCGTCTGAACGTTGACCTGATTGTGACGATAAGCACACCAGCCGCCCTGGCGGCCAAGCACGCCACCCAGACGATTCCCATTGTCATGGTCTACGTGGCCGACCCCGTTGGCACCGGGCTGGTCGCCGGCCTGGCACGACCGGGTGGGAACCTCACGGGGGTCAGCGATATGGCCACCGAGTTAAGCGCCAAACGCCTGGAGCTGCTCAAAGAGGCAGTCCCAACGCTCTCCCGTGTGGCCGTACTCTGGAACGCCGCCGATCCCGGCATGGTCCTCCGGTTCAGGGAGATCGAGGCCGCCGCCCAGTCGCTGGGGGTGACCCTACAATCCCTCGAAGTGCGTGGCCCCAACGATTTCGAGCCAGCGTTCGCCACCATGGTCCGGGAGCGCCCTGACGCGCTCTTTGTGGTTGCAGAAGTTCTGACGCTCACCCATCGCTGCCGGGTGCTGGACTTCGCAGCAACCCACCGGCTGCCCGCCATGTACGAATTCGGGGTGTTTGTCCAGGATGGGGGCTTCATGGCGTACGGGCCAAAGCTGGCTGATACCTTCCAGCGTAGCGCCTACCACGTCGACAGAATCTTGCAAGGGGTCAAGCCTGCCAATCTGCCCGTGGAGCAGCCCATGCGCTTCGAGCTGGCCATCAACCTCGACACTGCCAAGGCCCTCGGCCTGACTCTCCCCCCTACTCTGCTTGTGCAGGCAGACCATGCGAATGGCGGTGGCGAGAACCGGTGTACACGCATTTGGTAACCCGTGTTATGTAACTATTGCCCGGCAAGCGTCAAGGTCTTCCGCGGAGTTTTGGCCAGCCTGATACTGGGAGGCGTCGTGGCAGAACGATGGCCTCCCGGGTTCCTCGGCCGTCAAGCCCCTTTGACTGAGCATTCGCTGATCGTCACCGGTTTAGCACGATCTGGTAGGATGGTCAGACGGCGTCCCAACATAGGGGGCGGCGGTACAGTTATCTCCCCGATTCAGAGGTTACTACACGTACGATGGGCTCTGTCACACCCCGATTTAGAACCGTCGCCGTCCGTTCATACACTCTCCAATGAACAGAACCAACAGTGTCCCCTTACTCCTTGGGGTCATCGAGCAGATGGGCATCCGCGACGTGATTGCGCCCTTGTACGGGCCTGGCAGAGCGCTAGTATCGGCACTCTGGTCAGCATCTGGCTCATGCCACGTCTTGGCTGAGCGCGATCATTGGCCTCGAGGCGGTCACGCGACTGGGTGGCCGAGCACCCTGAGACTTTCAACACCTTGCTTCAGATGACTCTGGCGTCACGCTGATTGCACGGATGATCGTCTGGGCCGAACGTCCTGACGGTGTTGGGCGCTCCGACGACCCAGTCATCCTGGATGGGGCGATGCTTGGGAACTCGAGCGTGTCTATCGCTTTCCCATCCCGAATCGTACGTCTGGCACAGAAATCGCGTCGGTGTCGATCATTTCGCTTCGACCGATGCGAGCCTTCTCCGTCGGGTCCACAGCAAAGACCATCGCCCCGACCTGCGGCAGTTCAAAGCCGTGATCGCGACCCTCGACCCGCTGGCCCTGCCGCTGGAACGCCAGCCCGTGACCGGCAACCGCGCCGATGATGGGTTTTCCGTCCCCGCCTATGAACGGCGGTCACGTCGCTCGGCTGAGCGTCGGAGGTCTTGGTCGTCGGCATAGGCAAAATGGGGTACATTTGGCGACGCGTTGCCTCTGATAGTTGCGCAGAGCTGATAACCGTGTGCCTATCGCACCACGGCCAGCGAGGACTGGCCGCTGGCGCGAGCAGGCATGGCGCGTGCGGCGACGTGCAGTGTCTCAAGCAAGTCGACCCGCAGACGGCGAAGTCCGCGCTGGGGTGATGCTTGCCGAGTGGGAACGCTGGCGGAGCAGGAGCCCGGCGTAATCCCGAAGACCTATACTTGGACCGAGCGCTTGCTCGTGGTGCGCTCCTGCCTTCAGGCGGCTGCGACAGTTCGGCGGGATATGCCTCGGCACGCCTGACAGACGACTTGTCACGCTTGGCACCCCCGGACTGGCCTGCAAGCGCTATCGGAGCCTCAAGGATCTTGATCGCACGTACGAGCGCATGCGCGGGCTAAGTTGCCGGGAGTGGTACTGACGACCGTGACCGAGAGACGCTGCCGATGGCGTCCACCGCTGGATAGTGTCAGCCGTCTGGTAGCATCTGACGTGGCAAGCCCTGGTGATTCGCCTTGCTGGCATGTGTACGTCACAATTCCGTCAAGCGCACTCGCTGCCCTGGCCACTGATGGCGTCCTATCATCAGCACGCCTGCGAGGAACGAGTGTTCAGCCGCTTGAAGACGCGCAATCTGCATATTCGTCTGGTATTCTGCGTGACGTAACCCGTATTGCCGGTTTGCTGTACCTGTAGTGCCGTGACCTTGCAGGTCCTGATCGCTAACTGAGTATCGTCATGCGCACCGCGTCAGCCAAGTGGCCAAACTGGCAGGTCTCAATACAGCAGCCGCACGCAAGCCCCGCGGCAACGAGGGGCGCAGGCGAAGCTCTCATCACCTTGACCAGCTCGCACTTAGGCGGGATCTGATCATCACGTACCCCCGCAACGCGACACAACTGATATCCTACATATGGAGTTGCACAACCTTTCGAGCGCTTAGCATAGTTCAAGAGATGCTGACCATTTCTGGGATGACAAGCCATACTTAACTTCCTAAGCGGTTCCTCTATACACATGAGTCTACTGCTTGGGCAGCACCAATGTTCTGCTGATTTGTCCTAGGCGAGACGCGATTGAGTGATACAGCAAAATCCTACATTCTCGACCGAGCAAACACGAAACTGGTGAGCCCAGCGAGTTATTGGGAAATTGCCATCAAGATCAGTCTGAAAAAATACACCTTGAACGAGTCATACGCGGCGTTCATGCAGCGGGGCATCTTCGGCAATGGCTTTGTCATCTTGACTATCGAGCCAAAGCATACAACAGTGCTGACGACGCTGCCGTTTCATCATCGAGACCCATTCGACCGTCTGCTGTCGCGGGGATCAGGGCTAGAAAGCAGTGCTCCTCTCCTTTGAGGAATTTAATGCCTGGCAGGAGACCTTGTATTTGCTTTCCAATCCAGCCAATGCCAAACATTTACGCCAGTCTATTGCCGAAGCGAAGGTCGGAAAAACCCTGGAGAGAGCATTAATTGAGCCATGTGGTTAGTTTTTACTGAGACAGCCTGGCGAGATTACCTCTGTTACCAGGAGCATAATCGGCCCTAACTTTGGCGAAGAGCAGGACTCACTACCGCACCACAGGAGCACATGATGTCGACAGTGTTTGATTTGACCGACAAAGTCGCCATTGTCACTGGCGGCAACGGCGGTATTGGCTATGGTATTGCGCGTGGCCTGGCAGAGGCCGGTGCCAACATTGTGGTGGCGGCGCGGCAGCCCGCCAAGACTGCACAGGCGGTTACTGCGCTGCAAGCGCTTGGCGTCAAAGCGTTGGGTGTCATCACCGATGTGCAAGATGAAACCTCGGTACGCACTATGGTCCAGACAACCCTGGAGGCCTTTGGGCGCGTGGATATTCTGGTCAATAATGCCGGGATCAACATTCGCAAGGCACCGCAGGACTATACGCTGGCGGAGTGGCAGCAGGTGCTCAATGTCAACCTCACGGGTGTCTTTCTGTGCGCCCGCGAGGTGTATCCCCACATGGTGAAGGCGGGAGGCGGCAAAATCATCAACATTGGCTCGATGACCTCGATTTTCGGCAGCAACGTGGCACCGGCCTACTCGGCGAGCAAGGGCGGGGTCGTGCAGCTCACCAAGAGTCTGGCCGTCTTCTGGGCCAAGGACAATATCCAGGTGAACGCTATTTTGCCAGGGTGAATCCATACTGATCTGACCGCCTCTGCCTCGTCAGAGCGGTACAACGCCATCAAAGACCGCATTCCACACGGCCGCTGGGGAGAACCGGACGAGCTTGCCGGCACCGCGGTCTTCCTCGCCAGTGCGGCCTCGGACTATGTCAATGGTATTGCGCTGCCCGTAGACGGTGGTTATACGTCGAAATGATGCCCAGAGGAGACGTTGCACGCTACCGTTGTCCTCACAACTGAATACGAGACAGCAGGGCGCCACTGAGCAGTGCATGCGCCTCCGCCACCATCTGACGCAGGACCTCTGCGGCCGGCCGAATGCTGGTGATCATGCCAAGACCCTGCCCGGCAAAGCCAGGATTGATATCCTGGCGTCCTGCGCTGCGAGCGGCTTCCATGACGTTGTGCGCGACCATGCCCTGCAGCGGCATGGGCAGTGGGGTGAGCCCAGAGGCCTCGAATTCTTGCACCCAGAGATTCTTGATCATGCGCGCTGGTTTGCCGGTGCGGCTCTTACTGACGACGGTATTGTCTTCGTTGCTGTCGAGAATAGCCTGTTTCTGCGCCGGCGTAATGTTTGCTTCATCGGTGGCGAGAAACGCTGTGCCACACCACACCCCTGCTGCTCCCAGGACCAGGGCTGCCGCTAAACCACGACCATCAGTAATGGCCCCCGCACCGAGTACGGGGAGCGGTTGCACGGCGTCCACTACCTGTGGAATCAATGCCATGGTGCCAATCCGGCTGTTGTGTCCGCCAGCATCGTGCCCCTGGGCGACGATGAAATCGAGTTTGCTCGACAGCACCTTACGGGCGTGACGCGTGGCACCGACCACTGCGCCCACTTTCATGCCGAGCTGGTGCGCCTGCTCGACCATGAACCCGGGATCACCCAGGCCCGATACATACACCGGGACTTTCATATCCAGCACGACCTCGATTTGCCGTTGCGCAAAGTCGCGCGTGAACACTGGTGGTTTGGCGTCTGAGGGCGGCAGGTGATGTCGCCCCCGAAAGGTCTCGGCAAATTCCTCATAGGCCGGCGGAATGTTCCGACGCATTTGCTCGCCTTCGCCCTGCTGCGGTACCGTCATCGGCAGCAGGGTATCCACGCCAAACGGCTCGCTCGTCAGGTCGCGAGTACGTGTAATCCATTCCGCCAGCTTGTCTGGCTCTAGACTCGCCGCTCCGAGTATGCCCAAGCCTCCCGCATTTGACACCGCCGCGGCGAGCTCTGGACTGGCGGCCCCACCCATACCAGCCAGGACAATCGGGTATTTGATGTCCAGGAGATCACACAGGGGAGTACGTAGGGTGAGATCGGCCATGAGGGTTCTCCTTCCGCAGGGGACATACACCGATAACCAGCATGCAGGCGCGTTTTATCATAAGGTTTCACGTGCCACCTGGCAAGAGCGCCGTCGGCACGGCAGCGCCTGGCGTCCTGCGTTGACATGCCGTGCCGTGCGCACTATACTGCCCGCTACTTGTCGTGCCGGGGTGATGGTGAGCCGCGCTACAGGAGGACAGCATGCCACCGCGGACTGGGCAGGAATACTTGCAGGGCTTACAACAGCGTCAGCGGGAAATTTGGCTTGGTGGAGAGCGGGTGCAAGACGTGACGACGTATCCGGCTTTTGCCAATTGTGCACGCACCCTGGCACGTCTGTATGATATGCAGCACACCCCAGATACCCAGGCACGCCTGACCTATGTCAGTCCGGAAACCGGTCAACGGGAGGCGACGTCGTTCATTATCCCGCGCTGCGTCGATGATCTTATCCGCCGCCGCGACATGGTGAAAACCTGGGCCGATGCCACCTGCGGCATGATGGGCCGTACGCCGGATTTCCTCAACATCAACCTTATGGGGTTCGCTGTGCGGGCGGATTATTTCGCCAAAAACGCGGCCGCGTTTTGGCGATAACATTGTGCGCTATTACGAGTATGTCCGTGATCACGACCTGTGCCTGACCCATACGCTGGTCAATCCGCAAGTCGATCGCTCCAAGCAGGTGACAGAGCTCGATCCCTACATTGGGCTTGGCGTGGTGCAAGAAACAGTTGATGGCCTGGTGGTGCGCGGCGCCCGTATGCTGGCGACGCTGGCGCCGTTTGCCGATGAGCTGACGGTCTTTCCGTCGACCTTCCGCGTCGACGGGCCAGACGCTGGCACATACGCCCTGTGTTTTGCCGTGCCGCTGGACACGCCCGGCCTGCGCTTTATTTGCCGCGAGCCATTTGATTATGGCAAGAGTGCCTACGATCATCCGTTAGGGGCACGTTTCGACGAGATGGATGCGGTGGCTGTGTTCCAGGATGTACTGGTACCCTGGGAGCGTGTTTTTCTCTACCGGGACACCACCCTGTGTAACCGGGTCTTCCAGGATACTGGCGCCATCACGCAGGTCATGCACCAATTCGTGACGCGCTTTGTCGCCAAAGCCGAATTTGTCGTCGGAGTCACCTGTTTGCTGGCAGAAACGATTGCCATCGATGGGTATCTGCACGTGCAAGAAAAGATTGGGGAACTGATTAACTATACGGAGATGATGAAGGCGTGCCTGCGTGCCTCGGAAGCGGATGCGACCGTGGCGGATTCTGGTGTGGTGTATCCGGCGACGGAGCCACTGTGTACAGCGCGCACGATGTTTCCGGTCTTTTACCCGCGCATGGTGGAAATTTTGCAACTCCTCGGGGCTGGCGGCTACATGATGACGCCGAGCGCACGGGATCTCGACGGTCCACTGCGGGCGGACATCGAGCGCTATTTTCAGGCGGCCGCTGCTCCAGCTCGAGACCGCATTCAGCTGTTCCGCCTGGCCTGGGATATTGTTGGCAATGCATTTGGTTCGCGTCAACTCCTCTATGAGCGCTACTTTTCTGGCGATCCAGTGCGTCTGACAGCTGGACGCTATCAGAGCTACGAGAAAGAACCCCTCATGGAGCGGGTGCGTGAGTTTCTCAGACAGACGGGTTAATATGCTGTTGCTCTTGCTGCTTGTGGTGTCATGTCGTCCTTCGCCCCCGCCTGCTACTGCACCTACAGCTACGGTGTCTCCTGCCTCTGATACGGTAACTCCTGCATGGATGAAAATTGCTGTACCTCTGCGTCAGGTGCGGCAGCGCATGCAGGAGGACGGTCTGACAGCCGAGAACGTGGCGACTCGCCATGCTGACACATATACCACGCCGCTGGTGCGGGTCGATGCGCAGGGCAATATCCACGCGGTTCTTCTCGTCAGTGCCATTGACGAGCACGTCCTATCGCTGCTTGGAGAACACCAGGTGCGCACGGATATCATTCATGAGAAGCTGCTGCTGGTGCAAGCCTGGATTCCGTTTGATCGTCTTGAAGATGTTGCTGCCCTGCCGTTTGTCCGGTATATTCGCCCTCCCAGTTACGCAACCCTGCGCTAAGGTGAGAGACCCTGCCCAGACAGACGTGCTGAGCCGTGAACGAAGTCATGAAAGTACACAGCGTGATACGAGTTGTCGCGAGTTTTACCTTACTTATTGCCAGTGTCGTGTGGGGTGTCGCCCACGCCACGGAACCGGAGCTGTCGGCATATATGGCGGCACGCACTGCGCCCCTGTCGGCGAGCCAACGGCGTATAGCCTCGTCGTTGCGCGCCATGGCAGTACTGGTGGCGCAGCATGGCGCTCCGGCGGTCAGCACCATGATGACCCGTATGCTACGCCTCAGCTACGAGGGCACGGTTGACGTCTATGTGCATACCCATGTCCTGACCCAGGCCGAAATCCACACGCTACAAGACCATGGTGTGCATATCTATCGGGCTGAAGCGCAATTCCGCACGGTGCATGCTGCCATAGCCCTCCATGCCCTTGAGACGATCGCGGCTTTGCCCTTTGTGCGTTGGATCAGCCTACCGTCCTATAGTATGTTGCGTACAGGGAGTGTGACCTCAGCAGGGGATGGGGTACTGCGCGCCGCCGAGGCGCGCGCGACATTCGGTATCGACGGGAGTGGCGCACGGGTTGGCATCATTTCTGATAGCTTTGGTGACTTACAAGATTCAGTGGCCAGTGGCGATGTGCCGCCTGTTGTCATCATTCCGCCCGGTGGCGATGTCTTCCCAGGCACGGATGAGGGACGCGCCATGGCAGAAATTATCCATGATCTGGCGCCGGGTGCTACCCTGCTCTTTTATACCGGCTTTGCAACCAATCTGGACATGGCCCGTGCCATTCAGGTACTGACCGAGGCCGGAGCGCATATTATCGTGGATGACCTGGCTTTTTTTGCCGAACCCGTCTTCGAGGATGGCGCAGTCGCCCAGGCAGTGCAGGAAGCTATCGCGCGTGGTGTCGTATACGTCACCGCGACAGGGAATGAGGCGCTCCAGCACTACCGGGCGCTCTATAAGGAATTCGATGCCAATGACGGGAACCCTGACGTCAATTTGCACGATTTCGGCCAGGGCGATGCCACCATGGCAATTACCATTAAGCCAGCAAGTGAATTTCTCCTTATCCTGCAGTGGCCAGATCCGTTCGATGGCTCTGCCAACACGGCGGATTATGACCTGTTGATGTTTGACGCCAATGGCCGCGCTATAGCCCTCAGTACTGAGGATCAGCTCAACAGCAATGCGCCGCCTTTGGAAGGTGTCCAGCTGAGCAATCCGACGCTCCGTCCCATCACCGTGCAGGTTCAGATCAACCGTGTCGCCGGGCCGGCGCTGCCACTGGTGCTGAACTTCAGCGTGGCCGGAACCCCGTTGGAGCACAACGTGGTCAGCGGCAGTGTGTTCGGACATCCATGTGTGCGTGAGGCGCTGGCGGTGGGAGCCATAGGAGCCAATGAGCCGGGATTTGATGCGATTGAAGCGTTCAGCTCACGTGGCCCGTGTGAACTCTTTTTTCCGACCTATGCCGTGTCTACCAAGCCCGATGTCATTGCTGCAGATGGAGTGCAGACCTCGATCCCGGGTTTTCAGCCGTTTTTTGGCACGTCGGCAGCAGCGCCTCACGTGGCGGCCATTGCCGCCCTACTCATCGACGCGGCTGGTGGACCCGGGGTATTGAGTAACACACAAATTGCCAATAGCATTCGTCTGGCCGCGAGCGACCGGGGTACTCCCGAGCACGACAACACCTTCGGGCACGGGGCTATTGATGCTGTCGCAGCCGTCATGGCAGTGCAGGCATTGCTCGCTGGTAACAACAGCCCGCCGCAGAGTACTATTGATGCCCCGGCCACGCCTCTGGTCATTGTTCCCGGGGCGTCGGTCATGTTCCAGGGCACCTGTACTGATGCGGAGAACAACGGTCCATATACGGTTTCTTGGGACTTTGGCGGTGCGGCACCGGTATCGAACCTCGAGGATGCTGGGGCGATTGTCTTTCCGAATGTCGGCGTCTTTCCCATCTCGTTTACGTGTGTTGATGCTGCTGGCGTCCCTGATCCCTCTCCTGCCACCCGCACCATCACCGTGAACCAGGCTCCAGGCGGGACGATTCTGTCGCCCCCTGTTGCGAGTACTGTGGCGGTTGGCAGCATGGTGGATTTTACTGGCACGTGTAGTGATGCTGAAGATGATGCGCCCTTTACGTTTCTATGGTTCTTTGGCGGCGGGGCTGATATCGCCAGCTCGACGCAGCAAAACCCGCGCAGTGTCCAGTTCAACAGCCTGGGGACCTTTCTCATCACGTTGATCTGTACTGATGCACTGGGGCTTATCGATCCACTCCCAGCGATGGTACAGATACAAGTGACTGGTGGGGGTGGTGGGGGCGGCGGTGGGGGCGGCGGGGGGGTGCTGCAATATGCTGCCTGGAAGTGCCCAGGCTCCTGCGGCATTCCTGGCGGCTTGCGGCAATATCCTGTTACCCGTGGCGGCCCTGTTTCTTCTACGTGTCTGGTTCTCACTCTCGTGCACGCACGGCGTAAGGCAAAGGAGAGGCATGGCGTACTCTCAGTAAAGGACCATGACAGGGAGCCATAGGAACAGGACGTCAGCGTATGGGAAAAGACTTGCGCTCCCTGGTCATAGCCAGTACCCTATGTGCCGACCGATGCCAGGGGAATACCGTTCATGAGGAGAAAGGGGGCTATCGTGCGCCTGGTTGTCCTTGTCCTAGTAGGACAATTGTTGCTGGCGACGACTCTCTCGGCCCGGACCATGTATGTGAGTGACACGTTTGAAATAGTTGTCCGTTCCGAGAAAAATAGCGAATCGGGCCGGAACATCATTAAGCTTCTGCCCACTGGCACGGCAGTGGAAGTCATTCATATGGATGATTCCTGGGCGACGATTCAGCTGCCAGATGGGCGTACCGGCTATACGCTGAAACGCTACCTCCTCAGCCGCTTGCCATATAAAATGATGGCCGACCAACTCCAGGAGCAAGCCGAAGAACAGCGGCAGCGTCTTGTCACCCTCACCGAGCAGCTGACAGCGTTACAAGAGGAGCACCAGCGTCTCCAAGGATCCAGCCGTGGGCAAGAGGCACAATTGACCGACATCACGCAGAAGTACGAACAACTCCGCCAGGACGCCTCACAGGTCCTCCAGCTCAAAGCCGAGCACACGCATTTAACGCAGGTCTATCAACAGAGTCAGCAGCAGCTCACGGCGTTGCAAGAGGCGCACCTCTCACTCAAGAAATCCCGGAATCTGTCGTGGTTTCTGAGCGGCGCCGGGGTCATGCTGGCTGGCTGGATTATTGGCATGATTACTGAACGCTTTCGTGGTCGGCGGAAGCGTCAGGGGAGCTATTCCTATCAGCTGCCGAGTTGAGTGGGGTACGCTCAGGAGGGTGTGCCATGCATGATGCGGTAGAGTATTTCGTGTAGTTCTTCGGACTTGTACGGTTTGACAATACGGCCACAAAATCCATACTGCTGAAATTCGATGACAATAGGATCGTTGGCATAGCCGCTGGCTACGACAGCTTTGGCGTGTGGGTCTATCTCAAGAATTTTTTTGATCGTTTCCTTGCCTCCCATACCTCCTGGAATGGTCAGATCCATGAGAATGACATGGAACGGCGTGCCAGATACCTGGGCATGCCGATAGAGGGCAATGGCCTCGGTGCCATCCCTGGCAAAAGCCACGTCGTAGCCGTAGTGACTCAGCATATCTCCAGTGACGTCACGGATGATTTCCTCGTCTTCCATGACGAGGATACGTCCTGTGCCAGCGTGCTGGACCGCTTGTTTGGCTTGGCGGCTGGAGCAGTTGCTTGTGTGGAGGCCGGAATATAGACGTGAAATGTTGTTCCTACACCCTGGGACGATTCGACCGCCAGGTGTCCATCGTGCTTTTTCACGATCGACATAGCACGTAAACAGTCCAAGGCCACTGCCTTTCTGTTTGGTCGTAAAGTAGGGATCGAAGATTTTTTGCAGATTTTCTTCCGGAATCCCAATACCGTGATCTTTCACGGACAGTCTGACGTATTTCCCAGTTTTCAACGGTACAAACACCTCAGCACTATCGTCTGTCAGCTCAACATTCTCCACCTGCACTGCGATGATGCCACCGTCGGGCATGGCCTGGTTGGCATTAATGAGCAAGTTGTTGATGACTTGACTGATACCCCCTTCGTCAATGTCCACTGGCCAGACGTCCGGTGCGATGCTGAGCTCGCATCGTACATTGGCGCCTCGCATAGAAAAGTCGATGGAATCCTGAATGAGGTCGATGATCGAGGAGGTCCTTCTCACCAGCGTCTCGCCTTTGGAGAAGGTGAGTAGCTGCTGGGTCAAGTTTTGTGCCTGGAGCGCGGCCTTTTCCGCGTTGACGAGTCGCGCGAACACCTTCTCTTCGGGATTGGCGTACATTTTGGCGAGCGATACATTCCCCAGGATGGCAGTGAGGATGTTATTGAAATCGTGCGCAATACCAGCCGCCACTACGCCGATAGACTCGAGCTTGTCGGCCTTGATTAACTCTTCTTCGATCCTGCGCCTGTCGGTCATATCCCGAAAGACGATGACCACACCAATGACGTTGCCATCGCCAGCACGGATCGGCGCGGCACTTTCTGCAATAATGCGCTCTGTATTATCGCGGGCGCGCAGGAGAGAGTGATGCGGACGGCTGATAATGGTGTCGGTATGCAATGCCTCCTCAACGGGATTCTCGCAGGGCTCGCGCGTCTTTTCATCGACAATGGGAAACACGCTGGAGAGCTGTTGCCCAAGCGCCTCAGCTATACGACCAGCCGGTGAGTTGCTCGGCGACTTTGTTCAGCAAGACGATCTTTCCCGCCGTATCGGTGGTAATGACCCCATCACCGATGGAACCAAGGGTGACGGCGAGGCGTTCTTTTTCCGCATCCAGTTGTTCCTCTGCTCGTTGGCGTTCGAGAATTTCCCGCTGGCAGCTGCTCATTTGACAGTCGCAATGATCGGGTACGCTCGGCGACTTTTTGTTCCAGAGAGATATTGGCCTGGACCAATTCCGTGGCCAGGTTTTCGAGTTTTGTTTTGCTCTCTCTGAGTTCCTGTTCCGCCTTTTTGCTGTCGGTGATATCGCTGACAATGAGAATCTTCCCGAGATTCGTATTGTACTGCCTGATCGTTGCCTGCGATAAGGAGACGAGTCGCTGGTCACCACTGCTGCGTATTTTCGTCTCATATTTTTTGTAATTTTTTTCAACATCATAATTCTCAATGAGACTGTTGATCTCTATATTTGCCGTGTTTGTTCGGCTGTAAATTGAGCAATTCTTTGGCAGCATTATTCATTTGAATAATATGTCCATTATTGTCAGAAATAATAATGCCATCTTGTAAATTTATAAATAAATCCTTGGCGGCCTCTTCAATGCCCACAGATAAAAAATTATACTTTTTAACAGCCATAAAAATACAAAGCGATTGAATGCTAATGACAGGAATACCAATACGTAGAATGTCTTTAAATTTTAGTACGTATGGAAGAATAACATCCGAAATAAACCCTAGAATAATAGTCATTATTGAGCCATATATAAGTAATAATAGTTGTTTCTTCGTATTTTTATCTGAGGTAATTTTCATTCTGTTATATATGAGATACACAGAATACAGGGTTGGTAGAATGATGGATGTTAACACGATTGGGAAAAATAAAATTCCACCTGTAAGTGTTGTACCCCAGTAATATTTTATGTAACCATCAACATAGAAGTCTTGTCGAGATATTTATAATACATGATAGTACAAGAACAGACAAAAAAAGTTGATATATATAATCTTTCTCTCTTTCAAGGAAAATGTAGGTGAAATGTAAAAAACAAAAACCAACTATAAAACCCATTGTTGTAGTCATTTTTTCCATTGGTATTATGATTTTTTCGCTTATTGGCAGCCAAAGAATAAATAATCCAATCATCCACAAAGCAACAAAAGAGGAAAAAACTAAGTAAGAGCGGTTTACGGGACTCTCCCTTTTCTGCGCCAATATGTATGTGAAAGTAAAAAGATTTATAATAAATGCAGTTAAAGGGATAAAGGAATAATAATTCATTATGAAAATTCCAATAATGAAATAATTGTTGACAGTTTACAGATACTCGTACTATGCACGCATAGTTGTTTCAAGGTTACAATCGTACTACAGTGCTCCCTCAATCCGAAGTAGTCAACATGAATATCGACAAGTGACACAACACCCCTGGAGTGTATAAATCATAATACTTTTTGTTGCTGGGGAACAGATAGGTTTTTCGCCAGCCACTGTCCGGAGAGGCCGGTCACTCGTCTATGCTGGCAGCTACCTCGGCGAACTGGGCTGTATGGAGCGAGGCCTGCAGGTCCTGGGCTAGGGAGTGCACGTGCGGCGGCTGGAGCATGCTAAAGTGGTTGCCCTCGGCGATGGCGGTATGCACAGCACCCAGGGTGTAGTTGCTCCAGTCTGGGCGCTGTTGTTCTGCCTGAAGACTGTGACGCGCCCACCAGATAGAGAGCGGAGCGTGCACAGGCCTGAGGGCGTGGGCTCTACACAGGGCCATGTGGGCTTCAGCCAGCGCCGCCTGGCGCTGCAGAGTCGCCAGGGGCAGCTCAGGCGAGAGTATGTGGTGTGTTTGGCCCCAGGCCATGAGCTGTGGGAGGCGCTCCTGGGGTGGCCGGGCGCCCAGCTCCTCCTGGAGTGCCTGGCGCTTGATAGGGTCGAGGCCGAGTAAAGCACTGGCCAGGGAGCCCCCAAAGGCGAGCACTGGTCCGAGCAGGGCATCGTCGCAGAAGCGGTTGCTGTGGGTGGGCATATACGGATCCAGAAGGCCCACAAAGGCCACCGGCTGGCCTTGTTGTTCCAACAACCCGGCAACGGTCAGGGCCAGAAGCCCCCCCATGGACCACCCCAGCAGGTAGTATGGTCCCTCAGGCTGGTGCTGCTGCAGCGCTACAGCATACGCCGCGGCCATGTCATCGAGGCTGCTATACTCCGCACCAGGGTTGGACAGGGCACGGGACTGCACGCCATAGAGCGGCTGGTCTGCGTCGAGACAGGCCACCAGGGGTTGATAGACCAGTACCTGTCCGCCGGCAGGATGAAAGCAGAACACCGGTGGCTGAGTGCCCCTGGCGTGCAGCGGCACCAGAACGTGCTGTGAGACCGGCGCTGCCTCAGCCAGAAGTGCCGCCAAAGCGGCGATGGTGGGCGCCTGGAGCAAGGCCGTGAGCGGCAGTTCCTGGCCAAAGGTCTGCTGGATTTTGCTCAGCAGCTGTACTGCTAGCAAGGAGTGCCCACCGAGCTCGAAGAAGTTGGCGTCGATACTGACCTGCTCCAGGCCAAGCAGCTGTGTCCACAGGTCGGTGAGTGCCTGTTCCACCGGCGTACGGGGCGCCACGAGCGTATGTCCAGCGCTGTGCGAGGCCGATTGCGGCGCGGGAAGTGCCAGACGGTCAACTTTGCCGTTTGGCGTCAGGGGCAGGGCGTCCAGCATCACAAAGGCCGACGGCAGCATATAATCAGGCAACTTGTCCTTGAGGAAGTGGCGCAGGGCACTCGGTGTCGGTCTGGACGGCTGTCTGGGAGTCAAATACGCTACCAGCTGCTTGACGCCGGGCATATCCTGGCGTGCGCTGACCACCACCTCACGCACCGCTGGATGTTGGCCCAGCACTGCTTCGATCTCTCCGAGTTCAATACGGAAACCGCGCAGCTTGACCTGATGGTCGAGGCGTCCGAGCAACTCGAGGTTGCCATCGGGCAGGTAACGTGCCAGGTCGCCAGTTTTGTACAGACGCGCCCCGGGCTTGTTGCTAAAAGGATCGGGGATAAACCGTGCCGCCGTCAGGTCGGGGCGGTTCAGGTAGCCACGGGCTAAACCGTCACCACCAGCATGGAGTTCCCCTGGAACACCAATGGGCACCGGATTCTGGTGGGCATCGAGGAGATAAATCTGCGTATTGGCAATGGGCCGTCCAATGGGCATACTGCTGTGCTCTCCATGCCCAAGACTGGTATCGTACCAGGTGACATCGGCAGCGACTTCCGACGAGCCATACAAATTGAGCAAGACACCATGCGGCACGCGTTGCCGGAAGCGGCGGTGGAGTTCTACGGGTAGGGCCTCGCCACTGCAGATCCACAGTGTGAGGCTGGACAGCTGGCGGTGCAGGTCGTCCTGCAGGTCTAATATCATGCCCAGGAGAGACGGCACCAGCACCAGCCGTGTCACCTTATGGGCCGCGAGCGTCTGTACGAGTTGCTGTGGTGCCTTGACTATCCGGTCAGGAATGATCACTGTCGGAACGCCCTGCAGCAGGGGGCCAAACAGTTCCCAGACGGAGTCCACAAAGTTTAACGAGGTTTTCTGACACCCCACGTCCGCCGCCGCAAAAGGATAGGCCTGCCACATCCAGGCAAGACGGTTGACAATACCGCGATGTAGCCCCAGAACGCCTTTGGGTCTTCCCGTAGAGCCCGAGGTGTAGAGCACATAGGCCAGATGCTCAGACGTTGTGGTGTGTACCGGGTTTGCCTGGCTCTCCTGCGCCACCAGCTCTGCATCTGTGTCCAGGCAGACCACCTGAGCGCCGTGCGCTGGCAGAGTGGAGACGTGCTGCTGCTGCGTGAGCACGATAGGTACTCGGGCATCCTCCAGCATGAAGGCCAGGCGTTCCCTGGGATAGGTCGGGTCCAGGGGAACATACGCTCCGCCAGCCTTGAGTATCCCCAACACGCCAACCACCATGGCCACGGAACGCTCAACGCACAGGCCCACGAGCACCTCCGGCCCGACGCCGTGCTGGCGCAGGTAGTGCGCCAGCTGATTGGCCCGCTGGTTCAGCTCCTGGTATGTCAGCCGCTCGTCCTGGTCAAGCACCGCCACCACGTCGGGTGTCTGCTCAACCTGGGCTTCGAACATCTGGTGCACACACTGCTGACGCGGGTACTCGGCGTCCGTGTTGTTCCAGATTGCCAGCACCTGGTGCCGTTCTTCAGCGCTGCACAGTGGCAGGCTGGCAATCTGCTGCTGCGGATCTGCCACAATGCCTTCCAGCAGGGTCTGGAAGTGTCCAAGCAGGCGCTGCATAGTTGCCTGGTCAAAGAGGGCGGTGTTGTACTCCAAGGAGGCGGCGAGCTCGCCTTCTACCTCTGCCATGGTCAGCGTCAGATCGAAGGCAGCAACTTGCTGTTCCAGGGCCATTGCTTCCAGGCTCAACCCTCCGACCTCAAGCTGACAGCCCTCGGCGCCCAATCCAAAGGGTGTCAGAATCCTGCGTGTCGAGCTGGTGGGCTTTGTGCAGCATGAACATCACCTGGAAGAGAGGGGAGCGACTGGCATCACGTCGCACCCGCAGGCGCTCGACCAGTAAGGCAAAAGGGTAGTCCTGATGCTCGAAGGCTCCCAACACGGTCTGGCGTACCTGCGCCAGCAGGGTGGTAAACGTAGGGTTGCCAGCCAGATGTGTCCGTAGCGCCACAGGATTGACCATATAGCCAACCAGCCTGGCCCATTCAGCCCGACTTCTGCCAGCCATAGGTGAGCCAACCAGCAAGTCTTCTTGACCCGTGTAGCGGTACAAGAGCACATAGAACGCCGTCAGCAAGGTGGTGTAGAGCGTTGTCCCCTGCGCCTGACTGAGCGCTTTGAGCCGTTGCGTCAAGAGCGCGCTGAGCCGGTGGGACTGAGATGCACCAGCATAGGTTTGCACGGCTGGACGAGGCCGGTCGGTGGGGAGATTGAGTACCGGGAGTTCTCCTGCGAGCTGCTGCTGCCAGTAGGTCCAGAGTTGTGCACCGGCTGGACTGTTGAGCCGGTCGGCTTGCCAGCGTACATAATCCGTATAGGTGTGGGTGAGCGGGGGAAGCGCCGCTTCTGCGCCGGACGTCAGAGCCTGATACAAGATACCGAGCTCGTGCACGAGCACCGCCAGCGACCAGAAGTCAGCGATGATATGGTGCATCACGAGCAGCAGAATATGCTCATGCGACGAACGAGTATAGAGGTGTACTCGAAATAACGGTCCGTGCTCAAGAGCAAACGGCCGGCACGCTTCCTGCGTCAAGCGATGTTGGAGAACAGCGTGACTCCAGGTCGTGGCATCCTCCTCGTGAAAGGCCACCGCCAGGTGGGGATGCACCCGTTGGATCGCTTTCCCGTCTGACATCGGAAAAGTGCTCCGCAAAGCCGCATGTCGGTCCGTCAATTGCTGCAACGCAGTGCGCAGTGCTGCACTATCGAGGGGTGAATGGACCCGCAGAGCGCGGGCGATGTTGTAGACAGGGCTGTCCGGCACTTGCTGGGCTAGGAACCACAACGCTTGCTGGCCGTAGGAAAGTGGCGCAGCAGTCTCCGTTGTGGCCGAGTTCGTCCTGGCGCACTGTGGCCCGTCGTCGTGTGTCACCGGCAGTGCTAGCACATCGTCTGGCGAGACGGGCTGCGCGGTACACTCTGCGACACGCTGTACAACGGCCGTAATCGTCGGACAATCCCACACCAGGGTGAGCGGCAGGGTGCATCCGAGCCAGTCTTCTAGATCGGCGACGAGCTCGATGGCAACGATGGAATCGAGCCCGTAACGCACCAGGGGCTGATGGATGTCGAGAGCTGTTGCAGGCAGCCCGAGACGTTCTGCAAGTCGGGACACCAACCAGTGTTCGATGATCGAGCTGAGATGAGACTCAGGCGGTGTCTGAGTGCGACTCCGGTCATTTGTTCGCTCCGTGGGCATACTGCTCGCAGACGACATACGCTCCCCCCCTCTGTTCTCCCAAGTCCCCGTGCTGTCCAACCGCACTACCGACGACAGCATCATGACTCGCTGGAGAGGCGAGAATAGTCTCGCTCTCCCAGCGTCCCACTACTATGAGCGTTTGATTCAGAAAGCCAGCGCGACAGGCGTGGCGCTGGACTTTACCGCTCGAGGTCTTCGGAATACTGCCGGCGCGCAGGAGATGGACAGCAAATGCTTGCAAGCCATGGTTCTCAGCCACGGCCTGGCGGATGTTGCCGATGACGATATCGGCGTTAAATGGCTGTGGGGCAACGGGATCAGAGCCGGGGTCGACGTGCTCCTGCCGCCGCTCCAGGAATGCGCTGCTGGGGCGGCTGATGACGACGCTCGACCTCGTAGGCGACCACTAAACGTTCTTCCCCGTCAATGTCGACCGAGAAAGCCGCCCCACAGCCAGGTCGTATCGATGCATGGCTCTGTTCCACTGTCAACTCGATATCTTGCGGATAATGGTTGCTGCCGCGGATGATAATGACGTCTTTGCGTCGGCCGGTGACAAAGAGTTCGCCCTGCCAGACAAAACCCAGATCCCCTGTACGCATGAATGGCCCTGCGCCGGTGTCAGCGACATGCGCCTGGAAGGTCTGTGCCGTGGCCTCAGGATGTTGCCAGTATCCCTGGGCAACGCTGGCCCCTGCGACCCAGATTTCGCCGATGTGTCCGGGCTGGCAGGCGAGATGTGTGTCAGGGTCAACGATCACGAGCTGCTGGTTGGAGAGGACGCGACCACAACTTACGAGCTTTTGTCCTGTGCCACTCGTGGGTGTTGTGAAGATGGCGTGATGCTGCTCAAGGGCTGCTTTCTGGACTGTCTGCACTACGGGAGCAGTGCCTTTTTGACTGCCGGTGACCATGAGGGTTGCTTCTGCGAGACCGTAGCAGGGAGACCATGCCTGACGACGGAAACCACAGGGAGCAAAGGCGGCGGTGAAGCGTTCCAGAGTGTCTGGCCGTACAGGCTCTGCACCATTGAAAGCGACTTCCCAACGGCTCAGATCGAGCGTGGTGCGTTGTTCAGGGGTGATCTTGCGCACGCACAGCTCATAGGCAAAATTGGGGCCACCGCTGCCCGTAGCCTGGTAACGGGTAATGGCCTGCAGCCACCGCACGGGGCGTTGTAAGAACGCCATCGGTGACATCAGGACACAGGGGAAGCCGCCATACAGCGGTGCCAACAGCCCGCCAATCAGGCCCATATCGTGATACAGGGGCAGCCAGCTCACCCCGACTGAGGTGGCGGTTTGCTGAAAGGCGTTCTGGATCAGGTGGACATTATGCAGCAAGTTGCTGTGACTCAGCATGACGCCTTTGGGGGTGCCGGTCGACCCGGAGGTGTACTGCAGAAAGGCGAGCGTCTGGCTGTTGATGGCAGGGGCTTGCCAGGCATCTGCCGCGCTATCGGGCAGCGCATCGGTGCGTAACCAGTGTATCATCCCCAGGTCTGGGCTCTGCGCCATCCAGGGCTCCGTTGTTGTGGCACAACTCGTGATGGTGAGCCCCACCATGGCCTGGGCATCGTTGACGATGGCCTGCAAGCGCTCCACAGAACGATTCAAACGTGGCGGATAAGCCGGTACCGCCACTGCCGCCGCATAGAGGCAGCCGAAGAACGCCGCAATGTACTCGAGCCCGGAAGGATAGAGCAGCAGGACGCGTTCGCCAGTGGCCCCAAGTACCTGCAGGTGTGCAGCGATAGCACGGGCTTTGCGGTCGAGCTCGCCATAGGTCAGGTGCACTGCGTCCGTCTCACCGTCTTTCAAAAACGTGTAAGCCACCCGCTCGGGTTGCTCGAGTGCTCTCCAGGTCAGAAGATCGGTTAGGGTAGAAGGATGCAGGTGGGTAGTCGCATGCTCGCACCAGGTCATGTTGCAGTCCCCCCTCAAGACTGAGCCTCTCTGATGTATGCGGTGTACCCATGGATTGGGCAATTTCTGTGCCAGAGTTGTCCATGCACCCCATCTCTCGGTGTGTGATAGCGGCGCAGCGTTCTCAGGCGTACTCGTGCGCCGTGCGTGAACCTCTGTGGCCCGGCGTCAGAGTGCGGCAGAGAACGGAGGCGATAGAAGAGCAGATTGGCAAAAAACTGACAGCAGCGTCAAAATTTTCGTTAAAGAGTTGACAGGGAGTGGTGTCTTGCAAAAATCCCCGGCAATCGTTCCAGCGGATGTGCTACTATGGAAGATACAGGAGCAACAGCGACAACGAGACAAGAGGGCGAGGGCATGTGTGTCCGGCCATCGCCGTGACTCAAGAGGGCATTTCATGAAGACCGTGCGGTTTGGACTCATCGGCATGGGTATACACGGCATGCGCTATGCTCGTCACATTATGCGCGACATCGAAGGCGCAGAACTCTATGCCGTTTGTCGGCAAGACCCGGCACGTGGGGCGGCGTTTGCCCGTGAGCACAACGTGCGGTATTATCGCGAATATCTGGACGTACTGAGCGATCCAAAGGTTGATGCGGTGGTGGTGGTAACACCGCCACATTTATACGAACGGATCTGCACCACAGCGCTCTCGGCCGGCAAGGCGGTCCTGGTGGAAAAACCTCTGGCGTGTAATACGCGCGAGGCCATCAATATTGTCGAGGCGGTTTCCCGGACGGGTGGGTTTCTTATGGTGAGTCAGACGTTGCGCTTCAACTCGGTGGTGCGGGCGTTGGAAGAGCATATCGACGAGGTGGGACCGATTCATACCATCAGCATGTGCCAGCGGCTGGAACCCGCCGCCCCGGAGTGGAGGGACGATTTTTCGCTGGCCGGTGGGGGAGTGATTCTTCATACCGGGGTGCATATGTTTGACCTCTTGCGTCACCTCTCTGGGGATGAAGTCCGGCACGTGTACTGTGAAACCGATCGCGTCTTCTACGAAGAACTCGAAGATACGTTCGTGGCTACCCTGCGCATGCGTCGCAGTAAGATTCGGTGTGTTATTGACGCGGCCCGTTATACCGGGGGACGTTCGGGGCGTATCGAAATCGTCGGCGAGCAGGGGCAGCTCATGGGCGATCATGTGCATGGCTATGGCATGACCATTCATGGCCGGAAGGCGACACCCCTGGATATTTCCCCCCCGGTGAATACTGTCGAACAGGCGCTCAGGGCCTTCCTGCACGCCTTCCGCAATGACGAAGCACCGCCGGTGAGCGCTTTAGATGGCTTTCAGAGCATCGAAATCGCCGAAGCCTGTTACTATTCCGCCAGTTCTGGCGATGCGGTGGACATCCTCGATGAGGACGAAGAGGACGCCTGGGGAAGCCCTCTTGATGACGATGATATGTAGACCGCTTGATCCTTTTGACACAGAACCTGGCAGCTGCGGCGCATGCAGGGCAATGCTATGGCCTGGTACGAGACCTTTTTCGAACAGTATTATCTGCAGGGTTTTGCCGTCTTCACCACCCCAGAGATGACCCAGCGACAGGTCGATTTTATGGTCAAGACCTTACGCCTGCCGCCTCATAGCAGAATCCTCGATCTTGGTTGTGGGGCCGGACGCCATAGTCTGGCTCTGGGGGAGCGTGGGTTTCAGGTAGTGGGCTACGACCTCTCCGAGACATTGTTGACGGTGGCTCGCCAAGAAGCTGACCGGCGCTGGTTTCCCATTGAGTTTGTGCAGGGAGACATGCGTAGTCTGCCCTATGACACCGAATTTGACGCGGTCATTAATTATTTCACCAGCTTTGGCTATTTCGATGACCTCGATAATGCGCGTGTCGTGCAGCAGGTTGCCCGGGCGCTGAAACCGGAGGGAAAATTCCTGCTGGACATCAACAACCGGGACGCGACCTTGCAAAACCTCATCACGCGTCGCTGGTGGCCAGGTGACGAGGGAGTGCTCCTCCTCGAAGAAATACACTACGAGCCGCGACGCAGCCGTTTCACCACTGAGTGGACACTCCTGCAGGCCGATGGCAGCCGCTATGTTTTCCCTCGCATGCAGTTCCGTGCCTATGCCCTGCACGAATTAGTCACGCTGTGTACTGAGGCTGGATTGACGGTCATAGACGTCTACGGCAACGAACACGGCGACAGTTTTCATCCTGTGCTCTCCCCACGCATCATTATTCTGGCCCAAAAACAGGTCATGCCGGAACTTTTCACGTAACCGGCAGGGGCAACTCTGGTAGGGGCGGCTCGCCGAGCCGCCCGAGAGCCTGCGGCAGACGCGACCGGTGTTCTAGTGCGAAGCGCCCACTGGTGCTGGCGTCTGCAGGAAAGACTCCCGAGAAGCCGCCGGGGTTTTTGGGCGGCCGATCACTGTCATAAAGCGTTCAGGCGTTATGGTTTTCCTGGCTTCGGCAGCGATGTCAGCCTGGGTAAAGGCCAACACCTCATCGAGCAGGTGCTCAACGTCTTCCAGACGCGTGCCGTGATACTCGAGATCAGCCAGGAGTTCCACCCAGAAGCTCGGCTCCTTGAGCATCGTTTCTACATTGTTTTTGAACTGCTTGCGCATGGTGTGTACTTCTTCGACTGTCGGCCCTTCAGCGGCAAACTTTTCCACGATACTACGGGCCACCTGCACTGCTTCGTCAACTTTCTCCGGGTCCGTGGTGAACTCCACGTACAGCGCACTCATGAGCGGGTAGATCTTGTTGGGACGCGCATAGATGCTGGTGGAGTATGTCAGCCCACGCGCCTCGCGGATTTCTTGACGCAAGCGGCGCTCCAGAATCTGCGACACCAGGTGAATCAACCGACGGCTGCGCACGTCTTGCCAATCAGCGCAGCGCCACACCAACATCAGGTGGGCACGCGGGGTGATGGTTTCCACCTCCAGGGCCTCTGTGAGTGGTCCGGTGAAGCCAGCAACGCGGCGGAGCGGCTCGAGACTGGCGTCATGACGGGGTCGTGTTGGCAGCGACCCAAGGTATTTGCCCGCCAGCTGCAGGGCTTTGTCCTCTGGTATATCGCCCACCACCGCGACTTCTATAGGCGCCGTACGTAAAATCGTCTCGAGCCAGGCCTGTGCTGGCGCTATCGCCTCTGCCCGTGCCTTGACCTGTTCTGGCGTCAAGGGCGCCCAGCGTACATCATGGCCGCTCTGGACCAGCCCCGTGACCTCATGCACACGCGCGTCGATACGGGTACGTTTGGCCTCCAGCATTTGCAACTTCTGTTGTTTCCATAGTGTCACGCCGGGAGCTTCGAGCCTGGCGTCCTGCAGGAGGAGATAGGCCAATTGCAACCCTTCCTCTAGCGCCTCGGGAGCTCCGGCGACGTCTAGTACCAGCGCATCTTCGGTCATGCGTCCTCCCACTGTGACCTTCTTACCGGTCATAAAGTCGCGGATGGCGGTCGAGGAAAATTGTCCGGTTGCTGGTCGTGCCAGGGCCAGAGAGGCGAGATCAGTGATGCCACGGTTCTCCGCCTGTTCATGGATTTTGCCGCCTGCCAGGGCAATGGAGACGGTGACGTGGTCTTTTTTGAAGTCCATGAAGCGGTAGTGGAGCCGTATGTTATTGGCGAAGGTGACGTGTGTCACCTGCAGCGGGGTGAACTGGGTCTGTTCGATGATGGTTCCTGGCTGTGGTTCCTGCGCCAGTAATGTCGTCGGCCGAGCCGCAACCTGCCACGGCTCCACAGGGGTCGCCAGGGCGTCTTTGACCAGTCGTCAACAACTCGTCACGTGTGGGCACCGAGAGCCCGGCTCGTTCTGGCAATGTTAAGACATATGCCTGACGGTCGGGATCGAAATGTGCCACAAAAGTGGCAGACACTTCCGCTGGCACTACCCCCGGTAAGAGTTGGCGCAACACGTCGAGTGCCTGCGCTGCAGCCATTGGCCGTTCATGGTTGGCGACAGCTCGGTTCATGTCGCGGAGAAACCCCCGCGCATCACGTGTCGACTCGGTTTGCGCGGCGTGTTCAGCAGCCGACAGCATGGCCTGCTTGGCGTCTTCGATTTCCTGAGCCGTGAAGCCGTGCAGCCGGGCCCGTTGCATTTCTGTCAGCAACCCTTTGAAGGCGGCGGCCCAGTGCGCTGGCTCTGCCTCTGCTTCAGCGCTGAACTGATCGGCCACACTAAAGAACGCTGACTTCCGTACCCGGGCACTCTGGTAGGCGGCTTTGCCTTCCTGAATGAGTTGCTGCATGCGACGATTGACAATCCAGGTGCCGATGTTTTCCACCACACGACGCCGAAAATCGGCGTGCGTTTGTTGGTGTGTGTGGGGGTGGATCGACATGGTTTCGATCGTGGCAGTGGTCAGTTCAGGGTCTGTTACTACGACAGGGTGCTGGTGCGTATAGGGGGTAATGCCATAGTCCTTGTCCGCTGGCGGCAGGTCTTGGGGCTGCCAGCCGGCAAAGTGTTTGGTGATAGCAGCCACGATCGTGTCTACTGGTGCATCGCCGACCGCTAAAATGGTGACCCTGGCAGGGTGATACCAGGTAGTGTAATACGCCAGAAAATCCTGCCGCTGCACCCGCGCAATCGTCTCTTCCAGACCAATAGGGAGGCGACGCGCCACGCGAGAACCCGGCAGGAGCGCCGGCAGCAGTTTTTCGGTGAGACGTTGTTCCGCTCCCTTGCGAGAGCGTTTTTCCTCGAGAATAACCTGGCGTTCTTTGTCGATCTCCTGGTCGGTCAACAGCATCCGGAAGGCAAAGTCAGCCAGGCAGAGGAGCCCTTTATCGAGCGTGTCCGCCTCGGTATTGGGCAGGGTGAGAAGATACGTCGTTTGATTGAAACTGGTAAAGGCATTCTGATGCTGCCCAAAACGCAGGCCAATAGATTCAAAAAATTTGACGAGTTCGTTGGGTGGAAAATGCTGCGTGCCATTGAACGCCAGGTGCTCCAGGTAGTGCGCGATGCCTTCCTGGCCGTCGTCCTCGTTGATCGACCCGGTCGCTACGTGCATCCAGAAGGCGATTTTGCCAGGCGGCGTCGCATGGGAGCGTACCCAGTACGCTACACCATTGTCGAGGCGCCCCATATGTATCGCCGGATCAGTCGGCAGAGGCGTGTGTAGCTCTAGGGCAATGGTGGGTTGAGAGAAGAAAAGAAAGCTAAACCCCAGCAGTGCCACAACGACGAGACGTAGTCGGTACTGCACTATAGACATACCTGCTATCTCCTGTTCACATTTTTGTCCAGAATCCCTGCGGGTCAAATTGCCGCAACAGGCGTAGTTCTTCTGTACTTGGTTCTGGCGTTTCGTGGAGCGTGTCGGCAATGCGCAGCTCCCAGCCGGTCGCTGCTTGCACCTCAGCCACGCGCACGCCCGGGTGCACACTGTGCAGGGACATCTCCTTTGTGGCCGCGTCAAAACGGAGGACACCAAGCGTCGTGATCACGACACTCGGGCCGCCTCCAGGCAAGCCCATCTCCTGACGCCAGTTGCCTCCGTCGCCGTAGCCGGGCGAGGTGATATAGCGCACTTTGTCGACAAAGCGGCGTGGTTCATGCGCCATGATAATCAGCACGCGTTTGGCCAGGCAGGCCAGATCACAGCCACCGCCGCTGCCTGGCAGGCGTACTGTGGGACGCGCCGGATCGCCGATATACGTCGTGTTCAAATTTCCAAAACGGTCGATTTCTGCACCACCAATAAAGCTGACGTCGACCAATCCCTGTTGCAGCAAGCTCATGGCGTCTAGCAGGTCCGTCAGCCACTCGGCACCATAGGCCATGGGGAGATCGCCCATGGTGTAGAGCATTTCTGGTGCCGGAGTGTCACGCACCGCGCCGAGTTCAAAGATGCTCGTGGCATGTGGCGCGTGGGTGGCATTCGCCAGTTGAAAGCTCAGCAGTGGCAGACGCATGCCAACAAAAGCCACGTCGTAGTCGTGGATTTCATGGGCGGCAGCGACGACCATGAGTTCCGCCGGGGTGTAGGCAGGCATAGAGTTCTCCTCGGACATGTCTTCTCATAAGGGAAGCTTAACACACCAGGCAATGCTTTGCGCCCGTCGGTATGCCACACCGCTGTCCTGCAGTCATATGCAACACGGTTGCTCCTGCCATGATTCCCTGCTACGTTCACTGGTGAACAGGGGACGTCATCACATCGCACTGCAAGGGAGACACCCCGCCACACTGGCGGGGCAACTAGCCGTGCGCAGCACCCGGGCGCAGCACTTAGCGCCAGAGTTGCTGCGTGGCGAGCCGAGCACCTTCTGCCAGCGCCTGGAATTTTGCCCAGGCAATCTTGGCATGGCCCACGCGCGTGCCCAGCCCACAGTCTGTCCCGGCGATGACGCGCTCGCGGCCTACTAATGTGGCATAACGCATGAGACGCTGTGCCACCAACTCCGGGTGCTCGACGAAATCCGTGGCGTGGCCAACGACCCCGGGAATGAGCACTTTTCCCTCGGGCAGTCTGACGTCCTGCCATACCTGCCACTCATGGTCGTGGCGGGGGTTTGACGCCTCAATCGAATAGCCCACGGCCTTGACCTTCAGGACGAGGTCGACAATATCCCGCAGGGGGATATCGTACTTATGCGGGCCATGATAGCTGCCCCAGCACATGTGGAAGCGTACAGACTCCTCAGGGATATCCCGCAGGGCATAGTTCAGGGCATCAATGCGCAGCGCGGCGAACTTGCGATACTCTGGCACGTCCATGTCACCATGAATCTGCCACGCGTCCGCCAGGTCAGGGTCGTCAATCTGCAGCAGGAACCCGGCGTCGGTGATGGCCTTATACTCCTCGTGCATGGCATCGGCGATGGCGGTGAGGAAGGCCTCGTCGCTCGGGTAATAGGCGTTTTTCATCCAATGCTCGATGGTCCCGGGCGCCACGGCAGGTAAAAAGGGTTCATGGTCCTCGACGCCCTGGAGGGCGGCCTTAAAATTGTCGATGTCGGTCTGTAGGGCAGCCTGGCCTATAAACGTCAGCGGTCCCGTGCAGATGACCTCCCTGCCCCCGAGGTTCCCTCGGCCGGCAAAGTATTCCGGGAACTCCTCGGCGTCTCGGCCGTATATCCGCGCCAGTACATTGTCGGGGGCGGCTGATCGTTCTTCGTGCCCACTCAGACGCTCGCGGGCGTAGTTCGTAAAGTTGCTTTTACTGAACTCCCCGTCGTTGATGCTGTCAAGACCGACGGCAATCTGCTGTTGTACGACCTCTGCGACCGCGCTGCGTAAGCGTCTGGCCAGGGCGTCCGCATCGTAGGGCTGCCCATTACTCTTGGCGAGAACCATCTCCCGTAGATCGGGCGGACGCGCCAGGCTGCCGGCATGCATGGTGAGGATGCGATCGGTATTGCGTTTCACATGCTGACTCCCTATGTTTCATGTCTCGTCTCAGCGCTGCAGTGCTGTCCCATACTATCATTCGCGCCGGAAGTCGCCAATGCCCTACGCGGTAGCTTGACTGGTGTCTGAAAAACTGCTATTCCAGAGGACACACGCTGGGACAGAAATTTTCTTCCACCGCGAGAGGTTCGGCAGGCTCCAACGCGAGAGCGGTGATAACGTGAGAGTGCTATGAGGCATGTGTACAGGAGGGTTGCATGGCACAGCTGTACGATTTCATCTCGAGTGACACCCACCTTGAAGTGTTGCCAGAGCGCTGGACTGGTCGGGTGCCTGCGAAGTACCGCGCCAAGATGCCGCGTACCGTGCCCCATCCGGACGGTGGCGACGCGCTGTACATTGAGGGTGCCCCGCTCTTCCAGGTCGCCTATCTGGACCTGCGGGCGGGTCGGACGTCTGAAGACTGGCAGCCGTTTGGTGTGAGCGTCGAGGACACCGCTGGGGTAGGACCGCCCGAGCAACGCCTGCGCGAGCAAGACCAGGACGGCTGTGCCGCCGAGGTGCTCTTCCCGAACATGCAGGCGGGACCAGGGCTGTGGCGCAATATCACCGACGATGCTGCCTATGCCGCTGCCATACGGGCCTACAACGACTGGCTTGGCGAGGAATACTGTGCCGTGAACCCCAGCCGGTTGATCGGACTTGGGGTGATGCCCATGACGAACATCGAGGATGCCCTCGCAGAGTTGCAGCACTGTGCCGCGCTCGGTCTCAAGGGCGTCTTGCTCAGCTCGTTTCCGAATGGCATGGCCTACCCGCAGCCGGAGGATGACAGGTTCTGGGCCGCCGCCCTCGACATGCAGATGCCCCTGACCGTGCATGTGGCCTTTAACCGTGCTGGCGAGCGTGCGCAACAGCCAACGTTCAAGTACCCGGCCGAAAACCCTGAGATCTTGCGCAAAGTACGGCGCGGTCTGGTGGAACAAATGGCCCTCCTGGGCCTGCAGGCGGCGACGTCGTTTAGCCAGCTGATCGTGTCCGGCGTGTTCGACCGCTTTCCGGAGTTGCGTATCTTCTTTGCGGAGACGCGTTTGGGATGGGTGCCGTACTGGATGGAGGAGGCAGACTTCTGGTACGAGCGGCATCGGCACTGGGCGCAGCGGTATCTGGGCTTCCAGCCGCTGCAGCGGCAGCCCAGTGCGTATATCAAGGAGCATTTCCTGTTCAGCGTCCAGGGGCCGGAGCATGTCGCGATTGAGCTCCGACATCACCTCGGAGTCGAGCACATTATGTTTGCCACCGATTTCCCGCATATTGAGTGCGAGTGGCCAAACACCAAGCCGACGCTCGACAGCCTCACGGCAGGCTTATCCCCTGAAGAGAAATACAAGATCGTTGCCGGCAACGTGATCGACTATTTTGACCTGGACCCTGCCATCTTGCAGAAGAGTGCTTAGAAGGTCGGATGCCCCGGCGGGGCACCCCTACCGGTAGGGGCGACTCGCCGAGTCGCCCGCTGATCTGAGGCTGCTACCGTGCCTGGTGCACTACGCGTGAAGGATCGATGGGGGCGAGGGTTGCATCGCCGGTGTAGTACGTAGAGGCATCTGCACGGTCTGGGATACCCACGGTGCCCTTATACGCGTGGACCGCGGGGGCTAATGGCCGGACACCATCCAGCATCAGCCACAGGCGCAGGAGATGGCGTTTGCGAGCCGGGTCCGGATGATCTTCAAAGCTCGTGCGGTCATGCAACAGTACGCAGTTGTTAAAGAAGATTGCTTCACCCGGCTCAAGGGTGAAGGTCAATTTCACATCCTGGCGGGCTGCCACTGCCTCGAAGACGTCGAGTGCCTCGAGTTCCTTGCTGCTGAGCTCCTGACCGAGTTCTCGCGCGCCCATTTCGATGTAACTGCGTAAGAAGACAACGCTCAGTTCGTCATCGCATGCCGACAGTACCGGCACCCTTGCTGGCGTCACGGCAGGCTCGCCAGGGAGCTGCTCGCCACGACGATGATAATGAAATCCGGTGAAGAGGGGCTCCAGCAGCTCGGGACGGGAGGTCAGGATTTCATTATAGATCGTATGTGCACTGGCATAGCCACTGATCCCACCGCTCAAGGCCTTCCTCAGGCATAGCATGCCGAGGATATCGGCCCGATCGGTATGCAGCGTCAGCTCACGGCTGTTGCGATAGGCGCGTTCGCGGCTGTCCTTCCCTCCGACATCCACCACATGCCCAATGCGATCACCCAGGTTGCTTTGTGAGACAGCGCGGCCGAAGTGTGTGCCCACACCCCAGTAGATAGTGGTGAGGTCTGCGGTGCTGTAGCGCTCGAACGGGAACGGTCGCAAGACAATAAAGCCACGGCCGTGCAGGACTTCATCGCGCCAGGTGGCGACGTCATGGGCAATGCTGGCGAGTGCAAAATCCTGTTGGGTAATCTCCTCAGTGCTGCGGTTGGCGGCACGATTGGCAGCGAGAGCGCTGTCAAAGGCGGCAAAATGTTCCTCGCCTAAGGTGAATGAAAACGCCTCTTTGTTCGGAAAATCGCTGGCATACCATGCACTCTGGCGTACGATAGGTTGATGATGTGTCGACATATGTTCTCTTTCTGTCAGTGTCTCCAGCGTCCCGATAGCATGTAATAGGATTGCTTGCGCAAATTTTCCCATACTCCATAGTTGAGATCAAGGCGCATAGCGCAGGGAAATTCCCGTGCATTGACACCCTGTGTCTGGGCACGTATTATCGCCTTGCCAGAGCCCCTGGGTGATTTTAGGAGAAAACCACATCATGTCTACCTCATACCATACCAGTCCCACAGTAAATGCGGTCCCCTATCCTGAGCCCCAGCCTACGGAGGCGGAGAATGCCGTAGTCTTCAGAGGTGATGGCGAACCCAAGACTGCCCGTAGCATGCTGCAGCGACTCGAGGCCTTTGAGACGGACACTGGCATTGCGTTTGACAGTTTTTCGCGCGGTGGGACGGTGGAAAACCTTGAGCAGCGCTTCGCGGCCATGCTTGGCAAGGAGGCGGCAGTCTTCATGCCTACTGGCACGCTGGCCAATCACCTGGCGATTCGTCAGCTCTGTGGCGTGAAGCCGCGCGCCATCGTGCCGGAGCAGAGCCATCTCTACAACGATACCGGCGACTGCGTGCCGCGGCTGAGTGGTATCAGCCTCATTCCCCTGGCGAAGGACCGTGCGTTCTTCACCCTGGACGAGCTGCACGAGGCCCTGCATGCGTCGGTGACGGGTAGAGTATGCAGTCCGGTTGGGGCGGTGATGATCGAGAGTCCGATGCGTAGACAGCATGGACAGATCATGCCCTATGCTGACATGGTTGCCGTCACCAGCTACTGTAAAGCGCAGGGCATCGCCACGCATTTAGACGGGGCGCGGCTGTATATGATGTCTGCGGCCACTGGCATCAGTCCGCACCAGTACGCGACGCATTTTGATACGGTGTATGTCTCCCTCTACAAGTATTTCGGCACGCCGTTTGGGGCCATGTTGGCGGGGCCGAGTGCCTGCCTGCATGACCTGTACCACGAGCGGCGCATGTTCGGGGGTGGCCTGGCGTCGGCGAGTCTTGCCGCAGCCCTCGCCCTGCAAGGCCTCGAGGGGTTCGAGGCACGTTTTGCTGCTGCCATGACCAAAGGCGCCGCCCTCATTGATCGCCTGAACGAGCAACACGGCATCCGGGTGCGCCGCTTCCAGCACGGTTCAAACATCTTCCCTGTCGAGCTCGACCCGCGGGTTGACGTGGAGACATTCCTTGCCACCCTGCGCCGTCGCTGCATATTCCTGTACCCAGACGAGGGCAGCCAGGACCAGATACACCTCACAGTGAATACCACCCTCCTGCGGCAACCAAACGAGGCCATCCTGGCAGCATTCGAGTGTGCCATACGCGAGGCATGGCACCCTCCTAAGGGACGCTTGACAAGCACCTGGGAAGCACTCTATGGTAGACAACAATGCAGATAGTTCTCAGCTCTTTATCCATATATCCTTGACATGGCATGCGACCGACTATGGCTTCATATGCAGTGGCGCTCGATGTTGGTGGGACGTTTACCGATGTGATGCTCATGCACCGGGAGTCTGGTCAAAGCTGGACGACCAAGACCCCCTCGACCCCTGCCAATCCGGCGCAGGGGTTTTTTGATGGGGTACAAAAAATCCTCCAGCAGTCTGGAGTGGCCCCTGCTGCCATGCAGCACGTCTTTCACGGCTCAACTGTCGCCACCAATGCCATTCTGGAAGGCAAAGGCGCGCAGACTGGTATGCTCACTACGGCAGGATTTCAGTATGTACTGGAAATCGGCCGCCACGACATCCCACGCCGCGCCAACCTCTATGCCTGGGTGAAACCACCGCGACCAGTCCCACCACGGCGTATTCTCGAAGTCAAGGAGCGTGTGTTGCTGGATGGTACTATCGAGACCCCGCTGGACATAGCCGCCTGCCGCGACGCCGCCCAGCAGCTCCGCAAGGCGGGGGTCGAGGCCATTGCCATTGTTTTTCTGCATGCCTATGCCAACCCGACCCATGAGCAACAGGCCGCCACCATCGTGCAGGAGGCCTGTCCGCAGGTGCAGCTGTCCCTCTCCAGCGACATCCTCCCGGTCTTCCGGGAGTACGAACGTGCCATGGCCACAGTCCTCAATGCCTCGCTGCAGCCGCTGGCCGGACGCTACGTGAGCCGACTCGAAGACGGGTTGCACGCTCTCGGTGTGCGCGCTCCGTTGCTCATCATGAAATCCAATGGCGGTGTCTATGGCCCGTACACTGCAGCACAGCAACCAGTGCATCTCGCCCTGTCTGGTCCTGCGGCAGGGGCGATCGGGGCGAGCGCCATCGGCAGGCAGGCCGCGTATCCCGACGCCATCTCTATCGATATGGGCGGTACCAGTACTGATATCTGCCTGATCAAGGGCGGCCAGCCAGCCGTGACGTACGAAGGGGAAATCGGCTCCTTTCCGTTACAGATTCCCATGACCGACATTCACACCATCGGGGCGGGTGGTGGCAGTATTGCGTCAGTGACAGCCCTCGGCAGCCTCGTCGTCGGTCCCCAGAGTGCCGGGGCCATGCCAGGTCCAGCCTGTTACGACCAGGGCGGCATATCCCCCACCGTAACCGACGCAAATCTGGTGCTCGGCCGCCTGCCGCCGTATTTACTCGGTGGCGAAGTGCCCCTCAATGTCGAGCGCGCCCGTCAGGCCATCCACGATCACGTTGCGGCGCCGTTGGGGCTTGACCTCTACGCTGCCGCGGCCGGCATACTGCAGATCGTCAACAACAACATGATGGGGGCTCTGCGTATTGTCTCGGTCGAGAAGGGCTACGATCCCCGCGACTTCGCCCTCATCGCCTTTGGCGGTGCCGGGCCGCTCCACGCTGGGCCATTGGCAGAGCTGTTGGGCACCCCAACGGTGATCATTCCACCGCACCCTGGTATTCTGAGCGCGCTGGGGCTGCTCTCCACCGATCTGCAACACGACGCCGTGCGCACCTTTGTGCAGCGTGGTCCGGCTTACGATGTCGCCGGTATGGAGGCGGTGTATCGTACCTTGCAGGCTGATGCCGCGGCGTATCTGACTGCCGAGGGGGTGCCGACAGCGCGACAAACGTTTCAGCGCCAGGCAGACCTGCGGTATGCCAAACAGGGTTTTGAAGTGACCGTGGATTTTCCTGACGCAGAAGTATCGACACTCTCTGTACAACAGCTCATCGACACCTTCCATCGGCGGCACGAGCAGCTCTATACCTATGCTGCGCCCGATACCCCGGTGGAGATCGTCAACCTGCGTCTACGGGCCATGGGCCATATGGATAAGCTGACCCTGCCCCGCATCGCTACCGTTGCCCAGGGCACCACCCCAGACCCCGTGCAGTCCAGACCGGTGTATTTTGCTAGCAGCGGCTTTGTGGACACGCCGGTATTTGCTCGTCATACCCTGGGAGCCGGGCACGTCATCACTGGCCCGGCCATTATCGAACAATTGGATACCACCACGGTGATCTATCCCGGACAGCAGACGTCCGTGGACGCTTATGGCAATCTACACCTGCGTTGGAGTCGGAGAGAATCGTATGAGCACACGTGTTGATCCTGTAACGCTCGAGCTCGTCAAAGGCATGATACGCTCAGCCCGCCTGGAGATGGAGGCTCTCATCGAGCGCGCCGCCATGTCGCCGTTCATCCGGGAGAAGAAGGATTACTTCACGGCCTTCTTCGACAGTCAGGGACGTTTGCTCTATGGCACGAACATCCCCCTGGGAGGGAATCTCCTCGACTGCATCCTGGAGCAATACCCGCAGGACACCATGCGACCGGGGGATCTGTACTGGTACAACGACTGCTATGGCTCGCGGGGTGGCGTGTCGCATTCGCCTGATATGAACTTCGTGGCGCCGGTGTTCCACGAACAACACCTGGTCGGGTTTGCCCAGGCCTGGGGGCATCTGTGGGACATTGGTGGCATGATGCCAGGGAGCATTTCGCCAGCGGCCACTGAGGTGTTTCAAGAAGGGATTATCATGCCGCCTATCCGCATTTACCGCGAGGGCGTGCTGAACGACGAAGTCTGGCGGCTCCTGGCGCGTAATTCCCGCTTTCCCGATATTCTGAAAGGGGATCTGCGTGCCATTATGGCCTCGTGTCGGCTGGGAAAACAGCGTTTCGAGGAGATCTTTCAGCGCTTTGGTACAGAGACCACGCTGGCGGCGTGCGACCAACTCGTGCAACAGAGTGCGGCGGCGGTACAACACGCCTTCGCCAGCCGTATCCCGGACGGCAGCTACAGCTTTCGCGATTACCTCGACAGCGACGGCATCACCGACCAGCCCTACGCCGTGCACCTGACTATGACCAAAGAAAACGGCAATGTCACGCTCGACTTCCGCGACACTGATAAGCAGGCGCGTGGTGCCGTCAACTTCATCATGCACGACAGCGTGCCAAAGTTTATGTACAGCCTCTATCTCACTGCCGACGATCCTACTGTACTGCTCAATCAAGGCTTTATGCAGGCGATCGGCGAGGTAAAAACGCGCCCGGGCAGTCTGGTCAATCCCGTGTTTCCAGCCCCGCTGGGCATGCGTTCCAACACCTTGTTGCGCGTCAACAATTGCGTCTTTGGCACCCTGGCACTGGCCACCGAAGGCCAGACATCAGCCGCTTCGCCGGTGTATGTCATTTACATGCTGCGCAGCCTCGACCGCCAGACTGGCGACTATACGCTGTGCATCGAAGGCATGGCGGTCGGCTTTGGCGCGCGGCCGTTTGCCGACGGCATCGACGCAGTGTACTACGTGGCGCAAAAAAACTATCCCGTCGAATTTGCCGAGATGGAATTTGGCGTGCGTGTCGAACGCTACAGCATCCATCGCGACTCCGGTGGTCCGGGCATCTATCGTGGTGGCTGCGGTGTGGTACGCGACATCCGCATCATCGCTGACGAGGGAATTTTAGCGAGCCGGCTCGAAAACGTCGTGTACCCGGCCTGGGGGGTAAACGGCGGCCACAGCGGTCGGCCAGGACGCGTCGTAGTGAATCCCGGTACGCCTGACGAGCGTCAGTTAAAATCGCTGAGCGACAACAACCGCCTGCGCCAGGGAGACCTGCTGCGCATTATGACACCAGGCGGCGGTGGCTGGGGCGATCCTTTAGAGCGCGATATTGCCAGTGTGCAGGGAGATGTCCTCGACGGCTTCGTGTCGCCAGAAAGCGCCCGAGACGATTATGGTGTGGTCCTGGCGCCGCATACCTGTGAGGTCGATGAGGCGGAAACGCGCCGGCTCCGCCAGAGCATGCGCTGTCAGACGGCCATGTTTCACCGCGGCAGATATTTAACGGAGTTGCAGCACTAGAACGCCGGTCACGTCATGGCGCGGGACGTGTCATCCGCCTCACCCTGGCAGGCCAGCCAGGCCGCCTTATGGTAGGGGCGCCTCGCCGAGGTGCCCGCTGGCCTGAGACATACTTTACACTCTGTAAAGGAACAACACCATGCGTCTCAGCGACTGCCCCACTGTGGAGGTGGATATTTTTATTGCCGCCCCCCCGCCGCGAGTGTGGGAGCTGGTCGTGGATCTGCAACTGATGGGACAGTGGAGCCCGGAATACCAGGGGGGAGAGTGGCTCGATGGGGCCACCAGTCCTACGGTGGGGGCCCGTTTTAAGGGCCGCAATACGCGGCGTGAGCGGGCCTGGGAAAGCGTCTCGACAGTCATAGAGGCCACGCCAGGCCGAACCATTGCCTGGGCCGTTGGTGATCCAAAGAACCCAGGAGCCGTCTGGCGCTTCGATCTCGCTGCACAAAACACCGGCACCAGAGTGCGCCAGCACGTGCAGCTCGGCCCCGGGCCATCCGGGCTCAGCGCCCGCATTGCCGAATTGCCCGACCGTGAAGCAGACATCATTGCGGCGCGTACTGCTGAACACCGCCGCAATATGCAAGCCACTCTTGAAGGTCTCAAGACCGCCGCAGAACAGGGGTACAGATGATGCGTGTCGCCATTACGGTGAGAGCCGACGCCAGTTCCTGGGCCGAGACCGTCACCTACGTCCAGGAGGCGGAACGCCTCGGCGTCGCTGTGTGTTTCGCGCCGGAAGCCTGGGGCACTGATGCGGTCACGCCACTGGCTTATTTGGCGGCCAGGACTGAGCGCATTATGTTGGGCAGTGGCATTATGCAGATTAGCTCGCGCACGCCGGCAATGACGGCCCAGACAGCCCTCACGCTTGCCGCCGTGTCGGGGAATCGGTTCATCCTCGGCCTCGGTGTCAGCGGTCCGCAGGTCGTTGAAGGGTTGCACGGCCAGCCGTTTGCGCATCCGCTCGGCCGCATGCGCGAGACCATCGCCATCATTCGCCAGGCCTTTGCTGGTGAACGCATCAGCTTCCAGGGACACCACTTCCAATTGCCCCGTGCCGGGGGCGAAGGGAAGGCCCTGCGGATCGATCAGCCCCCCAACCCGCACATCCCGATCTATCTGGCGACTCTGGCCCCCAGGATGCTCGCCTTGACCGGTGAACTTGCCGATGGCTGGCTCGGCACCAGTTTTATCCCTGAAGGGGCTGCCGCCTACCTGGACCATCTGACCGCTGGTGCGGCGCGTGCTGGCCGTCGCCTGGCTGATCTCGACCTGTCGCAAGGTGGCGATGTCGCTTTTAGCGACGACCTCGCTCCCCTGGTGGCGGCGCGCAAGTCTCGCCTGGCCTTCTCCCTGGGGGGCATGGGTTCTGCCACCACCAACTTCTACAACGATGCGTATAGTCGCCAGGGCTGGGCCGACGTGGCTGCCGAAGCACGCCGGCTGTGGATCGCCGGGAAGCGTCAGGACGCCGTCGCCGTCATTCCGGATGCTATGGTACTCAAGACCACGATGATTGGCACCGAGTCCATGGTGCGTGAGCGTATGCGGGCCTGGCGGGACGCCGGCATCACCACCCTGCGTGTCTACCCTGCTGGCGACACACTCGACGCACGTCTCGTCACGCTGGCGCGCGCGCTTGCCCTCGTCGAGGAACTCAACCGCGAGCCCAGAACATCTCCTGTTGGCTGACCAATAAAGTCTCGTGTGATTGCCTGCGGTCGTATCTTTAGAAGCGGGAGCTGATGAGTTGTTGTACCACCTGCTCCACATACCCTCGGGTTACAGTACGCATGGCTTCGGGAGTGAGGTTGCTAATGGGATGCGGCAGCTCCACATAGGGATGTCCCTCCATACCTTTGGCGCGGAACTGAAACACTGCGGCGTTTTTGAAGGCCTGGGTGATGATGACTGCGGCAGGGATGCCGCGTTTTTCAAATTCAACCGTGTCATGCACACAGCACAACGTGCAAGAACCTCAGCCACCAACAGCGGCAACGGCCACCTGTACTTCCCTGGCCATCGTCGTCGAGCAGGCGTGGTGTGGCGGGTTTCGAGTAGTGTTCCTTCCGGCGCAGGAGGACACCAGCTATCCCATAGTGCTGGTGCAACGCCTCGGCAATGGTCTGGAGAATAATCTCTCCCTGTTCTTTGGTATTGTCGAGAAGTCCCACGACTTTGCCAGCCAGGTCCAGGGGACGAGCCGCCAGAGGAATCCTGGCTGTGCCACCGCCCACACTGGGGTCAATAAACCCGAACTCATGTGCCATAAGCATTTCCTTGTGGTATCACACCTCGTAGGTCCCATGCACGGCCCGATTGCCACCGCTCCAGCCATGACAGATGGCGGTACACGGCCCCCAGCCTCCTGCCACAATGAGTTGCAGATCCTCAGGGTCTTTGATGGCGGGGATAAAACACGTATCGTCGTCAGGATCGACGCGGATGGGGAAGGCCAGCGCCCGCTCACGCCGCCAGTTCCCCCCGACCTTGAGTTCACGCACCTGCCGTCCTGCCATGGCGCACAGGCGCTGGTGCACTGCAGTACGGCTCAGACCGGCATCGGCACACAGCGCCGCGTGCTGCGGTCCCATCGCCACGACCATATCGGAACGCGCATGCATGTTCCAGGAGCACAGATCAGTCATGGAGCTGGCCAGGCCGGTAAGCAGCCGCTGCGGCTCCTGGCTGACGTCGTCAAAACACAGCCTGGGGCTTTCGACCATGGCACAGGTGATGACGTTGTCATCAGGGGCATACCCTTTCGATACTGCCAGGCTTTCCCAGGGGCTGAGCGCGGTGTTTTCCGTGAGGCACGCCGTGTAGCGTAGGGGTGTGGCAAAAATCGTCGCGGAAGCCAGGCCCGCCATACCGCCGCCGAGATTCAGCAGCAATAACCGAATGGCGCGGCCAATCGAGGCGTTGGCACGGAATCCTGGGCCAAAGCAGCCATTCCCACCATGTAAGCCAATGTGCTGCGCGTACGGGCCGTTGACAATCATGAGTGGCGCCACCCCGTGCATAGTGCCCTGTACCCCGTTCAGATTAAATTCCTCACGCAGCATGAGCCTCAGGCCACCCAGGACTACCGGCAGATACGCTGGTTTGCAGCCCGCCATGACAGCATGGATGGCCACGGTGCGTACGGTGGCCGGTTCCAACAGCGGGGGAATATGGCCCAGCACGTCATCCGCATGCCGGCGCGTGCCGGTGAGCATACGCTGCACGCGCTCTTCCGTCGGGGTGACAACGGGTAAGCCATCCGACCACTCTTTCTCCAGAAAAAATTCAAACTCATCTACCACAGGAGTCACCTCATGTGCACAGCAACCGTCTGAGAAACCTGCCGGGACATGACCATAGTAACGCGCTTGCCCGATGACAGCAACCCTTGCGGTGCAACGGCACATTTGTTATGTAGACCTCAGGAAGGTACGCACTGTGCTTGTGGAGAAAAGAGGCCCAGGACCATGGAGAATACGTCTTTTGCCCCAGCGTCGGAACGCTACATGATCGACCATATGAACGACGACCATGCCGATTCTAACCTCATGTACGTCAAAGTGTACGGCAATCTTTGGGAGGCCACTGCAGCGCGTATGCTCAGGCTTGATAAAGCCGGCATGGAACTTGAGGTGACCTCTGCATCTGGCCTACAACGCCTGCGCCTGACATTCGATCACCGCCTGCAGGATGAAAAAGACGCCGAGCGTACCCTGGTGGCCATGTCACGGCATGCCCAGGCGGTCATTGCCGCGAAAGCGCCGTATCACAGTCAGGCAGCCTGATGCACGTCCTGGCCGTGTGTGCGGGAAGGGTCTAGGACGCGAGTCGCGTGTCTGTGTGCCTTCTCCTGTCTGGAGAAGTGGCGATGCATCTGTGGTTCCGCTACCCTGCGGCGCTCTATACCCGCTTGTGAGAAGTTTTGTCTTGCAGTCTACACAGATGAGCACTATTCTGCTAGACGTAAGCTATCATCTCAACTGGCGGTCAAGGAGGTGTTGTGATGTGTCAGCGTGTAAGAGACCCTCATGGAGAATGCCACGTTAGTCAAGCTATTCCCTAACCTAGAGGCCCATGCCACTCGAGGAGCGAAGCCGCAGCATATGCTCCAGGACAACTCTGCTGAATCCTTGCATAGGCTTCTAGCGGAGAATCGTCTGGCACGTGCGCAGCCGTGGCCGCCGCCGTCCAACAGGACTTCGCACAGGCTGCACCTTGGAGATGCACGCGATCTGTCCTGGATCGGTAATTCTTCAGTACATCTCGTTGTAACCTCGCCTCCCTATTGGACTTTAAAAGAGTATAACCAGCATCCAGGGCAACTCGCTCACATTGAAGATTATGAACAGTTCCTGAACGAACTCGACAAGGTCTGGTGTGAATGTGCACGCGTGCTCGTGCCAAGTGGTCGAATTTGCTGTGTCGTAGGCGATGTGTGCATTCCGCGTCGAAAGAATAAGGGTAGGCACTGGGTTGCACCATTGCACGCCGATATACAAGTGCGAGCGCGCCAGATAGGCCTTGACAACCTGGCGCCGATCATCTGGCATAAGATAGCCAACGGTGCAACTGAGGCAGTAGGCAATGGAGCTGGTTATTACGGAAAGCCATACCAACCCAACGGCGTTATTAAGAATGACATTGAGTATATACTTTTTCTGCGCAAGGGAGGAGAGTACCGTAAACCTGATTACATCCAGAAGGTTTTGTCCATGCTGACGAGAGATGAACAGCGGAGTTGGTATCAGCAAATCTGGACTGACATCCGTGGTGCCTCAAGGCGTGCCGGTCATCCTGCTCCATTTCCTGTCGAACTCGCTTCAAGGTTAATCCGCATGTTCTCTTTTGCTGGCGATACTGTTCTCGATCCGTTCCTGGGCACGGGTTCCACCATAATCGCTGCCATCAGAGAGGGCCGGCATTCGCTTGGCAATGAGATCGACCCGCAATACTTTGCGCTCGCCTTGAAAAATACTACGGCAGAGTCCAACAAGCGGAGCTTCTTGGGTCCCGAGTTCGCCGACGTCACTGCAGTTGCATAGATCGGTCGAGGCCTTGCTGAAGGGTCATTGAAATGGCTTTCAAGCTGCTCGATGGATTTCAGAGGATTTTTGAAGGCCAAATATACCGTCATAGATCCAGTACGCAGGGAGATCGTTTGGCTAGACTCTTCTATGAGGACCTCTACCTTCTAAATCGCTCGGCAATACTGAAAAACCGCGTTGACAGTCTTGAGCGTATCGTGAACATTTCTAACCGTGTGACTGGTATAAGAGGCAGACGAGGCGACGGCACATTTGGCGAGTCCCTGCCAACCGTGCATGCCACGAGAGAGTCTGAGTATGCCATAGGAACAGGACCGACGGCCAATGTCCAAATTGGCATTGAGGTCAAGATTCTGTCGACCGCTATGATAAAGCAAATCGATCGAGTGATTAATGACCTTAAAAATCAGGCTGTGCAATTCAAGAGTCGAAACCAGTTCGCTATAACTGTTGCAGTGATTGGAGTAAATCACGTAGCGAGATATACATCATATGAAAAAGACCGAGTTTTTGTCTCGGAGGACCGTCGGTCACCGGGTGCCGAGGCGCCGAGAGCCATACAGCGTCTGGAAGATGGGGCGAGGCAGTACTATGACGAGTTCCTGATTCTCCCGTTTCAGGCCACTAACTCCGATCCTTTCCCTTTCGCGTGGAATGATCTCTCTGCAACGGAGCGTCTTTACGGCGCAGCGCTGATACGTACCCTTCGCCTCTATGAAGCGCGCTTTCCATAGTATGATGCGGCATATCAAGGCTCATGCTCAAGGGAGAGTATGCTGTCTGCCCAGGCGTTTGCCCAAGAAATGGTGGCCCAGGTGCAGCGCTTTTGTGACGAGTACTGCACCAGGCTGCCGGCGTACAGTATGTGCCATGCACTACAGACGAGCAGCGGCTAAAGGTCATGCACAGCCGCTTTCCCGCCACTGTGCTAGCGCGTTACGCCGACACGCCGGAGAAGCAAGAGCTGGTGTACCGGGCCGTACCGATGAGCCTGATGCTGCGGTAGCAATACTTTGCCAACCTCGACCGCGGGGTGTTCGAGGGCCAGTTTTATTAGACCCAAATTGCTGAGGAAGGAGAAGCTATGTCACACTCTGACTACACACACCGTACACTCTACGTGGGCATGCACCATGGCGTGTGTGTCCTGACCAGCGCCGATGCAGGACAGACCTGGTGCCAGGGTCCCATTACGTCGCTGGCTCATGCTGCGGCCCGCCTTACGGTGAGCCCGACGGTGCCACAGCGCGCCTATCTGGCGGCCTATGAGGCTGGTGTGTATCGCACCGATGACGGGGGGCTGACCTGGCAACACCTGGCAGCCTATCCGTCGGCCTATGCCCATAGCGTCCTGGTACATCCACAGGACGCCCAGACCGTGTATGTTGGCAGCGAGCCCGCCGCTGTCTTTTCCTCTCGCAATGGCGGCGAGAGCTGGGAGGAGTGCGTTGGCTTCCAGGCCGTGCCAGAGGCGAAACAGTGGTTTTTCCATGCCGAGACACGCCACTCCCATGTGCGTGACCTGCGCCTGGCCCCGCACGACCCGCACTGTCTCTATGCCGGCATCGAAGTGGGTGGAGTGGTCGGCTCGCGCGACGGCGGCACAAGCTGGCAACAGTTGCCCGGCACGCATGACGACATCCACTGCATTAGCCTCAGCCCAGCACAGCCACAGACGGTGTACGTGGCCACCGCCAGGGGACCCTACCGCAGTGACCATGCCGGGCAGCACTGGGAACCCATCAACCACGGGCTGCAGCGTCCGTATGCGCTGCACATCAGTGCCGCGCCCGATGTAGCGGACCTGGTGCTGCTGAGCGTCTCCAGCAGTGCGCGCCGCCAGCAACCGCAACTCTACCGTTCTACCACGGGCGGCCGTACCTGGCAGCAGCTTATGCCGCCAGGCGCGGATGATGACATGGTCGTCGCCATTGACTGGGACCTCAATGAGCCGCACTGCGTCTACGCCGGGACTGACCGAGGGGCTATCTTGCGCAGTCACGACCGTGGAGTCTCGTGGGAGACCCTACCGGTGCGTCTTCCCACGGTTGCCGTTGGAGCCCTGGTCGTCGGGCCAGTGGCATAGAGGAGCACCTCACATGGACAGCTCTGGCGCTCACCCCTGAGCCCGGTCGAAAGCTAGAGGAGGCGTACAGGCATGTCAAGCAGCCGAAACCACGAACCGAGCACTGGCTTTACTACCACCAGCATGCGCCTACGCCGAGAGATCAGGGATGTCTTGCTCCCGCAAATCACCGCCATTGACACATTCAAGGCCCCTGCGGAGAGTCTGGCAACCTCGATGAATTTTCAGATCGGGACGAGCCAGATAGACGGCACCACTTTTCGTGTCGACATTAAATATCGCAGACCCCACATTGGCTCGACTGTGGCCCGCATCCACCTTGACCAGGCGGCAGGCGATCTCCAGGAAGCCATACAGGCGCTGCTGGCCAGCCTGTCAGATGGCTGGGTCTGGCACGTCACGTGAAAGTCTGCAGCGATCTGGCGCACAGCTCCCGCGCCTCATTGACGTAATGTTTCTTGCAGTGAGAAGAGCTACGGCTGGTACAGGCCCATGTCTCCATCTGCGCTGGACCTTCCCCTGGGCTAGTCAGTAAAGTGGGGCATGACTTCCCGTGCTACCAGTTCCATACACCGCAGCACCTTCCGGTGCTCCATCCCTGGCGGCACGCGCATAATGGTGCCGGTAAGCGGGACCTCCTCCAGCCGCTGCTTGAACAGTGCTACAATCTCCGCCGGGTCCCCGATAAAAAGCATCGTTCCTGTCCGTTGGCGCATCTCTTCGGGTGTTGTCCCCGGCGCAGCCGTGGACGGGCGGCCGTCGGCGGCGTCGGCAGCAGCGCCCCAGGCGGCATAGTGTGAGTAGGAATAAAACAGATGCTCCTTGGCTTCCTGCCAGGCCAGGGCAGAGTCTTCCGCTATCCAGAACTCACGGCTGTCATAGACGGGGATAGACACCGGGTCACGCCCATGACGCCGCATCGCTGCAGCGTATTCGGCATAGACCTCCGGGGTACCGACAAAGTGAAAGCCATCGGCCAGCCGTGCCACGCGCTCGAGTGCGCTGCCGCGCATGCCTCCGAGCCAGATCGGCGGGTGGGGCTTCTGGAACGGTTTAGGCTGCACGGCCACGCCCCGTAGGGAGAAGCGCTTGCCTTCGTAATCGAAGCGCTCGGTCGTCCAGCAGCGCTTGATGATCTCCACACCCTCCTCCATCAACGAGGGACGGTATCTGCGGTTCACGCCGAACATGCCGTACTCGTGCGGGACATAGCCCACGGCCAACCCCAGGATGAAACGTCCATGTGCCAGGTTGTCGACTACTGCCGCATCCTCCGCCACCCGGACTGGATGATGCAACGGCAAGAGGAGGAGCCGGATGCCGATAGTAATACGGCTGGTGCGTGCAGCCGCAGCCGCTGCGGCCACCAGAGTGGACGGGCAGTAGCCATCCTCGGCGCCATGGTGCTCCGACATCCAGACGCTGTCAAAGCCTAAAGCCTCAGCCGCCGCGACCTGCTCCAGCATTTCCCCATAGACCTGCGGCCACGGCTTCTCCCAGCGGCGCGGGTTGCGGATCGAAAAGAGGAATCCAAACTTGAGGCCCACCGTGTGCTCTCCTCTACCAGAACCTTCCGTAATCACCTCTGCGCAATGATCTGTTACGAGCAAGTCATTGTCAACAGCGACAGCTTTGGGAGGGGTCACAGGCGCGTTTTTTGGGAACTTTGGTATGCAGTCTGCGAGTCCGTATGGTACATTTTCTTGAATTCCACCACAGAAGGTGCATGGGATACGGTGCATGAAAACCTTTTTCACAAGAAAAACGTCTCGCCTGACTACCCCAATGGGATGGCTGTTCGTCTATCTGCTGCTTGTGCAGGGGACGCTCCCGGGTCTCGTCTTGTGCTTCGGAAGCGGCGACCATATTGCCGTGGAAACGCCACATAGTCCGGTCAGTCATCCGACGCCCCAGAGTCAGGGTCCATGTGTAGATGGACTATTCTCATATGGAGAAGCCTGAAGAGCAGATGCTCGTGGTGGCTTCTGGTTCGCCATCACAAGTCCTCATGCCAGTCCTGGCGCATACTGCGATGGCTCTGCAATGGCGCACCGCTCCTCTGCCCTCCGACACATCGTCCCGATCGGTCTTTGCTCCTCTACTCCTGCTTACCTTTTTGCGTCCGGTAGTTCTCCGCATCTAACTCCTCCGTCGTTGTTACGTCTTGTCTCGTGCAAGCCGCATACGCTTGTGCTACGCCCATTCCTGGTGACCATCTGCGACACCTGACGGAGGATCTCTATGTCTCTGAAATACCTTTTCGCCCTGGGGATTGCCCTGGCCATGGGATTGCTCGGGTGCACCACGCCCCCGCTGCCGACCGTCTGGCCAGAACCGCGTGCACTCGGCAAAATGCTGCCGACGTACACGCCCCCACTGCAACCCTCGACGGCATCGCCAGCCATACAAGAGATATCCGAGCCAACCGGCGTCCTGACGTTACTCCAGGCGCAGACGCTCGCCGTGCAGCACCATCCGAAACTGGCGGCGTTCGGCTGGGAAGTGCGGGCTGGAGAAGCGCGGACACTACAAGCCGGTCTGTCTCCCAACCCGGAGATAGAGATCGAAGTTGAGAATTTTGCGGGCTCTGGCGAGTTACAAGGGTTTCAAGGGGCCGAGATCACCATTCATCTCAGTCAGCTCATCGAGCTTGCTGGCAAGCGTGGCAAACGGGTGCGTGTGGCCGCGCTAGAGCGTGATCTCACGGCCTGGGATTATGAGGCCACCCGCCTCGATGTCCTGACCCAGGTGACGCAGGCGTTTGTCGAGGTGTTGAGTATCCAGGAGCGCCTGGCGTTGAGCGCCGAGCTGGTACGTCTGGCCGAGCAAGTGCGCAGTACTGTGGCAGAGCGAGTCAAGGCGGGCAAGGTGTCCCCGGTAGAGGAAACGAAAGCCAGTGTGGAGTTGTCCACTAGCCGTATTGCCCTGGAGCGCGCGCAGCGTGACCTGGAAGCGGCCCGCAAGCGCCTGGTGGCAGCATGGGGTGGGAGCATGCCGGTCTTTGCACGTGCCGCAGGCGCCCTGGAGGCTATTCCTGCCATCCCGCCTGCCGAGCAGCTCACTGAGCGCCTGGTGCAGAACCCGGAGATGGCGCGCTGGGCCACGGAAATGGCCCAGCGTCGCGCCGCTGTGGAACTCGCAAAGGCCAGGCGGGTTCCCGATCCGACCATCGGGGGTGGGTTCCGGCATGCTCGAGAGACGGACGATAACGCCCTGGTGATGTCTGTCTCCATGCCTCTGCCCGTCTTCGACCGCAACCAGGGTGGCTTTCTGGAGGCCCGCTACCAGCTTGCCAAAGCCGAAGAAGAGCGCCGAGCTGCCGAAATACAGGGGCGTGTTGCCCTGGCAGAGGCGTATGCGGCGCTCTCCAGTGCCTTTGTGGAGGCCACGACGTTAAAAAACGAGGTTTTGCCTGGTGCGCAGCGGACTTTTGATGCCGCCAGCGAAGGCTATCGGCAGGGGAAATTCGGGTTCCTGGACGTTCTGGATGCCCAACGGACTCTGTTCGAGGCCAGAGGCCAGTATCTGGAGGCGCTGGCGGCCTACCACCGGGCGGTCGCCGAGGTGGAACGTTTGATTGGCGAACCGCTTGGCGTGCTTCCTGACACTCCAAGAGCGCAGCAAAACGGAGAGAAACGATGAACAGTAAAACGATTCTCCTGCTCGTCTTCGTCGCCCTGGGGGGTATCGCCCTGGGGGCGGCGGGCATGCACTATTTCAGCTCGTGGGAAGGCGTCGCCCAGACCCTGGCGGCTCTGCGCCAGCTTGCTGGAAGCTCCTCGCAGGCCACCAGGCGGGCCACAGCAGAGCGGTCCATAGACCAGGCGGAGCATGACGCGCACGAGGGGCACGCGCACCAGGAGGAAACACACGAGCACGGCGCAGCACCGCATACGCACACCGAAGACGAGCACAGTCACAGCGCCACAACAGAGGCCGGCTCGCAGGCGGACAGGCACGGGCACAGCAGGGAGCAGGCTCCCCCTGGCACCGCAAAGGGCTCGCGTCCCTCCAAAGCAGACACGCACAGGCACAAGGGAGATACACACACGCATGGTGCAAAGCCGCCTCGTCAGGCCAACGCCGAGAGCGGCCGCGCCGTCAAGACCGACACGCATGGGCATAGCGAGGACAGCGCACGACCATGACGCAGAGCAAGTGGTGCGCTTGTCTGCCGACAAGGCGCAGCAGCTCGGCATCGAGGTAGCGGTGGCACGCCCGGGGAGTCTGCACACATCCCAGACCCTGCCCGGTACTGTGGTGCTCAACACCGACCGGCTGGTGCATATTGTCTCCCGCATTCCGGGGATTGTACAAGAGATCCGCAAGAACCTCGGAGACCCGGTACGGGCTGGGGAGATCATGGCGGTGATCGACAGCCGCGAGCTGGCCGACATCAAGGCCACCTACCTGGCGGCGCGCGAACGCTTCGGTCTGGCGGAAACGACCCTGGCACGGGAGAAAGACCTGTGGGAAAAGCAAATCTCCCCGGAACAGGATTACCTCACTGCCAAACAGGCCATGGCCGAAGCCCGCATTGAGCTGCAGGTGGCCACCCAGAAGCTGCGGGCCCTGGGCTTTTCCGAGGCGTTCGTGCAGCAACTCGCGGGTCGTCCGAACGCCCCACTCACTCGGTATGAGGTGGTCGCACCCCTGGCGGGCACTGTCATCGACAAACACATTGCCGTGGGCGAGTTGCTCAAGGACGACACGGAAGCCTTTGTGGTGGCCGATTTGAGCACCGTATGGGTGGACCTGAACGTCCCGCCCAGGGACCTGCCGCTGGTGCGCAAAGGCCAGCGGGTGACGGTCACGGCAGACTCCGCAGCACGAGCGGCCGAAGGCACGGTCAGTTACATTGGTCCGATGGTGTCGGAAGAGAGCCGCACCGTGGTCACGCGCGTCGTGCTGCCCAATCCGGATGGCCGCTGGCGCCCGGGCCTGTTTGTGACCGCGGCCCTTGCCATAGGCGATACCGCCGTGCCGGTGCTGGTCCCCAAAACCGCTCTCCAGACCATTGACGGGAAGCCAAGCGTCTTTGTGCAGACGTCGGAGGGGTTTACCCCACGGCCGGTGACGCTTGGCCGCGCCAATGAGACACACGTCGAAATCACTGCTGGCCTGCAGGCCGGCGAGCGCTATGCCACCACGGAAACGTTCATTCTCAAAGCCGACCTGGGCAAGGGGACAGCCTCGCATGACCACTAAGTGCTGCGCACGGCTCATAGGTGTCCGTTTTTCCGCCCTGGCGCTCTGGTATGCTGCCGGGCATTATGGGCACCTTGCTATGGCGCTGTACTAAGGCACGGGCACTCGGACGCCCGCTGTGCTGAAAGGAGAGCCTTCATGCTCGAACGCATCGTCCGCTTTGCCATTGAGCACCGCCTGCTGGTGGTGCTCTTGACCGCCGCGACGGCTGGTCTGGGCGGGTATGCCTTGCAACGCCTGCCCATTGATGCCGTGCCGGACATCACCAACAAGCAGGTGCAGATCAACACCGAAGCGGCGGCACTGTCGCCGGTGGAGATCGAGAAGCAGGTCACCTTTCCGATCGAGACGGCTTTGGCGGGCATGCCAGGCCTGGAATACACTCGCTCCATCTCCCGCAACGGTTTTTCTCAGGTGACCGCGGTCTTCCGCGACAACGTGGATATCTACTTTGCCCGCCAGCAGGTGAATGAACGCCTCACCGAAGCGCGTGAGAGTCTGCCGCCCTGGTGCCGAGCCGATCATGGGGCCCATCTCAACGGGGTTAGGCGAGGTGTACATGTGGACGGTCGAGTACGCCCCCCCACAGACGGTCACCATCACCGATGGGGCACCAGGGTGGCAGCGTGATGGCACCTACCTGACGCCTGAAGGGCAGCGTCTGACCAACGCCCTGGAACGCGCCACTTACCTGCGCACGGTACAGGATTGGATCATCCGCCCGCAGCTCAAGAACGTCGAGGGGGTAGCGGGTGTCGATGCCATCGGGGGCTATGTCAAGCAGTATCACGTGCAGCCGGACCCGATGCAGCTCGTGGCCTACGGGTTGACCTTTCAGGAGATTATTGAGGCGCTGGAGCGTAATAATGTCAGCACCGGTGCCGGGTATATCGAACACCAGGGCGAAGCGTATATTGTGCGGGCCGATGGCCGCATTGCCAACGAGGCGCAGATTGCCAGCATTGTCGTGGGCACGCGGCAGGGCACGCCCATCTACATCCGCGACGTAGCCACGGTGGGCATTGGCCGCGAGTTGCGTACTGGCGGGGCCAGTGAAAACGGCTCGGAAGTGGTAGTGGGCACGGCCCTCATGCTCCTCGGTGAAAACAGCCGCACGGTGGCGGCTGCGGTGGAGATGAAGATGCAGGAGATCACCAAGAGTCTGCCGCCGCACGTCCGCGCCAAGACCGTGCTGAACCGCTCCAAGCTGGTCAACGCCACCATCAAGACGGTCGAGAAGAACCTGGCCGAAGGCGCCATCCTGGTGATTGCCGTGTTGTTCCTCCTGCTGGGCAACCTGCGGGCGGCCCTGATCACGGCCTTAGCGATTCCCCTGTCTATGCTCCTGACGGCCATTGGCATGGTGCGAGCAGGGGTGAGCGGCAACCTCATGAGCCTGGGAGCCCTTGACTTTGGCCTCATTGTCGATGGCGCGGTCATCATTGTCGAGAATTGCCTGCGCCGTTTAGCCGAGCGGCAGCACGCGCTGGGGCGCCTCCTCACCTTGCCTGAGCGGCTGCATGAGGTGTGGGTCGCCGCCAAGGAAATGATTCAGCCCTCGGTATTTGGCCAGGCCATTATCATCACCGTGTACCTGCCCATTCTGTCGCTCACCGGCATCGAGGGCAAAATGTTCACCCCCATGGCCATGACCGTCATCTTTGCCCTGGTCGGGGCCTTTGTGCTGTCTCTCACCTTTGTGCCGGCCATGGTGGCGCTGTGCATCCGCGGCAAAGTCAGAGAAAAGGACAACGTGCTCGTGCGCGGGGCCAAGTGGGCCTATGCACCAGTGCTGCGGCTGGCGCTGCGCCTGCGCTACGTGATGGTGGCCCTGGCGGTCGTCGCCTTTGTTGGGGCCGGGCTGCTCTTTCGCGGCCTGGGGCAAGAGTTTGTCCCCACGCTGGACGAGCAAGATCTCGCCATGCAGGCAGTGCGTATTCCCAGCACATCGTTGACGCAGTCACTGCAGATGCAGTTGCAGGTCGAAAAGGTGCTCAGCGCCTTCCCTGAGGTGGCCCTGGTGTTTTCCAAGACCGGCACGGCGGAAGTGGCCTCTGATCCCATGCCGCCAAACTTCTCCGATACGTTCATCATTCTCAAACCCCGTGACCAGTGGCCCGACCCCAGCGAACCCAAGAGTGCGTTTGTGCAACGCCTGGAGGAGGCCCTCGAAACGTTACCGGGGAACGCTTATGAGTTCACCCAGCCTATCCAACTGCGCTTTAACGAGCTCATTTCCGGTGTGCGCAGCGACGTGGCAGTCAAAGTCTACGGTGACAACTTTGACGAGATGCAGACCACGGCTGCAGCCATTGCCGAGGTGCTGCAAGACGTTCCTGGCGCGGCGGACGTGAAGGTCGAGCAGACGTCTGGCCTGCCCATTCTGAATGTACAAGTTGACCGCACCGCTATTGCCCGCTACGGCTTGAACGTGGCGGATGTGCAGGAAGTGGTGGCGATTGCCGTGGGTGGGCGGGAAGCGGGACTGGTATTTGAAGGCGACCGGCGCTTTCCCCTGGTGGTGCGCCTGTCGGAATCTTTACGCCAGAACCTCGACGCCCTCGCCGCCTTGCGCATTCCCCTGCCGCATCAGGAGAACGGCAGATCGTCTATGCGCACTGCCGCGCTACGGCCGGCTGCCGCTGTAGACCGTCCGCCCTACATTCCACTGGGGGCGGTGGCGCGGTTCGAGATCGCCGAGGGTCCCAACCAGATCAGTCGTGAAAACGGCAAACGTCGCATTGTGGTGCAGGCGAATATTCGTGGACGCGACCTCGGCTCGTTTGTGACGGACGCGCAGCAGCACATCGGGGCGCAGGTATCCCTGCCGCCGGGCAGCTGGCTGGATTGGGGCGGGCAGTTCGAAAACCTGGTGGCGGCGCAGCAGCGCCTGAGCCTGGTGGTGCCGCTGTGCTTTTTCTTGATCTTCCTGTTGCTGTTTAGTGCCTTCAATTCTGCCAAGTATGCTCTGCTCGTGTTTACCGGTGTGCCGCTGGCGCTGACCGGAGGCATTGTCTCCTTGTGGCTGCGCGACATGCCATTTTCGATTTCTGCCGCCGTAGGCTTCATTGCCCTGTCAGGCGTGGCGGTACTCAACGGCCTGGTGATGGTCACCTACATCAACCAGCTCCGGCAGCAGGGGATAGCAAGGGACGAGGCGATTTTTCAGGGCGCCATGACCCGCCTGCGACCTGTGCTCATGACGGCTCTGGTGGCCTCCCTGGGGTTTGTGCCCATGGCGTTGGCGACCGGTACCGGTGCGGAGGTGCAGAAGCCGCTCGCCACAGTGGTTATCGGCGGCCTGGTGTCCAGCACCTTGCTGACCCTTGTAGTGCTGCCAGCCCTGTACAGAATTTTCGCCAGAGAGAAAGATCTCCCGGAGCATAGCTCGGAGGATATTTTCACGTCGGGGCACCAGGGGTCAACGGACGCGATGCCGCAGCATACCTCCTGAGGCCACCGCAGCGAGGAAGTGTGCTTGTCGTGTCCGTGAACTGTCGGGTATACTGCGCACATACGACCCCATCAATTCTGCACTGCGTAAGGAGGGTACTATGCGATCTGTACGACCTGTCTATGTTGCGGCTCAGGCCATTACGCCGTTTATCGGCAGAGGCAGTCCGTATTTTATCGCCAAGGGCCATGCGGATTTTGGCATCAGAGAGAACCCCTCCCTCGAAGAGCATATTGTTGCCGTGGTGCGGAAATTGTTCGCCGACCATGCGATCGATCCTGGAGTGATTCAACGCGGCTACATCGGGAATTTCGCCGGGGAGTTGTTCTCGCACCAGGGACACCTCGGAGCGCTGGTCGCCCGTGCCGAGGCGCGCCTGGCCGGTATTGGGTTTGCACGCATAGAAGCGGCATGCGCTTCAGGTGGTGTGGGTATTATCAATGCCATGGAGGCGATTCAAGCGGGGCTTGATGTTGTCCTGGTGCTCGGGGCTGAGGTGCAAACGACGGTGCGAGCCCGAGAAGGGGCGGATTATCTTGCCCGCGCTGCACACTATGAGACAGAACGTGGCATTGATGATTTCACTTTTCCAGCCCTGTTGACGCGCCGGGCCAAGGCCTACAAAGAGGCCTATGGTCTTACAGACCGCGATCTGGCACATTTTTCCGTGAAGGCCTATAGCAATGCGAATCGCAATCCGCTGGCCCACATGCACGCCGTCAAGATGACGCTGGAGCAGGCCGCCACCGTCAGTGATGCCAATCCGAATATCTTGCAAAATCCAGAACTGAAACCACACCTGAAAGTGAGCGATTGTTCACAGGTGAGCGATGGTGCTGCTGCCGTCCTGCTGGTGAGTGAGGAGGGCTTACGCAAGATCGGACGGACCAAAGCGGACTGTATCCAGGTGCGTTCTTATGGCTTCTGCACGAACCCACTAGGGCAAGTGCAGGATCTGTTGCGCCTCGATACCGCGGCCGCCGCGGTTGGGGAAGCGCTGCAGGATGGCGGTATCACGCCGCAGGACGTGCACATCGCCGAAGTGCACGATTGCTTCACGATTGTCGAACTCATGATGTATGAGGCCATTGGCCTGGCCGAACAAGGCCAGGGGAAAGACCTTCTGCTATCGGGACGCACCACGCTGGAAGGCGACATGCCGGTCAACACCGGTGGCGGTCTGGTCGGCTTTGGCCATCCAGTCGGGGCGACGGGCATCAAACAAACAGCGGAGATTTATCGCCAGATGAAGGGGCTGTGTGGCGAGTATCAGATCCAGCGGGAACTCCACACCGGCCTGACAGTGAACATGGGTGGTGACGACCGCACCGTCGTGTCGCTCGTGCTCGAAAACGTCGCGTGAGTTTCTTATACCCAATGTGGAGTGCGGCATGCGACGGCGCACTCCGCACACTCTTCTGGCACGAGGCAAACATGCGAATATCGTCACCGTCGCCATTGCCCGTGCACTACAGTTGCCGGTCGCAGCGTAAGTCTACAGGACCGATCGCACCCTTATTGGGCGCCTTAGGTTATTCGGTCAGTGCCTGCTGAACACGTTTTCCAATCCCGCGTAACCGATGAACCGGCTCATTGGCAAAGACCAGGCGTACATATTTATTGCTGTTGGCACTGCCCCAATTGATCATCGCTGTCGCCGCGATCTTCCCTAATGCGAGCAGGCGTTTTGCTGCCATGACGCCATCAAGCCCCAGTGGGGAAACATCCAGCAAGAGCGACCAACCACCGTGCGGTGGAATAACCACGAAGTCGCGTAACTCATCTAGGAGAACATCCCGGCGGCGTTGCCATTCCTCGACGCAGGCTTGCATGCCATCATGGGGTTCGCCAATGGCTGTGGCAACGGCGCCCATCGCAATGCCTGTTTGACAGACCACGTTCGTGATGCTGACACGCGCCACATCAGCGATCAGGTCCGCAGGCCCCACCACCCACCCCACACGCCATCCGATCATGCGGTATTCCTTTGACGCAGCGCCGACGGTGACGACCTTGTCGCGCATCCCTGGGAACGCTGCGGGATGAATAACGCTGCGGCCATCATACAGAATGCGCTCCATAGCTGCGTCGTTCAGCACCCAGCTATTGGCACGTTGGCAAAAGGCAATCAATGCCTGCCACTCCGCGTGATTGAAGACCGCGCCCGTTGGCATGGATGGACTCATCAGCAGGGCGGCTTTCACGGGTTTGGGATCAATCGTTGCCAGCGCCTCGACATCTAACCGCCAGCCTTGCGCCGAGGCGATCAACGGGACATAGCGCGGCACGCCTCCGGCAAGACGCACACGATTAATCAATCCCACGTATATCGGGTCAGTCATCAAGACCTCATCGCCAGGTTCCAGCGTCGCCAGCAACACATTCAAGATGCCCGATAACCCGCCGGCACTGATGACACATTCGGTCTGCCAGTCGTAGTGGTGTCCGGCGTGCCGTCCAACCAAATTGGCAGCGGCTTGGCGCAGAACATCAAGACCTAAAAATGGCAGATAACTGTTGGCATCGTCGTCATCCACGGCGTTTTTAGTAAATGTGAGTGCGCTCTGTGGTGGGCGCAAATCGGTGTCGAGATTTTCAAGCCGCAACACATCAGGGTCTTTGAGACTGTCGGCGAGATCCCCCATTTGTTCAACACCGATTTTGGTGATGTGCGTAAGTCGTGATACGGACATAGGTTTTCTCCCCGACTGACAATTATCTGCTTGTAACAACCACGTAGCCACCCAGACCCTATGATTTGCCCTGCGTGCACATCAGAAAATAATGATGATTGACGCCACGGTTGCGCCACAAGTCGGATTTATACGTCCTTTTGACACAACCGTTTACAATGTTAATCATATCAACGCTCCCGATGAGCTGCTGGTAAAAAACGCCAGCGTTTTGGCTGTCAGCTCCACGGGGTTGTTCAAGTATGCCGTTGACGTGGCAGTGGTGTGTTCTCTCTCCCTTCGATAAGAGGACGGGAGCAAAACGCCCCCCAGCGGCCCCCCCATGGCGATGCCGCCTCATGGTGTGAGGCTCCCGACACGCTGCCGGCGAGGCGTCCTTGCACCATGGATTGCAGTGACCGCTGCGGGTCACCTCAATCCGTCTTCGTTAGACCGTAGTGCCCTATTGGATTGACCAGAACGGTACGGTGAGATCAGTCCACAAGTTGGACGGGTGCGTGAGACGAAAGTTCCCGTGTGTCGCCTGTTGCCAGTCTTTTGGGGTGCCGTTTTCCTGGGTGTATGGCGCGAGCACTCTCCGCTTGAGTTTCACTGCGTCAACGTTGAACGTATAGGTGTGAGACACGGTACAAAACCAGAGATCCTCAGAGGAGTTCTTCCAATTGTGCTGAGCCCCACGCCCCTTTTCCCGTTCCCAGGTGATACGATGGCGTACATGAAAGTACTTATCAATAACTGCGAAGACGGCAGGTGCTGACTGCCAATCCGCACATACGTATATTGATGCGGTTGATTTCAGCACCTTGAAAAGCCGCGAAATACATATATCGAGCCAATCGGTATACGTTGCCAAATCGGTCTTCTTGAACACCGTAGAGTGAAAGGTCTTATTCAGGTTATAAGGGGGGTCCAAAAAGAGGAGATCGACGAAGTGCTCTGGAAGAAAAGCAACTGCCTCGAAGAGGTCTTGATGAATCGTCTTGCCGAGAATCTCTGCGAGATCTGTAGGGGCATGAAGCTGTATGAGGCACTTTTTGTAAGACTCATACTCTTTCGGAGTGAGAGTGAGAGTGCGATTGCGTGGGGCTCTTGGTTTTTTTGTCACGGCTGCATGCTCCTCTCCGCACTACGATAGGCATATAAATAGTCGGGATCCTACCTCCTTTGGATTTGTCTGTCCATGGAGCGGTATCAATGATTGGTGTGTTGTGGGGCCTAGACATAATGACTTCCGATGGCGGTAGGTTGCCCCCCGATGGGATGCGGGTACGCTTCCCAGACACCAGCGCCGCCTGCTGGCGACTCATCCCCTGCACACGCGGAGGGTCCCCCAAGCGTCCCTCGCGGTTGCCTCTGTGGCGCAAGACCATGGCGCCGAGGGGACCTCGCTTCGTTGCTTCGCACGAGGCCCTCCCAGGCCACACCCCTTATCTCTCTGTGAACACTCTCGCCTTATGCAGGGGACGAGATTGCGGTCACCACCTGGGCCATACGGAGGGCCAGGGAGGCCAACAAATGCGCTTGCTCATAGGGGGAGAGTTGTTCTACGAGACGCTGGACTTGGTGCAGGGTACTTTCTGCCAAGCTGCGACGCCAGTTCAGGCTCACGGTCTGTGGCCCCTGCATGGATTGTCGCAGGTCCATCAGCGCCTGCTGGCTCACTTTCAGGGCCCCTTCTTGCGGTCGGTCGAGATCCGCAATGAGCCCGATGACCGCAGAAAATGTGAGGGCGACGGCAAGGACGGCGAGCGATCGGCTCGTTCGCACGAGGCCCGCGTGATAGCCCATGGCGGCGAGAGACAGGACGGCGACCGCGAAAAGCGCCACCCAGATGGCACCGGGAATGCGATTCCGCAGGCCGGCTGTCACCCGTTTCGCGTGCAGGTCGATCACCTCATTGAGCGACTGGACGAAGAGACCGACGACAATCGACGTGGGGTTGTTCTCTCCGACGGCCACTGCCTGCGCCCACAGCTGGTCTTGCAGGTGCTCCGACCGGCGTATGCCTTCCGTCAATCTTGCCCGACAGCACGGCTTCCAAACGCGTATCCACGTAGTCGCGGAGCAGGGCGCGAATGTCTTCGCGCCGGTCGGGAAGCATCCCGGCACGCAAATAGGTCGTCCCAATCGCGTTGGCCTCATCGAGGAGGACCTGTCTCCGCGTATCGAAGCGTGCGGCGGCCAACCCAAAGGTGAACGCCAGCATGAAGGCCAGTAACCCCAGGGTGGCCCCGACCATAGCGCCGACTGGGGCTTCCTTCTCCTGCTCCGATCGGCTGCGTCGGTATTTCCCTAAGCGGTAGCCACCCTCGACAGCGAGCAGGACGAGGAGCAGGATGGCCATAAACAGGCCCCAAAGCGGGAGCGCGTCGAGCGGTCCATGACTTTGCATGACCAGTCCTCCTGACACATAATCCCATGTGTGCGTCGACAGCACTCTGCTTGGCACCGAACGCCGGGCCTGAGCTGCTGCCGGAAGCGGGAGCGACGCAGGAGCGGACGCTGGAGGCAGTTAAATCCAGGTCTTGGTTAGGCCGCTCCTGACGATTGGCACTAGGAAACGAATTTGACTTCAACGCGAGCGATACTGCTAGGAGCAACTTCTATAACTCTCTCGATGGTCTGCGGAAGGTCCGAAAGCGTCTGCACTGATAGCAAATGTTGACCTGAAGCGATATTCAGCTTCGACCACACTTGACCGAGGAATTTCACAGGCGCCTCCTTGTCCAGCGAAATATCGGATCTTCTTCGGTTCGGCCTTGTGTGTAAGTGTTACCTCAAGCGCGCCGGGCAGCTTAGCCTTCTCCTCGGCCTTGGCAGTCGATTCCTGAGTCGACAAGCTGGTGCGAATTGCCTCTAGCTTCTTGTCCGTCTCCTTACGCTGCGTTTTTATCAGGGATTCAAGGAGAGAGATACCAGTATTGAACATAGCCACCCACTGAGTCGTTTCATCTGTTTGTAGTTTCATTAGCTCCTGTTTGAGCCCTTTAAAAGTTCGAATAGGGCTTTCACGTCTGAGCAATCAAGAGGGACGGTCTTTGAGACAATGTCCTTGGCCCATTCAAGCTCAAAAGCTCGAGTTAGATTCTCCATCGTGGTGACCGTTGTGATATAGCGCATCCAACCGCTTGACCATCCAAAGATTCTATCGGCTACCTGTGTCAAACCCGCGACTGCGAGCAGCGCCACTGCCCATTGTGTGAATAGTAACTTCTCTTTCGCATCTCTCCGCCCACACAGTCGCCGGGGTGGAAGAGCTGCGGCCGGCACGTGGCGCGCGGCTGCTGCGGTTGTCGCCCTCGTCGCCGGCTTTTCATCCGATCGCACAGTGCTGGTCGAAGAGCAAGACGTGGCTGCGCCGCGCCAAGGCACGGACGGTCGACGCGTTATTCGAGGCCATCACAGATGCACTCGACACCGTCACCGAGGCGGACATTTGAGGCTGGTTTGCACATTGTGGATATCCCGTACACTGATATGAAGACCGCTCTAGGCGGCGAGAGAACCTCAATACGTGTTTGGTGCCGCCACGTATGGTCTGCGCCGTCATACGGAAATCAAGTCAGAACACGCGACAGTCCGCTGACAACGCCAGGAATCCACAGGCGGAAAAAAAGCAGAAAATCCGCTCTCAGGATTACTTTGTCTCTTGACAACCGGGGGCCTCATACGGGTTCGGCTCGGTCGCTGCGCCTTGCCTTCCGTACCTTTATAGGACTGGAAGATTCCGCGGATATGTGGACTTTGCATGGGTCGCCTCTTCCAAGTCAATGTCTACGGTCAGAAAGGGTGTGTCCGCGCTGGTCTCGCCCAAGATCTCGCCTTCCGGGGACACTAGCCAACTACGACCGGCAAACGCCTCACTGTCATAGGACCGGCGATTCGCGGAGGCGACAAAGCACCCGGACATGACAGCTGCCATGCACGCGGCCATGGGCCAACGCCGGTGCCCACTTGTCGCCCGTGGCGCCGCAATGAGGTGGGCACCTCCCCGACCAATTTCGCGTGCGGGTTCGGTGAATAACAGTTCCGTACACAGTTGAAACCCGACGGTCAGCGTCCCCACCACGAGCGGGGTGAAATGCCGGTCGCCCTGCGCAAACCATGTGGCTTCCCACCCGTCAGGCTCGTCGGGGAGATAGTATTTAGTATGTGAGCCTCGATAGCCACTGTCCCGCGTCCAGCCAAAGGCTTGGTTGAGGCGCTTCCCCTGGAAGTCTATCGGACGGGAGGCGAGGACCATGCCTGCCCGCAGTTCGACGAAACGGGCAATCATCGCGTCGTGGACAGCCAGAGCGGCCTGCCATACGGCAGGGTCAATCGTCTTCGTCATGAACATCTGCCAATCGCAGAAGGGCATCTCGGGCAAGACGACGACATCCGTGGGGCTTGTGTGGAGAAAGCGTACCAAGTCTCTCCAGGCAGCTTCTTTCCGTGGGGCCTCATCGGGAAACTCGCACACCGTAACCTGCATCCATTCTTCCTCTGATAGGTTGTGAAGCCGAACGCCGGGCATCCAGGGGCGGCGGGAAGCGGGAGTGCAGCGGACGCTGTACGCTGTCGCCTGTATGCCTTTGTTCGGCGATACTCACAAGTGGCTCACGTGGCGTAATGGATGATCTTACGCCCCATCCCGCGTTTTCGCGACAAGATAACGTCGACGCGTCGGAGCATGGCGTCCTGAGAATCAAGATGGCGTTCTCGGCACCCTTCAAAGGCAGACTCGTCGTCGCGGTCCTCCGCTCGGCGCCGGGACCGCGCACCTTATCGCGTTCGTCTGCCGGTCTTCTAGTCGTCCTGCTACTCCGGGGAACGCTTCGCCGCGGTTCGTCCGAGGAGCTAGCAAGCCCTTGGGGGTCATCGCCACCACGTCGTCAACGCGAGCAGTTTCCCTCGCTCCAAGTTGGGTCGGCTCTTCTGTTCGTGCATGATGAATGTGAAGCCCATAGCTTCGCCCGCTGAGCAGTCTGCTCCTCGAGTGATAGATACACTGGCGTGTTCCCGTGCGACGACTCGTCCGACCAGGTGATCGCCATCGGGTCTCAATTCCAGCGCAGCAGATATTTTTCCAGCCGGCCGGCAACCGCGAAAATCACCAGCACGACCACCATAATCAGCAGAACGAGCGCAAGCATGAGTGCGGAATTGTACGTGCTCTGCGCGAACGAGAGTAGATAGCCGAGGCCGCGGCTCGCGGCGACGAACTCGCCGACGACGGCGCCGGTAAAGGCAAAGCCGACCGCGACCTTCAGATTGCCCATCACCCAGGCCGCCACTGAGGGTAGATAGACGTGGCGCACCAGCGCCCAGCGGCCGCCGCCGAGTGTGACGACACGCTCGACGAGTCTCTGGTCCACCTGTCGGATGCCGGTGAACACGGTGAAGAAAATCAGCACCGCGACCAGAATGAAAGCGAGCGCGATCTTCGACGCAGCGCCGATGCCGAGCCAGATGACGAAGAGGGGAGCCAGGATGACGCGCGGGATGGCGTTGAGCAGCGTCATCACAGGCTCGAGCAGCTCCGCGACCAGCGGGACGAGCGCGCCAAGAACGCCCAGCAGAATGCCAGCGACGATTCCGAGGGCCAGGCCGATAAGCGCAGCGGTGAAGGTCGCCTCGAGATGGATCCAGATGCGACCGCTCCCGAACAGGTCGACGAGCGCCGCGCCGATCCGGCTCGGGCTCGGCGCATACATCGGATTGAGCAGGTCAGCGCGACCCGCCCCTTCCCAAATCACGAGGAGCACGGCGAACGCGGACAACTGGCGGGCCCAGACGTAGCGCGGGTTCATGACTGCCGCTCGACTTCGTGCAAGAGGTCGTTCCAGAATCTGCTCGTAGAGCAGCGCGAACGCCGCATGCATGCGCGCGCGCACCGGATCGCGCGGCCGCGGCAGCGGCACCGGATAATCCCGCGAGAGATGCGCGCGCGGCCCTCGGGAGAGCAGGTAAATGTGGTCCGAGAGACTGATCGCTTCTTCGAGGTCGTGGGTGACGAGCAGCACGCTGATGCGCGCGCGCTCGACCAGCGCTGCGACGTCCTGGCTGATGCGCGCGCGGACGATGGCGTCGAGCGAGGCGAAGGGCTCGTCCATCAAAAGCAGCTTCGGCTCTCGCACGAGCACCTGAGCGAGCGCGACGCGCTTTCTCTGTCCGCCGCTGAGGTGCCGTGGGAAGCGATCGCCGAAGCCAGTGAGGCCGAGCCGATCGAGCCAGAGGTCGGCCTGCTCGAGCGCCTGGCGGCGGCGCATGCCGTTCAGGGTCAGGCCGAGCGCGACGTTGTCACGCGCCGTCTTCCACGGCAGGAGGGCGTCGTCCTGGAACAGGATGGCGACGTCCGACGGCGCGACCTCCCGCTCGATCGATCCCTCGAGCGGCTCTTGCAATCCGACCACCGCACGCAAGAGGCTCGACTTGCCCGACCCCGACGGACCGAGGAGGCTGACGAACTGCCCTTCCCCGACGGCGATGCTGGCTCCTTCGAGCACCGGATCGCCGCCATAGGAAATCGTCAGATTGGCGACGCGCATCGCTGCTAGCTCCCGACGATCGACGTGTCGTGCAGCCCGGAAATATTCGCGTCCGGCTTGATCAGGCCGCTGACGATGAGGCTCTGCGCGACGCGCTGGGCTGCGTCGAGGTCGATGGTCACGGATTCGGGGTAGAGCGCATCGCGGTGGCGCGCGATAATCTCGCCGAACTGCTTGAGATCGAGCCCCGTCGTCATCTCCTTAGGGATAGCGGCCACCAACTGATCGCCGTTCATCGTGCGTATCGCCTTGAGCGCTTCGCCCAGCGCCCTGGTGAGCTGCACCATCTCGGGCCTACGCTGCTCGAACTCCTTGCCGCGCACCGCCACGCCCATGAACTCGTAGGTGCCGCCGAGATATCGGCGCGCATCGGCGAGGTCCATCATGTTGACCAGCACCCGTGCCCCCGATTGCTGCAGGAGCGTCAAGGCCGGCTCCTGCACCAGACCGGCATCGATCTGTCCCTGTCGCAACGCCTCCAGGAGATTGACCCCCATGGTCGCGAACTGCACCTTGCTCGCGTCGGCATTCGCTTGCTTGAGAAGGAACAGTGCGAGCGCGTGATCGGCATTGCCAAGCGCGGAGACCGCGACGGTCTTCGCTTCCAAGTCCTTAATGGCGCGGATCTGGTTGGCGGTCTTGGGCGCGGTAACGACGGCGAACAGCGGCAGGCGCCCGGTGACGGCGAAGCGGCGGATGTCGGCGTGTACGTTGGCGTAGGCCTGAATCGCCACGTCGAGGGAGGTGGCCGCATAGTCCACCGCGCCGCCGACCAGCGCCTGCATCGCGGCGTGTCCGCCCCGGGTATAGACGAACTCTACATCCAGGCCGTGCTTCTTGAACAAACCAGCCGAGCGCGTCACCTCGTACGGCACGCCGCACAAGAGCTGGCTTCAATAGGCGAACTTGATCCGCTTCTCCTGCGCGTCGGATGCAGTGGGACGCACGGCGAAGATCATGCTCGCGACCACCGCCATGCCCTGCAGCACGGAGCGGCGCGACAGGTCAAAGCGGGGCACTCGGGCGGTGCTTTCGTCACCGTAACTCATAGCTCGTCTCCTTTGGAGAGAGTAGCTTCCTGTCCGATCAGTCGATCAGGTCGGGGGTCACGTAAGTCTTCACACCAGCGCGATTATCTGGAGGAGGGCAAAGGTTGTCAAGTGCTCTCAGCAAGCTGCCGCCCTGAACCGGCCGGCGAGGCGCATGTTGGTGATCCGTCCAGAGGACACATCCGTGCCTGATGCAATCCTGACTGAACGGGAACGGGGATCACCAGGCAGCAGCCGCTCACGCCCCACTCAGCCTCTTCGCGCAATGTCATCCCTATTCGCCGAACGCCAGCGCTCACCTGCTGCCGAAAGCGGGAGCGACGGTGCTCTTCCGATAGGCGCGCTTGACTTCTCATTTTGAATCCGTTACATCAGACGCCGAACCTCAACCGATGTGCTCACTCCAGACAACGGTGGCCACCCCGATGTTTCAACGGCTCAAACTTTTCATAGACCTTCTCGCCCTCTACCTGAACCGACAACAAGGCATGGCATTGCTTAAGCGCGTCCAAGCCAGCAGCTTAAGCGATGAGGATCGAGACCGCGTCAGCCACATTCTTCGAGTCATGTTGAGGCTTCCGGATGATCAGGTACCCGAGTCGTCTCCCCCTCAAGCTCCTTTACCGGATCGCCCGACGGCACCGCGCCAAGTCACGAAACGTCCGCGTCCGACGGCGAGCGCCTCCCGCCGTCGTCGGGGACCCGCATGGTGAGCTCGCTCGGCTTGACAAGCTCGTCAGCGTTAGAGCTATGCAAGCGCTTGCCAACCGTATTGTGCCCGTCTCAAAGGATGCGTGGTGAAGAAGCCAGCCGAAGCCGTGACGCTGAGTAGCGAAGAAGGCGAGGCCCTGATTGCACGGGTGCATCAGAACACGTTGTCCCCAGCGGATGCGAGCCTGGTGGAACGGATCATCCGCACGCATTTCTGGCTGGTGTTGGCCCTGCAAGAGACCCGGATCACGATGAAACGGCTTCGCGGTTTGCTCTTTGGCAAGAGTCTCAAGCCATCGCCGGCACCGGAGGCCTCGTCTGCCCCGAGTCCAGCCGGTGGTGCTGAGACGAACGCGGGTGCCGTCCTCGAAGCCGATGTCGGCGCTGCCGACGCGCCGGCCGCTGAAGCGCCGCCGGATGCCTCGCAGACGCCGGAGCGGGTCAAGCCCAAAGGCGGTCACCGCCCTGGCACGGGTCGGCGGAGTGCGGAGGCCTATGTGGGGGCCGAGCGCGTCGAGTGCCGCCATGAGGAGCTGGCGGTGGGTCAGCGCTGCCCGGTGTGTGGTCAGGGGAATCTCTATGAGCTGCCGGCCGGTGTGGAGATACGCATCGACGGCCATGCCCTGCTCAGCGCCATACGCTACGAGCTGGAAAAGCTTCGCTGCTCGGCGTGCGGTGAGATTTTTACAGCCGGGTTGCCCGAGGGTGTGGGTGAGGAGAAATACAGCCCCCAGGCCCGGGCGGTGTTGGTGGTGGGCCGTTACTATCTGGGGGTTCCGGGCTATCGCCTGCAAGGTTATCAGGCGATGCTCGGGGTGCCGGTGCCCGATGCGACACAGTGGGACCAGATCGAAGGGTGGGCGATTGTGGCTACATGGTGTTTGAGCAGATGGAGAGGTAGGCGGCTCAGGGCGAACTGATTTTTCAAGACGACACGGCGGTGCGGATTTTGTCGCTGATGAAAGAAAACCGCGACCGGGGTGCCCAGGCCCAAGCCCAGGGCTTGTCCCGCCCAAGGAGCGCACCGGCATGTTCACCACCGCGTTGGTGGTGCGGGTGGGCGAGCACCGCTGATTTTGTACTACTCGGGCCGCCGCCATGCGGGCGAAAATCTGCAGGCGCTTTTGGACAAGCGCGAAGCGGACCTGGAAAACCGCTGGCGATGTCCGATGCGCTGTCGCGTAACGAGGTGGCCGATGAGTGCTGGTGATTCGCTGTCACTGCCTGGCACATGGGCGTCGCCAGTTCAGCGACCTTGAAGAGGTGTTTCCAAGCGAATGCCAGGTGGTCATCGATGTGATCAACCAGGTGTTCGACCATGACGAAGAGGCGCGCGAGGATCAGCTGAGCGCCGAGGCGCGTTTGGCTTACCATCAGGCGTATAGCCAGCCGCTGATGGATGACCTCAAAGGTTGGCTCGACAAGCAGCTTGCGGATCGCCTGGTGGAACCCAATAGTTCATTGGGCCAGGCGATCACCTATATGCAAAATCACTGGCAAACACTGACGCGATTTTTGTCTATACCCGGCGCGCCTCTGGACAACAACCTGGTCGAGCGGGCCTTGAAGCTGTTCATCCGGCAGCGCAAGAACTCACTGTTCTACAAGAGTGAGCACAGCGCCTATATGGCCAGTGTGCTCACCAGCCTGATCGTGACCTGCATCTATGCGGGTGTCAATGTGGTCGACTATCTCGTGGCCCTGCAAGAGCACCGGCGCGAGGTGTTTGCGGATCCTGAGGCCTGGTTGCCCTGGACCTATGCCACCAGCCGGGCCTCGCCCTAGGCGACGCGTCGCCAGTCCTTTGCCATCTGGGCCCGGTCGGGCAGTCCATTCCACAGCAAGATGACCAGCTCTCGAGCCGACAGGGGCACGCGTGCGTCCGCACTTTGGGGCCACCACGAAAAGCGCCCCGTGGAGAGTCGCTTCATACACATCCAGTAACCTTGGCCGTCATAAAGTAAGAGTTTGAGCGAGGTGCCCGAGCGGTTTCGAAAGACGTAGACGGCCCCCTCCAGCGGATTATCACCCAGGCGCTGCCTGCACACGGCCGCGAGTCCATCGATGCCCTTTCGAAAGTCGACCGGTTCGGTGGCCAAAAAGATACGGCTTTGCGGGGTGAGTTGGATCATCGCGCGCCCTCCAAAAAGGCCCGCACCAAGGCGGCCACGGGTGCCGTGGACTCGGGGCAGCGCAGGTGGAGACGTGCCCCATCGGGTCGCTCAAGGTCGATCTCGATGGCCTGGGCCGCTGAGGACCCAGCGGGTAGGCGGCACCTCGACAAAGGGTGGGGTCGGGGTGTGGCCGGCTTCGGGCCGTGTGGCCATGTGTTTGTTGAGGTCACTGGGCGATAGGCGCAAGTGCTGAGCCACCCGACTGCGGGGCAGCACCCGGGCCAGAGCGGCGGCTTGATCCCACAGGTGTTGGGGAATGCGTTCAGAAGGGTGCGAACGGGTCTGGCGCCAGTGTTCAAACTGGCCCGCCAATTGGTCGAGTTGGTGATCGGCATGGAGCGAGGATGGGTTGTTGACATGATCGCCTCCCAGTATCCTCGGGTTCCTTTAAGGAAGACGGTAGGCGATTGAAGACCGAAATTCACGCTGGCTCGTCGGAAGTACACCGCTGAGAACATACGAGGGCATAGGCTACGGCTCCTTGTTGAGTCCTGGGGGCAGGGGCAGGGGAGCATGGCTAACCTGGTGGCTTCGTCCTGCGTCAAGGCGGTCCTCAACGACCTTCTATCCGTACGCGCCCGCACTGGGACACGGTACCCTTTACTGCGTACGCCCAAGGACGTTCCTGCGAAGCACTGTCCCGAGTCGACCCATCTCACGCTCGGTTCCCCCGAGGGAACACCCGGTGCCAAAGCGGTGACTCAGACCAGGGCGCTCGGCTATTCTACCTCGGCCTGCGGCGGACTCACGCTGTGCCGGCTACACCCCAAGCGGCACGCGCCGTCGGCCCGTCATCTTGATCCGCCACGAGATCGTCTCGGCCCCCTCCGGGAGCGCTCCCGTCTTCAGGTACTGCCATAACTGCACCAAGAGTTTGCGTGCCACCGCGACAATCCCAATCCGCCTGAGTCGACTATTGCCGTGACCAAACCGTTGCCGGTACCACTGGCTCAAGGCACTCTGCGGCTGATACCGGACCCCGCACCAGGCAATCTCAATGGCCATCGCTCGTAAGCGCCGATTCCCAGCCTTGCTGATCCCTTGTTCGCGTTCGCTGTCCCCAGACTGATATGGTGTCGGGGTCAACCCAGCCAACGCGCCAAGCTGCCGGCGATTTTCGATCTGTCGCCACGCAAAAAACTCCTGCACAAATAGCCAGGCGCTATTGGGACCAATGCCCTTGAGCTCCAGCAGTTGCCGCACCTGGTCAATGGCCGGATCGGACTCCGCCGTGCGGATACGTCGGGCACGTTCATTCGCCAGGTCCCGGATCTGCCGGTCGACGAATTGGAGCCGGGCAAACTCCCGCAACAAGCGCTGATGCAGCTCCACTGGCACCGCCTGCCCATCCCAGAGCCGTAGCCCCTCCAATACCGTGGGAAAATCCGCGCCCACCTCCTGCACCGCCAGCCCCCAACTCGCTAGGAGGCCCTTGATGCGATTACTATGCTGCGTCCGCTCTGCCTTCATCTCCTCCAGGTCTCGGTGGAGGTGCCGCCGGTCTTCGTCCGCGACACTGGGGACATGGACCACACTCCACACCTTCGGTTCACCAGTGTAAGAACGGATCAGCATCGTGAGCAATTTGCTAGCGTCGAGCCGGTCAGTCTTCGTGCGCCGCCCGCGGCGTTTAACCTCAATACTCGCCGAATCGACGACAACGTTGTGGATGCCATGCGCCAGCAGGCAGCGATGCAGCCAGAATCCGTCCCGTCCAGCCTCATAACAGCTATAGACTTCTGCGTCGTCGGACAACCCAAAGCGTTTCTTCGCGCGGGCGACTTCGTCCCAGAGGGCACGGAGGTCGCGCGCTCGGAGGGTCCGCAAACGCGGCGCCCCAGCCAATCCGTGCTGAAGCCGAGCTTCCATTCTGTCCAGCCCAATTCGAAGGCAAGGTAAAGGACGGCCCTAGAATGCGTCGAATGCGTTGTATGGGTCGCTGTCATACTGAAGCTCCTTGAAAAAGGGTG
>CAVZBC010000070.1:0-25083 GCA_963773125.1 uncultured Gammaproteobacteria bacterium | reverse complement strand
CGTCGGAGACCTGTTGTAACACGTTTGTCATAGCACATCCTCCCCTCAAGATAAGAACTGAGTGCTGCGTAAATGCCTCACGCTCAGCACTCCGCTCATACCTTGAGCATACCGATCCAAGAGCTTACCCTCTTGCGTCGAGCCTCTTCCGAAAACAGACGATTCGTTCGACCTCTCATATCCTAATACCTTATGGGCTTGGATGCTCACCACATTCGCTATCTGCGTATCACTGGCGATCTCTTTCAGCCCTTGACGCCTTGCCCATGCCTCTGCGGCTTGGACGAGCTGGCTTCCCAATTTCCCGCGTCGCAGGTCTTGATCGACGTACCAGCCTTCAATGTACGCTACAGGTGAGGTGATGCATCCTTCAGCGTAGTTCCGGAGACTGACTTCGATAAACCCACAGAGTCCACTTGCTGGTCGTTCCACGACGAACGTCCTTCTGTCCTGCTGGCCCGAAAAGTAGGCGTCCATGTCATGGGTATGCTCCTCTGCTGCGCCTCCCCACAAGTTGAGTCGCATACGGAGCCACTCCGCATGGTCTGCTGGTGCTGCTGGGCGGATGATCATTGCACAAACCTCGCCTCGTAGTTGATGCGCCATGGGGTGCATTTTTCTTCCTCAGACATGATGCAATATCTTGCCACAGACCAGCGCCGAGAACAGCATGGTGAGCCATACAACGAGCGCTGCATGCACCTCAGCCAAAGTGACACTGCACGCCTTTGCTGCGCTTGAGAAAATCCGACAGAAGCGGTATGTTATCTCATCTGTCGATGATCTGAGGTCGCTTGTCAGGGCATGGACATCAGCGAGGCTGTGCCGCATCATCTGAGCACGCTCGAGGGACGAGTATGGAGACTGAGGCATCCAAACCGCGCCGCAAACTGTCAGCAATCCTGATGGTCGACGTCGCCGGCTTCAGCCGCATGATGGGGCGAGACGAGGAAGGCACGACGGCCCGGATTCGCGAGTTCCACACCCGTACCCGGTCGCTCGTCGAAGCGCACGAGGGGCGGGTGGTGGACACTGCGGGCGACTCGGTCTTCGGCGAGTTCGACAGCGTAGTGAACGCCATGCGCTGCGCGCAGGCGATCCAGCACACCCAGGCTGCCATCAACGCCGCCCTCCCCCCTGAAGACCGCATAGAGACGCGCATTGGCGTGCACCTTGGCGACGTGATTGTGCAGGATTATCACGTCTACGGCGACGGGGTGAACATCGCAGCGCGGCTCGAGGCCATTGCCACTCCTGGTGGGATTTGTGTCTCAGAGGCCGTCTACCAACAGGTGCACACCAAGCTCGACCTCGCGTTCGAGGATCTCGGTGTGCAAGCGCTCAAGAATATCGAACACCCGATTCGCATCTATCGGGTGGTGTCGCCGGACCACGCCGGCAGGCCCCTACGGAGCGGCATCCCAGTCCCGGAGCCGACGGCCAGCCCAGGGACGGCGACGTTCCTGCCGCGTCTCCGACCAGGAGCGTGACGAGACGATGCAGCGGTTGCAGACGGCCTTTGCCGAGGGCCGGCTCACCGACGAGGAGTTCGACACGCGCGTGCGTGCAACGCTGACCGCACGGACCCAGGCGGAGCTCGCGCGGCTCCTCGCTGATCTCCCCAGCTCGCAGGCGCGGCCTGCACCGGCCGGGCCCGTGAGCCACCTGGTCCTGGCGGTGCTGGGCGCGTGCTGAGCGGCGAGGGCGCTGGCGTGTGCCGGAGCAGTGCACTGCCGTGGCGGTACTGGGCGGCTGCGTGCTGGACCTGCGGGCCGCCCAGCTCAGCGCTCCGGTGACCACCATCACCGTGGTGGCCATCATGGGCGGCGTCGAGGTGATCGTGCCGCCCGGTGTCCGCGTGGAGATGCACGGTCAGTCCCTCATGGGGGGCTGGTCCAACCACGTGCGCGAGGAGTACTTGCCACCCGACGCGCCACAGGTGCACGTGCACGGCTTCGTGCTGATGGGTGGCGTCGAGGTGCGGACCAAGAGCAGTCGCGCCCGCGACACCGGCACAGACGGCATGAACGCTTGCGTTAAGCGTACGTCCCGCACATCTTCAGTGGAACCATTTATCCTCCCACGCCAAGCTCCGCTCGCGAAGAGCCGTGGTCGGCAGGCGCTTAAGAAAGGCAACGGATGAGGAACTATGACATCGAATTCTTCTGGGATCCTGTCTGCCCCTTTGCGTGGATCACGTCCCGCTGGCTGGTCAAAGTGGCGGCCCAGACAGGGTACACGGTCGATTGGCGGTTGATCTCGTTGCGTCTCCTCAATAAGCAGAAGGACTATGCCACGGCGTTTCCGCCGAATTACGAGCGCGGCCACACGGCTGGCCTGCGTATGTTGCGAGTCGCTGCCAAAATCAGGGCTGCCCTGGGTCGTGAACATATGGGAGCCCTCTACGAAGGCTATGGCAAAGCCTACTGGGATCAGCCCAAAGGGTCGGGGATGAGCCAGAAACTTGGCACGGTGGCCCATATCGGGGCAGTGCTGCACGCCATTGGGCTGCCTGCAGAATATGCGACGGCCGCGGATGACCCCAGTTGGGATGCCGAACTCGACGCCGAGACAGCCCTCGCCCTCAGCCGCACTGGCCGTGACGTGGGTACCCCGATCATCACGTTTACGCCCCCCGATGGGGTGTCCTTTTTTGGCCCGGTGATTTCACGCATTCCCAGCGACGAGGAAGCCGTCCCGTTGTGGAACGCCGTGCTCACGCTGGCCAGATTCCCGGGCTTCGCCGAAATCAAGCGCAGCCTCCGCGAGGCCCCGCAGGTACGTATCCTTGGTCATCTGCGTGAGACACCCCTGCCCGAGGATTAGAAGGGTAGGCCTGCGCGCCACCAGCGTGGGGCTACGGGTTGGATTGGAGGACCTGCTTGCCGAACTCGCTCATGACGGGAATACTTCGTGTCGAGCACCTGCTCCATCATCTCGCCGGCTTGCCCGGCGATCTCGGTCGTAGGAGTCGCCCGGGTATCCCGCGCCGGTGGTGTCACCGACAGGAGCCCGCCGCCGGCCCCCGGTGGCGGCGGGTCCAGCCCTGGACCATGGCCGCGAGCTTGTCGGTGAGCGCTTGCATCTTGGCGGGATTGTCGAAGCCCGACGCCTTGACTATCTGGTGGAACGTCTTGGGCTTCTCCAGGGAGACGGGGACTAGACCAATTGGCGATACGTCTCGGCATTATCCTGCGCCTGGAAACCCAGCAGGCGCCAGGCGCGCGGGGTATCGTAAATTTTCCAGGTATTGGCCGAGGCGCCAAAGACAATTTCGTAGCTGATGTCTGGCACTTCGATGCAGCGCTCGACCATGCGCACCAGATCACGGTGGCTGAACCAGCTCACGAAACTGCGGGGATCGCTGCCAGGTCGGTCATCCCGAGCGATGGTCCCCAGGCGAATGCAGATCACGGTCATGCCATACGCTTCGGCGTAGTATCGTCCGAGGGATTCCCCAAAGATTTTGCTCACGGCATAAGGGCCATCAGGCCGTACCGGCATCTCGTGCGTGACGAGTGGCACACGCTCTGGCACGAGCCCGGTATAGTGCCCCTGGGCAATTGCCGCATAGGGCGCATCCAGCTCATACAGGCCATTGACATGCATGGAGCTGAAGAAGATGAGCCGTTGCGCCCCTCCCTGCCGGGCCGCTTCAAAGACATTGGCGGTAGCCAGCACGTTATCCGGCATGAGCAGGTCCCAGCCAATGTCGGGGGTGTGGCGGGGTTCTGCAGCCAGATGCACGACGACCTCCTGGCCCTGAAAGGCCGGCCGTATGGCAGCGACATCGGTCAGATTGGCGGTCAGAGAGTCGAAGTCAGGTACTGGGAGTCTGTCTATACCACGCAAATCATAGTGCTCCTGGAGAGCCTGACGCAGAATGCGAGCGATCCTGCCACCTGCCCCGGTCAGTAAGACGCGTTTTGTTCCGGCCATAGGGTTCCTTTGCCTGGTAGGTGATAGCTCTGGTGCTTGCCTTCAACGTAGACGAATTCGTCGGCAGGAGGCAAGAGAGCGAAGGGATACACGCCAGATTCGGGTATAATCCTGATCCGCGAGGATATGCACGAGAGTGCAGATGGGAAGAGAGACAGTGGACGCAGCAGGGAAGGAGGCAGCCTATGTTGACTGGCAAGGTGGCGATTGTGACCGGCGCGGCGCGTGGCATTGGCAAAGCCACGGCGCTCGCACTCGCCAGACAGGGGGCCCATGTGGCCGGCGTAGACATCGATGCGGAGGGCATGCAGCAGACGGCCTCAGAGGTCCAAAAACTCGGCGTTTCAGCCCTGGCCTGTACCATTGATGTCGCCGATCCAACCCAGGTGAACACGATGGTGGAGCAGGTGAAAGCAAAATTCGGCCGGGTGGATTTCCTGGTGAATAACGCCTATATCTCGGGCGGCTATGCCCCGGTACCAGAGACTACCGATGAGGTGTGGAATCGCGTCATTGCCGTCAACCTCACGGGGTTTTTCAACTGTGCACGTGCGGCAGCCAGGGTGATGATCGCGCAGGGTGGCGGCGCCATGGTCAACCTCTCTTCTGGGGCAGGCCTGCGCGGCAGCATTTCGGCTGGCGTGCAGTATTCTGCCTCCAAGGCAGGCGTCATCGGACTCACCAAAGGCCTGGCAGCCGATCTGGCGCCACATGGCATTCGGGTCAACTGTATTGCCCCAGGCTTGATCGATACGGGTCTGGGGGCGCCAGGCCGCTGGTCTGGCTGGACACGCGCCGAGGTGGAACGATACGCCCAGCGCGACATTGCCCTGGGTCGAGTGGGCGAGCCTGAAGACATTGCCGACGTGGTGATGTTTCTCCTTTCGGATGCCGCTCGCTATATGACCGGCGAGGTCATCGTCGCCGACGGTGGCGCCAGCCTGGCACACAAGCGCAAGAAAGAACTGCGCGACGGCTGACCCCGTTGCTCTCACGCCGAAGAGCGCTGCGCCTCCCGCATAGCCCGGTACAGACGTTCCGGAGTCATGGGCAACTCTCGCATCCGTACCCCTGTGGCGCGGTAGATGGCGTTGGCCAGCGCCGCCGCCGGGGGCACGATCGGCACCTGGCCGACGGCCCGTATGCCATAGGGATGATCAGGCGAAGGATTCTCCACCACGTGCGCGGCAATGCTCGGCACGTCCAGACTGGTGGGCAGACGATAGTCCAACAGATTGGCGTGCTGCAAGACCCCACGCTGGTCAAAGGCGCATACCTCGGACAAGGCCCAGCCAATGCCCTGGGTTGCCCCGCCCTGCATCTGGCCTTCAACCTGCGCCGGGTTGACGCACAGTCCCACATCCTGGAAGGTCGTATAGCGCAGAATCTGCACCTGACCTGTGTCGGGATCCACGGCAACGTCGACGACGTGCGCTGCTGCATTGGGCGCCAGGGCCACGGTGGTAAACGTGTCGCTGTGGCTGGCAGAGGCCATAATGGCCTCATCGCCACGCACGCTGCGTCTGGCAATGTCTGCCAGGGTCATACTGCGCTCAGGCGCGCCCGCCACCCAGAAGCGTTTGCGTTCATAGCGCACCTCCTGCGGCGACACGCGCCAGGCTTCGGCAACGCGTGCCGTGACCTGCTGTAAGAGATCCTGACTGGCCTTGAGAATGGCTTTGCTGGTGACATAGGTGACCTTATCGCCAGCGCTGGCGCCAGAATAGGCCACCATGTCGGTATCGCCCACGACGACGCGCACCTCTTCGAACTCCAGCCCCAGGGCTTCGGCGGCGACCATGGCCAGACTGGTGCGTGTGGCCGACAAGTCTACCGTGCCCAGGACCAGCGTCACCGAACCGTCAGGGTTCAGCGTCATATGGCAGCTGGTTGTCCCTCCTGGCATCGTCCACAGGCCGAGGGCAATGCCGCGGCCGTGATATGGCTCGCTCAGCGGGGTCGTCCAGCAGGCATGGTGACGGATGCGCTGCAGAATGTCGGCCAGACTGACCGTGGAGAGTTGCACGCCATCAGGCATAGGGTCGCCAGCGCGTGATACATTCTTCAGGCGAAACGCCAGGGGGTCCAGACCCAAGGTTTCGCCCACTTCGTCCATGACCGATTCCAGCGCAAAATTGGTTGGGGTGGCGCCGGGGGCACGATATGCGGCCACGTGCGGCTTATTGGTCACCACATCATAGGCGTCGATCTTGAGGTTTGGGGTACGATAGTGCGAATACACCCGCCGGATGGCAGAGCGCAATGGGGCGCCTGGATACGCCCCGGCATCATACACCAGGTGGGCTTGCATGGCGGTGATCGTCCCATCACGACGCGCCCCCACCTTGACCGTGGCCACCGTGGCGCTGCCCGGCCCGGTGGCGCGCAGCACTTCCTCACGGCTCAAGGTCATGCCCACCGGTTGACGCGCCTGGCGCGACAGTGCCACGCAGAGCGCCGACACGCGCACGGTTTCTTTGCCACCAAAGGCTCCCCCGACCTCAGTGGGCACGACACGGATTTTGTGGAGCGGGATATGCAGTAACAGCGCCAGTTCATGCCGTTGCGTAAAGGTTGTCTGAGTGTTGGCCCAGACCACGACGCTGCCATCCTCCCGCACCCAGGCTGCTTCTGCGTCTGGCTCGATATAGCCCTGATGCACGACCTGCGTGCGAAAGGTGCGCTCGACCACCAGGTCGGCCTCGGCAAAGCCCTGGGCCACGTCACCACGTCCCATCTGCAGGTGTTCCGCTACATTACTCGGCGTTGTCGCTTTGCCTGCGGCGGTCTGAGTGAACAGGGTATCGTGCAGCACGACCGCCTCGGCGTGCATGGCCTGGACAGGATCGAGGACGTGGGGCAGGACGATATAGTCGACCACGATACGCTGCAGGGCCTCTTCGGCAATGTCCTCTGTGGTTGCAGCCACAGCAGCCACGGCGTGTCCATGGTAGAGCACTTTCGTGCGCGCTAAAATTTCCTGGCTCAGGTAGGCGTCATGCATGGTCACCTGGCCAGTAGGACCGGCAGCCCCAGGAGTAATGGGAGGCAGGTCGTTGCCGGTGATGACGGCCATAACACCGGGCAGGGCTTCGGCCTGGCTCGTATCGATACGGGCAATGCGGGCGTGGGCGTGAGGGCTACGCAACACCTTCCCGACCAGTTTGCGCGGCAGCAGAATATCGGCACCGTACTGTGCCCTGCCGGTGACTTTATCAATGGCGTCGACTTTCGGCACCCTGCGTCCTATGACACGAAACGTCTGGGCTGTGGTGTTCACACGCTCCTCCAATGACAAAGGTCTCCAGAGATCATGGCTCGATGCCGCGATGATACCACAGACAGTCGAGCGGCGGTGCCTCATGGCATGACCATACTCTCAGGCTGCCGCCCTGCCTACCTGCTATGGAGTTGTGCCAACCTGGGAAGGATGCTACCCTCACTGTCGTGTCAAACCACAGCACCCTTCTACACTCCCTCCTGCACTGCAGGCTATCTAGGGTACCCAGAGTATGGCGAACGACGCACGACTATCGACTGAGGCGCCGCACGAAGCACGCCTGCGGGCTGCTTTGCGCCCCATGGCAGCGCAATTGCCGGAAAGCGGCATTATGGCGGTGGTAAATTATGGACACGACAGGCCCGACCTGATTCCCTTCTGGGCCGGCGAAGGCGACCTGCCCACCCCGGCGTTTATTTGTGACGCTGCGGTGCAGGCGCTGCGCGACGGCGAGACATTCTACACCTATCAACGTGGTATCCCGCCTCTGCGGCAGGCCGTGGCCGACTATGTCTCAGCGGTATTTTCACGCTGCCGTGGACGCTGAACGAGTGATCATCACGGGGTCCGGCATGCAGGCCATCCTGCAAACGGTACAGGCCGTGTTGGGACCAGGAGATGAGGCGGTGGTAGTGTCGCCGGTATGGCCGAATATTTTTGCCGCCATCCGCATGCAGGAAGCCGTGGCCCGCACCGTGACCCTGCGCTGGGATGGGCACGCCTGGCGCCTGGAATTAGAGCGTCTGTTCGACGCCGTGGGTCCGAAAACACGGGCCGTGTTTATCAACACGCCAAACAATCCCACCGGTTGGATCATGGAACCCGACGATATGCGCCAGGTACGGGATTTTGCCCGGGCCCGCGATGTGTGGATTATCGCTGATGAAGTGTACGGCCAGTTTGTCTATGACCGTCCACGCGTGACGTCTTTTTTAGAGCTGATGGAGCCCGAGGAGAAGCTCATTGTTACTAACACCTTCTCCAAAAACTGGTCCATGACTGGCTGGCGCGTCGGCTGGGCGATCATTCCGCACTCTCGAGTGCTCGGCCAGGTGTACGAAAACCTGGTGCAGTACAGCACCTCGGGAGTCGCGGCATTTTTACAGTATGGCTGTCTCAAAGCCATCAGTGCTGGCGATGACTATCTCACGACCTTCGTGGAGCGCTGCCGGCAAGGCCGCGATATTGTCTGTGAACGACTGGCTGGCCTGTCCCACGTCCGCCTGAGCCCGCCGCAAGGGGCGTTCTACGTCTTTTTCCAGGTGGACGGCGCGGACGATAGCCTGGCCTTTGCCAAGCGGATGGTCGATGTGGCCAATGTTGGTCTTGCGCCTGGAAGCGCCTTTGGCCCAGGCGGAGAAGGCTTTTTACGGCTCTGCTTTGCCGCCTCGCATACGACATTACGCGCCGGGGTAGAACGTCTGGCAACGGCCCTGGAACACTTTTAGCGCGTTTAGCACTTTTCTCACTGAGGAGGCACGGCCATGCTGTACATCATCTATCAGATCGATAAGCCCAATAGTGCCGAGATTCGTGCGGCGCAACGCCAGGCCCATTTTCGCTATCTGGACGAACACCAGGACATCCTGGTGCTCGGTGGAGCGATGCTGGCTGACGATGGTACGACGCGGATTGGCAGTGTATTAATCGTCAATGTTCCGAACCGACAGGCGGCAGAACAGTTTTCAGCCAACGAGCCGTTCCGCCAGGCTGGCCTGTTCGCGCGCGTCGAGATTACCCACATGCGGCGGGGGCAGTGGAACCCAGCAGCAGCTCCACGCACGCCAGAGGGAAATTGACGAGTCAGCACTTAGCAGCCCCACAGAGACAGGTGTACGTACTCCAGCCCCTCTGCTTTGATGACTCCAGGTAGTGCAATGGACACCCCTGAGCCGTGCGCAGCACTTAGAGCTCATAGAGGGTGCTGTCGACCTTCGGACGGACATACTTGTCGCGTAGTTGCTTCAGGCCTTTTTTCAGCTCCAGGCCGCCAAAGGGATCTTCTCCTTCGAGCACGTCGCCGAGTTCGGCTTCAATCTGATCTGGATCCTCGCCCGCCTCCATGCGACGGATGGCTTCTTCCATGCCACCGCCAAGTTGCAGACCGGTCGCTTCATAGAGCTTGCGCATCATACGCGCCGCTTGACGTGGATCGTCCTCGTTCATCCCTTCCGCCTCTGCGGCCATGGCTTGCATGGCCTGCTCCAGGCGACTTTCGTCGATGTCCGGCATGTCTGCCTCCCCTTCCTCCGTGCGGCCTTTGGAGATGGCAAACATGGACACCTGACGATCGAGATGCAGGCGCCCACAGCGGGGACAGTGCGGTTGCTTATCCGTGTTGATGCGTCGAGACAGGAAATTGAAAATCATATGACAAGTGGGACAATAAAACTCGTACACCGGCATGGCCTATCCTCACCAGTGAGTGAATGTTGTTATGGGGTTATACAGGCACAAAAAGACCTGGAGAAATGCCATTGCTAGTAAATGTAGCGTCTGCATGAAATTTTTACCAATAATGCTCTGTGTGTCATGTGCCGATGAGTGAGCATGGAGGTCCAGTCGAGCAGCGACACGAGACAGCGAAAGCCATCCCCATGCCCTATGCGCAGGCCGTGAGAGAATTTATCAGGCGCCCCGGCTGCCCTGAGTACGTGACAGTGCTCGTTCTCATCACCGTCTGCAAAGCACTGACCTATGGCGCCAGTGTGTACGCGCATGGAGTGAGTCCTTTGTCCTGGCAGGGCCTGGAGCTATTACCCAGCATCTGGCATCGTTGGGATGCAGGCTGGTATGTGCAGATTGCCGCACATGGCTATGGCACCGACGGGGGAGCGCAGGGCAGCATCGCCTTTTATCCGCTCTATCCATGGCTGATTCGCCTCATGCATGTTGTCATGCCTCACTACCCGGTCGCGGCCCTGGTCGTGAGCTGTCTGGTTTCCGTGCTGGGCTGTATGGTGTTTTATAGCCTGGCGCGGTTCGAGTTCGGTCGCTCCGTGGCCTTGTGGTCTCTCGTTACTCTGCTCCTCTTCCCGACCGGGTATTTTTTTCACGCCCCGTATACTGAAGGACTGTTTTTGCTCCTCTCGGTGGGCGCCTTTTTCGCCGCCCGTCGCGGCAACTGGCCTCTGGCTGGCTGGGTCGGTGGCGCTGCCGCCTTGACGCGCACACCCGGTCTGTTATTGCTGCCGGCGCTGCTGGTCGAGTGGTACTCACAGCCCGTGGGGGAGCGCAAGGCATGGCCACAGGCGGTATGGTTGGGATTGATCCCGCTTGGCTGGATGGTCTATCTGCTGATCAATGTGCAGGTGTACGACACTCCCCTGGCCTTTATGTCGGCCCAGGAAGTGCATTGGAAAGTCACCCTGGCCTGGCCATGGGTGAGCCTCGAAAAGGCCCTGGTACGGACGCGTTTCCTGACCCAACTCGTGAGCCTCAATGAGGGCTTTATCCATGGCGGGGCGCATCTTGGCGCGGTGCTGCTCCTGCTCATCGGCCTTCTCTGGAGCCTGGTGCGCCTGCGCTCCTCGTACACCGTGTTTCTTCTCCTGGTGACACTGCAGGTGACCGCCCTGAATTTTTTGCTGAGCACGCCGCGTCTCATGCTGAGCGGCTTTCCGCTGTTTTTCATGCTGGGCCATGTGGCCCAGAACAAAATACTCCGCCTGCTCTGGTTCGTCCTCGCCCTGCCGCTGCTCTGGGTGTTGCTGCAGCGGTTTGTGGGAGGGCAGTGGGCCTTTTAGTGAGCCAGGTGGCAGCTCACCGGGCCTCTCGCCCGTGTCGGGATTTGGCAATATTGCCGCCTACACCGCAGGCAAGTACTTCTCCATGCCGCTGCTTACCAGCCTGCGTGGTGCATACACAAAGCGAGGGCATACCCGACGTCTAGGAGATTCCCCCCACTATAGGGGCATTTCCCCCCACTATCGGGGCATTTCCCCCGTTCCCTGGCGGAGAGAGAGAGACATCATTCCGGTTCCTGAGCAGCTATGCCGCGGAGAGAGTTCAATCTGTCTGTTTTGCCTGTGGCACACAATTTGCTTTTACTCCTGGTATGAGGGTTTTCCTCACGAAGGGCAGGGGCTGGCAATCGAGCTTTGGCGGGCAGAGGTTGCCAGCCCTTCGTGTTTTTCTCTCCGGCTGTTTCTGACCCTCCCATCAGTATGATCCACTCCGTTCGCAGTACCCAGCGCGCTTGCGTCCCGCACCCGTACATCTCCTCACGCATCAGGATGCCTTTGGGAAATGTGCCATGATTCCTGGGCTGCTGAACCCGGCGCGCCTTGTGCAAGCTGTACTCAGGGTGATGCGAGCCGCTCCAGGGACGCCTGCTCCAGGTCGTCCTTGAGGTCCACGGCTTTGCTATCCTCTGGCACGGGATGTATCCTGTCACATACTGCAGCGACTCTTGAGGCGCTCCGCTGCCCTGCTATCCCTTGCCAACGTCTGTGACATATCTGAAGGAGAGCATCATGCAGAGTCAGGGAAATCACGCGCCCTCCCGCCCTCTACGGTCTCGCTTGACCACCGACGGTTTAGACCGCGCGCCACACCGAGCCTTTCTGCGCGCCATGGGGTTGGATGAAGCGGCGATTGCCCGCCCTTTTATTGGCGTGGTCAGCACGGCTGGAGAGATGACGCCATGTAATCTCCCCCTCGCCGCCCAGGCGGCGGCGGCCAAAATTGGCATTGCGCGGGCTGGCGGCACACCGCGAGAATTCTCCACGCTGTCCGTGTCTGATGGACTCTCGATGAATCATCAAGGCATGAAGTTTTCGCTGATTTCGCGCGAACTCATCGCCGATAGTATCGAAACCGTTGTCCGCGCCCATTGCTACGATGGACTGGTGGGCCTGGCCGGCTGTGATAAAACGCTGCCGGGAGTGATGATGGCGATGGTGCGCTGTAATGTGCCGGCCGTCTTCCTGTATGGCGGCAGCGCGCTGCCGGGCCGCTGGGCCGGTCGGGACGTCACTGTGCTCGATTGTTACGAAGCCGTGGGAGCCGTATTGGCCGGAGCCATGACACAGGAGGAACTCGACCAGCTGGAACGCCTCTGCCTGCCCAGTATCGGTGCGTGTGCTGGCCAGTTTACGGCCAATACCATGGCCATGGTGTCAGAAGCGTTGGGATTGGCCCTGCCGGGGAGTGCTATGGTACCGGCGGTGTACGCCGAGCGTCACATCCTGGCTGAGCGGACTGGGGAAACCGTCATGCAGCTGCTGCACAACCGGGGACCGCTGCCGCGGGATCTGGTGACGCGTCAGAGTCTGGAAAACGCTGCCGCGGTGGTCGCTGCCACCGGCGGGTCGACCAACGCCGGGTTGCATCTCCCGGCTATCGCGCATGAGGCGGGTATCCGATTTACTCTAGACGATATGGCCGAGGTCCTTGCCCGCACGCCGTTAATCGCCGATCTCAAACCCGGTGGACAATACGTCGCCAAAGACGTCTTCACGATCGGCGGGGTGCCGGTGATCCTCCGTGCCCTGCTTGAGGGTGGCTACCTGCACGGCCACTGCCTGACCGTCACCGGTCAGACCCTGGCGGAGTCGCTGCGCCTCGCCCCCTTGGTCGATGGAGCGGTCGTCCGTCGCACCGCTCAGCCCCTCTCCCCCACTGGCGGTGTGGTGGTGCTGAAGGGCAACCTCTGCCCTGACGGCGCCCTCCTCAAGGTGGCGGGCTTACAATCTCTCACCTTCGCGGGAGCGGCGCTGGTGTTCGACAACGAGGAAGAGTGCATGCACGTCGTGCGTCAGCGCTCGTACGCCCCCGGGTCAGTCATCATCATCCGCTATGAAGGCCCCAAAGGGGGACCGGGGATGCGCGAAATGCTCGGCATTACTGCCTTGCTCTATGGCCAGGGTATGGGGGAACAGGTAGCGCTGCTCACCGATGGGCGGTTTTCGGGGGCGACGCGCGGTATGTGCATTGGATACGCTTGCCCAGAGGCAGCGGTGGGTGGGCCGCTCGCCCTGGTGCAAAACGGCGACAGGATTCGTATCGATGCTGCGGCGAGGACCATTCATATCGATGTCCCAGCGCCGGAACTCTCCCGGCGCCAGGCGCAGTGGCAGCCACCGGCGCATATGCAGCTGGGTGGCACTTTAGAGAAGTATGCCGCACTCGTTGGACCGGCAAATCTGGGCGCCGTGACCCACAGCGGCAACGTGCAGTGGGTGGGATGAGAGAGGGTGTCTGGTATGGTAACAATGCAACAGGTCACCGGAGAACAGGCCCATGCGATGCTGGAGGAACTCACACAGCTCTTACAGGACGCCGTTGAGAGCGGTGCTTCGGTTGGCTTTTTGCCGCCTCTAGACGCTGTTACGGCGCGGACCTATTCCCGCAACGTCGCCAGTAGACACACCTCGTAGCCGATACGGTTAATGCGCTCTGGGTGCTTCTCGTCTTCCACGAGGTCGCGCCAGTCGTCCTGCGCGCTCCCCCTTTTAATGCATTTTTATAATCATTTCACTGAAAACAATTCGTTTTACTTCTGTACGACAACGTCCCATACTTTTGTGTAAGACCATTTACACCCCACGCCGCGGTGCTGACAATCTGACGATACCGCGAAGGAGAAATCGTAATGCCGCATGTGCTTGATGACACCGATATCCAGGAACACGCCTCCCCTGCCACCGAATACAACGCGCTCCACGAGCGGGCACCTGCGCTGCAGTCCTCCCGGCGTGGGCATGCCACGCTGTTAGCCACGCTCCGCAGCATGCTCCTCCCACTGCGGCCTGTGCACTCCACCCGGGCGCAGGCACGCCTCTTCCGGACACCGCAGGAGCCGGAGATGTCGATGGATACCCTGGCCCGGACATATCCCGATATCTATCTGCGGATCACCTCGTGGGCGAGCTAGCGCGTCAGCAACCGCTTCAGGGCACGAGAGCGCTTCCCGGATACGGTCACGCCTGTGGCTTCGCCGCTGGCGTGACAATGGAATGGCGGGTGATTTTAGCGTAGAAGTGCCAGTGTTAAAAGTTAAAACGGCAATACTCACATGGCTCAGAAGGCCAAATGGGGTCTTATCGCACGTTCAGTTCTGTAGGGCCATAAAGTGGACGCACGCGGCCAGTGGCAAAGGCCGTTTGCATTTCCTATACTCCTCAGCCGGTTTGAGATCCCCTTTTGATGTGCTCGGTTTGCTGTTCAGTACGTTTATCCAAGACGCGCTTGATGGTTGCCGCGAGTGCTTGGGTCGCGACCGGCTTCATCAGAAACGCATCCACGCCCAGCGCTTGGGCTTGCTCATCATTGATCAGGTGGCTAAACCCCGTGCAGAGAATGATGGGGATATCAGGGCGGATATGGCGGAGTGCCTCCATGAGCAGTGTCCCCGTCATGGCCGGCATGGTTTGATCCGTGATGACCAAACTGAAGGCCTGGGGCTCTGCTCGGAAGGCTTCCAGAGCGGCCTGACTGGCGGTATGAGCCACCACTTCATACCCCAGGTGTTCTAAGTGCAATTGTGCTGCGCGCACCAGCATCTCTTCGTCATCCACAAACAAAATGCGTCCCTGCCCGTGCGCCAGTAGGTGGAAAGGCTCAGGAGTGCCCACGTCACCAACCGTGCCCTGACACTGCGGCAGATAGAAGGTGCAGGTTGTTCCCTCTCCTGGTGTACTCTCGACCGTTATCACGCCGCTGTGACTCCTGACGATCCCATGCACCACGGCTAACCCCATACCGGAGCCTTCACCCACGCCTTTGGTGGTAAAAAACGGGTCAAAGATGCGGTCTTTGATCTCGGGTGCGATACCGTGCCCGGTATCGCGAATGATTAACCGGACGTACGCTCCGGGCGACAACTGCAGAGACGAGGTCGTCCAGGCATCGTCGACGTGGACCGTGTCGACCACAATCTCGAGGAGACCACCGCGCTGACGCATGGCGTGTTCTGCGTTATTACAGAGGTTCAACACCACCTGATGCAGTTGCGACTTATTAGCCAGCACCAGGCTCGCGTCCGTCGCGACGTCCAGACGGATGTCGATGGTGGCGGGGAGGGTTGCCCGAATCAAGGGCAGGGCTTCCCGCACCACCTGCGCCAGAGGGACAGGTTCTCGTTTATGCTCCTCGGGGCGACTGAAGGTGAGCAGCTGTTGGACCAGGTCTTTCGCCCGATGTCCCGCTTTGAGCACTTCCTGCACATATGACCCTACCGCCGCATCTTGGGGCAGCGCGTACTGTGTCAGTTCCGCAAAGCCGAGAATCACCGCCAGGGCATTATTGAACTCATGGGCAACGCCCCCAGCTAAGGTGCCAATAGCTTCCAGCTTCTGCGCTTGCCGGAGTTGGTTCTCGAGCTTTTGGCGCTCTTCTTCCGCTCGTTTGCGGTCGGTGACGTCGCGGGCATTGACGATGAGAGATCCCGCGTTTGGACTCTCGAGTGGACTACTCCCCACCGCTTCCAAAGTGCGCCACGAACCATCACGGTGACGCACACGAAATTCGACCGCCTGTGTGGTACTCGGATACTGCACAAGTTGAGTGAGGGTGCTTTGCACTTGCGCTCTGTCGTCAGGATGGATCGCCTCAAAGAAGTTTTGCTCCATGACCTCATGCGGGGAGTAGCCCAACACCCTTTCGAGTGATGGACTGTAGTAGTGGACATGCGCTGCTGCGTCGAGCACGCAAATAATGTCCGCACTGTGTTGCACCAAGGCATGAAAATGGGCGTGGCTTTGACGAAGGGCCTCCTCGGTCTGCTTCCGTTCGGAGATGTCTACCACGCTGCATTGGATGGCGATCTCCCCCTCCCAGGGGACCATGGTAATCAGGTTCTCGACCCAAATATAGGTGCCATCTCGGCGCACACCACGGCAGGTGTAATGCGTTGGCGCGGGTTCGCCCCGCAGGCGGCATTGGAAGTAGTGATACAAGCGATCACGATCCTCAGGGGCGATAATCTCTTGGAAGATGTTCGCCACGCGCAAGATGTCTGCCGGTGAGTCATAGCCATACAGCTCGGCATAGGCCTGATTCGCAAAGACAGGCGTACCAGCACGATGAATCATAATCCCTTGGAGGGAATGCTCCACCAGATGGCGAAAGCGTTCTTCGCTCTGTCTTATGGCTTCTTCAGCCTGTTTGCGCGCTGTAATGTCTTCGACCACCCCTACCCCTTGGATCGGGTTGCCGTCGACGTCGTAGATCCAGGTCCCGTTGACCCGCCCCCAGATGGCCGTGCCATCCTTCCGCACATACAGCTTTTCGTAGGTCGTGGTGGGGCGCAAACCGGCAACAGTGTGCGCGTTGGTCTGTCGCGTTAGCGCCTGAAACTCTGGGTGGGTAATATCCCAAAACGTCATCCCGTGCAGCAACTCCGCCTCGCTATACCCCAGGTAGGCGCAAAAGGCCGGATTCACCTTCAGAAAGTGTCCCGCGGGGTCACACATATACATCCCCACACCGGCGTGTGTGAAGAAACCTCGCGACTCTGCCTCAGCGCGTTGCAACGCGACCGTATGCTCTGCCACGCGGCGCTCGAGGACCTCATGCGCGTGCTTGAGCGCTTGTTCCGCCAGGACACGCTCGGTAATGTCCACGGCATGCCCGAGCACATAGGGTGGACTGGTGGACTCCTCGTATCGGACATTGCGATACAGCCAGATCCGCTCCCCTCCCGTACGCGTCACGACACGCAGCAGTCCACTATCCATAGGATGCTGCCGGATGCGCTCCAGATACGCTTCAAACTGGTGGCGCACGGCTGGAGCGATAAACTCCCGGAGACTCTTCCCCACACCCTCCTTGGGCTGATAGCCCAATGCCTGTGCCGCTGAGGTATTGATCTCCAGGAGGATGCCATCCAGATCGTGGATACACAACAAGCCAAGACTGTGCTCCATCAGATGCCGATAGCGACGTTCGCTGGCCTGGAGTGCGTCCTCTGTCCGCGTCCGCTCTGCTGCTGCACCTTTCAACGTCCTATAGCGCCGACGGAGTGTGGCAAGTTCCACGATCAGCTGCTTTTTCGTTTTGTCGATATCGTGCATCCGTGCTTCCCCTCACACTAGAGGTCCTCCAACAACGTCTTGAGCTCAGCCAGCGCTGCGCTTTGCGGAGTGCTTTGTCCCATGCGTCCGTTGCCCCCTGCCAGCGCGTGTCGCGCAACGCACCGCGCGCGTCTACACGGCATGACCAACCGCGCGAGGTATGCGGGCTCCAGATGGCGCCACCGGGGCGTGTGGAAACGCTGCCCATCCCACGTAGACTGCACCAGATCACACGTCTCCGGGAGGCTGCGGCGTGCGAGGGCGTGTGCGATCCAGGCCAGCGTATGGGGCGCGTGCATACTGCTTCACCACCATGGTCGCCAGATACTGGCCTTTGGGTATGATATGAAACAGCAAATTGGGAGAAGCCGCACACGGGAGAATCTCTCTACACATTGCCCTATAGGATGCCAGTGCGACGCCCGGCGACCACGAGCCCGACGGTGAGGGCAGCGTTGACCGCGAGTTTGACGTAGAAGTCGACCATGGTCAGATGCACCAGTGGAATGTACACCAGATCGGTCAGCGTCCAGACGCCGTTGAGGAAGATCATCAGCCACAGCACATCACGGGCGTGCTGTGGCGCCCGCCAGACCAAGAGAGCCGCCAGGACCAGCATCAGATGCGCCCCCCCTTCCATGGCGATCTTCTCGATGTGCGGGCCGTGTGGGTCCCCCAGCACGATCATGGGCGCAAAGAACAGCATCGCAATCCCCCACACCAGACCGAGCACGATTTGCAGGCCCAGTACCCCTCGGAGCAAGGCCAGTCCGGGACGCAGTGTCCCAGTCGCTTCACCTGCCACCGGTCCGACCGCTTGATCCATATTGCACCTCCCATATACCTGCGCTCCCGACGCGCTGAAATGACGCAAGGGCCACAGACCGCGGCGCTGTATGCCATTACACCTCCGATAGTCGCTCGTCGTGCTGATCTGAGAGGCACTTCATGGTGATGTCGTGCGTCATCCCGTACGTAAGTGGCTCTGTTATTGGGTATTATGGCCTATCCCAGTTTTCTGTTCGGATCATACTCAGATCCCATCCACCGCTTTGGCCTTAAACTAGAGAACGTAGGTCACTGAAATCCGGTACTGCGTATTCCTAACAATTTGATGCATCTCATTATAAAAGTCACTATTGCTTGGATAATGCTTGAACTGAATTAAAGATTGGTTACTACTGAGGCTTTTGACTTGATGAACAAGCTCCCTTATAGGAAAGACTAACTTGAAGATTGCAAAGAGAGCGAGAAAGATAAACGGAATTTGCCACTGATTGGCACCTGGATAATATTGCTAACAATTGAGAAGAGTACTGCGACTCCTAAAAGGATGCCAACGATACGATCCTCAGTGCCTTGACCTTCTTGTTGGCGTGACATGCATCTAACTCCTCAATATACGAAGAATTCGAAGCTGTCTTATCAGAAGTATTATGATGTGGCCTCAAGAGTCTTTCTAATCTGGTTCAGACAGTATCCGCCATAGATGACATATCATATCATAAGTTGCACAATCGCTGTTCAATAATTCGCAAAGAAGCTCCTTTCCCTCCACTTCCCGCAGCTGCCGCTCTCAGGCATAGACCGCGCGGTGGTCGATCTTGCGTAACTCTGCCGGTGACGTGATGTTGAACGTGTGCATGAAGTGCGCGACGTCGGTGCGATACGCCCGGCGCGTCCGCGCGCTCTTCCGGCTCTCCAACCACACCGTATCGGTCAAGACGTATTCCCCCATCTCGAGCAGTATCTCGCTGGAAGTAGACATCACTTCGTCATCTCCAACTTCAGGATTTCGGAGTGCATACGGTAGCTCCCCAGCCCGGCGGCGGCTCGAATCGGTACCAGGCCTCCTCAACGAGCTGGGCGAATTTCAGCGTCGTCCGATCTTCCAGGTACGGGCCGATCGCCTGCAGGCCCAGGGGCAGCCCCGCCTCATTCAAGCCACCCGGAAACGCGGTGGACGGCTGTCCCGTGAAAATCGCCGGCATGGCATACAGGAGGTTAGCACTATACGGTAAAGACTGGTTGTCCACGGTCAGCCGCCGCTCCTCAAAGGCAGCCTCTTGATGCGGAAATGCCACATCGAGTGTCATGGGAGCGAGCACCACATCCCACTCCCGAAAAAAGTCTCGCCAGGCGACGCGGGCACGCTCACGGCGTGCAACGAGCAGCAAATAACGCCGCGGCATCCATCTCCAGACCATCGGCTCGAGCCAGGCTGGCTGGATGTCCCCGCCTTACGCAATGTCGCGGCTTGTGCCGCGCGTTGCTCGCGCGGCATGCCAACGGTCGTCATTACGTTCAGCAGACGCAGGTAGTCGTAATAGTATGCCGTGAAGTCAAATCCCGGGGCGGCTTCGGCCACTGTGGCGCCTGCTCGGGACAGGAAATGCGCCAACTCCTCAAGCCGCGCCTGCATACGAGCGGAGGCCTTCACCCCGAGCGGTGGCGGCAGGAGCGCGACGCGGAAATCAGCCAGACGCTGGTGGCGTGCCGGAGGGAGGGCAAGCTTCCAGCCGACCTCTTCACCCGGTTCGGGGCCAACCAGCACATCGAAGAGCAGTTCAAGGTCAAGCGCGCTGCGCGCCAGCGGGCCCTGCACCCCCATCAGGCGAGCAGGATTGGGCAAATCTGCCTGGGGGAAACTGCCGCTTTTGGGGATTGCCGTCTCTGACGGACGATGGCCATAGACGCCACAATAGGCCGCAGGAACGCGAATAGAGCCCCCGATATCGCTACCCACTTCCAAGGGGGTCAGGCCAGCGGCGAGGGCGGCGCCGCCTCCCCCTGTACTCCCCCCAGGCGTCCGAGACACATCCCAGGGGTTGTTCGTTCGACCATAGACCGGGCTGTCCGCCTGCCAATCGCCCAAAGCGACCGGGATATTGGTCTTCCCGAGCAGACTGGCCCCGGCACCGAACACACGGATCGCGATCGGGCCGTCGGTCGTGGGGCGATAGTCCTTGAAGCCCAGCATCCCGGCACTCTGTGGTAGACCGGCCGTCAGGGTAGATTCCTTCAGGGTTATGGGCAGGCCCAGCAGCGGGGCGGTGTCGCCAGCGGCGAGGCGCGCGTCTGCCTGCTGCGCCGCCTGGCGAGCGCGATCGAACGTCCGCACGGGGATGGCGTTGAGTTTGCCGTCGTGGGCCTCAATGCGTGCGATGTGCAGGGCCACCAATTCGGCGGAGGAAATCTCGCGACGGCGCAGTGCCTCCAACATGGCGGTGGCTGTGCTATAGTGGTCGATAGCCATGCCTCCCCTCCTCAAGTTATGGGTACGCAAGAACACGATGAACTGACCCGCTGCGCCTCGATTGCAATCTCGCGCAGGTGCTTAGGAGGAGACCTCCCTTCACTATCAGCAAGGAGCTTTCTCCGGTACTCTTTCAGGCTTTTGGTCACTGTGGCAATCCTCTCATCCGACGTAAGGCGATGTCAATTTCACGTCTGGAGGTTTTCTGCGTTTTCTTCACGAAGGCACGTACAACGATGAGACGGCGCCCCTGCGCAGCGAAATAGAGCGCTCGTGCAATGCCAGCCCTGCCCGTCATCCGCATCTCCCAGAGAGCGAGAAGCCAAGAGTTACGTGAGGAGTATAGTACGAAAGAGAAACGGATCCTGCTCAGCAATCTGTTGCTGCTCTTCAGTGATTCTTCGCCCTGAGTAGATTCTAGGTGACCAGCGGTACTCCGATACTGATAACCCTTGTGGGGCTCCTGATCTGAGGGTGCAACGGGGAACGGGTAATCGGAATCAGCGTCTTTCGATTCGTCCGAATACGGTCGCTCCAACTTTACTGCATCCACTTCTGTAAAGAGAATAGCCGCTTCGTAAGCAATACAGTTCTTCCAGGTGTCGATTTCATATCCATCGATGTATAGACTAGCATACTCACCCATCTCGCTCTCATCTCCTATTGCTTACGATTGAGTGCCAGATTTCCGTCGAGGATGACACCAGATGCAAGTGGCGCCCACAACGCCGGCGCTTCCCTGCTACCAGAAACGGGCGCGCAGTGGACGCTGTACGGCATCGGCTGCAGCTAGCAAACAAGTTGCTTGGGAATGCGATAGCCCGAGACGATCCACGCCTGTCGCTGCGGATCCCAAGTGGTGGTGTATGTGATGACGCAGCCCTCGCTCGTGACGACACCGCCACCGGTAGTGATGGACTGGCTCTGAAACCATACCGAGTTGCCGACAGCCATCACGGAGCCTGTGGTCATAGTGGTCTGTGGGACTCCATAGGTGCCCCCATCCCATCGGAACTGAAACACCCGAGTACTATCGGGCAGGTCGAAGGCGTTGATCGGTGCCCTGCTGTCGAGGACGACTTCACGTATGTCTTTGCCGAGGTACTGTTTCATGTGCGTTGACGCGCAGCCCACGACAACCAGCGCTATCGAGAAGACTACCAACAGTGATTTCATCTGAGCCCTCCCGATTCGGCCGCCGAATGTTCAAGGTGAGTGGCGAGCCACCATCGACTCGTATGCAGAGCGATCCATGGTTGCCTGCGTGGCCGCGCATAAGAACCGAGCCTGTGCTGTGGGCCGTCAGCCCCAGTGGGTTGTTCGGCTAGCGATCTGAGACCGACCCTCTGTTACGCACCCACCCTCCTAGGCTATGGGCGAGGAGTTGGTGCAGGCGGCATCGATGGCACGTGCTCCCGCAAAGTCCCAACTCCAGCAGTACAGAGGCGTCGGAACTCTGGAGCCCATGCACGATTATAAAAGGAAATGTTCGTATCCCGTCGGTCGTGGCTGACTATCACGATTGGCCACCCTCCCCGGGGTTCTTCCGTGAAGTAGTAATCCAAGATGGCTGTCTCCGGCACGGGTGGCGCACCAAAGTAACCCCACCGCTGATTGAGCCCTCTCAATATTGCAAGCATTTGCGCACGTGCATCGGCGGGTAGACGTTGGTACAAGTCGAAAGTCCTTATAGGCCTCCCCTCGTATTCATAGATCTGCACGGAAGTGCTTGGACGGCGGCCAGCTCCCAGGCCCTGCACAGCTTGTCCGGATCCACTCCTTGTGAGGGATTGAATAATGGCTCTTGCCAAATGTGTACTGACTGCGGGGTCCATGTTCGTCCCGCCATCGCACAAAAGCCTGATCTTGCCCAAAGATTCGTCTGACAGCATCAGCGTCATATGACCCTTGTCCTCCCCGGATCGCACGCACCTGATTTGCAATGAACTCCTGAGATCCATGTATACTGAGCACTAATGTCCATTCACCGCGTATCCTGTGCCGCATCAGACGGGGCTTTATGTCCTCCAACCTTTGGACAAAGATGCCGTCACCGGCATTCAGGCCAGAGTCTCCAACGACAAAATAGAGTTGTCTATTCATAACATCTCCACCCCAGAAGAGCTGTGACGTTCTACAGAGTGTCTAACTATGGGTTAACCGGAAGTTTTTCCATCCTCAATCCCTATAGTCGAAACTTTTCCTGCAATCCCCCCGTTGGAGGTTGTATGAGGAATGTTTCCCTGATACGACACCATCCGCAGGGTTTGACGGAGGTTTATCAGGCACATCCCTGCCAGAAACGTGACCTCCCAGACACATGCACTATAGTCCAGTCGCGCTCGAACGTCACATATCGGGTTGCCTTCTGGTGCTGGCTCTGCGGTCAATCCATCACTGTGAGCTGAGTATGGTCCTCCATCTATCACAGGTCACTGAAACGGACAAGATTTGAAAAGAAGATGAGAAGCCGTCCCCTCGAGTCCACGTCGTCAGTGACTGGTACTGATTTCTAAGATTCCACCTGCTGTCTCATCCGGAGATAAGACCTCCCTGGCTCAGTTATCTTAAGGAAGTTCGTTAGCTCACCTTCTTCAGGAATCTCTCCAATACCTGTTGAAGACGTTCGTTCAATAAGTCCAAAATCGCGTAGACGCCGCAACTCTGCAACAAAGCGAGAGGCTTTCTTATATGGGAATGCTTCCCCAATGGCCAACTTCTTGAGGTGAACAAGCTCGTCCTTAGTAATAAAATGGCCAATGAGAAATTTTAAAGCATCAATTTCGCTTTTTTGTTGCTTTTGTTCAGCTGCCAATTCTCGAAACTGGAATTTCCAACCACCTGGGAACTCGGCCGTGTTAATAAAGGAGGGAATCCAGGGTAAAATTGCAGCGATGAGTAAACCTAAAGTGATTGCATCCGCCGGGAGTAGGCTGGGGAATCCTGTACGAATTCCTATCAACACCACAGCGCCGACCGAGAAGAGTAGTTTTGTCCCACGATCCGACATTCTTATCTCCTCCCTTATATGTTCCGCTGTGAAAGCCACCTAGACATAATGACTTCCGTATGGATACGCTGACCTCCATGGCAGCCGCGGGTACGCTTCCCAGACGCCAGCGCCGCCTCATGGCGCCACATGCACTCGGCGGTCAGCCATGCCCCAGTCTCCCACGATCTGCGGTCGGCTGGGAGGTCCCACAGAGTCTATCGCCGTCGCCTCCATCGCCCACGACCATCACGCCGCCGTCGTCTCCCTCGGAAACATCGGGACGCGCCAGGGCGATATCGATCCACTCCTCCGCAGGTGCCCATCCACCAGCCCGCCCCTCGTCTTTGTCTATGCAGCGGGGCCGGGCGGCTCTTGGCGCTCTCGCTCTCTCACCACACAAGGCCCGGTCTGCTGGGTGGTGGCCCCGTCCTTAATCCCCACCACGGCGGGGGCTCGGGCCACACCCCCCGCCGAGATGCCATCACACTGGCCCGCCTGATGCGCGCGGGGGACCTGCCCCCCGTCCACGTGCCGTGGGGGAGGAGGCGGCCATGCGGGCCCTGCGGCGGGCGCGGGAAGAGGGCCTCCGCGCCCGAAAGACGGCCACATGTCGCCTCACAGCGTTGCTCCTGCGGCAGGCTATCCGCTAGACGGGCCGGGCTACCTGGGGCCCGGCCCCTCTCCGGGGGCGCCGGGAGGTGGTCTGTCCCACCCCGGCGCCGCAGAGCGTCTGCCAAGCATATGGGCGCGCCGTGCGACCACCCTGCACGCCGCCAACGGCTCGCGCCAGCACTGCAAGACCAGGGGCAGACGTGGCGGCGCGCCCCAGTGGTCGAGGCCCTCCAGGCCCGGCGGGGCGCTCATGCACGGTGGCAGGGACGACGGTAGCCGCACTCGGGGACCGCACGCGCGTCGAGCACCCCCGACCGCGCCTGAACTCCCTGGGCGTACCGCCCTCGGAAGACGCGACGGGCGAGCGGCGCCGGCCGGGCGGCATCCCCAAGACGGGCAACCCCCCTGCCCGCCGGGCCCTGAGCGAAGGCGCCTGGGCGTCCCGCTCTCCCGCCCCGGTCAGTCGCCATCGCCCACGCCGCCTGGAGCAGGTGCCCCAGCCGAGCCACGCGCGCAGGTGGAAGGCCCAGGTCCGCTTGTGGCAACGCTATCGGCAGCGCATCGCCCGCGGGACAGAACGCCCCCCAGGTCGTCGTTGCCATGGCCCGCGCACTGCGGGCGTGTATGGGGGCCATGGCCCAGGAGGTCCCGCTGGCTCCCTAGCGCGAAACGCTTGCAAGCCTGGCCGCCGTGTCTCCCCAGGTTGCGACCCGCGATCGAAAGAGCCGCAGCCCCGGTGTGGGGCAGCCCTCGTCGGCGGTAAGAGGCGGAAAGAAACCCCCGCTCCTAGAGCGAGGCAGGCACCCGACGGACCCACGGAAGGTGGGACCCAACCCACGGATATCCGCGTGATCACCCGTCGTATCTTACTGGCTCCGGCTCTTCCGATGGACAACGTGCACCGGGATGAACGTGCACCGGGATGCAGGAGATGAAGAACCTGTAAAAAAATCGGTAGCCACCTCTTGACATTGGAAGTCATATCAAC
>CAVZBC010000069.1:0-19624 GCA_963773125.1 uncultured Gammaproteobacteria bacterium | reverse complement strand
GACTCTGGTCTCGAAAGACTCTGCACTCCAACAGTATCAGACGCACGGTTTGCGTGTGGTATGGTGATAAGAAATGGTACAGGTACGTTAGAAGGAGGAACTGATGACAGCGAAAAAGGGCCGGGGGCTGCTCATGGTCTATGTCGATGTGCCAGACGAGCTGGAAGAGGAGTTTAACCGCTGGTACAACGAGGAGCACATTGCCGAGCGCCTGTCCATACCAGGCGTGCTGAACGCGGCGCGCTACGTGGCCGTGCGTGGAGGCCCAAAACATCTGGCGTGCTACGAACTGGCAGAGCCTGAGGCGTATTTTTCCGCTACCTGGCAGCACCATCTCAACCATCCCACCGCGTGGTCAAAGCGTATGGCACCCACCGTCATTGGGCGGAATTTTGTGCGCAACCTCTACCGGCTCATCTACCCGCCAGAGGTCTCGCAGGAGATCGCCCAGGCTGACATGTCTCCGGCCTTGCTGGTCGGGCGCATGGCAGTGCCACCAGCACTGGAAGAGGCGTTTAATCAGGCGTATAACACCGAGCGGCTGCCCCTGTATCGCTCCATCCCTGGCTACACCAGAGCCCGTCGCTTTACGGCCGTGACGGGCGAGCCAAAGTATACGACCGTGCATGAGTGTCAGACAGCCGCAGTGGCCGATAGCCCGGAATGGGAAGCGGTGCGGAAAGCGCACACGCCCGTCTGGTCCGACACCATCAGCGCTCAGATGACCTTTGCGCCCGGCTCCCCCGGGGTATACAGGCGCATCTTTCCCCCAGTGGCCTGAGGCCCGTTGCTCGGCGCTGCGGCGTCTGTGCGCCAGGGAAGTCCCCCACGGCACGTGTCGCATTCTGCGCACCTGAAGGAGACAGTCATGGTCCGTATCATCGATATGGAATGTAACGTGCCGCGTCGTGCCACGAGCGAGGCCGAGCCAGCTTCTGCCAGGGCGGCGTCTGCCGACTCTGGTGAGGCGACGCCTGAGAGTGTGTCGGAGCGACCGGCTGGCTACGGCATGGCGAATTACGGGCGCATCTTCCGCAGTCGCCGGGAAGGTCATGACCGCCCGACGATGGACATGGACGCCTATGTGGAGAGGCTCAGGACACTGGGCATCGAGCGGGCCGTGCCTTTTGGCATCTCGAACGACGAGACCGCGGCGCTGCTGCGCACCTACCCCAATCGCTTTCTGGGCCTGGCCCGCGTGAGCTGTCTCCAGGGCATGAGCGGCGTGCGCGAGCTCGAACGCCTGGTGCGCCAGGACGGCTTGCATGCCCTCGGTGTCTCGGCGCTGGTGGATTGTCTTCCCGCCAGCGATCGGCGCTACTATCCGCTGTATACGAAGGCGGCAGAACTGGGGATCCCGGTACGTATTTATGCGTCGATGAACTATGCCACGGACCGGCCGTATGACCTCGGCCATCCAAAACACCTGGACCAGGTCGCCATGGACTTTCCAGAACTCACGATTATCGGTGGTCTGGGCGGCTGGCCGTGGGTGAACGAGATGGTGGCGTTGGTGCGCCGCCACCCGAATCTCTACGTCGACACCTCGGCGCATCGGGCCAAGTACCTCGGCCAGCCGGGCTCTGGCTGGGATATGCTCATGCAGTTCGGCAACACCCTCATCCAGGACAAGGTGCTCGTGGGCCTCTCCGCAGGGTTGGTCGGTCAGCCGTATGAGACGCTGATCCAGGAGTACCTGGACTTGCCGCTCAAGGAGAACGTGAAGGAAAAGTGGCTCTATCACAACGCCGCGCGGGTCTTTGGACTGGCGTGACGACGTACCGGCATGAGAACAACGTGGGAGCAGTCTATTCCTGAGGAGCTAACGCATGACCAGGGTTTCCGGCAGAGCATGGCAGGATTGGGTAGGAGGGGCTGTGATAGTGGCGGTGGGACTCCTGGGCGTCTGGTGGTGCACTGTCGTGCTACCCCGAGTGGCAGACGCGCAAGAGGCTGGCCCGTTGGCCGGCATGGTGGAGATTCCGGGTGGATCGTTCACCATGGGGCGAGACGGTGGTCCGGCCAATGAGCAGCCGGCGCATCAGAATTTCCTGCCGACGTTCTACATCGATCGCCAGCTGGTGACGATGGCAGAATTCGCCACCTTCGTGCAGGCCAAAGGACCAAATGGTCCGCAAGGCGAGATGTATCTGGACGTGCATGACCCCGATAATCGTATTCATCAACAGGACGGTGCCTGGCTGCCAGCGCCGGGTTTTGCAGAGCACCCGGCTGGTGAAGTCAGCTGGTTCGGGGCGCTGGCGTATTGCCAATGGCGGCAGAAGCGTCTGCCCAGCGAGGCGGAGTGGGAAAAAGCCGCGCGGGGCACGGATGGCCGCCTCTATCCCTGGGGTAATGATGCACCACGCTCAGACCTGGCGTTTTTTGGCGCTATGCGTGGCCAGACAGTGCCCGTGGGACAATACCCCAATGGGGCCAGCCCGTATGGCGTGCTGGACATGGCGGGGCAAGTGTGGGAGTGGACGACCTCCATCTACAAGCCCTATCCCTATGACCTGCGGGATGGTCGAGAGGATCTTGCCGTGGCCGCGTCACGCGTGGCACGCGGCGGCAGCTCCTCTAGTTCTGCAGAGGGGCTGACCTCCACCTCGCGCGAGATTATCTCGTCGGCTCGGCAGATGACGGGACATGCGTACATCGGTTTTCGCTGTGTCAGGCATTTGGAGACAGTGTCGCAAGCCATGCCGCACTCCGAGCCTAAGGATGCTCGTGACTAGCACGAAGCGAACAGGCCTCAGCCTACGGCTGCTGCATACGCTGCACCAGCGCGTGTAACTCCTGACGCATCTGCTCCTGGGGTAGGTGCATGCGTTGCCCGTGTCCGGGTAAGACCCAGGTGAAGTCAAAGTGCTGCAACTGCGCCATGGAGGCTGTTTGCTGCGCCCATGAGTACCAGCAATAATCCCGTGATGCGCCCAGTTGCTGCGTGTCTCGCTCCCACCAGAGATGATCGCCGGTGAACAGGAAACGCTGCCCATACAGCAAGACGCAATGCCCCTGCGTATGACCAGGTGTCGGGATGACCAGAAAATCCGGGCCAAACGGTACAGGTTCATGTGCCTATCGAGGACGATTTCGGCGTCTGGCTGCGCCGCCAGTTCTTTATGATGGATGATGCGCTGGGCCGCGAAGTGCCGGGCATATTTTGCGGCATCGGCAACGTCATCGCTATGGGTCAGGAAAATACGCGCCAGCCCACCCATGTTCTCGAATTGTCGCACCAGATGGGGAAGAAATTTCGGGCTATCGATGAGCCAGTTGCCGTCGCCATGCTGTACGACATAGCTGTTGCCGCCGTATGACTTGGGCGAATTAAAGCCGCAGTAGAACACGCCATCATCGAGGTGGAGGGGAAAGTCCGCTCGCACCTCAGTGGTATTGTGCCGGTGGCGCGTGCCGATCGATCCCGTGGGACAGGCCAGCAAGGCGCGGAGTGCCTGCCGAGTTTCGTCGGCCGTCTGGGGTTGTGCATACACATAGGCGTAGGCGCCGGTTTCACCAAATGTGGCTGGTGCCAGTTGGCGGCAGGTGTCGCAGTCGATACACGTGACATCCACGAAGAACTCACCCGGCACGTTTTCTGGCACGCGTTTGTGAAAATTGGCCATGCATACCTCCTCGCTCTGCCTCGACCCAGAGAAGGGTTCCATCTCCGTGCGCAGCACTGCGGATCGTTGGCATGAGCGTTGCCATGCGATCGAGGAACGGCAGGGCATCTGCCTCTCCCTTTCTTGCATTGCCTGTGGGCTCAGTGTACAAATTGCCCATATAATACACGATCATGTTCCTGCTGTGCTGCGTTGCACTCCCTGCGGTATATGTGGGCTCCCTCGGTGTGCATGAAATGTACGCACCTGCCTTCCAGAATATACTGCACGCTGGCGGCGCCGACCAGGCACATCGATTGACATGAGGCCAAGAGAGGAAAGTCCGATGCCGACATTGCACATTCCGCCCAACCTCGACCTGCACTACCTGGTGGACGACTACACCGATCCCTGGCGCAAGCCCGGGACGATCCTCCTGCTGCACGGCAATGCCGAGAGCAGCGCTGCGTGGTATGCCTGGGTGCCGCAGCTGGCGCACCGGTATCGCGTCGTGCGCCCGGACATGCGCGGCTTTGGTGCGTCGACGCCCATGCCGCGCGATTTCCCCTGGACCCTCGACGTCATCATCGACGACTTCTGCCGCCTCATGGATGCGCTGGGCATCGAGCGCTTTCATCTGGTCGGGGCCAAGATCGGCGGCACCATCGCGCGTGCCTTCGCCGCGCGCCGTCCCGAGCGCGTGCGGACGCTGACCGTCGTCGGTACGCCGCCGCCGTACCGCATGGGCGCGGAGGCTCGCGTTCCCGCCCTCACCGAGGAGTTCGAGCAGCAGGGCGTCGAGCACTGGGCGCGGCAGAGCATGGCCGGCCGCCTCGGGAGCACGTTTCCGCCGGAGGGTGTCGCCTGGTGGACGACCTTCATGGGCCGCACCGCCGTCTCGACCCAGCTCGGTTTCATGAAAACCATCGCCTGTGCCGACATCCGGGCCGACGTGCCGAAGATCGCCTGCCCGACGCTGGTGATCACCACGGAGGGCAGCGGGCTGGCCACCGTGGACGAAACGCGGGCCTGGCAGCAGACGATCCCGGACTCGGAGCTGCTCGTGCTGCCGGGCGATTCCTATCACGTTGCGGCGAGCGACGCGGTACAGTGCGCGCAGGCGACCCTGGCGTTTATCGAGCGCCGGGATCCAGGCGACTGAGGATGAGATACGGGTGCGCGCAGGCGGAGAGGGCAGGTTGGCATGGCATTGACCATCGATAATGACCCAGGTAGGATGAACGCTGTACGACGGTCGCATGGTACGTGCTGGTCGAAATGTGTGCAGCAATGAGGGTGGGCTGGCCGCATCGCGACTCGCCATGAGCTAGGAGGGAGATCATGTCCGAGCAGGCGTCGTTGAAGCAGCGTATACACCGGGGGGACATCATTGTTGGCGTGTCTGTCCCCATGCAGATCGAACGCAGCCGGTTGGAAGACATCCTGAGTCGCGATACCTACGGCTTTGTGACGGTGGATAGCCAGCATAGCGCCTACAGCGAAGAACGCCTGGTGGCGTTTTGCGCCCTGGCCGAGGAAGTCGGGATCCCGGTGCAGTTCCGCATCAAGCACACGCGCCATGCCTATCTCATTGGCAACATCCTCGATCTCGGCCCCTTGAGCATTGAGGTGCCCCTGGTCGAGACGACCGCCATTGTCGATGAGGCGCTGGCGGCCTTCTACTATCCCCAGGTGGGCAAACGGAGCTGGGGCGGGAATGCGCGGTACGGCATCACAGGCCGCGACAACCGTGTGGAGTATGCGGCCTGGTGGAACAGCCACGGCATTCTCTGTCTCCAGGTCGAAACGCTCACTGCAGTCACCCACGCACGCCAGCTCGCCAAGCCGGGCGTGGACTGCCTGACCTGGGGGCCATCGGACTTAAGCTTTGATTTGGAAGCCCATCCGGAGCATCCGTTCAAGACCGTTGACGACTGTCTGCGGCACGTGCTCAAGCAGTTGGAGGGAACAGACATCCGCGTGAGTTTCCGGAACTACAGCCCGGACCTGCGCAACAAGTATCTGGACATGGGCGTGACGGTCTTTATGGAACGGCCGCGGTCGTAATGCAGAATTGACTTTACCAGGTAGAGGGCACATCATACTGTGTCGTGCAGTGATGCTGACTCTCTTGGGCTTACGGCTCTTGCTATTACTCCTTGGCGTGGATTTACCTTGAAAAGGGCACGTGTTATCTTGCCTCTGTGGCGACGTCAAGCGTGTTTTGACGGTATGGGAGACATTCAGCATGCTATAGAGCATGACAAGAAGCGAGGAGTAGAGGTATGTCCCAACATGTGCTCATCGAGATAGAGCTTCCTACAGACTTGGAGCAGTTTCACTTGCCAGAAGGTGTGCAGCAGCGCTTGCAGCATCTCCTGGATCTCCAGGATAGTGGCAATGCTCTCACCCCCGCTGAACAGCGGGAGGCTGAAGGGCTGGTAAACCTTGCCGAACTCCTATCACTGCTCCAGGCGCGAGCACAACGTGCCGCACAAGACAGGCCCCAGCACCGGTGAGTAGTATTCCTGCCACTTTGCGTCAGTTTGTTGTCCAGCGCGTCCTGAATGCCTGCGAATTATGAGTTCTCCGGATACTTCTGCCGAATAGATATTGGCACTGTATAATCCACGGGGTGACCTCGGGGCTGACGGCAGGAGGTCGGGTAGTCGCATAAGCCATCCTATTTCTGGAGAGATACACATGCCTGTAGTCGGTTTCGACTGTACATTGCAACGTATACTGGCGCACGGTAAATCCTGGGGCGATGTCGGGCCATACGAAGAGCTGCGTGGCACGCTGCGTTTTGCTCTTGACCCAGTACACGCAGCGAACAGCCGCATCACGGACGTGGCGCTGGCGCCGCGCAACCACCAGGGCCGTGTCGAGTTTGGGGCCGATGTCTCCATTATCCTGCCTGTCGAGCGACAGCGTGGCAGCGGTCGGCTGTTGCTCGATGTGGTCAATCGTGGGAACCGTGTGGCGCTGCCGAATTTTAATCGTGCACCGCGTCTGTTCGTTGATGCCCATATGCCGGTCGATGTCCCGGTAGACCTGGGCGACGGCTTTCTCATGCGCCGCGGCTATACGGTCATCGCCTGTGGCTGGCAGGTGGATGCGCCTGATTTTCCTGCCCTCATTAGCATGCGCCAGGGACAAGAGGCGCCAGGCCTCAGCGGCCGCGTCTATGTGCAGCTGCAGTCGCCCGTGGATACGCCCAATTTCCTGCTCTCCGACAGGAACCACAAGGCCTATCCGGCTGCTGACATGCACGAACGTGAGGCGCTCCTGGAGGTGCGGGACATGCCAGATGGCGCGGCACAACTCGTGCCACGCGACCACTGGCGCTTTGGGCGTCTGGACGACCATGGCACCTATGTCCCTGATCCCCACTACATCTGTGCTGCACAGGGGTTTCAGAAGGGCCGGTTATACCAGATCGTCTATACCACGACCTGGGCACCTCTCCTTGGCCTGAGCTTTGCCGCCCTGCGTGACTGTGTCTCCTGGTGCAAATACGGCGCTGGTGCCATTGCCCCGCCGATCACGGGCATACGGTATGCGTATGCCTATGGCCGCTCGCAGACCGGGCGCTATCTGCGCACCTACCTTTACAACGATTTTAACCTGGACGAGCAGGGCAGGGAGGTGCTCGACGGCATTATTGCCAACGTCGCGGGTGGTATGCGTGGCGAGTTTCAGCAGCGTTTTGGGCAGAATTCCAAGGACCGCAATAATATGCTGGCACAGCTCTTTCCCTTTACCAGCACGCCGCAGAGCGATGCCGAGACAGGGCAGACAGACGCCCTGCACCGCCGTCTCGACGAGCGCCGCAGTCCGCTCAAGGTTTTTTACACCAACTCCTCGGCGGAGTATCACCGCGGCGACGCCTCGCTCATCCACACTGATCCTGATGGCACATGCGACGTTGATACTGGCCCCAATGCCAGGGTGTACCACTTCACTGGCACCGAGCATGGGCTGGGCACCTGGCCACCCACCGACGTGGCGCAGACCGGTGAGGGCGGCGACAGCCGCTCGCAGAACCTGCGCGGTGTTATAGACTACGCGCCGCTGTTGCGTGCCTGCCTGGTCAATCTCGACAGGTGGGTCGTCGAGGGCGTGGAGCCACCACCGAGCCGGCATCCTCGCATTGACGACGGCACCGCGGTGCCTCCTGCAGCGCTCACACAGGTCTTTGACCGTATCCCAGGTGCCAACTACCCCGAACGCCATGCGCTGCCGCGCCGACGTGACTACGGCATGCACAAAGAACGTGAAGAGGTCACCCAATTGCCGCCCACGGTTGGGCAGCCGTATGGGACGCGCGTGGCTGCGGTAGACACGGACGGCAACGAGGTTGCCGGCATCACACTGCCAGAAATCGCTGTGCCGCTGGCGACCCATACGGGCTGGACTTTGCGCCATCCGGACATTGGTGGGGCGCAGCAGCTCCTGGTGTTTGCTGGTGGCACCATACCCTTTGCCCCTGATGAGACAGCGCGCCACGCCAGTGCCGATCCGCGTCCTTCTATTGCTGCCCGCTATGCCTCCAGGGACGACTATCTGGCGCGTGTCCGTCAGGCCGCCGAGCAGCTCGTACAGGCGCGCTATCTGCTCGCCGAGGACATTGACGTGTGTCTGGCGCAAGCCAGCAAGTTTTGGGACTATTTTGCCACGGGTGCTGCGCACGACTAGTTGCCCTGCCAGTATGGCAGGGCCAATTGCGGTACGCTCATCAGTCCGTGCCTGTCCTTCGGACGAGCGCGGCTCGCCCCTACTGATGGGCTACTTTTCAAAGCGCACTCGCACCTGGCCTAAGCGGGTGAAGTCCACCTGGACCTCATCCCCTGGTCTCACGACCACACTGGGCACAATCGAACCGGTCATCAAGACCATGCTTGCCTTCAAGCTCAGGCCCAGCTCTGCCAACTTATTGGCGATGAACACCACGGCATGGAGGGGATCGCCTAGCACCTCTACGGCGGTGGCAGAGCCTTGCACGTCGCCATTCACGCGTAGTACAAGTGCTCCGTTTCATAAATGATGTCCGGGTTATGCTGCCGCCTTGAAGCAGGTGAATCGGGTAGCTGTGAGCGCCCGTTGACGCGCCTCGATCTTTGCTAACAATGCGGCCAGTTTGGCACGGTCAAACTTCCACTGAAAAGGTGTGGGGTTGTGATTCGAAAGCTCTTCGTACAAGGCCAGGCGCAGCCGTAGCGCTTCCAAGTCGGCAAAGTCATTGGGGGTCGGTACCTTGCGTTGGATGATAGAGAAGTAGATTTCGACTTGATTGAGCCAACTGGCGTGGACCGGTGTATGGACCAGAATGATACGAGAATCGACCTGACGCAGCCGCGTCTTCGAGGCGTCACCGCGATGCGACGAGCCATTGTCCACGATCCAAAACAGCCGTTCACGAGACCGATAGGGTTCCTCAGCCAGCACCTGCTTGACCAAGCGGCCAAAGGGTGCAATACCGGTCGTCGGTTCACACCGGCCCATGACGTCTCCCCGGCGGACGTCCCAGGCGGCCAGATATTGCAGGGCACCACCGCGCTCGTATTCGTGCTCGATATAGGCCGCTCGGCCCGGCGCGGGAGGCAGGAGAGGGATGGCAACGGCGGCGGGCCTGGATGCTGGTCTTCTCGTCGGCGCTGAGGATGTAGTCCTTGGGCCCCAGGGGTTCGCCTTGCCACCTGCCCGCATAGAGGTCCAGAATCGGGCCGGCCTTGTCGGCGAAGTGGGGATCACGCGGAAAAATCCAGTACTTGTACCGCCACGGTTTGATGGCATCCGTAGCGAGCATCCGCCACACCGTGCTGCGACTGATCGGTGTGCCCAGCACTGTGCGGACCCGGGCAGTGACGTCGGCCAGGGACTGTCGGCTCAGCGGTTGCTTGGTTTCTGCGACCAGTTCACAGGCGACCGCCTTGACCAGTGCGTGGTCCAGCGGGGGAAAAATCCGCCTTGCGGCCCCGTCCCGGCTTGTCGTCCAGGGCAAAGTCCCCCGTGGCCCAACGGTGTCGCCAACGGCGCACCGAACGCGGATGGAGCTGTACCCGCTGTGCCGCCTCGCTGTTGGACACCAGCGGTTGTTGCGACAAGAGCAAGACCAGGGCGGCCCGTTGGCGCAACTGGTACGGAACAGTCCTTTGCCAGGCAATCTTTGCAGCCTGCTCCAAGAATGTCGGCGGGAACTCAGGCCGGTAGCTCGGGAAGGGACCACGCATGGGAGGCATCCTCTGGCAAAACCGATCGCAATGGCCATCAACATGCCTCCCATTTTAGCCTCAAATCGAGCCCCAAAACTAGGACACTAATTCTGAAACGCAGCACTACGCTTCGACGCGTAGGTCAATGCCTGGTGTTGCGGTCAGGGGCTGGCCGAACACATGGCCACCGTTAAAGGTGTTACACACGATAGTCTGCTGTACGCTGCGGCGTGCCTCTCCAGAACGAATATCGCCTATTTCTACGCAGGGCAGGTACCCGGCGATGGCCGCCAGGGCTTCGTGTCGAGAGAGGCCAGGGCCGGCAAGGTCGGTACGCAGCAGGACACCGACTTCGGGTTCCAGGGTGGACTTGATGAAGCCATGCAAGGAGACCGGGGCATCGTCGCTGTGCAGACGCGAGTTGAGCAGAGTGCCGAGCAGCGGCTCGCCGATCCCCGCCTGTTGCTGCATGCCCTTGCTGGTGAGGGCCGCTTTATACCCGATGAGGCGGTCTCCTCGCTCCACGCGACGTGCGATAAGGGCCTGCTGGATCTGGTAGGCGTCTAGTATAGCCAGATCTGGGGCTTGCTCAATAATCTCCGCTACCGGCTGCTGCGCTGCCAGCTGGTGTTCCACCCAGTCAGTCAGTGCGACGTGTCTCGCGTGCATAGGTGCCATCCTTCACGTGTTCTATCCGAGCCTGTTGACGGTGCTGCTGGTCCAGTGTGATGTGCCACCGAAGAGTGTCCGGTATCATACCACCTGTCCAGGCGTGGCGCAGAAGATCCTGTGACAGCATGGCGTCTGGGGCGTTGCCGAAGGTGTTTCAGAGTTGTGGATCTGCTATGTTCTCTAAGCGTGTTCGAGGAGCAGAATGATCCATCTGATCGCGAGGTACTATGGTTACCCAAGTCCTGCACTGTCCCTCCTGTCAAGGGACCGATATTGTGCGACATGGCAAAACCCCGCAAGGCAAGCAACGCTACCGCTGCCGCCAGTGCCCAGATCGAGGTCGCACCTTTCTGCTTGACTATTCCTATCCCGGCCAATCCCCGCATATCAAAGAGCAGATGGTCGATATGGCCATGAATGCCAGCGGGATTCGGGACACGGCTCGCGTGTTACACGTCAGTCCCACCACGGTCATCAAGGAACTCAAAAAAAGGCACCGGCGCTGCACCAGGTGAATCATGCCGTGTTGGCACACGGGCATCCCGAGCACGGTCGAGGTGGAGATATGCCGTGCTGACGAGCTTGCAAGATGCGTCGTGGGTTGACTGCTCAGAGCTCGACGAAATGTGGTCCTATGTGGCCAAGAAAGCGCATCCACGGTGGCTATGGCACGCCATCGATCACCACACGGGGCAGGTCTTGGCCTATGTGTTCGGACGGCGAAAAGGCCCAGGTCTTTCTCCGCCTTCAGGCCCTATTGGAGCCGTTTGGCATCACCCGGTACTACACGGACGGCTGGGGCACCTACGAGCGCCATGTGGACGCCGCAAAGCACACGATTGGCAAAGAGCACACGCAGAGAATCGAGAGCAAACACATCAACTTGCGGACGCGGATCAAGCGCTTGGTACGCCGCACGATCTGCTTTTCAAAGACCGAGCAGATGCACGATCTGGTCATTGGGCTGTTCGTCAACCGATATGAGTTCGGGCGAGCCATCTAACATGAGATCCACAACTCTGAAACACCCTCAACGGTTTCTATGCGCCTCTACTGTTTCGACAACAGACTTCCTTGGGACAGTTCAGCCCTGAAAAAGGGGCTTCCCGTAGGTTGTCGTTTCTGGATGGCCGGTATTGAGCATTGGTCCTTAAGTGCGATAGGATAATACCAGTTTGCATGAACTTGACCTTGCAGGACAACAATTATGCTAGCTGCCAATGCCCAGCAGATTTCTGGTGAATCCTATGCATCGCTGACGCTGAGTACATACCAGTCACTGGCAGAGAAGACGGATGCCAGGTCGCGCGAAGGTGATGAAAGTCTGGCATTTCCCTTATTAGGTCTCTTTGGCGAAGCGGGAAGCCTGCTGAGTGAGCTGAAGAAGAAACAGCGTGATGCGGATTCCTATATCGGCTATCAGCATTCTGTCATTGAAGAACTTGGGGATGTCCTCTGGTACCTCTCGACAACGGCAACACGTGCGGGCCTTCGCCTGGGCGACCTTGGACAGCGCGCGACCTCCCCATCTCGCGAATGGGATACCTTGCCGCCGAGTGATGGTCTTGAATTTGTGGCGTTGCAGCCTGATGTGGTTCCCACTGGCCCAAAACCTCCCGAAGCGTTCGAGCAAACATTAATGCAGCTGGCTGTACAAGTCGGCCACACGCTCGAAGACTTCACCACTGGAAGACTGACCCGATAATCGTGACGTGCTTTCGGGCGATCTGATTACCGTTTTTCGCTTGCTCGTCCAGGCGGCCAACGATGCGGGTGTCAGTCTTGCGAAAGCGGCCTGCGAAAACCTCGGAAAAATCTTCAGTCGCTGGCCCATAGAAAAAGTCTATCCCGCCCTGTTTGATGACCACTATGACCCTGATGAGCAACTTCCCCGCCTGATTGAAATAGAAATCTTTGAAAAAGAGGTCGGTGGGAATACCTATGTCTACCAGCGCTGCAATGGCATTAAAATCGGCGACCGCTTAACGGATAACAAAATCGAAGAAGACGACTATCGGTTTCATGATGTCTTTCACCTGGCCTATGCGGCTATTCTCGGCTGGTCACCTGTCATTCGATCGTTGTTCCGGGTCAAGCGTAAGAGCAATCCGCAGATTGACGATGCTGAAGACGGTGCGCGCGCGATCCTGATCCAGGAAGGTATTGCCACCTGGATTTTCAACCATGCACACCGACTCAACTTTTTTGAGAATGTGCCTCGTCTCGACTACGGCCTGCTGAAAGCGGTGCGTGAACTCGTTCGTGGATACGAAGTGGAACTCTGCCCGCTCTGGCTGTGGGAAGAGGCAATTCTTGAAGGCTACAAAGTGTTTCGCGCCTTGCGACACCATCGGCGGGGTCGTGTTGTGGCGGATTTAGGTCGTCGAACTCTAACCTTTCAGGAGATGCCGTAATGCAGCCGGAGACGTTTATCGATGCCCTTGCCACAATGCACCTCAAAGACGTGTTTAATCCCTATGCGGATCGTTGCGACGTATACGATAAACCAAACGCCCCGGCCTTACGGCGTGAAAATCTGCATACATTCCTCATGGCAGCACATGCACGGTCTATTGATTCCATCTGGATAGCGAGAGACCTCGGCTATCGCGGTGGCCGGCGCACGGGACTTCCACTGACTGATGAGGTACATCTCCCGACGTTCAGCAAGATCTTCGGCGGCCTGAAGCTGCACCAGCGCAACCATCGGCCCTCCAGTCGCCGAACGGACTGCTGCCATTGTCTGGCGTATGCTGAGCGTATATCTGTCCCGGTATTCCTGTGGAATGTTTTTCCTTTCCATCCGTATTGTCCGGGACGACCGTTAAGCAATCGTTGCCATTCGGTACGTGAGCGGCGCGCATGCGAGTCGTTTCTCATTAACTTGCTGGACATGCTTCAACCACGTCGCATTGTAGCAATCGGCGGGGATGCCCATAGGGTTGTCACAGCCCTTGGATGTTCAGACTGCTATTATGTCCGTCATCCCAGCTATGGTGGTCAAAATGCCTTCATTGCAGGCATTGCTGAACTTTATGGATGCCCTCGATACCGGCGCCACGGCAATGCCATCGCTGTTCTGTAGTGCTTCTGCACAAGCATGAAGCAGCTGATCGAGCTCCTGTTTATTCCAGGGATCGCGATCTACCTCAGCATGAGTCGAGATGCACGTGAGCGGCCCTACAGGCACACCGGCCTCGTGGGCTATAAACTCTTGCAGACGACCGAGGCCTATAAAGTTTCCCAATCCCCTCGCAATGTAATAATGGTTGCGATACATCGCCGTGAGCATGAGGCCTTTCTCGGGGTGCAGCTTGAAGCTGAGAAAGCTTAAACATTGGCGATTCATGACACGGCCTGCGTCTTTTGCCGGGTCATAGATTTGCAGGTCTAATACTGGATCGAACACGGATAGCTCATACACACTTCTGAATGTCCGAGACGGCCTGCACTTGTCTGCGAACTTTCTCAACCAAGTTGGCAAGGGGATTTATGACCTCCCCACCAGCAGTTTTATGATAGATCATGCGATGGAAGTAACGCCCCCAGTCCTGCAGGCTTTTTAATGCGGTCATACACGTGCAGAAACCTATCGTAAATGTCTGGAGTCCCGTGCTGAAGAAACAGTTCATATGGGAAAATCGTATTGATGACCGTGGCGACAGGGATACTGTCATGTGATCCGTCGGAAAGAATCATACCACGATGCGATCACCTGCTCATCGCCCTCTGTGCGTTCGAGCGGATTCTTCAATATCTACAATGACATTGTACGCTTCCCTGGCCTTCCTGATTATGCGCAGCATTACTGCTGCCAGCCAAGCCTGCGCACAGGTCTGTTGCGATTGGATCGGCAAATACATCTCAAATCTTCTCCTTCATGATTGCCAGGGCGATAATCCGTGGTGTGAGATAAGACTCCGCAAGCCAGGCATAGCCGTTCATACCCCACAGCGTCTCCCCAGCTATTCCGCACGAGCACGAACCTTTCGCTTCCTTGTCTGCCGTACCCAACGGCGATCACAGCATGACGGCGAGCGCGGACTAATCGGCTCATTGCCGGCCACAATGCCCCCAGGTCCTGGCCGATTGAACGCCGCTTGAGAGCGTCATGAGAACGATAACCGGTGAACCCACTGTCAAGCAGGGTATAGAGCTCTGTCGCTAATCGTTGTTCGCTTGACCGTCTGAACAACTGGCCCACCGTTGTGGGTGGCTGCCACTTTGTCAGGTCGCTCGGCAAGGCGCTGAGGTACGGCCAGTCCGCCTCGTACGGCTGCCCATCCTGTGCAATTGCCGTCAGCATGCCCGATAATGTCGTTCCATCACCCGGCGCACCATTGTCATATTGCAAGGCATGGTAATAGGCATATTCACAGGACAGCGGCTCCCAGTCCGGGCGTACGGCTGCATGGGTATCACTTGCTGCGAATGCCATACATGTTGGCCGTGGTCCTTGATCTCGGGCTCGGACCAAAGAGATGACGCAGGTCACAGTCGACAGTCACTGCCATCAAGCGGCCTCCAGCCAGTGACGCCGCTCAGCTCGGGACAATCCTTCCTCTTCGGGTCCATTCAGATCAAAGGACAAAGTAAATTCTGCAAGCGCTTGCCCAGTTGCCAGCCAGGGACGTGCTTCCTGAAGAATAAACTGACCACTATGCCGCTCTGAAGAGTATGCGGTAACAGTCCGGGTGACGATTCCACCGATTGTTTCATTCTCAGGAGCCTCATATTCGTCACGGACTATGGCGAAACCGGCATGTTCGAGCTCTTCAAAATTCCACACATAGCCGGCATTGCTATGCTCCTTTAAGCGCACGACGAAGAGGTCATTCGCGACTTCCCTCAATGAGAGCCCCTTCGTCTTTCTCCGTCAGAAGCCAGACATCACTCCGCCAGTTCGGCGGTCGGTAATTGGACAGGAGTTCTTGTTTGAGCCTTCTCGGTTGGACTTGAAGAAGATCTTCACAGGTTGCCCGATCAATGATGTTATGGCGTTGTAATGCATGACAGGTTGCTCTGATAGCTGCCACCGACCCGTAAGCGAAACCTGATACACCGTCTGCGGGTCATGCATCGCAGCTGCCGTCCATCCCTGCCGTTGAAAATGCACTGCAAAGAGCCAGCGTGGGAGGAGAAAGGCCGAAGCGAACGCATCCGCCTCAAGCTCTTGCTCATCATAACTCGACGTCGCCAAAGAAAGGAGACCGGCGCAGAATCGTCTCGTCATCGAGACTCGGCCGGTGATTCAACCGAAAATGTCCCAGTTCATGAGCACCGTAAAACGTTGAATGCTGAGCTCTCTTTGGGTCGTGACCAGCACGCCTGGTGTCGGATCAGGAATGAAATACCCCCAGTAATCCATCAAGGGGTTTGAAGAGAAGTGGAACATCACTGGCAACAGAGTGTCCCAAACACATCGATGCGTCCCCCTTGCTCAGCGATCTGCTCCTGCATACCAAGTTCACGATGCAGCCTGGCGCTTCCCGTGTTCCCCGAAGGATTGTTTGTCGCACATCAGCCATCTTAGTCAGACCCCGTCTGTGCTCTTGCACGCAGAAACTCTGCAAACCGTTTTAATTCCTCCCGGTCGCGAGAGGAGAGTCCAGAAGCAGCACGCGCCAAATGGGCGACCTCATCAGGTAGCGCTTCACCCATCGGTTCTTCCCCGGTAAAATACCCAACAGGACGTTTGTAGAGCTGCGCAAGCTTTTTTCAATTCGAGCGCATCAACGCGTCTTTGTCCTGTCTCGATATGGGATAACGCTGTGCGGGGAATCGACAGGTATTGGGCAACTTCATCCTGCGACAGTCCGACGTATTCCCGTGCTTCTCGCAGACGTGCTCCCAAGTTCCTTCCGATCCATAGTCTCAGAGCCTGTTATCTCATTCTTCTCCTTATCTTTTTCATCTCCAGTCATGACGTCTTCCTTTCGTGATATCCGAGCCACCGATTGTTCACCTTCGGCAACAAGTCATTGATAAAATCATTGACGCTCGTATAGCCGCCAGGTCGGATAAGGCTTTCTGGTAAGTTCGAAAGGAACAAAGGACTCGATCACTGTCAAGGCTTCAACGGCAACGAGTGAATCAATGTCAGGTTCAGCCCGACTTGCCCCTCCTGAGGGAAGGACTCCCCCACCTCCCCAGTTCCCCGCAGTGTGCTTGCACCTTGGCCTCATGCTGCGAGCGCGCTCGCGAACTGACTTTCGATTTCAGCCGCAGGGAACGTCGGAATGTCTACTCTGACTTCTGCAACGCCATCTTGATGCCTCCGTATGTTCAATTTTCAGACATTATACACCAAAATTTTGTCTAAAAATCAAACATAAAATTTCGTTGCAGGGTTCGTCTGACGCTATGGCGGCCCAGCAGATACCGTGTTCCTTGTCAAGCCCCTAAGGCATAGTTTTCATTAAAGGGTTGACCCGTTTTGAGTACCCCATAGGCCAGATGGACCAGTTTCCGCATCGCGGCGCCGATCACGATCATCTTCGTCTTCCCACGCTCCCGCAGGCGTTGTCCAAAAGCGCGAAGCAGTGGATTGCATCGGAGGGCCGTAATCGCGAGCCAGTACAGCGCCTTTCGCAGGCGAGCGCTGCCGACTTTCGATAAGGAGGTACGGCCCCGGACACTGGTTCCCGACTCGCAATGGCGCGGGGTGAGCCCGGCGTAAGCCGCGGCATGGCGGGCCAACCGAAAGGTCTGCAGCTGGGGCATCTCCGCGAGCAGGCGGGCCGCTACGGCATGGCACCGAGGACTGTCGTGGTGCCCGAGCCAGGTCGTCAACGCGTGGAAACCTATCGGGGTATTGTCAAAGGTCTTCTGACGCACTTTCTCCGCACGGAGCAGGGCCACGGCAAATGTCTTCTTCGCCACATCAATGCCGAGTTTGGGGAGTGTCATACGATGTCTACCGCTATCCTCAAAACAAGAAGTTAATGGATACGACATGTTCAGATCGACCTTATACATACAAGCTCTGCTTTCCAGACAAAGCGGCTTTCGATACCGTCCGATCTTGCGTGAACACGTCTGGAGGGAACCCAGTGTCATCTTTCCTCTGTGCCCAGGAGTCCCTGGGCATTTTGCGATGAGGCCCATACCAGGGTTACTCATCACAAAAGCTACCATAAACATATAAGGACTGAAGCGCGAGCCGCTGGAGTCGCACGGGATCTTCGACATCCCGCTGTCGGAAGGCAAGGGCCTCGGCCTCGGCAAGCCGCTGAAGATCCTGGTCCACCCCGAGCGCGACACGATCCCGATCTGGGTGGCCTCGCTCGGCGACAAGAACGTCGAGATGACCGCCGCGCCTCGCTGACGGGTGGCTGCCGATCCTGTTCATCCCCGAGCGCGCCCGCGAGGTCTGGGGGGCATCCCTGGACGCCGGCGCCGCCAAGCGCGACCCGGCGCTCGGCCCGCTCCAGGTCAGCGCCGGCGGCATGGTCGCGATCGGCGAGGACGTGAAGGGGATGCTGACATCCTGCGGCCGATGACCTCGCTGTACGTCGGAGGCATGGGCGCCCGCGGCAAGAACTTCTACAACCAGCTCGCCCAGCACTACGGCTACGAGAAGGAGGCCAAGGAGATCCAGGACCTCTACCTCGACGGGAAGAAGAAGGAGGCCGAAGCCCTCGTCCCGATGGAGTGGATGGAGCAGAGCAACCTGGTCGGCCCCGCGTCGTACGTCCAGGAGCGGATCGCCGCCTTCAAGGAGGCCGGCGTCAGCCACCTGTCGATCGTCCCGGCCACCGAGAACCCCGCGGCCACCATCAGTCAGCTCAAGGACTGGGTGTCATGAGGCTGGTGTCATGAGGCTGGTGTCATGAGGCCGGTGTCATGAGGTTGGGGTCGCGCGGGCGGTTCGACCACCTCGACGAGATCCGGACCCTCGACCCCTACGACGACGCCGACCGCGACCGGATCGTCAGCCTCACCGGGCGCCACGACTTCCCGTGGGACTGGGACCAGGGCACGGCGATCGCCTTCCTGCGCGACTACGGCGTCCCGTCCATTGCGCGGCTGCTCGACCGCACGGGTGAGTTCGAGAACCACGGCGTCAAGCGGTACGACGACACCCTGTTCTTCCAGGAGGAGGCGATCGTCGAGGGCGTCGAGTCCGAGCGATCACACACGGCAGTCCGGCGGCTGAACCGGATCCACGGTCACTACGACATCCCCAACGACGAGTTCCAGTACGTGCTCGCCACGACGCTCGTCGGCCCGGTCAGGTGGATCAGCCGCTACGGCTGGCGCGACCTCGACCCGGTCGAGCTGGTCGCGCTGACCCGGTTCACCACCAGGTTCGGCGAGCTGATGGGCATCAAGGGGCTACCGCAGACCTACGACGGCTACCTCGAGCTGCTGACCTCCTACGAGCGCCGGCGGTTTGCGTTCGACCCGGCGAACAAGCGGGTCACCGAGGCGACGATCCGCATCGGCCGCGCGACCGCGCCGTGGTACCTCAGGCTGGGCTTCCGGCGCGTCACGATCGCGCTGATGGACGAGCCGCTCCGGCTCGCCCTGGGCATGGAGGAGCAGCCGATCTGGCTGGTCCGTGCCGTCGACATCGGGCTGCGGCTGCGCGCGAAGGCGCTGCGGTTCTTCCCGCCCCGCCGCACGCCGTACGAACGGACCCATCCGACGTATCCGAACGGCTACGAGCTCGCACACGGCCCGACGACGATGCTCGACGAGCTCAACAAGACCGCGAACAAGGAGTCTCACGTTGCCTGAGCGCCCCTCCATCAACGAGCAGGAGCACGAGGACTTCCGCGCCACCGCGCGCGCCTTCATGGAGAAGGAGGTCAAGCCCTTCCACGACCAGTGGGAGCAGGACGGCCAGGTCGACCGCGAGGTCTGGCGCAAGGCCGGCGCGGCCGGCCTGCTCTGCTTCGACGTCGACGAGGAGTACGGCGGCGCGGGCGTCCGGGACTTCCGCTACAACGTCGTCCTGGCCGAGGAGATCACCCGCGTGGGCGGCAGCGGCGTCGGCTTCCCGGTGCACAACGACGTGATCGTCCCCTACATCAGCGCGCTGGCGAACGACGAGCAGAAGCAGCGCTGGCTGCCAGGACTGGTGTCAGGCGACCTGATCTCCGCGATCGCGATGACCGAGCCCGG
>CAVZBC010000068.1:0-6952 GCA_963773125.1 uncultured Gammaproteobacteria bacterium | reverse complement strand
CGCGAAAACAACTATGGATAGGGACCGAAGGGAACGTTAGACATCCACCAGCAAGGAAAGACACCATGGCACAATCCACCTTGACCCGTGCCCAGCTCGAAGACCTCGTTCTCCGCTTCACCAACGCCTTTAACCAGGACGACCTGGACGGTGTCATGGCGTTTATGGCCGACGATGCGATTTATGACGAATTCAACGGCACAAGCAACCGTGGCAAAGCTGCTATTCGTGCGGCCTTTGTGCCGCAGTTTCGTGGTGACTATGGCACGCTCCGGTTTCACACCGAGGATCTCTTTGTCGACGCAGAAGCCGGCAAGGCACTCATCCGCTGGCTGTGTACGCTAGAGCGGGGTGAGCGCCGTCGCGGCTGGCGCGGTCTCGACATCCTGCACGTCGAGAATGGCCTCATCACAATGAAACTCACCTATGCCAAGGCTGAAGTGCCCTTGTTGACCCCCCAGCCCGACCAGGGGTGAGGGCGGCGTGGACCGTAATGGACTGCTGACAATCAGCGGCAATAGGCGTATAGTAGGTGCAACAATTCTCAGAGATGTTCGGACGAGCGTGGGAAAGGAGTAATAATGGCATACACGGATGCGCAAGGGCTGGCGGTTTCTACCACTTCCTCGAGTGCCTTGGCGGCCTACGAGCGCGGCATTGACCTCTTCCTGCGTTGGCGCAGCGGCGCGCCGGAGGCGATACAGGCGGCAGTGACGTATGGACCCCCATTTTACCCTCGGCCACTGCACCCGCGCCTACGTGGCCTGGCGCATGGGCAGGGTCGACGTCGCCACAGAGGCCCACCGACACGTAATGGCGCTGGCAGACGGCGTGCAGGATGCACGCGAACATCTGCATGTACAGGCCGTGGATGCCATGCAGCGCAGCGACCAGGCCATGACGCACTCCCTGCTGACCCAGATCGCCGCCCAATACCCAACGGATCGCATCGCGGTGCGCACACTGAATTTCGTCTGCATCGCCCGCGGGGAATATCGACAGGGCCTGGAGCTTGCCCGCCGTAGTCTGGCCGCCTGCCCCGATGACCCACAGTTTCTCACCATGACCGGCTTTTTCCTGGAGCAATCGGGATACAACGACGAGGGTTTACGCATGAGCCTGCGCGCTCTAGCGCTCGACCCCACCAATCTCTACACCTATCATGCCGTCGGGCATGCCTACCAGGCACGTGGAGACTATCGCAACGCGCTCGAAACCTTTGAACGTGCCGCCTCACTCGAACATTATGCGCATATTCTCTGGCACCTGGCAGAAGCCCAGGCCATCCTGGGTCATGAGCGGCTCACGCGTGACTACTGGGCCTCGGCCTCTCCGCCCCTGCCTTTGTTCGAGCGCATCGAGCTGATGTGGCGCCTGGAGGTCCTCCGTCACGCGCCGGTCGACGAGGCGATGTGGAAAGACCTGGCGGCGCAGGGGGAACGGCTGCTCGAACAGGCCGACTACTTGACGATCTGGATGCATCACTGGATTGGCCTGGCCCTGGCGCGCGCCGGGGCATTTGACAAGGCGCAGCAGCAGATCGAGCGCTTGCGGCGGCTGCCCGAAGGGCCACCCAGCGGGTACTGGTCGACGTTGGGGGCAGACTTGCTGGCCGGGGAGCTGGCGTTCATGCGCGGCGATGTCGAAGGCGCCAGACAACTTATGGCCCCAGCCATCCAGCATATGGACAAAATGGGCGGTGGCAGTCGCGAGCAAAAAGATATCTTCCGCGATGTGTTCCTGGAAATACAACGTCGTCTCGGGCGTGTCGACGACGTCATTGCGCTCGCACAGCAACGTTTGCTGGCCAATCCGTATCATATCCAATCGCTGGCCGCCCTGGCCTGGGCCTACGGGCAGCAGGGCCATACGGCATTGCAGCGCCACACCTGCCGACAACTCGTGCAACGAGCCGAGGAGGCCGGGCTATGCGCGCAGATGCCAGAGTTTCTCGCCGCCCAAGGCGTGCTGCAAGACGTGCCATGAGGGATGGAGAGATGGAGGGAGGAGAGAGGAAGAGCGTGGCTTTTCTTTCTCTCCCTCTCTCCCTCTCTCCCTCTCTTGCTGTCTCACCAATGATGACCGTGGTGGTGGCGGTGGTGAGAATGACCGTGGTGGTGATGGTGGGACCCATGATGGTGGTGGAAAGCGAAATAATGGCAGCCACTCATCATGATGAGCAGCACAAGACTGAATATGCTCAGGACAACTTTTCTGCGCATGTACAAACCTCCTGGGGGGTTTCCCCCTTTTACCTCCTGCAATAGCGTAGTTCCCCAAGCCGAGAAAAAGTGTCAGCACCTGCAAGCGGGCCATATCATTGGCAGCGTGACGTGTGCGCCAGGGCCCCCGGCAGGTCATGCAGGCGGCTGTAGACAGCTGGCGCTAGAGAAAAAGGCCATTGCATTCACGCCATGGCTCCGCTAGACTGGCCCACGCGTGACCAGGGACATGCCGAGGGTAGCCCCTGGACGCGTCCGACAGTTATCTGTAGGGATGGTAGAGGTTCGCTCCGACTGATCTGATCGCTGCGTCCTGCAGCCATGCGGAGGAGAAAGGGTATGGGCATCTATCTCAGTCCTCAAGAACTGGCACAACTCGAATCGGCAGAAAACGCCTTTCGTTCACCGGTGCCAACGCAGATCATTTCCAATGGGGAATTCAATCCCCTCCCACAAACGGCGCAACAACAACAAGTCGAAGCCCGCATCAAAGAACTGGCGGAGACTCACGGCGGCAAACATGGCATGGATCGGCGCCAATTTCTGCGCTCGAGTTGCGGTATGGCAGCGGCCTTTCTGGCCATGAATAGTGTCTTTGGCAAGTTATTTGACGTGTCCGAGGCGGAAGCCGCTGATCCGGCCCAGGGTGCCGAACGCGCCAAGGCGTTGCAGAACCAGTTTATCTTTGATGACCAGACGCACTTCGTGCACGACAAGTTCGATCAGAAAGGCATCCTGGGATTAGCCGTCTTTGCCGCGGAACACTGGAACAAGGCGCTGACGGACAAAGAGAAGAGCGATCTGTACTATTACAAATTCGAAAACTACGTGCGGCAGATCTTCTTCAACAGCGACACCTCGGTGGCCTTGTTGAGCGGTGCTCCCTTCGACGATAAATCGTGGGTGTTCCTGTCGAACGAACAGATCCACGAAGGCGTCGATATCGTCAATCGCATTGCCGGTGGCCGCCGCATGCTCGGCCATGCGCTCGTCACCCCAGGGCAACCTGGCTGGGTGGAGGACGTTGACAAGTCCATTGAGCAGCTTCGCCCTGACAGCTGGAAGATGTACACCATTGGTGACCCGCTGTCGGCAAAAACGAAGTACCCCTGGCGTCTCGACGATGAGAAACTGGTCTATCCGTTCTACGAAAAAGCCGTCAAAGCTGGCATCCGCACCATCTGTGTGCACAAGGGGCTGATGCCGGCTGACTACGAGAAAAGCTGGGAGGGTGTGTGGCAATACAACACGCACTGGGACATTGGTAAAGCGGCCAAAGACTGGCCACAGATCAACTTCGTCATCTACCACGGCTGTCTGCGCGCCTTCCAGGAACTGCCCGATGCTATCCTGGCCAGGTTCGAGCAGAATGGCGGCATCGAGTGGGCCAGTGACCTGGCGCGCATTCCTGAGCAGTACGGCGTGACCAACGTCTACGCTGAGATGGGCACCAGCTTTGCCAATTCCTGTACGGCCAATCCGCGCTTTGCCGCAGCCTTGCTTGGCACCTGGATCAAAGGCATGGGGGCTGACCACGTGGTGTGGGGGACTGATTCAGTGCTGTACGGGTCGCCGCAATGGCAAATCGAAGCCATGCGTCGCCTGGAAATTCCAGAAGACATGCAGAAGAAACACGGCTTTGCGCCACTTGGTGCAGCCAACGGCCCGGTGAAGAATCAAATCTTTGGTTACAACTCAGCACGGGTGTATAACCTCAACCTGCGGTCTGATTACCGGCCCCTGCCGGCGGACAAGTTCGCGCAGATCAAGGAGGAGTATCGTCTGGCGGGCACCCTTGACACGCTGCGGGATAATGCCACCTACGGCTTCATCCCGAAACGCTCGGCGTAAGCGGAACGTGTCATCCGTCCCACCCGGCAAGCCAGCGGGCGCCTCGCCGAGGCGCCCCTACCATGGCCTGCGGCATACTCAACCGACGTTCTAACGGTTGGCGTGCAGGTAGCGAATGATCTGGCGCCGAATCTCTGCGTCAGGCTGCTTGTAGAACATCAGCGACCCTGGGACCCAGGCCTGCGAGTCGGCAATCCATTTGTCGAGTGTCTGGTCATCCCACACGACACCCTGCAACACCTTCTGGAATGCCCGGGAGTAGGTGAATCCCTGCACCGTGCCGGCTGGGCGACCATACACGCCTTGCAGTGATGGCCCGTGGGGCGGTGCGACAGCAACCTGCTCCCCGGTCGCGGCCGGGATCAACACGGCGAGCCGCACCAGCGGCGGCGTGAACCGATACTCTGTGCCTGTTGATGCCAGTATGCCATGACAGATACCGCAATGTTGCTGATACAGTGTCTGCCCCGGAGTGATCTCCTGCGTTTGCGCCTCGGCCTGTATGCCGAGGCTCAGCACCATGCACAACATAACGACGCTCACGCCGCGGTCCATAGTGACAACCCTCCTCGACCTGAGTGGTCGCGTGCCGACACGCGCGTCTCTCCTTACCGTCGTTCCGTGGTCTCGGCTTCGACCTGATAATACGCTGGCAGGTCAATGAGCGCTTCGACCTGCGTACGGATAGCGGCGACCTGCTGGGCCGTCAGATTGAGCAAGCCGGTGTCTTTGAGATGTTGGTACGCTTCCACCAGGGCATTGATGGCGACGACAATAGGCGTCGTGGCATAGATAATGATCTGATATCCCAGCGCCGCATATTCCTGTACAGAGATATCATCCGCTCCAGCAATAACGAGGAGCGGCACATCCGGCACCGCCTGGCGAAAGAACGCCAGGTCGTCTTTCTGGCGGACACCGCGGGGCATGACCGCGTCCACGCCGAGGTCGCGCAGCGCCAGGCCGCGACGGACGAGTTCCTCGCGGCTGCCCTCCACGGCTGAAAAGGCATCGGTGCGGCCAATAATGAGAAAATCGCTGTCTTGCCGCGCCCGCAGAGCGTAGGTAAGCCGTTCGGCAAATTCTTCCATGGCCACGATATGTTCCAGGCCTTTATGGTACGAGGCGCGTTTGGGGTATACCTGATCCTCAATATGAATACCAGCGATACCCGCCGTCTCGAATTCGCGCACACAGCGCATAACGTGCAGTGGGTCCCCATATCCTGCCCCGGCGTCCGCCAGCACTGGCAGGGTAACCGCGTGTGCCACTCGGCGCGCCACCTCCACCTGCTCCGTCAGCGTCAACAGCGGCTCGGTAATCGCCGTATGCGCCCCGGTGACATAGCCACCCGTGTACACCGCCGGAAACCCCAAAGACTGCACCACGCGGGCACTAATGGGGTCGTAAGCGCCAGGCGCCACGATGGTCTCCCCACGTTGCAACATCTGTCGTAGCGTTTGTCGTAATGATGGCATGGCATCCCTCTCTGTTCTGTCCTTTAAGTTCTAAAGGGTTTGAAAAAGCGTTTGCTCGCAAGGGCAAGCAGCTCTGCATCGCCGTGTCGCCATAGGCATGTATCTCCGCACAGGCAAACAACGCCAGCAAGGTTCACAGGTGCAGCTTTTTGAAGATCGGCTCTGGAATCAGGCGGATGATGAGCATGATCCAGCGCCAAAACCATTTCACGTACAGGGTATTCTGACGTCGCATGACGGCCCTGTACACCGTCTGCGCGACGTGTTCGGGGTTGCCGTGAGGAGCGGAGGCAGTGCCATACCTGCGGTCATACGGGTAGAGACAAACCCCGGTTTGACACTCAGCACATGTACTCCGGAGGCAGCCAGTTTGTTCCGCAAACCAGACAAATACGCCGAGAACGCCGCTTTGGAACTCCCGTAACATCCGGTGGTGCAGCAGTGCGGGTCGTCTTGGACGTCACCTGCCGGTACGACGGCAACCTCCCGAGCGTGGGCGTGCTGATCTCGCAACGCGTGGGCCGGACAACCACTCAGTCGGGTGCGGATGTGACGTACGAGCGCGAGGGTTTCCTGTGCATCGGTGCGCCCCAGGAGGTGGTCCTGGTCGTACGGGTTCGGCCAGGCCAGCCAACTTACGACCTCGGCGGGCTTTCATCGGGCGAGCGTCGTGAACTGCGTGGTGTTCACCCGTTGCGACGTGACGAACGTTGACACGGTCCGCGCCTTGAGCAAACGGCTCTCCTAGACCAGCCGCCGTGAAGACCTAACGTGTATCACGGGTGATACAATCCGGTATGCCTAGTGTGAGTGTGCGCGACCTGCGGAACCACGGCGGTGAGGTCCTCGATCGCGTGGCGCGGGGTGAAACCCTGATCGTCACCCGGGACGGCGCTGAAGTCGCCGAACTTCGCCCACTCCCGCGGCGTGCCCTGCCCGCAGCGGAGTTCATCGCCCGGCGAGCTCACTTGAGCCCGGTTGATCCGGAGCAGTTGCGGCGGGACATCGACGAGTTCCTCGACTCAACCGTCTGATGGCGGACGAGCGGGGACTTCTCGATACCTCCACGGTGATCTTGCTCGGCCGCATCGAGGATCCGACTGCCCTTCCCAATGAATCGGTGGTCAGCGCCATCACCTTGGCCGAGTTGTCCGTCGGCCCACTGGTTGCTCGATCCGAACAAGAACGGGAGGCCCGCCAGGCCCACCTCCAGCAGGCCGAGGCGGATTTCGAAACGCTACCCTTCGACGCTGCCGCCGCTCGGGCGTTTGGCGCGGTAGCTGCGTCGTTGCGTCGTGCGGGCCGTACGCCAGGAGCACGCGCCTACGACGCACTCATAGCGGCAACGGCAATCGCTTACGACATCCCCGTCTACACCTGCAACCCAGATGACTTCCGCGG
>CAVZBC010000067.1:0-8516 GCA_963773125.1 uncultured Gammaproteobacteria bacterium | reverse complement strand
ATCTCTTCCTGTGGAAGGACAGTGCGTACCATAGGGGTGGTTCCACGTTAAGCGAGGCGTACCCTCGGATTAATCACACGGTACATGAGATCAACCAACAGGTTGATCAGCACGACTTTAGTCCCCAGAATGAGAATCCCTGCCTGGATGAGCGGAAAGTCTCGTGTAATAATGGCTTGATACAAGGCGAGACCAATACCTGGCCAGGCAAAAATCGTCTCGATCACGACTGTGCCGCCCAGCAGCTGGGCCAGCTGCAGTCCACTGATCGTCAGCGTAGGAATCATAGCATTTCTCAGAGTGTACTTGTAGATCACCTTGCGTTCTGATAAGCCCAGCGACCGCGCTGTATCGACGTATTCTTTCTGGACTTCATCGAGCATACTGGAGCGGGTCAATCTGGTGGTGATCGCTGCCTGGCGGAAGCCTATGGCGACTGCGGGCAAAATCAGATGTCGCAGACTGAGACCAAGATTGTCCGTGGGACTATGGTACCCCGACGATGGCAGCCAGCCCAGGTAGAGCGCAAAAAGGAGCACACACATAATGGCAAACCAGAACTCGGGGATGGAGATGCCAAATAACGACACTGTCTGAGAGATATAGTCAACGAAGGTATTGCGCTTCACGGCGGCGATGGTTCCCAGAGGCACGGCAATGATGAGCGAGAGCACGACACCAACAAGCGCCAGGTAGATGGTGGCAGGGATGCGTTCGAAGAGTTCTAACGACACCGGTCGTCGCGTGACCATGGATTTGCCAAAATTTCCGTGCAGGATTCTGTTCAACCAGATGAAGTACTGCACATAGATAGGCTTATCGAGCCCCAGCTCTTTTTCCAGGGCTTTGCGGACAGCAGGATCGGAGATATTCTCTTCCCCGGACATGATAATATCGATCACATTTCCAGGGAGTGAGTGCACTAAAGCAAATACCGCTATCGATAGAATGAGCAGCACAGGAATGAGATAGAGAATCCGATTAACCGTGTACCGCAGCATGTATCGTGATCCTCATGTCATAGCACGTTTCTACAGCGCAGCCGTCTACGCATCCAGAGCGCAAACGGCTGCGCATTTCTCATGTGCTAGCCTATCCAGGCTGTCCGAATCCCCGCGCCTTTCGTGCTAAAGGCACCACCAATTGCTGGCTGGTAGCCTTTGAGATTCATCGACCCGGCCTCGAGCAGCGTCAGGGAGTGGGTATACAGCATTGGGAGTTCTTCGTTGATAATGCTATCGACCTCTGCATACATCTCAAGGCGTTTCTGCTTATCGGCAGTCCCCCGGGCTTCGAGGATGAGCTTGTCAGCCTTGTCATTTTTGAAACGCGACGTCTCCTTTGTAGAGGGGGCAGTGGATAAGACCTGCCGCGAGAACCAGCCATCCGGATCAAAACGATAGCTTGCCGCCATGGAGTCTGCATGGAAGTCCCCGGAGCGACGCTTTTCCGTCAGGACCGCCTCGTCGTAGAGATTATAGTTCACCTTGAACCCAACCTCCGTCCACATGGCCTGCACCAGTTCGCCGGTCTGCTGCATATACGGCCAGGAAGTGTTGGCCTGCAGGATAATAGTCGTGCCTTCCGCCTTGGCCTTCTTGATGAGAAACTTGGCTTTGTCGGGGTCGTGCTCCGGCCACGGACGGGAGCCTGTTCCATGCCAGGGACTGGCCTTGGCAAAGAAGCCAGTAGCAATATCCCCCCGACCGTAAAAGACTGCCTGATGGATGGCCTCATGGTCAATGGCGTGGGCCGCTGCCTGGCGCAGCGTTTTATCTGCAAAAGGCCCCTTCTCCAGGTTAAAGGTGATAAAGGCTGTGCCCAGCGTTGGCACGTCCCACGTCTGGTATTGCCCGGCGTACCTCTTGGGAAATTCTGCCGCGTCAGCGTAGGCCATGTTGTCGATCAAATGCACCTCGCCACTCCGCAGGGACGTCAGGCGCACGCGATCTTCCTTCTTGGTATAGCCAACGATGCTGTCCAGGTATGGCAGATTGTTGCCTTCAGCATCCGTCTCGAAGTAGTTCTCGAAACGCGCCATTTCTGTCAGATTGTTGCGCTCCCATTTCACGAACTTGAATGGACCACAACCAATCGGATTGGTGTCAGCCTGCTCTTCGCTGTCAGGTGCCATGAGGCCGGCGGGGTAGTAGACAACATCCGCTGGGAATGCTGCACTGGGCTCGTTGAGCGTACAGCGGACAGTATACTTGTCGACGACCACCACCTCCTTCAGATTCACTAACGCCGAGCGCGTGAAGGCATGGGATTTCTTCGCATCCTTAATACGGTCATAATTCCACTTCACTGCTTCCGCATCCACCTCGCGACCGTTGTGGAAGAGGACGCCTTTCTGCAGCTTGAAGGTATACGTCAGCAGATCCTTCGAGGCGTCCCACTCGGAGGCGATGCCGGGCGCCGGTTCGAGTTTCAAGTCGAGATCGAGCAAGCCCTGGGAAATGCCAGCAATAGGCATGGACACCAAATAGTGGACATTGCGGTGCGGATCAAGGCCTGTCGTATCAGACCGTAGGGCCATACGAAGCGTCCCCCCGCGATTCGGATGACGCTTGGCTGCTTGGGCTTGCCCAACGAGCCCAAAGGCTGCTGCACCAGCGAGGGTTCCTCCAGTCGCCGCCAAAAACTCTCGTCGGGAAAGGTCGTCAGCTGCCCTTGTGGTACTTCTAGTCATTACCGATCTCCTATATTCAGCAGTTCACTGTTTGCTAGGGATCAGCATGCCCTGCTTGGAAACGGGTATGTGCATCAGAAAGCATACTTTCCACACCACACTATACTTACAAGCGGTAGGTCATTGTACAAAGATTCTCGGGGAAATCAACCAAAAACCTCATGGCAAGGAGCAAGAACATTCATGCATTGGAGAGCAGATGGGCACTGCGTCCGGCTATGTCAGCCAGGCAGAGCGAATCCCAGCGCCTTTGGTGCTGAACAAACCCGAAATCGCCGGTGCATAGCCCTGGAGCTTCATCGATCCTGCTTCAAGCAGTGTCAGGTGATGCATGTAGAGGATCGGCAATGCCTCGTTCACGAGACTCTCAATCTCGGTGTAGAGCTCACGTCGCTTCCGTGGGTCGGCTGTTTGCCGTGCCTCGACAATGAGCCTGTCAACGCGCTCGTCGCGGAAACCTGAATGCTCCTGTGTGGAGGGAGAGGTTGACAAAAAGTACCGTGAAAACCACCCGTCAGGATCAAAACGATAACTGGCAGCCATTGAGTCTGCGTGGAATTCCCGGTCGCGGCGCTTTTGTCGCAAAATCGGCGCACTGAGGACATCAAGTTTCACTTTGAAGCCTACCTCAGACCACATGGCCTGTAGCAACTCGCCGGTTTGCTTCAGATAGGGATAGGCATCCTCCGCCTGCAGGAGCACTGCAACCCCCACAGCGTTGGCCTGTCGCAGTAGAGCCCTGGCCTTATCAGGATCGTATGCCGGCCATGACCGCGCCTCCGCAGTATGCCAGGAGCTGGCAGGAGCATAGAACCCTTTGGCAACATCGCCCCGGCCGTAAAACACGGCATGGTGAATGGCGTCGTGGTCTGTGGCATGGGCAGCGGCTTGCCGGAGCCGTTGGTCTGTGAAAGGGCCCTTGTCGAGATTAAAGACCAGAAACGACGTGCCAAGCGTTGGCACATCCCACGTCTGCAACTTCCCAGCGTACTTTTTCGCAAAGGTAGCAGCATCGGTATAGGACATAGTGTCGACGAGATCGACCTCGCCGGCCCGCAGAGAAGTCAGACGCACCTGATCCTCTTTCTTGGGGTAACCAAAGAGCCTATCTAAGTATGGCAAGCTGTTGCCCGCGGCGTCGGTCTCGAAATAATTCTCAAAGCGTACCAACTCCGTCACGTTGTTCCGTTCCCAACGTACAAACTTGAAGGGGCCACAGCCAATGGGATGGGTATCGGCCCGTGCCTCGCTATCAGGAGCAATCAGAGTGCACGGATAGTACACGACATCGGCAGGGAAAGCGGCACTCGGCTGATGGAGATGACAGCGCACCGTGTACTGGTCTAGCACCACAACGTCTTTGAGGTTTTCCAGCGCCGTACGAGCGAAGGCACTCGAGGTCTGCGGATTCTTGAGTCGTGCGAAATTCCATTTTACTGCTGCCGCATCTACTACACGCCCGTTGTGAAATAGCACCCCTTGGCGCAGTTTGAACGTATATGTGAGCAGATCGGGAGCAGCCTCCCACTCACTGGCAATGCCCGGCACTGGTTCGGAGCGCAGGTTGAGATCGAGCAAACCTTGCGACATGGCAGCCAACGGCATCGACACGGGATAGATGGTGTTGCGATGGGGATCAAGACCTGTGGCGTCAGAGCGGGTGGCAAAGCGGAGTGTCCCACCGCGTTGGGGATGACGCGAGGCAGCGTTAGCACCCCCAGGAAGGCTGTATGCTGTCATGCCCGTCAGGGCTCCTCCTACAGCACCCAGGAAAGCCCGCCGAGACCATGCCATCTCTCTGAGAGACATATTGCTCACCACCGCTGCCTTACCGCCACGCATGCTTGTACACTCCCTCCACCCCTCTGGCTCGTTTACGCCAGCCAGGCAGTACGAATGCCTCCTCCCTTGGTGGTAAAGAGGCCGGAAGCGGCAGGTTGATATCCCTTGAGATTCATCACCCCAGCTTCGAGCAGCGTCAAGTTATGGATGTAGAGGAAAGGCAATTCGTCATTCACGATACTCTCAATTTCTGCATACAGCTCCAGGCGTTTCTGTTTGTTGATTGTCTGCCGTGCTTCCACGATCAATTTATCCGCCCGCTCGTTCCGGAAGGCAGAAAACTCCTTCGTCGACGGAGCTGTTGACAACAGATGACGCGAGAACCAGCCATCCGGATCAAAACGATAGCTGCCCGCCGTGGACTCGGCATCAAAGTCCCGATCACGACGCTTTTGTCGTAGCACTGGCAGTTCGTAAATGTGATGCTGGACCTTGAAGCCGACATCGGTCCACATGGCCTGTAAGAGTTCTCCCGTCTGCTGCATGTAGGGAAAGGCCTGCAAGGACTGCAACGCGATGGGGGTGCCTTCTGCCTTGGCTTGACGCAGCAGAAATCTGGCCTTCTCGGGATCATGTTCTGGGTATGGTCGGATACCAGGAGCATGCCAGGGACTCACCGGGGCGTAGTAACTCGTGGCGATCTCGCCACGACCATAGAATACGGCCTGCTTGATGGCCTCACGATCAATGGCGTGTGCGGCAGCCTGACGCAGTCGCTTATCGGCAAAAGGCCCTTTGTCCATATTCAATGTAATGAACGACGTCCCCAGTATTGGCACATCCCAGGTTTGGAACTTGCCCGCATACTTCTTCGGAAACTCCGCTGCATCGGTATAGGCCATATTGTCGATTAAGTCGGCTTCGCCAGCCCGCAACGCCGTCAGACGTACACGGTCTTCCGACTTCGGATGGCCGATGAGACGCTCCAGAAAGGGCAAACTATTGCCCTCGGCATCCGTCTCAAAATAATTCTCAAAGCGCGCGAGTTCCGTGACATTATTGCGTTCCCAGCGCACGAACTTGAATGGGCCACAGCCCACGGGGTGCGTATCGGCCTCCCCTTCACTATCTGGGGCAATAAGGTTACACGGATAAAACACTACATCGGCCAGAAAAGCCGCACTCGGTTGTTCCAGATGACAGCGCACCGTATACTTGTCGGGAGCCAGCACTTCTTTCAGATTCTCCAGGGCAGAGCGCGCAAAGGCACTCGATGTTTTCGGATTCTTGATGCGCTCATAATTCCACTTCACTGCCGCCGCGTCGACTTCACGACCATTATGGAAAAGCACCCCTTTACGCAGTTTGAAGGTATAGGTGAGCAGGTCAGGCGACACGTCCCACTCCGTGGCAATGCCTGGCACTGGCTCGGAGTGCAGATCGAGGTCAAGCAAGCCCTGTGTGATGGCAGCCAGCGGCGTTGAGACTGGATATAACGAGTTCCGGTGTGGATCGAGCCCGGTGGTATCTCCACGCGTGGCAAAGCGCAGGACTCCGCCACGTCGCGGTTTAGCAGTACTAGCTAGCGCGGCATCCACCCATCCACCAGCCGCCATACCAGCGAGCGCACTGCCGGTGTTGCGAAGGAAGTCTCGTCGGAGCAGACCAGAGGTGCCCCCCAGTGTATCGCTTACCATAGACTCACCTCCTCAGTTAACCTCAGTTATCCGATGCTGTTTACTCGGTGCTTACACCTGGTGCAGCCCTAGTGCGCATGTACGCTTACACTATGAGCTCGCCTAACACGCTCTGGCGCGCATGGAAGAGGGCTAAGTGACAGGGCAGTTTACAGATATTCTCTGAAAATACAATGGAAAAATCTCTGCAGCGCCTTGGTCTAGACTACAGTATCAGCACGCCTCGCGATACCATGACACCAGCATAGAACCTCTCTGCTTGCTGTCACGGCTGGCCTCCTGAGGAATACGTCATGGCGAGGAGCAATGTTCCCTAGGTATCTACTGCCTGTATCGGAGGGAATATGGAGCAGAATCAGTCGCAAGCCAGGACAACATCTGTACTGCTCAAGCGACTTGTCCCACTTGTTGTCCTATTAGGGGGACTCGCGACATTTTTTGGCTTTGGTCTGGATCAGTATATCAGCTTTGACGCCTTACGCGACAATCGCGAGGTACTCCTCGGCCTGGTGGAGCAGTATGGACTCCTCGCTTCTCTCGCCTATATGGCAACGTATGCCACGGTTGTGGCGTTTTCCCTCCCCGGTGGTGCAGTGTTAAGCATTACCGGCGGCTTCCTGTTTGGCGCCGTCTGGGGGACGGTGCATATCGTCCTGAGTGCAACCCTCGGTGCCACACTGCTTTTCCTGATTGCCAAAACCTCTTTAGGCGATCCATTACGAGCCAGAGCTGGCCCATGGTTGCAAAAGATGCAGGCCGGGTTCCAGGAAAACGCTCTGAGCTATCTCTTAGTGTTACGGCTCGTGCCCCTCTTCCCCTTCTTTGTCGTCAACCTGGTGCCAGCATTCTTGGGAGTGGCGCTGTCGACGTATGTCCTCGGCACGTTTATCGGCATTATCCCTGGCGCTTTTGTCTATGCCAGTGTCGGAGCAGGGCTCGGGAGCCTCTTCGCTGCTGGTGGGGCCTTCAGTGCCAAAGGCATCCTGACACCACAGATCCTCGTGGCGCTTGTTGGCTTGGCAGTTTTAGCTCTGATCCCGGTTGTGTATAAAAAGCTCAAAGGGCGTAGAACAGGAGTCCCAAAGCAATGCACACCGCACGTCACCACCTGATGCACGGCATATCAGGCACGCTGATTATAGGGCAACTTGGCCAGCAGCATCGCCATGCCACAGGTGTTCGTAATACCGGCAAACACTAACCCGGCGCCGACAAAGCCGCTCAGCACCAGAAACCACGGAGATACTATAGCACCCAGAAGTGTTCCCAGGAGCACGAACGATCCCGCCACAATCTGTACCTGTCGCTGCAAGCTTATAGGCGCCTGCTGACTACGCTCGACCGCATACCCGGCTTCTTTCCAGGCTTGAATGCCGCCTTGTAGCTGACAGACCTCGGCAAAACCACTTTCCAGGAGTTTGTTTCCCGCCTGGGTAGCGCGCTGCCCCATGAAGCAATGCAGCACTAATTTTTTCCCAGTTTCCACCTGTACCTGCGTCGGAGCAAAGGTGGACAGCGGCACCAAGCGGGCTCCCGGAATGCGTTCACTGGCGTATTCTGAGGGTTCTCGCACATCCACGAGCAGCGCCTCACCTCGCTCTAACCAGCCCTTCAGTGTTGCCGCATCAATCTCTTGTATGCGTCGTTCGTGGGCAGATTTCATACAGTACTCTCCTCCATACTGGCAACCCGCCATTACAACGTGCACTGCGCAGAGGAGACCCTCCTGCCGCTCGTGCCTTATACTGGATCAACCCACTTGCCATGGGCTTTGATGAGTTGGATGAGACGCTCATCCGCCTCGCTCTCTGGAAGGTTGCGCTCTACACAATCCTTCCCAACGTAGAGGCTAATTCTCCCAGGACCCGAGCCGACATAGCCAAAATCGGCATCCGCCATCTCCCCGGGGCCATTCACGATACAGCCCATGATGGCAATTTTCACCTCTTTGAGATGTGACATCCGGGACTTGATGCGTTCTGTTGTCGTCTGCAAATTAAACAGCGTGCGGCCACACGATGGACAGGAGATAAACTCTGTCTTCGACATCCGCAGCCGCGCCGCCTGCAAAAGGTTGTAGCTGAGGTGGATGCTCGCGGCAATAGGGAGATCACTGTCGATTTGCACACTGTCCCCCAGACCGTCGCAGAGGAGGGTGCCCAACCAGACAGAAGCAGAGAACAGGGTGTCTTCACGTCCCTGCAACACCGGGCTCTTGAGATGCAAGGGGACGGTGATGCCCTGACTATCGAGCTGTGCCGCCAGGAAGCGATAGGCATAGACAGGTTGTGGAGCATCGAGGGAGAAAAGAAAAGCCTGGGGCGCTACTTGCTGCGACAGGCGGG
>CAVZBC010000066.1:0-7271 GCA_963773125.1 uncultured Gammaproteobacteria bacterium | reverse complement strand
TGACACCGGTCATGGAGGCGTCGGTCATTGGTCGTCTTGAAGAGGTGTTCCAAATAGGGGGGTGATGCAACATTGGTTGCCGCTTCGACTCAGGTTGCACGTTACTATACGTTTGATTCTCAAAGCGTTCCAGCCACCTTCCCCTGATCCTTGTCACGTAGGGTTGCAGGACGCACGTGCCCATCGACCGCCTCCAGCATCTTCTAACCTATTGAAAAAACAATCAAATAATAATCTGCCAGGACCTGGCACAGGGTGTGCTCTCTAGACAGGAAAGGGCGGTCGCGGCCCTGCTCCAATGCACCACGCTGGGGCCAGGAGCTGTCCGCAAGCAGTATCGCTTCGACCTTAAGAAGGAGGGTAGACGATGGCAAGTCGTAAAGCGCTCGTTGTGGCAATTAATGACTATCCGGGCTCGGCGAACGACTTACCAAGTTGCGTCGAAGATGCAAAAGGCATCACTGAGCTTTTGCAGTCCGAGCCGTATGCATTTGAGGAAGTTCGCACCTTCACGGATGGCGAAGCAACCATCAAAACTGTCACCGAGGGCCTCCATTGGCTCTTCGGGAACAACGCCCAGGAAGGAGGGACCCAATTAACTCCAGAAGACCGTGTAGTCTTTTACTACAGCGGTCATGGATTCCGCACGGAAAAGGACGGGGTGTTACGGGAGTGTCTGTGTCTGTATGACGGCTTCTTCTTTGATGAAGAGCTCAACAAACAAACGCAGGGGCTGCCTCCCGGCATCTTCACCATGGTGCTGGATAGTTGTCATTCGGGTGGTATGGACAAACGATTCTTTGAAACGCTGTCTGCGAATGGCAGCAGTGCTGAAGAGTCGGTTGAACGGGTGCGCGTGAAAACCTGGATGCCAGCACCTGAGGAACTGGTGAAGTTGTTTGTAACGGAGGACGCATCCATTCCCTTCAAGCCGTTTGGGTGTGGCACAATCAGGCCGCGTCGCACCACGGCGGCAGGGGCAAAAAAATCCACCGGAGCGGCGACGAAGGTGCGACAGGCCAAAGAGTCTGCCGAAGCCCAGGTCAACGGACTGATGATTACGGCCTGCCAGGCCGATCAGACGGCATCGGCAAGCTCTTCGCAAACCCAGGGCAGGTCCGCCTTCACGTTCTGTTTGCTCAATGCATACACAAAATTGGGAAATGACCCCGCCAGCCTCGAGAGCCTGTCTTCTGACAGTCTGTTTAATACGGTGACTCAGGAGCTGGCGGCTCTCCAGTTCAAGCAAACGCCGGTGCTCATCGAACCGCCCAATGCTCCAGGTCTGCGATCCAGGTCGTTTCTCACTTTGCAACCCATTGCCCAGGCTCCCGCAGGTGCTTCGCCCGCATCTGCAACCCGAGATGTTGCGACATCTGCTCCAGGGAAGGGGTTCCAACCGTCTGCGACAACTACTCAATCGTCTCCCACAAACGAGACAACAAACCAAGGAGATCAACCCATGGCTGCTACTCAAGTGTCCAATATGGCATCCACCTATGCGATGAGCGACTCTGAAGAGAAGATGCTGAAAGCTGTGCTGCCCGCCGTGCTCCCCGGCATCCTGCGGTCTCGTATGCAGGACTCCCCATACAACGCTGCTGGGGGAGCAGCCGGTCAAGCCCCTGCAGCCGACGAGAAGTTCTGGGGGCAGGTGATCGCGGCAGCGATTTCTGCCGCCCCTGGGGTCATCAATGCGGTCCGGGGCAAGGAGTTCCAAGCGGCGACCCAATCCAGTATGGTTGGGGTGGCGACGCCGCAAGCCCCGATGGTGGATGAGAAGATCTGGCCGGCGGTGATTGCGGCAGCGATTTCTGCTGCGCCGAGTATCTACCAGGCAGTCCGGGGAAAGGATTTCCAACCGACTGCTGAGATGGCGACGCCGCAAGCCCCGGTCGTAGATGAGAAGATGCTGCACATCCTGCCCGCCATTCTGCCTGGCATTGTGCAGGCATATCGTAGTAAGGGCTTCCAAGCCAGTGGTGCTGGGGAGGCGCCTGCTGAAACCCCTGAAGCCGACGAGAAGTTCTGGGGGCAGGTGATCGCGGCAGCGATTTCTGCCGCCCCTGGAGTCATCAATGCGGTCCGGGGGAAGGAGTTCCAAGCGGCGACCCAATCCAGTATGGTTGGGGTGGCGACGCCGCAAGCGCCTGTAGCTGACGAGAAATTCTGGGGGGCAGTGGTCGCAGCAGCGATTTCTGCTGCGCCGAGTATCTACCAGGCGGTCCGGGGCAAGGAGTTCCAACCGGGATACTAAGGCGCTTTACGAGGCAGAAGTGAGCCTCCTGTGCTAGAAATGTAACCCACCTGTACGGGCACAGAGCTGTGAGACGCTTTGTCACAGCTCTGTGCCCTCCTATCGGACAGATACTATAGGCGTTTTGGCATGTTTATTGCTCTAAATGAGGCTAGAACTCCAATGCAGCAACCTCGGGCAATCAAGGAGGGGAGCAGCCATGACGCAGCGCCTGCAGAGCTGTGCCGTAGCACGTCTCAAGTTGCCTGTCCGTTGTCTCTGTTTGGTAGTGAGCCTTATCTTGGTGTGCGTGCTGATGGAGAGCGCGACACCCGCCTCTGAGACGCCGTACATGCCGCTGGAGCCACCCTGGCTGCGGAAGCGAAGGAGCCTATTACGCCCATTCCGCTGTCCCTGGCGCTTGATCCGCAACGGGTCGCTCTCGGCGAGCGGCTGTTCAACGATGTGCGGCTGTCTCACGACAATACACGCGCCTGCACCACATGCCATCCGCTCGAGCGCGGCGGCATGGACGGGCAGCCCCGTGCCATCACTGCCAACGGCACCCTCCACCTGCGCAACACCCCGACGATCTTCAACGTGGGCCTCAATGCCGCGTTGAACTGGGACGGCATCGCGAACACCTTGGAGGCCCATGCCGAGATCGTCCTCTTGAATCCACACCTGATGAACACGACCTGGCCGGAACTCCTGGCCAAATTGCAGGCCGATGCCGACTATGTGACCAGCTTCAACACCGCGTACGCAGCAGGCCTGACGCCCGCCAACGTGTTGGATGCCCTGGCCAGCTTCGAGCGCTCCTTGCTGACGCCGAACTCCCGTTTCGACCGCTACCTGCGAGGGGAGCAACACGCGCTGACGGCGCCGGAGCAACAGGGATATCGACTGTTCACGGCCTACGGGTGCGTGGCCTGCCACCAGGGGATCAATATTGGCGGCAACATGTATCAGAAATTCGGCGTCTTTGCGGAGCCTGGCGGCGGTGAAAGCCCTGCGGCGGTGGTTGACCTGGGGCGCTATGCCGTCACCAAGGTGCCGCGCGACCGCGCGGTGTTCCGCGTGCCGAGCCTGCGTAACGTCGCGGTCACCGCCCCGTATTTTCATGATGGGCGGGCGCGCACGCTTGAAGACGCCGTGGACACGATGTCCAGGGTCCAACTCGGGATGACGCTGACGCACGACGAGATTGGGTTGATTGTGCAATTCCTACAGACCTTGACCGGCGAATACCGAGGCCGGCCTGTGGCCACGCCCGTGCAGACGGCGCAGTGAGAGGTTGAGGTGATTGTATGCGTCGCGTGTGGCAGCCTTTAGCCATTGTTGCTGGTCTCTTGCTGCTCCTCACCTATTTGCTGATCCAGAGCAAGAGTCCGGACCTGGCGCTGCGGGCCCGCATGCAAGAGGCCTTGCAGTCCATACAGCTGCACGATACAGAGCTCACCCGCGACATGTTACTGGCGCGCGCCGGGCTCCTCCCTCATTACGACGCGCTGCCGCAGACCGGTCAGCACCTGTGGCGGGCTTTGGAAGCGCTGCACGCTGAGAGTGCGACGGTTGCGGGCCCTGCGGCTCGGGAGATGCGCCAGCACGTCGAGGCCCTGGCGGCCGCACTGCGTCAGAAGCTGACCCTGGTCGAGTACTTTACCTCGGACAACGCCTTACTGCAGAACTCGGTGATGTATCTCACCTACACCGGACAGACCCTCGGCACACGCATCGCGGTGGAGCAAGCGGTGGCGGCAGACATCGCCGCCCTGTCGCACGCCATGCTGCGGTTCATGCACACGCCGGAGCAGGGCGTGGGCACAGAGGTCGAGGCAGCGCTCCAGCGCCTGTCAACCGTTGCCGTGTCCCAGCGGGACCTCCAGGCGCTGGTCGCCCATGGGCGGCTCATTAGGGAGGTGCTGCCGCAGGTCGATACCCTGCTGCGCCAGATTATCACTGCCCCGAGCGCGGCTCGGGTCGAGGCCCTCCAGGATGCCGTGCTGCAGTATGCCCACAGGGTCGAGGCGCGCGCGCAGGTGTTTCGGGTGCTGCTGTATCTGGTGGCCGTCATCCTGCTGGGCTACCTCCTCTATCAATATGCGCGGCTGCGGGCGCATGCCCGGGCTCTGCGCCGTGCTAATGCCGACTTGCGGGCCAGCGAGGAACGCTTCCGTGCCATCACGGAATCGGCGAATGACGCCATCATTTCCGCCGACAGCGCCGGCAACATTGTCTCCTGGAATACGCGGGCGGAGGTCATCTTCGGTTACAAGGCGGCAGAAATTCTGGGTGCTCCCCTGACGCGTCTGATGCCCGCCCGCTACCAGACGGCCCACAGGCAGCGCTTTGCGCATTGGGCCGCCACCGGCGCGTCGCGCCTGGTCGGCACAACGGTGGAGTTCTCCGGCATGCGCAAAGACGGCAGTGAGTTCCCGCTGGAGCTGTCGCTCTCCACCTGGTCCACGGTGCACGGCCACTACGTCACTGGCATGGTGCGCGACCTCACGGCCCAGAAGCAGTTGCAGGAAACCACTCGCCAGCAGGAGCTGCAGCTCATCCAGGCCAACAAGATGACGGCCCTGGGCACGCTCGTGTCGGGTGTGGCGCACGAAATCAACAACCCGACCCAGGTCGTGTTGATGAACGCGCGCGTGTTAGCGAACGCCTGGGACGACGCGGTGGACATCCTGGACGCGCAGGCGCAGGACAGCGGCACCTGGTCCCTCGGCGGCTTACCCTACGCCGAGATGCGCGACACCATACCCGCGCTCGTCCGCGAAGTGCACGACAGCGCGCGGCGGATTGATCGCATTATTGAGGATCTCAAGGATTTTGCGCGGCCCCGCGCCCAGGGAGCGCCCACCGCCTTGCAGGTGAACGACGCCGTCCAGCGCGCGCTGCGCTTGCTGGCGCATCTCATCAAGAAGCGCACGGACCACCTGCACGTCGACCTCGCCTCAGGGCTACCGTCCGTACGGGGCGACGCGCAGCATGTGGAACAAATCGTGGTGAATCTCGTGACCAACGCCCTGGAGGCGCTGCCCGACAGGCGACGCGGGGTCACCGTGACCACCGCCTTCGACGCCGCCGAGCGCCGTGTCGTGCTCGAGGTGCGCGACGAAGGGGTGGGGATTGCGCCGGAGCACCTCGGGCGCCTGTGCGATCCGTTCTTCACCACCAAGCAAGAAAGTGGGGGGACCGGCCTCGGTCTGGCCATTACCTCCTCTCTCGTCCGCTTGCACGGGGGCCGACTCACCTTTGCATCTGAACCGGGCAAAGGCACACGCGCCCTGGTCACCTTTCCGTGCGGCCCTGAGGAGGAGTCATCCTCCCAAACCTTACGGCCTGCGAGCGAAGAGGAGCCGATCCCATGACCCACGTCTCCGCCTTGCCAGTCCTGTTGGTGGACGATGAGCCACAGGTGCTGCATAGCGCCAGTATTGTGCTGCGCACCTCGGGGGTGGCGCACGTCATCACGGTCGATGACAGTCGCGCCGTGCTGCCGCTGTTGGCGGAGCAAGAGGTCGGGGTGTTGGTGCTCGACCTGACCATGCCCCATATCTCCGGCCAGGCGCTCCTGGAGCAGGTGGCGGGCGATTATCCCGACATCCCGGTCATCCTCATGACGGCCACGAACGATCTGGAGACGGCAGTGCAGTGTATGCAAACCGGCGCCATCGACTACCTGGTGAAGCCGGTGGAAGAGAACCGGCTGGTCTCGTCGGTCAAGCGCGCGCTGGAAATCCGCACGTTGCGGGCGGAGGTCCTGTCCCTCAAAGACCGCCTGCTGACGGATACCCCACCCCAGCGGGAAGCCTTCGCCGAGATCATCACCCAGAGCCGGGCCATGTTGGCGATCTTTCGGTATATCGAGGCCATTGCGCCGTCCCCGCAACCGGTCTTGATTACCGGGGAAACCGGCACGGGCAAGGAACTCGTGGCGCGGGCGTTGCATCGGCTCTCGGCCCGCCCCGGAGAGCTCGTGGCGGTCAACGTGGCAGGCCTGGACGATACGATGTTCTCCGATACCCTGTTCGGCCACACCAGAGGCGCGTTTACCGGTGCCGAACGCGTCCGGGACGGCTTGATCACGACCACGGCCGAGGGCACCCTGTTCCTCGACGAGATCGGCGATCTGACGGTGGCGTCACAGGTCAAATTACTGCGGCTCCTGCAGGATGGCACCTTTTATCCCCTCGGTGCGGATCGGCCGCGGCAGAGCCGTGCCCGGATCGTGTGCGCCACCAATGCTGAGGTCACGCAGCAGGTGAGCGCCGGGACGTTTCGCAAGGATCTGTATTACCGGCTGCGGACGCACCATCTCCACCTGCCGCCGCTGCGCGCCCGCACGGGCGACCTGCCCCTCCTGGTGCAGTCCTTCGTGGACAAGGCGGCGTGCGTGCTGGGTAAGGAGGCGCCGACGGTGCCGCTGGCGCTCTATCAGCTCCTCAACACGTATAGCTTTCCGGGCAACGTGCGCGAATTGGAAGCGCTGGTCTTCGATGCGGTCGCCCGCCATCAGGGGGCGGTCCTGTCCTTGCACAGCTTTAAAGAGGCGCTGGGCGACACGCCGCACTTCGCAGTGGCCGAACCGCCAGCGGAGCCCCCTGCAGCGCTCATGGCGAGCTTTCCCGAGCGACTCCCCACGCTCAAAGAGGCCGAGGAGGCGCTGAGCGAGGCGCTGATCACCGAGGCGCTGCGCCGCGCCGACGGCAATCAGGGCGTCGCCGCCGGGCTCCTGGGCATCTCGCGGCAGGCGCTGAATCAGCGCCTGCGCCGCCGCCAGCAACCGGAGCACTCTGCTACACCGGCGGAATAGCCGGGAGGGTGACGGTCGACACAGCACGCCAAGGTCATAGCGTTTTTGGTGGATGAAGTGCAGTGCTGTGCAAGGAGCGTGGCTGCTACGCGGCTGGAGCGTGGCTGCTCCTCTCCCCTGGGGCTGGACAGGCGCCGCAGGAGGGGTGAGGCTGCAGCCTCAGGGGTTTCCCGGGGGAGAGGGCCTTGGGACGATCGGTTGGGGAACGCT
>CAVZBC010000065.1:0-21908 GCA_963773125.1 uncultured Gammaproteobacteria bacterium | reverse complement strand
GTTTTTCCTGCACCATTCGCTCCTAGCAGGGCGACAATACCCCCCTCGGGGACTTCGAGGGAGACGCCTTTGAGCACCAAAATGACGTGATCGTACACCACTTCGATAGTGTTGACACGCAGCAGGATTGACGGCGGTGTGTCCACGATCTTATTCTCCAAGCCCCAATCCTCTTTACCCTTTGGAGGGGCATTCTCGCGGCGTGATGCTGTTCTCTTTGGCGTAGTCGGCAGCGGCCTGCTCAATTTGGGCCCGGACCACTTCCTGCAGTGGAGAAATCCAGTCGCTCACTTTTTTCCACTGCTTCCCATCCCATTGCTGTATGAAAACGGGACCATTGCCCTCATGATCCGCACAGGTCACCTGAATGGGTCTGGCAAAGCCTTCCAGACCTAATTCCTTCAGACGTGCCTCGGTGAGATTGAGGTTCTCAAATCCCCAGCGTACTTGCTCGCCCGTCAGGGGTTTATTGCCGAACTTGCCCATAGCCATGCGGATCGCTTCAGTATCATAGACGGCATTTATCAGGCCGCGGTTATACAAGACTTCACCGAAATTGTTGCCAGCCGCAGCAGTTTTGTCATCATTGTACACCAGCTTCAGGATCGTCTGGTACACCGGGAAAGTCGGTGCCAATGCCGTGAAAATTCCCCGCCTTATACCCCTTTGCGCCTTCACCCGCCGGCACCACGTCGGATTCACTGCCAGACCACCAGACTCCGATGAAATGATCCATAGGAAAGTTGATTGCCGCAGCTTCCTTGATCGCCACCTGGTTCATGACTCCCCAACCCCACAGGAATATCCAATCAGGGTTGTAGCGTCGAACCTGCAGCCACGTGGCTTTCTGTTCCTGGCCTGGATGATCAACGGCCAGCAGGGTCAGGTCGTATCCGAACTGCTTAGCCAGTACTTCGAGCGTTGGAATGGGTTCCTTGCCATACGGACTATTGTGGTAAACCAGGGCGATTTTCTTCCCCTTCAGTTTCTCTACGCCGCCTGCTTGTGCCCCGACGTATTTCACAAAGGCAGAGGCTTGACTCCAATAGGTGGTGGGGAAGTTAAACGCCCATTCGAAGACGCGACCGTCGGCGGAGGCTGTGCGGCCATACCCCATAGAGTGAATCGGAATCTTGTCCACTGGCGCTTTGGGGATCAACTGATAGGTGATGCCAGTACTATACGGGTTGACGAGCACAGCACCTGTGGGGCCATTGTTTTTGAGTTTTTCATAGCACTCAACGCCAAGCTTGGTGTCGTACTTGGTCTCACACTCCTCCCAGGTGATCTTCACCCCGTTAATGCCGTTATCGCGGGCATTCAGGAGCTTGAGGTAGTCAATGTAGCCATTAGCAATGGGGATACCATTCGGGGCATAGGGACCGGTGCGATACACCAGTAGCGGTATAAACATCTCATTCTGCGCCAGCGCCGGGGCGGCTATCATTAGCCCTGCGCCATACTGCTATGCCTAGCATGGTTAGACAGGCTGTGAAGCGTCTCATCATCTCCTCTCCTTTCACGAAAAAGATCGGCCTGACAGGCGCCAGCCAATCTCACGACAATGTCACCGCTCCTCGTACTCTCTGGCGCAGGAATCAACGCCGCAAGAGAGTAGAGGGCAGAGCGCTGCTCCTCAGTATGGAAACGGCCAGCGGCGGAGCTTCTCCTTGCCAATCTGCCACAGGCGGGCCAGACCGTGGGGTTCGACAATCAGGAAAAAAATGATCAACCCGCCGAAAATGATCGCCTCAATGTCTTTTGCCAGATCGACGGGCATGTCTAAGCCAAACAGGCGCGGCACATTGGTGAGGAAGATAGGCACGACGGTAATAAACGCCGCGCCAATAATAGAGCCAAGAATGCTTCCCAACCCCCCAATAATGATCATAAACAGCACTTGAAATGACACGTTAATATCGAAGGCCAGGGTTTCCACGCTGCCGAGGTATAAGCAGAGTAACAAGGCTCCGGCAACACCACAATAGAACGAACTGATGGCGAAGGCAGACAGTTTTGTGGTCAGGGGGCGGATACCGATGATTTCAGCAGCCACGTCCATGTCGCGAATGGCCATCCAGGTGCGCCCGATTTCACTGCGCACCAGATTCTTCCCAATCAAGGCAAACACCGTCACGAACGCCAGTGCCACCACATAGCGCACGGGAGCTGTTGCCTGCGGGCCGGTGATCATAATGCCGAAAAATGTCCGCGGCGGCATGGTAATAGTCCCAGAGGGGTTATAGTTATAAAACCAGGCCACCCGGTTGAACAGCCAGAGCAGAAAAAATTGCGCGGCTAACGTCGCCACCGCAAGGTACAGCCCTTTAATACGCAAACTTGGGAGCCCAAAAATGATGCCAACACCTGCGGCAATCAGCCCGGAGAGCAGGAAAATGATTAACACATTCAGGTCTGGAAATCCGGTGGTCAGCTTATAGGCGGCATACGCCCCCACGGCCATGAATCCCCCCGTTCCCAGTGACAGCTGTCCGGCATAGCCCGTGAGAAGATTGAGGCCAATGGCAGCCAGCGAAAAGACCAAAAACGGTATGAGGACAGCCTGCAACCAGTATTCATTGGCCAGCAGCGGGACGATGACGTAGGCAGCAACCAGCATGCTGCCAAGACACCAACGGTCTTGCGCAATTGGGAAGATGGCCATGTCCCGTCTGTAGCTCGTCTTAAACTGCCCAGTCTCACGATAGATCATCGTTCTACACCCTGTCGATGATCTCTTCGCCGAACAGGCCTTGCGGTCGGCAGAGGAGAAATATCATGGCTAATACATAGGCAAACCAGTTCTCAATAGCGCCGCCAATGACAGGACCCCAGTAGACTTCGGCGATTTTTTCGCCGACGCCAATGATCAGGCCTCCGACAATAGCGCCAGGAATCGAGGTCAGCCCGCCGAGAATCAACACAGGTAAGGCCTTGAGAGCGATGAGGGATAAGCTAAATTGCACCCCGCTCTTGACGCCCCACATAATGCCCGCCACGAGGGCCACGATACCGGCGACTGACCAGACTGTCACCCAAATAGTCTTGAGCGGGATGCCGACCGCGGTTGCCGCTTGATGGTCATCCGCCACGGCGCGCAACGCTCGACCGATCGTCGTCTTTTGGGACAGAATGGCAAGCACGCTGACGAGTATTGCTGCAGTGACAGCGGCAAACAGCTCAAATTGATTGAGCAGCATGCCTCCTACAGCAAAGGAGTGCTCGGGAATACCGATGTCCAGTTTCTTCACGTTACTCCCCCAGACCAACTCCCCCACCCCTTCCAGGAAAAAGGTCAAGCCAATCGTCGCCATCAACAGCGTAAAAGGGCCTTGATTCACCAACGGCCGGAGCATGACCCGTTCGATGGCGAAGGCCAGGGCAATCATGACGCCTGTGGTGGTAAGCAGGGCGAGCCATATCGGCACGCCCCGCTCAATTTGCCCGACGAGCGTCAGCGCTGCAAACAAGTACCATGACGCCCTGCGCAAAGTTGAACACGCCGGACGCCTTGAAGATGAGCACAAATCCCAGGGCAACCATCGAATACATCACCCCGGCCATGAGGCCGCCCAGAATCACCTCAGCAAAGAAAATTGGTGCCGACAGCATATCAGCAAAGGGCCCCACGACGACTGTCATAAGTAGGTCCATCATGCGCCTCACTTCACTCGTGTGCGACACCTAGATAGGCATCGATAACCGCTTGATTCGTGCGTACCACGTCGGGGGAGGCGTCAGCGATCTTGCGCCCGTAATCGAGCACGATGACACGATCGGAAATATCCATGACCACACCCATATCATGCTCGATCAGCACGCAGGTGATACCGAACTCGTCCCGAATATCGAGAATGAAGCGACACATGTCTTCTTTCTCCTCAACGTTCATCCCCGCCATGGGTTCGTCAAGGAGGAGCAACTTGGGCTCTGCGGCTAAGGCACGGCCAAGCTCAACGCGTTTCTGCAAGCCATACGGGAGTTTCCCGACGGGGGTCTTGCGGATGGCTTCAATCTCCAGGAAATCGATCACTCGCTCAACGGCGAGTCGATGCACTTCTTCCTCTCGCAGCGCCGGGCCCCAGTAGAGGGCCTGGCTCAGCAGATGACTGCGCATATGCAGCACGCGGCCCGTCATGATGTTGTCCAGGGTCGTCATGCCTTTGAACAACGCCACGTTTTGGAATGTCCGGGCAATCCCCTGACGCGCCACCTGATGTGGGCGGGTATACCGGGGCCGTTCTGTGCCAAGGTAGATAAGGCGCCCCTGTTGAGGGCGATACACCCCATTTATGACGTTAAGAAAAGACGTCTTTCCGGCACCATTGGGGCCAATGATGGCGAGAATTTCCCCACCATAGACGTCCATACTGACGTCAATGAGGGCCTGCACTGCCCCAAAGGCCAGGCTGATATGCAGTGCTTGCAGTATCACCTCGTTGCCCATAGTAACATACCCCTCACGCTGCTCAGCTCACGGGTGTGAATGTCGCAGTTGCGGGCGTAATGTGGCGAATTTGTAGCTCGGCCCGCAGCGTACCGCTGCGACCGTCTTCGAAGACGACCTGGGCGTCAACGACGACTTCCTTACATTCACCGTAGAGCGCATCGACAAGATTGGCGTATTTTTCGGCAATAAACCGTCGGCGTATTTTGCGGGTGCGGGTGAGTTCGCCGTCGTCTGGATCAAGCTCTTTGTGCAGAATGAGAAATCGTCGTATTTGGGCGCCAGCCATCTGTGGTTCATGTGCCAGACTGGTGTTGACCCGCTCAATTTCCCTCTGAACAAGGTCATACACCTCAGGGCGAGCCGCCAGATCCGTGTAGCTCGTATACGCCAGGCCATGGCGCTCGGCCCAATTCCCGACCGCTTCCAGATCAACATTGATGAAGGCAGCGACAAAAGGACGGTCCATGCCATGCACCACGGCCTCTCTGATATACGGACTGAATTTCAGCTTATTTTCGAGATATCGCGGCGCAAACAGGGTGCGCTCGGCATCGGCGAGACGACTCACGTCTTTGGCTCGATCAATGATTTTTAAATGCCCTTGGGCATCGAGATAGCCGGCATCTCCGGAATGTACCCAGCCATTCTCAAGCGTTTCAGCGGTGGCTGCGGGGTTTTTATAATAGCCGAGAAATACGCCCGGACTCCTGAACATGACCTCGCCCTCAGGAGAAATCTTCACCTCTACTTCAGGCATGGAGGTGCCTACGGTATCGGGTTTCACTTCGGCATCCGGCTGCACACAGACAAAGACGCTGGCCTCGGTCATGCCATACAGCTGTTTGATGTTGATGCCAAGAGAACGGTAGAAGGTGAAGATTTCCGGACCAATCGCTTCCCCGGCAGTGTAGGCCAGACGGATACGACGAAAGCCCAGCACATCCTTGAGAGGGCCATAGACGAGGAGGTTCCCTAGGCTGTAGAGCACCGTGTCAAGGAGTGAGACAGGCTGCCTGGCCAGCTTGCGGCTCCCCACGCGGTGCGCGATGTGCATGAAGAAGTGGAACAGCTTACGCTTCAACCACGCGGCGTCTTCAATGCGGATCATCACCGTGGTGAGGATGTTTTCCCAGATACGTGGCGGGGCAAAGAAATAGGTGGGGCCGATTTCATGCAGATCGTGCAGCACAGTGTCGCTGCTTTCGGGGCAATTCAAGGTAAACCCGGCACAGTAGAATTGCCCATAGGAAAAAATATGATCTCCCACCCAGGCCATGGGTAAATAGGAGAGGATTTCTTCGTCTGCGCGCAAGCCCTCCCGCATGACAGCATTGTGTGACGTGGTGATGACATTGGCATAGGACAACATGACGCCTTTAGGGCGACCTGTGGTGCCAGAGGTATAGAGAATCACCGACAGATCCGCTCCTGTCCCGAGGCTCACCTGCTGCATGAAAAAGTCAGGGTGAGCCGCATCGAACTGCCGCCCGAGTTCCTGCACAACCTGGAAAGCGCAGAGAAATGGGTCATGATACTCTCTTAAGCCGCGTGATTCTTCGTAGATGATGCTTTCCAGGTGAGCGCAGCGTGCTTTGATGGAGAGCAATTTATCGACCTGTTCCTGGTCCTCGACCACGGCGAAGCGTGTTTCAGCGTGCTCCAGCACATAGTGGATTTCCTCCGCCACCGCGTCCTGGTAGAGCGGCACTGGCACAGCCCCTAAACACTGGACCGCGACCATGGTCCAGTAGAACTGCGGGCGATTATCACCAATGATCGCCACCTTGTCCCCACGCCTGAGGCCATGAGCCGCCAATCCACAGGCGAGGGCACGCACCTCGGTGAGGACGTGACGCCACTCCCATTCTTGCCAAATACCCAGGGCCTTTTCGCGCATGGCGATTTTGGCAGGATGCCGCTTCACACGGTCAAGCAGGAGCTTGGGAAACGTATCAAGGGAAGTCTCGTGTGTCATGCAGATCAGTTGTGTCTAGTATGAGAATTGTGTATGACAAGGCTATTTATGATCAGCTGCAGCAAGAGTGAAGTCGCTAGTGTGCATGATTGCTTGAGAAAAAGCAATGGGAAAAAACCGCTACAGAGCGAGTGCAGGGGAAAGGCCGCCAGGCGTATCAGGGCAAGCTGCGCTAGTGCCGCAGAAGTTTCCGTGAGGTCCCGCAGATGTCGAGACGTCTAGCGAGGTTGCACAGTCAAATGCACGTCGTTCCCTTGTTCGTCGCTGGTTAAGAGAGCCACGGGATGCCGCCAGATTTCTGCCATATAGGCCAGGGTCTGGTCAGCGAAATGGCGATCAAGATAGGCGGTTTGGCGGTTGAGATCTTCGAGGCAGAGCTTGTTGTTGACGACATCCGTGATGACAATGCGCGGCACACCATAATTATACCGTGGCGTAATCAGCGCTTCGAGCACGGCATTGCGTTCACGGCTCGTAATGACGATATCTTGGCACTGTGGACAGCGTTGTCCTGGCGGATGTGTACAGTTACTGCCATAGCTGAAAAGATTCAGCTTGACCATCAGCTCGTCGGTGAGATAGTTCCGCAGAAACGAGATATCATCTTCAGAACGTCGTACTTCAAAGAGCTTTTGCCGACCCGTCATGGATGACGAGCCGTCCTGATAGAGCTGGTCCCAGCGTTTTTCGATATCGACGAGAATGGTGTAGCCCAGGTAGTAGGGGTTCACCGCATAGCGTCCACCGGGATTGACGACGCCCGCATGTAACTGGGCAAAATCAATCATCTCATTGGGTGTTACTCCGTCATAGAGATGAAACAATTCGGCATGCCAGTAGCTTGCCCAGCCCTCATTCATGATTTTTGTCATGAACTGCGGATAAAAATAGTAGGACTCTTCGCGGATAATCTGCAGGACGTCCCGTTGCCACTCTTCCAGCGGCGCATAGGTGGCTAAAAACCACAACAGATCGCGTTCGGCGTGGGGCGGAAAGCGCTCGCCTTCGATGGTGTAGGTTATGCTTGGGCTGCGTTGGGTAAACAAATCGTCATAGGGGAGAGAAGGGCGTTCCTTTTCTACGACTTTACGCGGCGGATATGGTTGTCGTGTGAGCCCTTTGTGCGGGTCGATATGGCGATCCAGGGCAAAACCGATATCCATGAGATGTTCAACGGTTTCGAGGCCGTAGCGTTCGATGTAGCCATCGATGCGGAGCGCATGCGCCACCGCATCGTGAATCATGTGGCGATTGCTGGTGTCAAACAGCAGATTATTTTTGAAGAAATCCACGTGTCCAAAGACGTGTGCAGCCACCAGCAGGTTGGCAATTTCAGGATTGCTATCCAGGAGAAAAGCCAGGCCTGGATCACTGTTCAGCACGATTTCATAGATTTTCGACAGCCCCATGGTGCCATACAAACGCTGGCTTTGATAGACCTTGCCATAGGACCAGTGCCGGGCGCGGGTGGGCAGACCATAGGCGGCGATTTCCGTCATAATATCCTGTGGGACCACTTCAAACGACACGGGAAAGAATTCTAAGCCTTGCTCACGCGCAAGGGTTTCGAGCTCAAGCACGCGATCCTCAAACATGGGACGACTCCCGTGGCTGGAGAAAAGCTTGTAACACCTGGTACAACTCTTCCTTATGGGAGATAGTGACACTGATGAAGCGGTTATGGGTAATGCCTTGCAGCGTATGCTGTAACGAACTCGGTGCGTAGGAGCTCTGCCCGATCCAGCCGTAGAAGCTGGCATCGTCACCGTAGCGAATTTCTCCGTAGCCCACCATGGCGCAGTGGGTGAGAAGCTCTTCAACCAGAGTCTTGCAGGTGGCGTTGTCACTTGGACAAATTATCGCCATCAGAGAAATGAAACAGGTAGGTGTTCCAGCGTGAGGCCGGGTGGTGCTGCTGCAGATGATCGAGAGCGAGCTGATAGGCTGAAGAACAACGGGTCCCACCATTGTTTGATAAGGCGAAAAAGTCTTCCTCGCCGACCACCTGCGCCTCTACGTCATGGGCAATGAACACTGGTTCGACATGTCGATACTTGCACCGCAGAAAACGGACCATCCAGAAAAAAAAGCTTTTGGCAATATATTTTTTGTTGGTCGTCATCGAGCCGCTGCAATCCATCAACATATACACCGCAGCATTCGTATGCAGCTCTTCGTGGGTGTCCCACACTTTAAACCGCAGGTCGTTTTCATGCAGATTCCCAACTTCGGGGAGACCCCGTGCCGCATTGCGCTTGATATTCTCGAGTAAGGTGCGACGCTTGTCGATGTTGGCCAGCGACCCACGACGGCGGATATCGGTAAAGCGATAGGTGGTTGTGGTGACTTGGCGCTCGGGCTTTTCTTCGAGCCAGGGGAGCGCCAAATCCTCGAGCATCATCTGGGTCAGTTCCTCAAGTGGCACTTCCACTTCGTAGGAATGCTCGCCCGGCTGGTCACCAGCCGGGCCATCGCCTGGCCCCGTGCCATCATTACTCCGGCGACCAATGACATCCCCGGGCTGCCCGGCCCCTTGTCCCACGCCTGATTGGGGATGTCCGTACTTAAAACGATATTGATCAAGATACCGTAGGGGGATTTTCACCCGTTTATTGCCATCCGAAGTAATAATTGCTTCTTCAGCGATGAGCTCGCGGAGGTTTTTGCGGATGGCGTCTTTGACGCGCTGATCGTGTCGTAGACTATCTTTGAGGCCGCGGCGGCGCAGCTCCCAGGGTAGAGACATACTACTTCTCCCGCGCCAACAAGCTACTGACGTATTTGAGGAGTTCATTGGCGCACTCGGTGCAGTATCCTTCCCGGCCCACGAGCGTGTTAATGACCTCATTCAGCTTGAGCAGTTGTTCCGTGTCAGGGCTGCGCGAGGTAATGGTCAATTTGATGGTATCCCGCCGTTCCTCGAAGAGTTGTTTTTCGATAGCATCTTTCAGCTTGTCGTGCGTGGTATAGTCGAACTTCTCCCCGCGACGGTGGGCCATGGCGACTTTGCGGAAAATCTCGTTTCGGAAGCTCTCTTTGCCATGCTCAGGCACACTCACCTTCTCTTCGATCGACCGCATCAACTTCTCATTGGGTGGCACTTCCTCGCCAGTGATCGGATCCGTGAGTTTCATCTGATCGAGATAGGCCTCGACATTGTCCAGGTAGTTGTCGAGCAGGGTGAGAGCCTCCTGCTCAAACGACACGAAGAACGCTTTCTGGACATCGGTGCGGGCGATTTCATCATATTCACGCCGGGTATCGGCAATGAGGTTGTTCAAGCGTTCGCGATCAACTCTTTGGAACTGGCCTTGTTGTTCGATGCCTTCTTTAATCGCCCGGAGTACATCAATCGGATTGATGCAGCGTGTGTCAGGCTTGATGAACGAGGTCGAAATACGGTTGATGATAAAGCGCGGGGAGATGCCATCCATACCTTCACGCTCGGATTGCTCCCGAATCAGCTTGACATCTTTTTGTCGAAAACCCTCGACATCTTCACCGTCGTAGAGCTTCATCTTCTTGAGGAGCGTCAAGCCACTCATCTTGGGTTCTTCAAGACGTGACAGGACGGCAAAAATTGACGCAACTTTCAGGGTGTGAGGAGCAATGTGCAAGCCTTGCAGGTTCGTCTGACGCAGGAGCTTTTGGTAGATGCGCTCTTCTTGCGATACCTTTAAATTGTAGGGAATGCGGACCATGATCATGCGGTCATGGAGCGCTTCGGATTTTTTATTGGCCATGAATTCGTTGAATTCTGTTTCATTCGTGTGTGAAATGACACACTCATCGGCATAAATCAGCGGAAAACGTCCCGTCTTGATATTTTTTTCCTGCGATAAGGTCAGCAAGACGTACAAGAAACGCTCATCTGCTTTGAGCATTTCGATAAATTCCATCATCCCCCGATTGGCAACGTTTAGCTCGCCATCAAAACGGTAGGCACGTGGATCCGACTCGGAACCATAATCTCCTATGGTGGAAAGATCAATGCTGCCCACGAGTTCGGCAATATCCTGTGACTTGGGATCTGAGGGCACAAACGTGCCAATGCCACAGCGCTCTTTTTCCGAGAAAAATATGCGTTTTATAGGCACCCGATACACATCGCCCTGATATTTCTCGCGCAGGTGCAGGGCACAGAGTGGGCAGAGCTCCCCTTCGACATGCAGGCCAGTTTCTGCCTGAAAGTCCTGGCGCAGCGCATGGGGAAGAAGATTCAACGGGTCCTCGTGTTGCGGACAGTCCGCAATAGCGTAGACTGCCCCTTCTGGAGTAGACGAGTAGGCCTCCAGCCCGCGTTTGAGCAGGATAACCAGCTGGCTCTTGCCGGAAGACGGTGGCCCGTAGAGGAGCAGAATCCGCCGTCCCACATCGGAGCCCATGGCAGCAGCTTTGAAATATTCTACAACCTGCGCCAGGGGTTCGTTGATACCAAAGAGGTCTTGCTCAAAAAAAGCGTAGTGCTCTTTGCCATCATCATCAACTTCTACCCCGGCGGCGCGGATCATGTTGTAGAGTCGAGCGTGTGCTCGTAACCCCAAGGACGGCTGCTTGATGACCAACGTCAGAAAATCTCGAAACGTGCCTCCCCACTCTTCTAGACAGTGGCGCTGTAGATGGGCATCAATCTTTTGGAAGATATCCATAGCGACCTCTACAAATTCATCCGGTGTTGCAGCAGTGCATGCCGGGAGAACATGACTAGGGTTGTTCCTGGAGAGATCCTCATCCAATCAGCTGACTTTAGGAGCCAAGGAAATGTGATTGTGCATGAAATTTCTCTAGCCCACTAAAGCGGCGATGGACAATAGGAAGCAATCACAGGTGACAGCATGAAGAAGTAAATGAAGTACTGGCATCATGCAACAGATGATGATCTCTCAGTGAATAAACGCTTTCCCATCGCGAATGCTTCCCTCCTTCTATTATATATTGTTCCATCTGACCCCTTAAAAGACCTCATAGCCTTCACTAGATGTACAGCTGCAATATCTATGCCTGCACAGAGGAATCTATTGGTCATAGAATGGTGTATTCTCAGAAGAAAGACGTCAATAGCACGGAGAAAAGACCCTACTCATGAACAAATAGAGCGTAGAAGAGAGGAAAGAGACCCTAAAGACTTCCCCTGGGGAACCCTGAGTGCCAAATACAGCACTGGGTCTTGTCAAAAAGCTGACAAAAAGGGGGAGTCTTGCCGGAAACTATCATTGGGCCAGAAGCAGGAGATTTGAGACCAAGTAAAAGCGCCAGTCTCTTGACGGGGAGAAGATGCCACAGGTGGCAACAACCTGGGGAAAGTTGCGTACGAGGCGGCACAATCCATTTCCTGTAGTGGATACGGTTAGTTTGGCGCCAAGAAAGGCCCCAACGCTCTCGTCAAAGACCATTGTACAAGAATTTTCTTGAGATAGCACGCTGACCGTGGCTAGTCGGTGAATTCTATGGCTCCCGTCTGCTGATCAAGGTGTACTCTCACACGACCAGCAAGGATCTCAAGGAGATCATGCCCGATAAGTTCCCGTCGCCACCCTTGTAGGAGGCGACACCGGTCAATTTCCTGGCCCCCACGGCGGTAACGATACACGAGTTCTTCGAGGTCTGCGTGGATGCCAACGGAGGGTGCAGACAATTGATGCCGCTGACAGAGGGCTCTGAGGCAAGCATCCAAAAATTTTACCATAAGGTTTTCGGATTGTGAGAGGCGCCAGCGTCGTGTCGGGTGTGGTCGATGTTCTTCCGCTGCTGCCAGGCCACACGCCACAGCCTGGAGTAGTTCGCTGGCTGACTGCTCGATTTCTCGCCGTGGCAACCGCTGTAGCCGTTGGAGGTCATCGAGGGATTGCGGAGCTTTACGAGCGAGACTTACCATGACTTCATCTCGCAAGACACTGCCAGGCGGGCAATCGCGCAGTTGCGCCTGGTGCTCGCGCCATGCTGCGAGTTCGCGCAGTACTGATAAGCCTTGTGATGAGAGGGTACGGCCCCGCCGTATACGCCGGAACAGGGTGCGCGGATGGCGTTGGTACAGCTCCGGATTCGCATACCGCGCAAACTCTTCCGTCGCCCATGAGGTGCGCCCCATGGCCTCAAGACGGGTCGACAGAATCGCGTATGAGGCCAGAAGGTAACGCACATCGTCTAAGGCATATGTGAGCTGTCCAGCTGACAGCGGGCGTCGAAGCCAGTCGGAGTAACTTTCTCCTTTATCCAGGGTGACGCCGTGGAGGCATTGTACTAATCGTCCATAGGAGATCTGTTCACCGAGACCAACCAGCGCTGCGGCAATTTGCGTATCAAAGAGCTGGGCCGGCAGCTGACCACTGTGCCAGTATAACACTTCCATATCCTGGCCAGCCGCATGGAGCACTTTCAGCACGTGCGGCGAACTCACCAGGGTGAATAATGGCGACAGGTCAGCAACTTCCAAAGGGTCGATAATCGCACAAGTGTCGCCAACGGCCACCTGGAGCAAGGCAAGTTGCGGCACATACGAGCGTTCACGAACGAACTCGACATCAAGAGCTATGAGGCCCATAGAGTGGGCCTGTTCACACAGTTGCGCTAGTGCTTCAGACGTACACAGATATTCCATACAAGCACCGATTACCCTGGGAGATACGCTGTACTGATGGTCCCCTAGAACGCTCACCAACAGAACGAAATCAGCCTACATATGAGGCGCACACCACACGCCGGGAATGTGCCGGGACACGTCCTGAGGCGCACATGTCTGGGTGCCACTGTTGTCTGGCCCGATTACGCCCTTGCAAAGTCGTGGGATGAGATATCGTCGATGGTTTTGGAGACTACCCTGTGCAGCACAAACCGAGGGGCTTCTACCATGCTTTGACGCAGACATCAAACACCCGTTGTTGAAAAAAGAGGCATTGTCGTTCTCCGCTGTGACACTCAGTCTGTCTGGCAATGTTCAAAAGCGATTCGCTGCCGGCATGAGTAGGCCTCTGCTAGACGGAAAAGGTGCAGAGGGCAGAGAGCCCTCAGAGAGAAAAAACGGCCAATCAGCATGCCTATATTAATTATACACATGTTATAATGCTCGACACCGTCAGGTTACGTGTGTTGTGCAATTTCCTTGTGTGGAGCGGCATATGGCGCGGCAATTGTGTATAAGTTTCAATTGGCAAGGCCCCCTGGATTATGATCAGGCATGCGCACGTGTGCGCATGGCGGATGAGGCGGGAGTTGATACGGTCTGGGTGGCGGAAGCGTGGGGGCGAGACTGTTTTACCATTTTGACTATTTTAGCGCGCGAGACGCGACGGATTAAACTCGGCACGGGGATTGTAAACACCTATTCCCGTACTCCTGCTGCACTGGCACAACATTTTGCGACGTTGGACGAGGTCTCCGGCGGTCGCATGCTCATCGGCTTGGGGACGAGCGGGCATCGTGTCATCGAGCACTGGCACGGGGTTCCCTTCCAACCCTCCTTAACTCGCTTGCGGGAGTATGTTGAGATCATACGGATGATTTTGGCTGGCGAGCCGTTGCAGTATCAAGGCCGGGTGTTTCACTTGGACCGGGGGTTCCGTTTGCGCTTTCCGCCTGTGCGGTCGAGCATTCCTATTTTTATCGCCGCCCTCACCCCGAAAAGTGTGCTCCAAACGGCACGCATTGCCGACGGTTGGATGCCAGTAATGATTCCCCTGGAGCGGCTTGGTCACGAAGTCACCGTCTTCCGCCAAGTGGCGCGCGAAGCGGGACGTGATCCGCATAGTGTTGTTGTGCGCTCCCCCGGCAGTGTGACAGTAACCAATAATGTCGACAGAGCGCGTCAGGAAAGCAAAGCGCACGTGGCGTTCTATATTACGAACATGGGGGATTTCTACCGCGAGCAACTCGTGCGCCTCGGTTATGCGGAAGCCGTGCAGACTGTACGCAAGGCCTGGGACGAAGGCGGCCGGGCAGCTGGTACGGCGGCGGTGCCGGATGCCCTCGTGGATGGGCTCCACATGGCTGGTCCTGTTGAGGCATGCCTTGAGCGCCTGGCAGCCCAAGAAGAAGCGGGTATTGATATGCATACGGTGCAGGTGGAGGCCAATTCCCCGCAAGAAGCGACAACGATTCTCGAACGGCTGGTTACCGCCTGAAGAGGCCACTCGAGAATCGGAACTTGATGCCGGATGGTATGATCACCACGTCGGCAGTTCGTTCCATCTCTCCATACCTTGCCTGAGGAATATACAAAATAGCACTGTGCTCCCTTGCCGGGCCTGGCTTGACACCACGCCACGACGGGAAAAGAGGCGTCTATATCTAACGTGTCACGAGTACAGGACAGGGGGCGAGGCGTACGACTTTCTCGGCCACACTGCCCAAGAACAGATGCTCTAAGCCTGTCCGCCCATGCGTCCCTATAACGATCAGGTTCACCTGGCGAGCTTTGGCGAACTGGGCAATTTCCTCAAATGGAACGCCGTACATAATAGTCGTTTCCCCTGCGAGCCCCGCCTCGCCTAGACGCTGCAGGTATTTCTCTAGACTCTGGCGCACCTCTGACTCAATACCCTGTAGATAGGCTTGGGGCAATGTCGGGCCCATCTCAGTAACCCCGAGTGGAAACGTATGAATGACGTGGAGCAACAGCAATCGTGCGGGCAGTTTTCTGGCGAGCATAATAGCATAATCGAGGGCACGCTCAGCATGTGGACTGAAATCGACGGGAACCAGAATCAACGAGATATCCATATAGCGTTCCTCTCTGTGTCAAGGCGTGCCTCGCCAATGCCTCGCTGGTGCTATAGTGCTCCCAGAGGGCAGCAATGCGGTCTCTGGCGAGGCTAACAGCTCATGTTGCACTGTCTCTCCACACCCGAGAGCTCAAGTGTCGCGTGGTGCTTAGTGCTGCGCACGGCTCATGGATGGCCGTTTTTCTGCCCTGGCTCTCTGGTATGCCACCGGACATTATGAACACCTTATTCTATGGCGCTGTACTTAGCATACTCCTGCGGTGAGATCAAGCCAGGACATGGCCTTAGGGCTCCATTTGTGAGAGACTTCCATTCCAGAGAGATCTTTGGTAGAACATGGAGACATGTCGTATTCTTGTATCTGCACACAGTGCGCAGGATAAGGGGAGTATATGACGGAGGACATAGTTCGTTCGCTCTACGTCCAGGCTGAAACAATCCCCTGGCAACCGTTATATCCGGGCGTTGACACCAAGACCTTGCTGCGAGAGCCGAGCCAAAATCTCGTCGTGATGCTCATGCGCTACCAGCCTGGGGCGGTGATCCCGCAGCATCGGCATACGGCAGTAGAGCATGTGTTCGTGCTTGACGGATGCGTTGAGGATGAGTTCGGACGGTGTACGGCTGGGAACTACGCCCTGCGTCCACCGGGTTGTGTCCATGCCCCAGGCAGTCGAGACGGGGCATTGGCCTTAGCGATTTCATATGGACCGACGGAGCCAACCTCCTAGAAGCGCGGGAGTCCATGCTCTTCACCAATGGCGAAGTGAGTGCAGGGAGGGGAAACAATGCATTTTGCAGAGCGGATGTCGCGGTTAGGGACAGAAACGGCCTTTGAAGTGTTGGTTAAAGCGCGGGCGCTAGAAGCAAAAGGCAAAGACGTCGTTCACCTGGAGATTGGTGAGCCAGATTTTGACACGCCCAGGCACATTATTGAGGCAGCCAAGGAGGCCCTTGACCAGGGCTACACACACTATGGTCCCTCGGCAGGATTACCAGAACTGCGTGCAGCGGTCGCCCATGATGTGGCCCAGAGTCGCGGCATAGCGGTGCGACCTGAACAGGTGGTCGTTACGCCAGGAGCGAAACCGATCATGTTCTACGTGTTGTTAGCGCTGGCAGAGCCTGGCGATGAAGTGATCTATCCCAATCCCGGCTTTCCCATCTACGAATCTGTCATCCGTTTTGTCGGTGCGAAGCCGGTTCCCATCCCCCTACGAGAAGAGCGCCAGTTTAGTTTGGACGTGAACGAGTTGCGCGACCTGATTACGGCGCGGACGCGTCTGATCATCATTAACTCTCCGCAGAATCCGACAGGGGGGGTATTGCCCGCTGAAGACCTGCACGCCATTGCCGAGATTGCGGTGCAGCACGGCATTCCCGTGCTGGCTGACGAGATCTATTCCCGCATGGTCTATGAAGGAGAAGCCCAGAGTATTATGGTATACGATGGTATGGCTGAGCTGGGCATCATTCTGGACGGTTTTTCCAAGACCTATGCCATGACGGGTTGGCGCCTCGGGTATGGGGTGATGCCAGAACCGCTCGCTGTCCATGTGACCCGTTTGATGACGAATAGCAATTCGTGTACTGCAGCGTTTAGTCAACGCGCCGCGCTAGCAGCGCTGCACGGTCCTCAAGAGCCAGTGAATACCATGATGGCAGAATTTCGCCGACGCCGAGATGTCTTTGTGGAAGGCTTGAATACGATCTCGGGTCTGCGCTGTGCGATGCCCAAAGGGGCCTTCTATGCCTTTCCGAATATCAGTGCCGTCTCGGCTTCCTCCCAAGAGTTTGCCAACTATTTGCTCCAAGAAGGTGGCGTGGCGGCCCTGGCGGGGAGAGACTTTGGGGAGTATGGAGAAGGGTACGTGCGCTTTTCGTATGCCAACTCCTTGACGAATTTAGGCAAGGCGCTTGAGCGCATCGCTGACTGTGTTGAGAAATTCAAGCGTTGAGCGAGGGGAAACGATACCCTGGCTCGGGTAGCGGCCATAACGAAAGCGAGGGGACGAGCCAGGAGCGTGCCGCTGCTGGCTGTGTTGTGCTCCTGCAGGCTTTCGTATCGCGGGCCGGCGGGTGCTGTCCCCAAGAGCCTGGTAGGCCCTGCTGGCGGCGTTTCAGCGCCGCCGGACTTTATAGCCAACCGCTTCGCGGTCCCAGGTGCTCGGGGTGATACCGGCCTCCCGGAGCTTGTGTTTTTGGAGCTTCGCCGTGGGGGTTTTGGGGAGCGCATCAACAAACTCAATGTAGCGCGGCACGGCGAAATACGGCATGCGCTCCTGGCAGTAGTCAAGCAAGGCTTCTGGTGTAACGTGTTGCCCTGCCCGTAAGACAATACACACCTTTACCTCGTCCTCACCGCCAGCGATGGCAGAGGCCACCGCCACGGCAGCTGACTCGGCTACGGCTGTGTGAGCGTTGAGCACCTGCTCGACTTCATAAGAGGAGATGTTTTCTCCACGCCGTCGGATGCAGTCTTTGATCCGGTCTACAAAATAAAAATACCCCTCTTCGTCGTAGGTGCCAGCGTCTCCAGTATGGAACCAAAAGTTACGCCAGGCTTCGACCGTCTTCCCAGGCATGGCATTGTATCCGGCCATAAAACACCATGGTTCTTTCGGGCGTACGACCATTTCGCCAACGGTATTGGGCGGCAGGGGTTCGTCGGTCTCCGGGTCGACAACTTGCATCTCGAACCACTGGTCTAACACCCGTCCACAGGAGTGTGGGCGCAGTCCCTCGTCATAGGGCATGTACATAGGGATATTGACTTCGGTCATGCCGTAGACTTCGAGCAATTTGGTGCCGAAGCGTTTTTCAAAGGCGGCTCCCCATTCTGGAGCGATGGGGACCGCCACGATGAGCCGTATACGGTGATCGCGATCTTCAGAACGTGGCGGTTGGCGATAGATGAATTCTGTCATCACGCCGAGGGTATTGGTGACGGTCGCCTGTGAGCGACGAATGTCATCGAGCCAGCGGCTGGCACTGAACGACCGTGCGACAACGAGTCTACAGCCAACGATCAATGCACTATAGACCTGCATGAACAGAGCATTGGCATGAAACAGGGGCATACAGCAATAGTAGACATCGTCTCGGGTCAAGCGAATGGCCGCAATCTTGTTGTGCCCGAAGAGATACAGATGGGCATGGGGCATGAGGACCCCTTTCGAGGGACCCGTTGTCCCTGAGGTGTACATAATGGCAGCAATGTCACGATACGACACAGCTCTCTGGACTGGCGCGGCCGAATGTTGGAGGAGGGTGAGAAATGAGACGCTGTGCAGACGCACAAAGCGTGGTACCACAGCCCCCGGCGTTGACATGTTGACGACAATAGCCGTGTCGAGCCGGGGAACATTGGCCTCAATCGCTTGCAAGATCGGCACGAATTCCCGGGCAATCACCATGATACGGGCCCCGGCATTGTTTATCACATGTTCCAGAAACGCCCCTTTGTACGCCGTGTTAAGCGGAACGAACACCGCCCCGAGGCGATTACTGCCAAACCATACCTGGAGAAACTCTACACTGTTCGGCAGCATGACGAGCAGGTGTTCGCCGTGTTGTACCCCAAGTGCTGCCAGACCGTTGGCGATACATGTGGCACTTTCGTCCATGGCGCCAAAGGTGAACGGTGCGTGGTCTTCGAATTGGACAAACGGCAGGTCGTGGAGCATGGCGCCCTGCTTTGCAAGGACGGCTCCAACGACCCAATCAGTTTTGTCAACGGTGCTCATCTTTAAAAGCCTTTACTAAACCCAAAACCGAAGCCGATCTGCACCCGTGGCCAACTATCACCTTCTGACCACAGATGGAGCTCATGCGGGACGAACACTGGGTACCGATAGGTCGTTTCTCCAAGAGGCAATTCACGACGACCGGTGACTTCTCCAGCAACGGTAATACTGCGGCCGGGGCGATATATTGCCGTCTCGAGGTAGTCAGGGATCAACACCAAAAACCGACCGCCAGACGGTTGGTCTAATACTGGACGCCCAGTACTGGTGGTAGGATACTGCAGAATTTCTAGGCGAGTGCCCTCACGGAGGTTTTTGGCGTCGATAATAGTTCCTGCAGCAATGATAATTTTCCCGATATGAGCGTCAGGATTCTGGGCGACGTCAGTATAGGTGATATCTGGCGCTACCCGAGAACGCATGTCGGAGGATATGACCGATGTGCAGGACAGACAGCTCAAGACTGTGCCTAAAACGAAAAGCCAACGCCACGCCATAATGCACTCCTAAGCAAAGACCACCGTTGGCAGGCAACGAAAGCAGATGGCATACGACAGTCGACGTTTTATGTCTCCTGGTTCTGCGGGGGCTGGACCGCAGCCGCAAGCCAGCTGAGGTAGGCTGGAGACCCAGCTGTAATTGGTAGCACAATCACTTCTGGCACTTCGTAGGGATGGAGTTCTTGTAAACGCGTGATCACCGCAGCTTCACAGGCAAGGGTGGTTTTTATCAGCAAGAGATATTCCGTCTCTCGTGCCAGCTTGCCTTGCCAGGTATATAGCGAAGTACATGGCCCCAGCACGTTGACACAGGCGACTAAGCGAGCTTCCAGCAACATGCGGGCGATATGCTCTGCTTGCTGGGGATCATTGATACTTGTGCACACTACACGATGTGTCATAGGATTTTCCTCGCCCTCTGACGCCTCTGTGTCAGGGTTGCTCAGACTATAACATATTGTCTCTCTGCCGACCAAATATCTATAAGGCTCAGGAAAAGCAGATGCTTACTGGATTGGCTAGCGATGGTCGCGGGGCCCTAGAAGAATCTTCGCTGTCAATGTATTGACGCTCATGAAAGGAAAAACGTAGACTATATCTTCCGTCGCCAAGGTATTACGGTTACCCTGCCGTTTCTTTCTGCTGTTCTCGCCTCGTCCATTGCACATCCGCGAATCGTACTGATTTGTCTACTCTAGTGCCCTGTGGCAGGGGATGAAATATCTCTGCAAGTTTCCACGTTGATTTTTCCATAGAGTGCCATCGATCGAATGCCTAGGAAGTGTCTTAGGTATAAATCTTGCATAAACACTCCTCGTGGCAACAATTATCATATCGTTCAGCCCACGTAAAGTCATTGATGAGGCACAGTTGAGAACTAATAGGTCTCACACATGAGGGAACATATGCTACATGAACAAGATGAGCTCACAACTGCCGTGCTAGTAAAAGGGGCCAACCCTTTGACTTTCGAGGAGGATGAGCGTAGTTGGGCGGGGGAGGAAGAGGCGGAGGATACCACCATCAGCCTCGATGATGAGAATGAAGAAGATGTGTCAGAACAAGACGACGAGTTTGACAACCTGGTGGCCCGATATTTCAGCGATGTACGTCGTTTCTCTTTATTGACCCGGACAGAGGAAAAAGACCTCTGGCAGCGTATCGAAGCCGCCCATACTCGGGTATGTCGGGCGCTGTATACTGCTCCCACAACTCTGGCGACACTTACGAGACTTTGGCATCAAGTTGAGCATGCCGAGATGCGTCTGGAGCAGGTTTTCAGTGATGCGGACGCCGCGCCTGACGGGCAGGAAAGCCGCCGCAAACAATTTGGCGAGACAGTTGTGTACCTGCAAGAGCTTGCCGGGCAGCTCCGCAGATTACGTCATCGTTGCCGGGCCACCTCGCGCTCGCGTCAGAAGCGCCATGAACTCCGCTTGCAACGTGTGGCGGCCTGGCGTCAGTGGATTGACAGGTGTGAATCTTTGCGGTTTCACCCGTACGTGTTCGAGGCTATGCGGCTCGCCTTAGTCGTTGAATGGCAAGCGCAACCTGACAATCCAGCGCTACGTGCCTCACATAGCGCCTGGGCCCGGGCCAGCCGGCAACTGGCGCAGACCAAGACCCAGATGATTCGTGCGAACCTCCGGTTGGTCATCCACGTCGCCAATCGGTACCGTGGGCGGGGTGTGCCATTTCTCGATCTGATCCAAGAAGGCAATATCGGTCTCATGCGTGCGCTCGAAAAGTTCGAGCATCATCGCGGCCTCAAGTTCGTGACGTATGCTCACTGGTGGGTACGGCAGGCCATTAGTCGCGCCATTACTGAACAGTATCGTACGGTGCGATTGCCAAACCATGTTGTTGAGCGTAAAAATAAACTGCGTAGCCTTATTGATCGGCTCTGGGGGGTATTTGGTCGACCGCCGAGCACGCAAGAACTCAGTGTGGAATTAGGCTGGACACCACAGGAGGTCGAAGAATTACAAGCAGCCGTTCAACCTCTGGTGCGATTACATCAGCCTATTGCTGATGATGGCAGCGTTTTATCCGATATTTTGGAAGATCAGCAGGCCACGAAACCGGAGGAGATGCTTGCCGACGAACAACTCCAACGCCGTCTCGCCGATTGTCTCGCCAGCCTTACGGAACGAGAAGCGTTTATTCTCCGTCTGCGTTTTGGCTTGGATTGTGAGCATCCCCATACCCTGCAAGAAATTGCTGATATCCTTGGCCTGAGCCGCGAACGTGTCCGTCAACTCGAGCGACAAGCCTTTGATAAGCTGCGCCAGCCTCATCGTAGCGCGCTCTTGGCGGATTTTGCACCGGTCTAGATTTCCTCTGTGTGACTTCCTGATACGCTCCAGCAGAGGCCACCGGTCCTGACATCACAGTGCGAGAGCAATGCTGTGTAGAAGAAGGAGTGTCTGTCATGGCCAAGACTCCGTTAGCCTCGTCCTATCCTGTGCTGCCCTTGAAAAGCACTGTGTTGTTTCCGCATATCCTCATTCCCGTTGCTGT
>CAVZBC010000064.1:0-25485 GCA_963773125.1 uncultured Gammaproteobacteria bacterium | reverse complement strand
CTGTGGGATGAAGGACAAGTCGCCATCATCAACGGCATCGGCTATCCACATCCCGATCGCTCGCATTTCCGGTCCATGGATATCTGGCACACCGCTGAGCCCGAGAAAATCGGCACAGAGGGATGGCTGGGCCGCGCCATACGCGAACTCGATCCTCAAGGCGCCAACGTGCTCACGGGTGTCAACTTCGGTCGTGGACTGCCGAGAGCCCTCGGCTGCCGGGGTGTGCCGGTCGCTTCAGTGGGCAACCTCGAAACCTATGGCCTCTTCTCTGACCTCCAGGATGAACGGTCTGCGACAGGCTACGCTGGAGACTTTCACCAGGATGTATGGTGGGGCAGCAGGCAAGGACGCCGTCATGAGCCTCTTGAGTCAGACCGGCTCTGACGCGCTGAAGGGCGCCGACATTCTCCGCACCGCACCTGCGAAGTACATGTCCACCGTGGCCTATCCGGCCACTCCCGTGGCCCAGAACCTCAAGAGCATGGCGCAAGTGCTGTTCGCCGACCTCGGCACGCGCATCTACTACACCCAGCATGCCAGCTTCGATACCCATTCCGGCGAGCTGGCAACGCACGCCAAGCTGTGGCAAGAGGTCTCTGGTGCGGTCGGCAGCTTCATGGACGACCTGCGCGAGCATGGCCGTGAGGACGACGCTATTCTCTTCATCTTCTCAGAGTTTGGGCGGCGTATCCGCGACAACGGTTCGGGCACCGACCACGGCTCCGGCGGCGTGGCCTTTGTCATCGGCAATGCGGTGCAGGGTGGGATGTATGGGGAGTATCCGTCCCTGAAGCTGGAAGATCAGTTGAATGGCGATCTGCACTTCAATAACGACTTCCGCTGCACCTATGCCACGCTCCTGGAGCAATGGCTGGGCCTGGAGTCCGCACCCATTGTCAACGGCCAGTTCGAGCAGTTCGCCTGTATGAAGCCAGCAGCCGCATAGACCGCGCCTGCACGTTTGCAAGGAGACGGGAATATGAATCAGCAAGACATGTCACTCATGGCGCATTTGCTGCGCCGCGCCGGGTTTGGTGCAACCCGTGATGAACTCGAGGCCTCTGTTGCCAAGGGCTACGACGCGGTGGTTGAGGAACTGCTCCACCCCGGTGATCCACAGGCGATGCCCGAGGACATCATCCGTCGCCACCATGTCGATCAGTCTGAGCTGCGCCAGCTTGACGCCGCAGGAGCGAACTGGCTGTATCGCATGATTACCACCAGGTGTCCGCTGCAGGAGAAAATCGCCCTCTTCTGGCACAGCCTCTTTGCTACGGGCTACGCCAAGCTCAATCAGGCCAGGGCCCTCCTGAACCAGATCGACATGTTTCGGCGCTATGGTCTGGGGCGGTTCGATACGCTGCTGGTCGAGCTTTCCAAAGACCCGGCCATGCTGCTCTGGCTCGACAATAACAACAATCATAAGGGTGCCATCAACGAAAACTACGGCCGGGAATTGCTGGAGCTGTTCTCGATGGGCATCGGGAACTACACCGAACAGGACATCAAGGAGTGCTCCCGGGCCTTCACCGGCTGGACGCTGGGGAACGCCGAGTACATGGCCGTGCGCGCCAGCAAAGACTCCATCTGGCCCTACGGGCGTATTGCCTGGCACTTTGGGTACCGCGACAGCGACCACGACGACGGTGAGAAGACCTTCCTGGGCGAGACTGGCAGGTTCAATGGCGAGGAAATCATCGCCATCATCGCGCGCCAGCAGGCTACAGCGCGCTTCATCAGCACACGCTTGTTTCAATTCTTCGTGGCCGACGAGGTCGATGACGCGGGCGAACAGGTGATCCGGGAGATGATGCAGTCCTACTTCGACTCCGGCTCGGAGATTCGTGCGGTCCTGCGGACCTTGTTCCACTCCAGCTATTTCAAATCAGAGCAGGCGCGCTATGCCCGTGTGAAAGGTCCCGTTGAACTCCTCGTCGGCGCCATCCGCCTGGCGGGAAGCTACCATACGCCGACACTCGGGGTGCATCAGTTGGCCTACCAGACCTTCTACATGGGTCAGGGCTTACTGCAACCGCCCTCGGTAGAGGGCTGGCATGAGGGCATGGAGTGGATTGACAGCGGCTCGCTCGTCGAGCGGATTAATTTCATTACCAAGGAACTCGGCAATGTACAGAACCCAGGCGTGCGGGCCATCATCGACCGGCTGGCCGCGGCACCTGGTGGCACGCTGACGCCAGCGCAATTGGTGGACCAGTGCTTAGAGCTGGTGGGTCCCCTGGCGGTGGAGGACGACACCCGTGCTGCCCTGGTCGAATTTGCCGCCAGAGACGGGGAGCTCCATCTCCAGGAACACCAGCCAGGCGATCCATCCGAACAGCGTATTGGCCATATGCTGCGGATCATCGCCGCCACCAGGGAATTCCAACTGGCTTAGAAAAATAGTGGCTAGTGGTTAGTGGTGAGTAGAGGGCCAATGGTGCTCCACTAGCCACTATCCACTGCCTCAAGGGGAGAAAACAGTGAGCCCGCAGGCTGCTACGCACACTATCACGCTGAAGTACGTCAAAACCATCGGCATTGTGAACAATGGCTTCAACGGGCGTGGCTTTGCCAACCCCTACGATGTGGCGGTGAGCCAGGATGGGCGCATCTTCGTGCTGAACCGGTGCGATCCAGCGCGCGCCGCCGCCATCCGGGTTGGCATCTGCACGCTGGACGAGGAGTACCTGGGCGAGTTCGGCAATGGCTTTGGCGCCGGTGATGGGCAGTTCGCCTGGCCCGTGGCCATGGCCTTTGACAGCCGGGAGCGTCTGTACATCACGGATGAGCACCAGCACCGCATTTCGATTTTCGATACGTCAGGAACGAACCTTTCTGGGCAAATGGGGGGTCTTCGGCAGTGGTGCCGGCGAACTCAACGGTCCCGCCGGCATTGCCATCGACGCAGAAGACCACGTGTACATCGTGGACCAGAACAATCATCGTATCCAGAAGTTCACCACCGATGGCAGGTATCTTCTCCAGTGGGGCGCGGCCGGCACACACGATGGCCAGTTCAACCTGCCCTGGGGCGTGGCGGTGGATACCGAGGGTGCGGTGTATGTGGCCGACTGGCGCAACGACCGCATCCAGAAATTCACTCCCGATGGGCAATTCATGGCCAGGTTTGGCGAGTCTGGGCAGGGCGAGGGCCAGTTCAATCGGCCTTCGAGCGTGGCAGTGGATGCAGAGGGATACATCTACGTGGCTGACTGGGGCAATGAGCGTGTGCAAGTCCTGGGGCCAGACGGGAGCTTCCAGCTACAATTGCGCGGGCAGGCCACCCTGTCGAAGTGGGCCGAGGACTTCTTCGCCTCCAACCCTGATGAGTGGGAGACGCGGCAAACCTCGAACCTCATGCCGCCCCTGCCGCCGCACCTCAATACGCCCTACCACATCTCCTCCCAGACCGAGCCGTATTTCTGGGGACCCGTGTCGGTCACGCTGGATCGGCAGAATCGCCTCTACGTCCCGGAGACCAATCGGCACCGCGTGCAGATTTACCAGAAGACGTAAGTGGCTACTGTCCTGCGAGAGCATCAGTCGAGTATTCCTCAGGCCAGCGGGTGCCTCGGCGAGGCACCCCTACCAGGCGTACGGCATGTCCCGCGATGGCTGCGCCACGCCGACGAGCGGCGCGGCGAGCAGACTGAGAACGCAGAGGACGAGGATACCGAGGGTTCTAGAGCGCCTCAGAGCCTGCCCTATGGCCTCAGGCCTCGTGTGGGGCGGTGAGTTCAAGCTGTATATCGTCCGGTCCACGGAACGGTAGCACGGAGATCTTGAAAGCCGCGTACTCCACGATTGGTCCGTGCTGGATGCCCCGTTGATCAAACAAACGGACTGCCTGCTCAAGTGCGTCACGACTGGCAACGCTCAGGCTCAAGTGATCAAGCCCGACACGGTTTGGATCGAAACGGTCACCACTGATGGGCCGCTCGGGGGCTGGGGAAAGCACCAGAAGCGTCGTGCCATTGTGGAGCAAGACAGCGCTGGCAGGGCCAGCCACGCCGGCGGGTAATTCACCCACCGCTTGAAAACCCAGCAGGCCAGTAAAAAACTCGCGGGCGCGATTGGTATCGGTCACGGTCAAACGCACATGGTGCACAGCGCTGGTGGCGATATGCTCTGCCATACATGATGTCCCTTATAACACCCGCGAACCAGACATGTGTCCCAGTGGCTCACGGATGAGCTCGAGACGTGTGCCGTCCGGATCACGGAAGTAGATAGACGCTTTGCCGATCTGTTGATAGGCAACACCAGCCGCGTCGAGCTTGGCCTTGATGCGTTCCCATTGTACCGGCTCCATAGAGATGGCCAGATGATGGAGTCCCCCCAGCACTTCGCGGTACGGGCCGACATCGAGTCCAGGGAAGTCGAAGAAGGCCAGGGCATTGCCATTGCCAATGTCGAAGAAAAAGTGATTGGAGCCTCGGTAATCACGGTTCTCAAAAATATCCGTGAGCGGAAATTCCAGCAGCCCCTGGTAAAACTCTATGGTGCGCTGGACATCGGCACACAGCACTGCCATATGATGTACGCCGCGAGCAGTCGTTGGCTGGCGCTCAGCCCTTGGCCGGAGATAGGCCGCACGGATACGGGCGCGTTCTGCGGCAATAGCGTCGAGATCAATCTGCTTTTCAGTACTCATGACACACCTCACTTGCAACCATGCACATCGGAACATTCCTACGTCTATAGTAGCGTGCCATTCTCTGGTGTCAACTCTCAGAGCAGCCCAGGCGAAGCGCCCGGATCACTCGGATTCTGCTGGGGCTAGAACATCGGTCAAGTAAGCGGGCAGGAGATGTCGTCCATCGTACTCGGGAAGGCCGGGCGCCTCGCGAGGCGCCCGCCGAGGCGCCACTGGCCTGAGGCAGACGCGACCGATATGCTAGCACAGGTAAGCCGTGTGGACGGCGCCCTGGTGGCGAGCGATTACAGCTGTCCAGCGGTGGCATCCCAACCCGCCAGCAGGGCTTGATAGGCAGGATCGTCGTACCGGCTGAGCAGAAAGGCCGGTGCGTACTCCGGCAGGGCGCTGCCGGTGACGTGCGCCGCTAAAAGCTCGCCAGCGGCCATAGAGGCCATGATACCATAGCCGGACACGGCCCCGATCATGTAGGCACCGTGCACCGGTAAGGGACCGATGAGCGGCCGATTCTCGGGCGTTTTGCAGTAATAGCCGCCGTCCACTACTGGCTTGTGCAAGCGCTCGAGGTAGACGGCCATGCCAGGAATCATACGGGTGATGCCGCGCAGCACCACTTCGGCGTACTCTGGCGCAAAGCGTGGCGGCCAGACCGGCTCTTGCGGTTCAAGATGGTACGTCCATAGCAGCAGTAAGATCTGACTACTCGGTCCACCTTCTGGGCGGAAATGCACACCGGCTGGCATGGCGTCGAGCAACCAGCGTGTCGCAGGGCTCTGTGCCAGAGATTCCTGTTCTTCCACCGACCAGGAAAGGGTCACGGGATCATCCCAGATCATCAGCGGCGCGGCGCGCGGCACTATGCCAAGCGTATCCTCAAAAATGACTTTGCCGTGTAGCTCATTGAACACCGGCACGTCTACCCCGAGCAGCGCGCCTACCTGTTTGAGGAGTGGCCCAGCGGCATTGACGAAGGCGCGGGTGTGGAGCTGTATCGTCCCTCCCGCCTGCTGCACGCGGACGCCCACCACACGGCCGTGTTCTACTCCGACCTCGGTGACTCGTCCGCGCAGCAGGGTGACACCGTGTGCTCTGGCCTGTTCGAGCAAATATCTGCCTAACTGCTGCGCACTCAGCCAGCCGCAGCGGCGGGTATGGAGCACTGCTACGGTGTCCCTGGCTACAAAGGGAAACTGCTGTCGGATCAGCGCTGCGTCGAGGAGTAGATCAGCCCCGGTGGGCTGGTCGGTATAGCTCGTTGCGGGTGCTGGCTGGTAGGCAGGCACTTCAGGGCGGCCATTATGGATACGCACTGGCCCGGCACCCAGAGCAGAGATCGTGGCGGCGCTCTCCTGGAGCGTGTGGGCGCGCTGCGGATCGGCCGTCATGAAGACGTAGCCGCGGCGATTCATGTGGAAATAGTTGTCGCTCTCCGCGGCCAGGGTTTCCAGCAGATCAATACTGCGGTTCATAAACCGCACCATGGCATCGCCCGGGCCCAGGCCACCAGTTGCGATAGCACTCCGTGGACTTGTCGCTGGTGAGCGTCAGCGGTGGCCGTTCATCCACCAGCACCACCTGGTGTACCCCGTGTGTGACCGCCAACTGATATGCTGCGGCAATGCCAGAAATACCGGCGCCACAGATCACGATGTCAGCAGTGGTCGGCGTCATATCCTTCTCCCCGGAGTTCGGTGATTTCCTCTATCATCCTCCTCTATAATAGTGCCTGGCGACGGGAAAGAACAGCACCTAGAAGCCCCTGACTTTCACCATGGGGAGCCGTCACTTAAGGAGATATGACGATGCCGGACAAACTGATTGGTGTCGCAGTACGTGGGAACAAAGTGCACGAAATCCTGGCGATGGTCGAACAGGCGGAGCAGCTCGGCATCCATGCCGCCTGGATGACCACGGGCGGGGCACGTCTGGATAGTATTACCGTCTTCGCTGCCGCAGCACTGCGCACCCAGCGCATCAAGCTCGGCACCTCGATTGTCCCGACCTATCCGCGCCATCCACTGGTCATGGTGCAACAGACGCAGGTCGTGGCGCAACTGGCGCCAGGGCGTTTCCGCCTCGGCGTTGGCCCGAGTCATCGCCCCAGTATGGAGGCGATGGGCTTGACGTTTACCGCTCCACTTGGCCACCTGCGCGAATATGTACGCATCCTCAAGGCACTGCTGCAGACAGGGCCGTGTGGATATCGATGGCACATACTACAAAGCCCATGATGCTATCTCGGAGCCCCTGGACGTGCCGGTCATGGCCTCGGCTTTGCAGCGGGGCTCCTTTGAACTGTGCGGCGAGGAGGCCGATGGCGCCATTAGCTGGATCTGTCCCGGCACGTACCTGCGCGATGTGGCCCTCCCGGCCATGCAGGCCGGGGCCGAGCGAGCAGGCCGTGCCGTGCCGCCCCTCATTGCGCATGCGCCGGTCTGCGTACATGAGCATGCTGACGAGGTACGAGCCGCGGTGCGTGAGCAAATCATGAACCCGCGCTTGCCATTCTATCAACGCATGCTCGTCGCCGCGGGCTTTCCCGAGGCCGAAAAGGGCACCTGGAGCGATCGCATGATCGATGCGGGAGTGCTGTGGGGCAACGAAAAACAGGTGGAAGAGCGTCTACATGAGTTATTTGCCTTTGGCGCCACCGAGATTCTCGCCGCGCCAGTGCTGGCTGGGAGCAACCGTACCGCTTCGCTCGAACGCTCTATGCGCCTCCTGGGCCGCGTTGCCCAGTCGGGAAACCGCGCCTAGAACAACTGCACCCTGTCTCCCTACGGTAGGGGCGCCTCGCCGAGGCGCCCGGCCTTTCTCTCCCATGTCCCCCTCCTGGCGCAAGAGGGGAACGGCGGGATTCCTCTCACGCCGAGCGCCGATCGACGAGCCCTTCTGGCGAGGCGCTATAGCCGGTGAGGGTGCGGTCGGTATAGCGCAGACGCCAGCTGAGCATTTTCTGGGCATACGCCAGGACGCGTGAGGCGTAGGCAGGCTCTTGCGCCAGGTTATGGAACTGCCCAGGGTCGGCTTCCAGGTCGAAAAATAGCGCTGGCAGCGCATCGAAATGCACGTACTTGTAACGGGCATCCTGGATAACTGCCAGCGAACACTGGTCTGCCGGTAGGCCCAGGACCGTGTCATGCACGTCGTCGTAAAAGGTGCGGAAGTCGTACTCGTAATGCACTTCGGTGCGCCAGTCTCCTGGTGTTGCTCCGTGCAGGAATGGACGTAGCGACACCCCGTCGCAGGTATGCGGCACGTTCGCCCCAAGCCAGGCAAGAATGGTCGGCATCACATCAATGGTTTCAGTAAACTGCTCGACAATACGCCCACGGCTCGTATCGGCCTCGGGTGAGGGGTCGCGGATGATGAGCGGAATACGAAAACTCTCATCAAAATAGCCGAGCTTGCCGAGCAGGTGATGATCGCCAAGCTGCTCGCCATGGTCGCAGGTAAAGACAATCAGCGTGTTGTCATACTGCCCACTGGCCTTGAGATAGCCGATGACCCGCCCGACATGGTCGTCGATCTCGCTGATAAGCCCATAATAGGCCGCACGCGTCAGACGCACCTCGTCTTCTGACATGGCACTGGCCAGCCCCGCGCCGTCCCGAAAGAATTTTTCCTGTTTGACTGACGACATATAGTAGGCGAGCAGCGGATGTTGCTTGCCCTCTGCCTCTGGCGAGGCAGCGCGCACCGGGGCCGGGACTTCCTCCGGCTTATAGAGCGTGTTGTAGGGCGCCGGGGCGATAAACGGCGGGTGCGGACGGTAGTAGCCCAGATGCAGGAACCACGGCTTCCCCTCGATACCTTGCAGATACGTCAGGGCACACTCAGTGGCCCAGGCCGTGTCCGACAGTTCCCTGGGAATCACCGACGCCGCAGTGGTGGGACCTTTGCCGCTGCCATGCATGGGGAGCCAGATGTCCTCCGGGGGCTCTGGTACAGTTACGCCCCTGGCCCTGAGCCAGTTAAAATATGGCGTCTTGGCCGGCTCCCAGGGACCCACCGGATGCCAGCCGGGCATGAGACTGCCCATGACCCGGAAGCGTGGGTCACGTTGTGGCGTCACGCGGGGGTCAGGGGTCGTCGTGGTATACCCCACGAGTGCGGGCTCGTATCCTGCCTGGCGCATCTCCAGCGCCAGATTGGTATGACGCCTGTCCATGGGGATGGAGTTTTGCACCACGCGGTGATTCATCATGTACAGACCAGTCAGCAGGGAAGCACGGCCAGGACCACAGGGGACAGCCTGGGTAAAGTGATGACGGAACGTCACACCATCGGCGCACAGGGCATCCAGGTGCGGCGTGCGCAGGCACGCATGCCCGAGGACGGAGAGCGTGTCGCCTCGCCACTGGTCTACCACGATCAAGAGCACGTTCTTCTGCTCGCCCATTGCTGTCCTCCCAGCCTGTATCTGCCTAAATCAGACCCACTGTTAGATCGTGCCGGGGAGTGTAGCACGACCTGGCGCAGCGGCAAAGAGGCTGGAAATGCTCTACCCTTTTGGCCAGGGAGGTGCGACAATGACACTGCAGGCGGGGGAGTTGGCGACGCACCCCTCTCCAGAAAAACTGGCATTGTTCAACAGAATGAACCCCCATGGCAAATTTCAAGACACACCTGTCGGTGGCTTCGACGTGCAGTGGCATTCTGGCCATTGGTTGTTTGGAGGCAGGCCTGGCTACTCCCAGGGAAGTGTTGGCGTATTTCGCGGCCGGCACTATGGGTGGCATCCTGCCTGACATCGATTCCGACCATTCGACGCCGATTCAGCTCATCTTTAGCGCCTTTGCCGTTGTCCTGGCTTTTTTAACGGTGTTTAGCAAGGCCGGGACCTACTCCATCGTCGAACTGGCGCTCCTCTGGCTGTTCATCTACGTTGGCATCCGTCATGTGGCGAGCAAAATATTTGCCACATTTACCGTGCACCGCGGCATCTTTCACTCGCTGCTGGCAGCGCTGTTTTTCTGGTTCTTGACCACGGCGGTGACGTATCATGTGTTTGCCCTGAGCCCAGTCAGCGCCTGGCTGACGGGTTGCTTCGTGGGCCTGGGGTATGTCATGCACCTGCTGCTGGACGAGCTGTACAGTGTGGATCTCATGGGAGCAAGCGTGAAACGATCCTTTGGCACGGCGGTAAAAGTCGTCAGCTTCACGCATATGAAAGCCACGATTTTTCTGGGCCTGGCGACCCTCTGCCTGTTGTATTTTGCCACGCCACAGTATGACGTATTTCTCCACACGCTTGGTAACTGGCGTATCTATAACAACATCCAGCATAAACTCCTGCCCAAGGACCGCTGGTTTCCTCTGCAGCGGTAATGTCTCGTGCCTTATGGAGATTACCTATGACCACCATGCCACTCACCAGGGGTGATGTCCAGGCTGCTCTGCCGGATGTGTCGAACACAGTGCACATAGAGGGCCTCAACGACACTATCGCCATCTACCGCGACAGCTACGGCATTCCTCACGTCAGGGCGCAGACGTCCCACGACGCGTTCTTTGGGCAAGGCTTTGTCACGGCGCAAGACCGACTGTGGCACATGGACTACGATCGGCACCGGGCCTACGGACGCTGGGCCGAGTTTGCCGGCGCTGCGGCAGTGGCACAAGACACCATGATGCGTCGTTTTCGCATTGGCGCCACCGTGCAGAAGGACTATCAAGCCGTCAACGCCGCCACGAAAACCATGCTGGACGCCTACACCGCTGGGATCAACGCGTTTCTCGCCACCACAGAGACTCTGCCCATTGAGTATCGTCTTGTCGCCGGCAACGGGGATGTCTGGAGCCTGGTGGAATCCTGGCAACCCTGGGACTGCCTGGCCGTCTTCAAAGTGCGGCACATCCTCATGGGCGTATTCGAGGGCAAGCTGTGGCGGGCGCGTCTGGTGCAGGCGCTGGGAGCGGCGAAAGCCGCCAGCCTGCTGCGCGGCTACCAACCCGGACACCTGCTCATCGTGCCGCCCGGAGCCGAGTACGATGGGCCAGTGCTGGATGGCCTGCAAGAGCTGCAGCAGCATCTCGACGCACTCGACTGGCTCAGAGACAACCCGGATGCCGGCAGTAACAACTGGGTCGTAGCCGGCAGCCGTACGGCTGCCGGCAAGCCACTGCTGGCCGGCGATCCACACCGCGCCCTGGACACTCCCAATGTCTACTACCAGAATCACATCGCCTGTCCGGAGTTCGACGTCGTTGGTTTGTCGTTCCCTGGCTGCCCGGGCTTGCCGCACTTCGGCCATAATGCCCATGTAGCCTGGTGTGTCACGCATGCTGGAGCAGATTACCAGGATCTGTATGTGGAGCGGTTTCGCAGCGACGGCTTTGTGCAGTATGAGTTCACAGGCGCCTGGCAACGTGCCGAGGTGCACCATGAGATCATCCAGGTGCGCGACGGACAGCCGGTGGAACTCGATGTCACCGTGACGCATCATGGGCCGATTATTGCTGGCGATCCGGCCAGAGGACACGGCATTGCCTTGAAATACACGGCCACGGCTGAGCCCAATCTAGGGTTCCAGTGCCTGCTACCGATGCTCCAGGCCACCTCGGTCGAGGCCATGGACGAGGCCATGCGAGAGTGGGTGGACCCGTGTAACAACTTGCTCTGTGCCGATGTGCACGGCAACATTGCCTACCTGCACCGGGGACAGGTGCCGCAGCGCCCCATGGCCAATGCCTGGTTGCCGGTGCCGGGCTGGACCGGCGAGTACGAGTGGCAAGGGCATATCCCCTTTGCAGAGTGGGCCAGGGTGCGCAATCCCGACACGGGCTATATCGTGACCGCCAACAACCGTATCGCTGGCAAAGACTATCCCTACTATATTGCCCTGGACTTTGCGCCAGAGCATCGCGCCCGCCGCATTATGGAACGCCTGGCGCCTCTGCACAACGCTACCGTCGCCGACATGGCTGCAGTGCATGCCGAGCGCGTCTCCATCCCGGCGCAGACCTATGTGCAACTCCTCAGCCAGGTGCAGCTCATAGACACCTGGGCCGCCAGGGCCCAGGATATGCTGCACAACTGGAACGGCGCCATGGAGCAGAACGCCATAGCGCCGACCCTCTACAGCGCTTTTCGCCTGCGCCTGCATCAGGTGATTATCGAGCACCTGGTTGGAGCAGTGCTGGCACAGGAGATGTTCGCCTCTGCAGGGCGCGGGGCGCCGAGCCACCTGCGGCAACTGATGTCGCAACTCGTCACCATGGCGGCGCACAACGACACCACCTGGCTGCCAGCCGGGCATGGACTGGTCGACGCTTGCGACCCAGGCGCTGGTGGCGGGCATCGCGGACTTGCGTCGGCGGCTGGGCGATGACATGGCCACCTGGCAGTGGGGTCTGGTGCATCACACGCAACCGCATCACCCGCTCTCAGCCATCTTTCCAGACGTTGCCGCGCTGCTCGATCCTCCGGCTGTGCCACTGGGCGGCGACGGCGACACCCCCCAGGCGGGGAGCTATGCGCCAGCCGCACCATACGTCATAACCAATACGTCCGTGGCCCGCTATGTCTTCGACACCGCGGACTGGCACAATTCGCGCTGGATCGTGCCCCTGGGAACCTCGGGCCATCCCGGTAGCCCCCACTATGCTGACCAGGCCCCCATCTGGGGTGAGATTGACCTCATTCCCATGCTCTATAACTGGGAGTCCATTATTGCCGACGCCGAGAGTGCACAGCAGCTGGAACCCGTAAGGAAAACGTCATGACGACACCGCCCGAGCCTTTTAGCAGTGCCAGTATGGCGCAACGCATTCGGGAAAAGGAAGCGCAGGTTGCTGCCCTGCAGCAGGAGATTCAGCAGTTGTATCGCCAGGCGGGACGTGAGCCAGCCGCGCCGCAGGATGGGGCGCCGCCGCTTGCAGGTGTTACCATTGTCGACCTGAGCTGGGCCGTGTTTGGCCCGCTCTCCACCCAGATCCTCTCGGACATGGGTGCCGAGGTCATCAAGGTCGAACGGCTCAGCGGCGATTTATCCCGCACCAGCCAGAGTTTTTACGGCACTAACCGCAATAAGCACAGTATTGCTCTGGACATGCAGACACCGGAGGGCCGCGACATCGTCCTCCAGCTGGTGGAGCGGGCTGACATCTTCGTGCAGAACTTTCGCCCTGGGGTGATCGAGCGTCTGGGCCTGGACTACGACAAGGTGCGACAGCGCAACCCGCAGATCATTTACTGCTCGCTCTCCGGCTTTGGCGAGACCGGGCCCTATCGCACACGGGGTGGGCAGGACCATATCATTCAAGGCATGTCCGGCATTATGAGTCTCATTGGCACCGACGATGGCGAACCGCTGTCTGCTGGCTTTTACCTCTGCGATGTGACCGGGGCGCACTACAATGCCATTGCCATGCTGCTGGGCCTGTTCGTGCGCCAGCAGCGCGGCATCGGCCAGAAGATCGAGCTCGCCTTGCTGAATACCGCCGTGGCCACGCAGGCCTTTCCGGTCACCTGGGCCCTGAATCATCCCGAGGCGCCGCCACGTAAGGCCGGCAACGGCCACTGGACGCGGCGCCCGCTCTACGGCGTCTACCCCACCAGGGACTTGCCTCTGACGCTCGTTGTCGTCGGGGCCGACCGCTGGCCACAGTTCACCGCCGTGCCAGGGCTGGAGAGCCTGGCCAACGATCCACGTTTTGCCACACCGCAGAGCCGCGAACAACACGGCGATGCCCTCAACGCCGCGGTGTCGGGGTTGCTGCGCACGCGTCCACGCGATGAGTGGTTAGCGCTGTTCACCCAGGCCAAAATTTTAGCCGGGCCGGTGTACACCCATGCAGAGTTGTTCGCCGATCCGCAGTTTCAGCACAACAACATGGTACAGGAACTGCCAGACCACGAGGGCAAGCCCATGAAACTGATCGGTCTGCCGGTGCATCTGACCAGGACGCCGGGGCATATCCGCAGCACCCCGCCGGCACTGGGGCAACATACGGACACGATTTTGCAGCGCCTGGGCTACTCTGCCGACGAGGTGCAGCGTCTACATGAGAAGCGGGTGGTGGTGTAGGAGAAAGCCAGCGTCATTTCCCGTAGTGGTGTATGGGGCTCTCGACATAGCCTGTTGACACGTCGTCAGTGGGTCCTCCGGCATTCATCAGTCATCTCATCCAGCTTGTCCAACAGCCGTAGTCCGACCTCTGCCGAACCCCGTGCTGCCCGAGCGCGAAAGCGGGTTTCGACATCAAACTGGGTGAGAGCAATGGTCGACAGCTCCTCAATCAATTTGTTCATGCTGATCTGGCGCTGTTTCGCAAGCTGGCGGAGGCGTTCGTGCTTGTCGTCGGGGAGACGAATAGTTAAAGTCGCCATCTAGCTTTCCTCTTGCAAGAGATCTTCCGGCCGTAGGATTCGCAGGCCAGGGAAGTGCAGCTCGGCCTGCACAAAATCTGTTGTATTCTTGGTGACGATTGCTGTTGCTCCACCTGCTACCGCGAGTTCCACGACATGGTTGTCCGCCTCATCAGGCACATTGGGTCGCCAGGCGTAATACACCGTCTGCCACTCACACACACTGAGGAAGGCATCCAGGAGCGTCTCGCGTTCCTCGCGACTGAGCGGGCAGGTTGCAAACAGCGTCTCGCGTGCCAACACGGATTCGTATTCGAGAAATAACGTCGTACCCATGAGTGGCTGATAGTGTCCCTGGAGACAGCGTCGGAGCACCTCACGGCTCGCTCCATGCGGCCCTAATAAGGCAGAAACGAATATGTTGGTGTCAAGAACGATACGGTATGACATGCAAGAATGATAGCGTATACGCTATCGTAACACAAGCAGGGCTCTAGTGGCTATGACCGAGTGCCACCAGACCCTGCGCTGTCAGCGGAGTGCTAACCACTCTCCGCCGCTGCGCCACGTCGCCGCTTTTACAGATAGCCATCTTCTACGTCATGCGCACCGGCTGCCAGTGGAAGGCGTTGGACCAGACGGAGATCTGTCCCGCTTCCACCGCGCATGACCGTTTTCAGGCATGGGTGAAAGCGGGCGTCTTTCTGAAGCTGTGGCAGGCAGGTGTGGCGCAGTTTGACGAGTTGCAAGGCATCGAGTGGGAACTGGTTGAGCATGGATGGCGCAATGACCAAAGCGCCACTCGGGGGGGGGAAAAACCGGCCCCAATCCCACTGACCGTGGCAAAGCTGGCGTCAAGCGCAGCCTGCTGACGGAGGGGCAGGGCGTGCCTATCGGTCTGGGTGTCGCCGGAGCCAACCGCCATGACATGAAACTGGTACGGCCCACGCTCGAAAGTATCGTCGTCGAGCGCCCACAGCCCATAGTGGAGCAGCAGCAGCACCTCTGTCTCGACAAAGGCTACGACTACGACGAAGTGCGGGCCATCCTCGACGAGTTTGGCTTCACTGCCCATATCCGTTCCCGTGGCGAAGAAGCCGACGCCATCGCTGACGAAGCGGGCCAGAAAGCGCGCCGCTGGGTCGTTGAGCGCACCCACAGCTGGATGAACCGCTTTCGGCGCATCCTGGTACGCTGGGACAAAAAACCGGAAAACTACATTGCCTCTCTGCATTTCGCCTGTGCTCTCATCTCTTACCGCGCTTCAGGGTTATTCGGATCCTAAGGTCCTTCTATTTCTTTCCTGCGGCTGACAGGGTATGATGGCCTGGGAAGATTTTCTGGTTACAGTCCCGCTCCCAGAGGGCGTTGTCGATGGACTTTCTTGATGTGGTCGATCAGGTAGTAGCACTGCTGCGCAGTCGTGGTCGGATCACCTATCGTGCACTCAAACGACAGTTTCATCTTGATGATGATGCGCTCGAGGATTTGAAGGCGGAAATCATCAGCGGCCAACGGCTCGCGGTTGATGAGGAGGGGACCGTGCTTGTCTGGACGGGTGGCGAGGCACTCACTCCCGCACCACTCGGGACGACAGGTGAACGACCAGAGGGCCAGAGCACTGACGTCATATCCCCGCCTGCCATGTCCTATCAGCCGGACGCCGAACGGCGCCAGCTGACGGTAATGTTTTGCGACCTGGCCGACTCCACCATCCTGTCTAGCCAGCTCGACCCCGAAGACCTGCGGGCCGTACTGCGCGCCTATCAGCAGACCAGTGCCGAAGTCGTCCAGCGCTACGAGGGGCATATTGCCCAGTACCTCGGTGACGGATTGCTGGTGTATTTTGGCTGGCCCCAGGCGCATGAAGACGACGCGCAGCGGGCGGTGCATGCCGGTCTCGGCATTGTGACAGCGATGCAACGCCTCAATACGCGTCTCCAGCAGGACAAGGGCATGCGTCTGGCAGTCCGTATTGGCCTACACACGGGGCCTGTGGTGGTAGGGGAAATGGGGGGTGGTGGGCGCCATGAACATCTCGCGTTGGGAGACACACCGAACATTGCAGCGCGGCTGCAAAGCCTGGCCGCACCTGATACCGTGGCAGTGAGTGCCACCACGTTCCACTTAATTCAGGGCTATTTTGTCTGCGACGAACTGGGCTCATATACGCTCAAAGGCGTCCCAGCGCCTATGCCCGTGTATCGCGTGCAGCACGCCAGCGGTGCGCAGAGTCGCCTGGAGGTGGCGGTCACACACGGCCTGACGCCCCTGATCGGGCGTGAGCAAGAAGTGGCCCTGCTGCAGGAGCGCTGGGGACAGGTCACCGAGGGATTTGGCCAGGTCATCTTGCTCAGTGGCGAAGCGGGCATTGGCAAATCCCGCCTGGTCCACATGCTGAAAGAGCACGTGGCGCCCATACCACACACCCGCCTGGAATGTCGCACGTCGCCCTACTACCGTAATACGGCCCTGTATCCGCTGACCGATTTACTACACCGCACGCTCGCCTTCACCAAAGACGACACCGCGGCGCAGCAGCTGGAGAAGCTGGAACAGGCTCTCGGACAGTATCGGCTGCCGCTCATCGAGACGGTGCCGCTCATTGCGCCTCTCCTGTCGTTACAGGTCCCCGAGGAGAGATATTCCCCTACGAGCCTGTCGCCGCAGCGGCAGCGACAAAAACTGCTCGAAGTCCTCCTGGCGATCTTCCTCGAACTGGCGGCCCAGAAGCCTGTGGTGTTTATCGTCGAAGACCTGCACTGGGTCGATCCCTCGACACTCGACTTCCTCAGCCTGCTGGTGGATCAGGGACCCACTGTGCGTCTGTGTAGTCTGTGGACGTTTCGTCCCGATTTTGTGCCCCCCTGGGCGGGACGGGCTCACCTCACCTCCCTCACGCTCACCCGTCTGGCGCCCCAGCAGGTGGAGCGGTTGATCACGACTGTGGCCGGGGGAAAGCCGTTACCCGCTGCTGTGGTCCAACAGATTATGGCCCGTACCGATGGCGTGCCGCTGTTTGTCGAAGAACTGACCAAAACAGTGTTGGAGTCCGGAGTGCTGCGAGAAGATGAGACGCACTATGCCCTGACGGGTCCCCTCACATCGGTGGGCATTCCCGCCACGCTTCAGGATGCGCTCATGGCCCGCCTCGATCGGCTCGGTGCGGCGAAGGGGGTGGCACAATTAGGGGCAACTATTGGCCGCACGTTTGCGTATGACCTGTTACAGGCGGTGGCGGCGCTGGACGAGGCTGTGTTGCAGCAGAGCCTACGGCAGCTGGTAGAGGCGGAACTGGTCTACCAACGCGGCCTCCCGCCGCAGGCGACCTACACGTTCAAACACGCGCTCATCCAGGACGCCGCCTATCAGTCCTTGCTCAAGAGCACGCGGCAGCAGTAGCACCAGCAGATTGCGCAGGTCATAGAAACCCGCTTCCCGGCGTTAGTCGAGACGCAGCCGGAGCTGGTGGCCCAGCACTACACCGCGGCGGGCTGCACCGAGCAGGCGGTGCCCTACTGGCAGCGAGCGGGCCAACAGGCCAGCGACCGCTCGGCCCATCTGGAAGCCATCAGCCACTTCACCACCGGGCATCGAGCTGCTCAAGTCCCTGCCAGAGACGCCCGAGCATACCCAGCAAGCCTTGACCCTGTACATTGCCCTCGGCGCGGCACTGCTGATGACCAAAGGACATGGCAGCGCCCGAGGTGGAGCACGCCTACACCCAGGCACACGCGTTGTGTCAGCAGGTGGGCGAGACGCCACAGCTGGTCCCGGTCCTGTATGGGCTGTATCGGTTTTATTTGCACGGCTACAGTTGCACACGGCACGAGAACTCGGCGAAACCTTGCTGCGCCTGGCGCAACGTGCCCAGACCCCGCGCTCGCGGTCATCGCCCACTATGCCCTTGGGACGACGTGGCTCTTCCTTGGTGCGTTGCCGGCGGCTCGCCTGCACCTGGAGGAAGCCATCGCACGCTACACGCCAGACCAGCGCCGTGCTCCGGCGTTCCGCATGGGCCCCGATCCGGGTGTTGGCTGCCGAATCTATGCCGCCTGGACCCTCTGGGTGCTGGGGTATCCGGAGCAAGCCCTGGCCCGCCTCCACGATGGCCCTGGCGTTGGCGCACGCAGCTGTCGCATCCCTATAGTCTGGCGTATGCGCGGTGTTGGGCGGCCTACGTCTACAGTTTCGCCGGGACGTGCCAGCCGTGCACGAGCAGGCAGAGGCCGCCGTCGCGCTCTCGACCGAGCAGGGCTTTCCACTCTGGGCGGCCGTGGGAACGAGCTTGCGTGGGTGGGCGCTGGCCATGCAGGACCAGGGCGAGGCAGGCATGGCCCAGGTACGCCAGGGGATCGCCGCCTTTCGGGCCACCGGGGCACCTTGCTCGTCCCATACTATTGCACATTGCTGGCGGACCTCTCTGCCCACCTGGGCCACCCGGAAGACGGCCTCCAGGCGCTGGTCGAGGCCCACACCCTGGTGGAGCAGCACGAGGAACGCTGGTGGGAAGCGGAAATCTTTCGCCTCCGGGGTGTCTTGCTCCTGCGGCGAGCTGGGGCGTCGCAGGTGCGGCAGGCAGAAGACTGGTTCCAGCGGGCCCTGGACGTCGCCCGCCGCCAGCAGGCGAAATCCCTGGAGCTGCGGGCCGCCATGAGCCTGGCTCGCCTGTGGCAGCAGCAGGGCAAGACGACCGCGGCGCACCAGCTTCTGGCCCCGACCTACGACTGGTTCACCGAGGGCTTTGACACCGCCGACCTCCAGGAGGCCAGGGTGTTGCTGGAAGAACTCGGGGCATAAAGCGGCACTTCAGCGGGAGGGGCGAACTTCCTGCGGCAGGCGGCTGAGGATCGCCTCGTAGACCTCACGAGCGAGCGCCAATGCCTCCTCGGCTTCGGCAACCGGTGGTTCCTCTGGCTCACCGGGATAGCGAAACTTCCAGGCGTATTCGGTCAGTCTCGCCGCCCGTCGTGCCAAATCCTCCAGGCTCGCATCAATGGCGGTGCATTGCTGGCCGATTTCCACCAGGTTGTGCGTCTTGCGAAATGGCTGATCATGCCAGACGAGAAAACCCTTGAGAGACTTCTCAGCCAGCTGCTGGCAATGAAAGACGATATCCGCCGTGAGCGGTGGTGCGGCTGTGAATTCGAACTCAGCAGCCCGGAGATCAAGCGCTGCCTTGGCGAACCACTCGCGTGTCTCTGCCAGACGATCTGGGTCAAGCGGCATACAGGAGTCTCCCTTCCCGCAGAATCGTGCCAGGGAGCGAGGCCCGTAGATGTGCCCGGCTGTGGAAACGTCCATGCGTCCACACCAGGACGTCCGCCGCCGTGCCAGTGCCCCACAGACGCTCGTATGCCAACCGGCTGCGCTGCTGCTCCACTGGCGCAGCATCGGAGACGACGACCATCAGATCGAAGTCGCTATCTGGCCCCCAGTCCCCACGGGCTTTGGAGCCGAACAGATAGATACGCTCTGGTTCATACGCGTCGATGAGGCGCTCCATGATGCGTGCAAGCGCGCACCTGTCCTCTTCGGTCAAGTGCGGCAACTCATGGCAAATCCGCTCCTCAAGTTCTCGTTGGATGACCTCTGTCATTGGTAGAGCCTACAGTATGCAACTCTCACAGACCACAGCATTACACACATGATGGAGCGTGTTCCTGGGACTGTGCATCCACACACGGGAAAAATGGAGGCCCACTGCATGCACTCAATGGGCCCCAGATATTGCCATAACACCCAGGCGCTTAGTACAGCACCATAGAATGAGGTGTCCATAATGCCCGGCTGTATACCAGAGAGCTAGGGCGGAAAAACGAACACCTATTAGCCGTGCGCAGCACTTAGTTCCCCACGCCTACGGTCTGACTCCACCTGGCCATAGCGGCATCGGCCTTCTCGAAGTGTTTCTCGGTGAAGCCATAGAGGCCGGCACCGCCGAGGAAGATCTGCGCCGCGATGTCGCGCGGCACGTTCTTCAGCAGGTTGCTCGAGACGTTCGGGAAGTTGGAGTCAAAGTGCGGATAGTCCGTGGAGATACACATGCGGTCAGCGCCGATGAGACTCGCCGTGGCGGCAATCTCGGGCTCGCTCCCTTCTACTGCGGCCCAGCAGTTGCGCCGGAAGTATTCTTTCGGGGTGAGGGAGAGGTACGGCGCATGCGAGTCACGGTATTGCGGGTAGTCCCACTCAATGCGTGACAGTACGCCGGGCACCCAGGAGTTCTGCGCTTCCAGGTAGCCGACGCGGAGTGTGGGATGGAACTCGAAGATGCCACCGATGATCATGGCGATGAGGGCCTGCTGCATCTCGATCCAGTGGCTGGCAACGTGGCGATAGAAGCGGTTTTCGCCATAGAGCACGTTCATGTGCGAATACCAGGCGCCAGTGCCCTCGTGAAAGCCCCAGGTGACGTCCAGCTCTTCGTGCAGGCTGTAGAGAGGTGTCCAGTAGTTCGAGTGCCAGTAGTGGCCATTCACCAGGTTGGGGCGGATGAACGAGCCTACGGCGCCGAGTTCCTTGACGCAGCGCAGCAGTTCCCGGCAGGCCAGATGCACGTCATGGACAGGCAGCATGGCGACAAATTTTAACTGGTCGGGACTGTACTGGCAGAAATCGTGGATCCAGTTATTGTAGGCCTGGCACAGGGCCAGAGAGAGCTGCGGATCCAGGTTGTCGCGAGCAATGAGGCTGAGGCCCGTGGTCGGGAAGAGCACGCCAATGTCAATGCCTTCGATCTCCATGCCCATGACCTGCGCTTCGGCGTTGTAGTTGCGATCGATGGCAAAGTCGAGCCGACCCGTGGCCTCAATGCGCGACCCCGAGAGGGGCTGGGTGCTGTGCTTGGAGCCGGCAGTGCTGCGTTTGCGGTACTGCTGTAGCTCGGCGTCCATGGAGGTGGGCAGGCCGTCAATGACGATGGTGCCGCGACGGGGGCGACCGTCTGCGCCAATCGGCGTGATGACGCGCTGCTTAAATTTCGGGTCGAGATATTTTTCAAAGAGGTCGGGCGGCTCCATGATATGCATGTCGCAATCCACAAACCTGAGCCCTTCTTTCATGACACTCTCCTCCGAACAAGGTTAACACTCGCACTGCTGCATGTGGCAGCTGACAGGGTCTCGTGGGGGGCTAGCTGCCATTGTACTCGAATCGATGCGGCTTGGCTAGCGACTCCTGAGAAGGCAAGAGCTGCACCGTCCTATGCGACAGAGGCGATAATGTAGCAGCGGCGTCTCGCCGCTCCCGAGCCGCTGCTACGTGCAGAAGACTTCATAGCCCGGCGGTGGCGTGAACCGATAAAATTCGCGCTCCAGCAGGCGGGCAAAATGGATGCAGGTGTAATCGCCGTACTGTGGTCCGACGATTTGCACGCCCACGGGCAGGCCCTCACGGCTCAGACCGGCTGGAGCCACTGTAGAGGGAAGGTAAAAATTGCCCGAGTAGCCGGCCCAGAACATCTGCGTGGTCGATGGCTGCGGTTGGCCGTTCACCATGAGCATACGTTCCCAGCGCTCGCCATGTTGGTTGTGGGCAAAGGCCACCGTGGTCGCGGCCGGGCACAGGAGCAGGTCGTACTCCCGAAAGAAGTCGGCCCAGGCCAGGCGCATGTGATGCCGCGCTTCGTTCCAGGCGTGCCAGTCCTTGTGATACATGGCCTGGGCACGCAGCATTTGCGCCTCATAGCCCTCATCACTCGGCTGCAGTGCCGTGGCGGCACGTACATTCTTCTCGAATATGGCCGGTGTCAGGCTCCCTGAAGTGGCAGCGCGCAAAAGCTGGATGTAGTTGCGATGCGCTGTCCGGGAATCGATCTTGGGCCGCGCTGTGTCGCTCACCTGCACCTGATTGTGCACCAGGCAATCGACCACAGCGTGCAGTCGGTCTTGCACTGCAGCATCAACGTCCGCCTCTGCATCGGTATAGACCACGGCGATTTTATAGTCACGCAGTGTCTTTTTGGTCGGCTGGGGCAGGCGGAGTTGCCAGCCTATCGCATCAATATCATCCGGGCCGGCCATGGCCGTGAGGCCCAGGGCAAGATCCTCGGCACTGCGCGCCAGCGGCCCAATGACAGAGATGTCGGACACCGACACCTTGCCTGGCGGCGCCTGGCCGCGTGGGGAGACGATGCCGTAGGTGGGTTTGTGGCCATAGACACCGCAATAGTGCGCCGGATTGCGAATGGAGGCGCCAATATCGCTCCCCGCTTCGAGCCCGGTGAGGCCAGCCGCAAGTGCGGCAGCAGAGCCGCCCGACGAGCCACCCGGCACGCACGTCACGTCCCACGGGTTATTCGTGGTGCCATAAATCTCGTTAAACGTCTGCCAATCGGCCAGATTGAGCGGCACGTTGGTCTTCCCAAACAAGACCACACCGGCACGCAGCAAGCGGTCCACGGCCAGGGCGTTCCTGGTGGGATAGTTGTCTTTGTGTTGCGGCACGCCCCAGGTGGTTGGCATGCCCACGACATCATACGATTCCTTGATGGTCATAGGCACACCGTGCAGAGGACCCCAGACGTCGCCCCTGGCGAGGGCGCTATCGGCCTGCCTGGCACGCGCGCGGGCCGCCTCGATATCCATGAAAATAATGGCGTTCAGCTTGAGATTATAGTGCGTGATACGTTCGAGATAGAGGTCGAGTAACTCCACACAGCCGATCTTTTTGCGACGGATCAACCCGGCGAGTTGCTTGGCGGAGAGAAAGGGCAGTGCGAGCATAATTGCCTCCTTGCATGCAGAAGAGCCCTACCGCTGTCGTCCATGCTCAGCAGTGGCAAAAGACCCTGCCGCGGCTTTGCCAACCACTCAAGCAGAAGGGCGTCAGTACCGATAATAAAACAAAAAAACTCGCAAAAGAAGGACGCACCGATGAAACGCCTCTGGTCACATGCTCTCTCCTGGCACCGATGGTGGCTTGGGATGCTCTTAGGGCTCAGTCTCCTTGCTCCCCAAGACGCGGTGGCGCAAAAGTGCCTCTTTCTGTCCTCATACCATCATGGCTATGCCTGGTCAGATGGGGTAGAGCGCGGCGTACGCTCCATCCTGGAGGGACGCTGTGAGCTCAAACAGTTCGACATGGATACAAAGCGGTACAAAACAACCACAGAGATCGAACAAAAAGCCCGCCAGGCCAAGGAGTTGATCGACACCTGGCAACCGGACGTCGTCATCGCTGCGGACGACAATGCCGCCAAATATGTGATTATGCCGTTTTACAAAGACCATCGTATCCCCTTCGTCTTCTGCGGCATCAATTGGACGGTTGAAGAATACGGCTTTCCGTATCGTAACGCCACTGGCATGATAGAGGTGGCGCCAGTCGAACCACTCTTTGACAAGGCGCAGGCATTGTTGCCTGCTCCCCAGCGTGCCTTCTATCTCGGCGCCAATACCGAAACGGAACGCAAAAACTTACAACGTGTCCAGGAAGAGGCAGAGCGCCGGAGCATCCGTCTGGAGTATCGTCTGGTGGATACCATGGCCGCCTGGCTGGCTGAATTCCGCGCCGCCCAGAGGCATGATTTTCTTGTGCTGGGAAGTAAGGAGGGCATCAACGACTGGGACGACGCCCAGGTACGCACTGGCGTCAAAGAGATGTCGCAACGCCTCAGCCTGACCAATCATGATTGGATGATGCCGTATGCCATGATTGGTTTCACCAAGATTCCCGAAGAACAGGGCGAGTGGGCGGCGCAAACGGCCCTGCATATTCTGGCCGGTGCGTCGCCGGCTGGTATGCCGATCGTGCCGAATCGTAAGTGGGATATCTGGGCCAATACTGACCTGTTGACAAGCGCTGGTATCCGTCTCTCCAAGCCGCTGCTGCAGAAAGCCAAGAAGGTCTCTTAATGTTCGGGCGAGAAAAGCAACGTGTCTTCAGTCGTCGTGAGCGGCTCCTGTGCTGGATGGGGGCTCTGCTGGTCTACGTCTGTGCCATCCTGGTGACGGTGCAGTTTGCCCTCTCCCGCGCTGAAGGCATTTTCGTCCAACAGGCCTCACACATCCAGGAGACCATTACTCAGCGCCTGGGCAGCCTGGAAGCGGTGCTTGTCTCCCTGGCCAGCTTGCACTATGCCAGCGATGCCTTAAGTCAGGCACAGTTTACGGCATTTGCCCAGGAATTACTCGGGGCCTATCCGTATCTGGGGGCTATTGTATTTTTGACCCACACGCCCAGGGAAGACCTGACAACCTTTGTGCAGGACATGCGGAACACCGGCCTGTTGCAGTTCGAGGTCACCGAGTTTGATCCGCAGGCGCGCCTGATACGCGTGGCCGATCGTCCATCCTATCTGCCCATCAGCTCGATCGAACCTTTAGCACCATTAGCGGCACGTTTCCTGGGGTATGATGCTGCCGCCAATCCGCAACTGGCACCGGCCATTGCGCAGGCCGTGCGCTCGGGCACCGTGACGGCGTCGCTGCCTCTGGTGCTCTTCGAGCCGCACCAGAGTATTTTCATGTTGAAAGCTGTATACCAGGGGCGCTACGCTCCTCCCACCCGGCTAGTCGACGTGCCCTGGTATATGGTGTGATCGCGTTGGAGTTGCCAGAGACACGATTTCTCGAGGATCTCATCAAAGGCCACCGGGACTTTGACGTGTTCCTGACGCCATGAGAGCTTCACCGCGAGCCGTGTGGAGAACCGCTTTTTCCAGCATCCGAGCCTGAACAGTCGCCCGCCTCCTCTCCCCTGGTGGCCCCGGTTTACCTACCACCACGCCATTGATATCTATGGTCAGCCATTCGTCCTGTCCATTACCCATTGGGCGAGCCTCCAGGTTATCCGCTGGGAGGAGGTCGTCCTGGCTCTGGGGCTGTCTCTGTTGCTGGTCACGGTACTCGTGATGGCCTTCCGGAACCACCGCCTGGCAGGCCTGGAGCGACAGAAAGCCCAGCAGGTCATGTTGGCAAGCGCCCGGCGCTTCCGCAGCCTGATCGAGGGCTCGGTGCAAGGCATGATCATCCACCGGGCCATGCAACCGCTATTCGTCAACCAGGCCTTTGCCACGCTGCTCGGCATGGCTTCCCCACATGAGATTCTGGCGTCTGCCCTCTATCGAGACACTGTTGGCGCCTCACGAGTGTGCCCGCCTGCGGGGCTATGCGGAGGCCCGCCTGCAAGGCCTGGAGGCGCCTACCCAATACGAATTCGAAGCGGTGCGAAAGGATGGCGCCCTGGTGTCCCTGGAGACCGTGGTGCAGGTTGTCGACTGGGAGGGACAACCGGCAGTGCAGGCGACGGTGATCGACATCACCAAGCGCAAACAGGCGGAAGCAGCGCTACTGGAAGCCAAAGATGCCGCCGAAGCTGCCGTCTACACCAAGAGTCGCTTCTTAGCCACAGTGAGTCACGAGCTGCGTACGCCGATGAACGGCATCATTGGCATGACTGGACTGCTGTTAGATACACGGCTCGATGACGAACAGCAGGAGTATGCGGACACCATCCGCCGCTGTGGCGACGACATGCTGACGCTCATCAACGACGTGTTAGACTTCTC
>CAVZBC010000063.1:0-35776 GCA_963773125.1 uncultured Gammaproteobacteria bacterium | reverse complement strand
TGCAGTCACGTTCACCCGAGGGTGCGGCACTGGTCGTACTTCTGCTGCAAGGTATCATGACGCCTCTGCCACGCCTGGCATTGGGTGGTCACAAACGCGTCAAGTTGGGTCAGTTCGACCTCCAGGGATTGGCGTCCCGGACCACCGACGGCCTGCTTGGCCGCGAGAATAGTGGCGGGGTCTTGCAGACGCTGGACAGTAGTGACATCGACGTCGATCTCTAACCCTTCTTCCTGGAATGCCTGGTGCAGGGCGGTATGTGTGACAGCGTCTGACGCACCTTGCTGCTAGCGACAGGGCCACGGCCTGTTCCATGGCGCGCTTGAGGCGGCGGAACTCGACGCCGGTGCGCGTCACCAGCTGCTCCATGAGTTCAGTCACCCCAGCGAAGCCCGTGCCAGCCATGGCACGCAGACGCGTCGTATCGATCCCAACGTCGCGCTGTACGTGCGGATTTTTCTGCAACGGTCGACAGGAATGGGCCACGATGCGCGACATGAGCGAGACGGCCGGGAAGCCCTCCAGGCAGGCGTCCATGATCAGATACTTGCTCCACTGCTGGTCGCGGTTATAGCCCGCGAGGCTACCCCGCCCCAGGGAGAGGAGACTCGTCAGCTGACCGGTGAGTACGGCGGTTTTTCCCTTGATCACCTCCAGAACATCCGGATTCACCTTCTGGGGCATGATGCTACTCCCAGAACAGAACCGCGGATGCAGTTTGAGGACGCCGAACTCCTGGGTGCTCAGGAGAATACAGGTCTGCGCCAGGCTCGACAGATGGTTGAGGAGTACCGCCAGAATCTGTGCCAGTTCCGCCTCAGGCTCCCAGCGGCTGGCGATAGGATCGAGCGCATTTGGCTCTGGTCCGTAGCAGCCGAGTAGATCAGCCGTGAGGTGTCGGTCAATGGCGAACGTGGTGCTAAAGCCGGTCACACCTCCCAGCGGACTGTAGTTAAACATTTCATACCAGGCATGCAGACGCAGCACTACACGCCGCACGGCTTCAGCATAGGCCGCGAGGTGATGCCCAAAGGTAGAGATGGTGGCGTGCTGATGATGCGTGTAGCCGGCCATAACGCTGTCACAGTGCTGACGGGCAACGTCGAGCAGGCTGTGCAGCAGATCCAGGCATAGCCGTGCCAGATTGAGCACCCGGGCTCGCATCCACAGTCGCATATCGGTGACGATTTGATCATTACGACTGCGCGCCGTATGCATGGCCAGGCCGGCCGTGATGCCGAGCTCGTCGGTGAGATATTTCTCAATATTCGTGTGTACATCTTCCAGCGCCGGTTGCAGGCGAAACTGCCCAGCCCGGTCGCGCCGTTCGATCTCTGCCAGGCCCTGGAGAATGGCCTGCCCTTGCTCCTGCGTCAGGATGGCTTGCGCCACCAGCATGCAGGTGTGGGCCCGATTGACCCACAGATCGAAGGGCACAAGCGACTGGTCGGCAGCACCCCTGCTGGCTACGTCCCAGCCGGCCATAAAGGCCACCACTTCGGGCGTGGGACTGACGAGATTGGTGCCGTACAAGCGTGCCGCTGGCGTGCCCAGGACACGACCTTGCAGGCGGTCGAGTTCATCGTCATCACACGTTGGGGTCGCACACACGCCACAGTAGCGCTCGATCGGTGCAGCGTGCTCCCAGGCGGCAAGCAGTGAGGGAGCGGCTCTTGGGCCTTGCCAGTGGCTCGTCGGTTGTGTTTCCCCACAGACGCGGCAGACCGCCGTGGGCGAAGCCAGGGATTGGCCAGAGGTCATGCAACGTTCTCCTGCCCTGAACAAGACGGATTTACCGGATGGCTGGTGTCTTTATCGCACACTATGGCACGAAGGGACAGGGTCGTCAAGGCGCAAGCGGCGTCGACCGGTTCGCCGCCTGTGGCGCCACCGTCGAGCGGAAAAAGCACCGCAGGCGAGGGAGGGGAGGATAGGCGTATTTACTTCACGGTGTTCGGCAGCAGTAAAGCCATCCCTGGCCACAGTGTCAGCAGGATGAGTAGCACAATCTGTGCCGCCAGAAACGGATGTATAGGAAAATCAAACGGCCTTTTCCACTGCCCGCGTCCGCCCACCCCATGCCCTCCTGCTCCCGCTGGTGCCCGCGCCAGCGGCTGGCCAGCGCTGGAGGCCGCCAGCAGGCCGCAGGGCAGCACCGCCCGGACGGGGACCTGGGGACGGCGCGGCGGTGCGGCTCAGATAGTAGTGCCGCAAAGTCAACAACGACATCAAGAGTGCCAAGAGTGCCAAGAGGATCAAAAGTCAAAAGCCTGACGGATAGGAATTCCCAAAGGTATTCTTGCGTCAGCGCCTCAGCCCAGCGTCTCAGCCGTTGCCCCCGGAACACCCCAGTGCCACCCACTAGCGGACACGTCTCGCCTGGCTGGCCATCCCTGGCAGGATGGGGGCGGGGAGGAGGGAAACTGGGGGAAGACTGAGGGGGGAGAGAGTGCAAATGGGCGGCTGAGGGAGTGCACATGGGATGGCCAACGCTCAGAGGTGTTGTGCACGCATGAGACCCCCTGCTATTGCACGCACGACACCGGAGGCCGCGGGGTGGGCAGCGCCCTCATGCTGTGAGGCCCAGTCGAACGTTTCTTGGCGCAAACGGGCGAGAGCAATGGGAGGCGGGTCGACAGCAAGTTTGAGATGACGCAAGATCTTCCGAACGACGGGGCTGTAGGTGATAGCCGCGATGAGCCACAGCAGTCCCTGACGGCAAAATGGACAAGGCAGGACGCGAGCTGGCTGGTAATCCGGTTCAACTCCGGCGAGGCATGGATCGATGTCCCGGAAACCGCCGTTCCCGTCGTCCGCACGCCACAGGCGGTCGCCACCACCTCCCTGGCCGGGCTAGTCGCACGTCGGCCCCCAAAGAACCACCGTCACCGTCGCCCACGGCACCGTGGCCGTCTCGGGCTTGACCTACGAGCAGGAAATTTCCCGCGAGGAGGCAATCGATGTCTCGACCGACGGAGCCCTGGGCAAGCCCTCCGCTTCGACCTTCGGCCGCGCTCTCCTGGGCCACCGAACTGCGCAGAACTCACCGGCTGGGCGGCGCTGGCGGCCGGTGGTCCCACCAGGAAGAAGTTGACCCTACCGCACGATCACGCGGAACTAAGACAGCGTGACCTTGCCATCCTTGAACGCGATGCGATCGATGTGATTGCCTGATTGAACGGTAACCGTTGCATCGGCCATCTCGAATTTCACTACCGGTCGATCACCTTTGTAGGGGTAAAGCAGCACGGCAAACGCCTTGGTCTCCGATGGCGCGATCTTTGACGTGAACAGCAGCCAATCGATCTCCGCCCAGTTCTTCTTGCCATAGCCGGGGATCCCAGTGACGCTGGCCCAGCCCTTCTTCATCTGCTTCGACCACTCCTTCGACGACGGCTCGACGATCAGTCCGTCGTTGCTCGTCGGATGAACGTTCCACTCCAGTGTGTGCTCCGTCGCATCCGCGGCGGCGGAGACGACGTCGTAAACGATGAAGTAACTCGGCTTGATGAAGGCGATATGCCGGCGGTGGATGATCTTTTTCGACGCGGCGTAGCCGTGGTGCGTGGCGGCGAAATGGTCGAGGCGGTCGTCGCTGTGCCAGACGACGTCCTTGCCCTCGGCGGCGGGGCGATCGAGGTTTTCGCCGTCGATCGTGAGCATGTTGTGCGCCCGCGAATGGATGTACCAGGAGGCGTGCAGTGGATCGTCGTACGTCTGCCCGATGCCGCAGTCGATCGCCAGCGGCTTGCCGTGGGCGTGGAGCTCGAAGCTGAGCGAATCCGCATGCGAGTGCCCGCCGCCCCAGGGGCCGTGGTTGATGAGGAGGTAAGTGGATGTGCCGGCGTCGCGCATGACGGTGAAACCGGACTTGGGCAGATGGATTGACGTTTTCAGCGGCTCGCCAGCTTCCTTGCGGATCGTCTCGGGCAACGCGGCACGCGAGCCGTCGTTGATGCCCGGTAGGATGCCGTCGGGAGGAAGGATGGCGGCGAAGAAATCGAGCGAACGTCGCAGTGGCGCGTGCATTTTCTCCGCCAGCTCGCGACGGGAAGGATCAGCTTCCAGCAGCCGCCCGAGATTTCGCGGCTCGCGATAGGCGAGGATCATGTAGCTGGCCGGAGCGCGCTCGGAATGGCAGCCATCCGGGAAAAAATCCTGCTCCATGTGCTCCAGCGTCCGCAGCACCGCGAGATTCACCCACTCGTTCGACTCCTTGAACTCCGGCAGCATGATGCCGAGGTGGGCAAGCCCGTAGCACCCGATCATCTGCCAGTTCGCCGGGCGATAACCCTTCTTCTGCTCCTCATGCAGCCAGCGCGCCGCACCGAGGCACGTCTTGAGCATGCGCTCGTGCGTATGGATCGATCGCTTCTCGTGCGGCAGGAAGTAGTACTCGAGGAAAAAGCGATTGCGCATCCCGACCCCGAGCTCGTACCAAATCACGTCCAGCCCGGGAAAGCCGCCTTTCACCTTGTCGCGCTGCTCGTACCATTGGTTGAAGAGCAACTCGAACTTATCCAGGTATTTCTGATCGCCCGTCAGCAGAAACGAGTGAATCAGGCAGAGCGAAAAGCCCCAGTAGTGGAAGCCGTACTTCCCCGACTGCCCGTAGTCGGCGTTGAAATCGACGACCGGCCCATGCTTGATAACCTGCGGCCCCCAGCCGGCGATTTCGTGGGCGAGGACTTTCTCGGCCATCGCGAGAACGTTCGCCCGGCTGAACTCGATCGACCGCGTCGCCTCTTCGCGCGAGAAGACGTAGCTATCGACGCCGATGAACTTCCCGCGCGACACGACGCTGGACCAATTCTTCGCCCAGGCGACGTAGGCGGCCGGAAAGTCTTTCTGCTCGACCGCGCTTCGGACTTCGCGGAGCCCATCTCGCGTGAGGTCGAGTGAGCTGAACAGCTCCGCATCGGAAATGTTTCGGACGCGCGCCTGATCGTTCTGATCAATCTGCCCAAGTGCCCGCGGTGCCATCGCCAGCGCTGCGGAGCCGATCAGGAATCCCCGTCGGGAGATCATTCGCTCACCGCGATCACGTCGATCTCGAACTTCATCTTCCCAAGGCAATTCGTGATTGTCGTTCGCGCCGGGTAGGGCGGCTTGAAGTACTCGCGATAGAGGCGGTTGTATTCCGGCAAGTCGGCGGCGTCCTTCACGTACGCGTTGACGCGGGCGACCTTGTCCAGGTCCGACCCGCAGGCTCGCAAGATTCGGCGAAGATGCTCCATCGACCGGCGGAACTCGCTCGGCGCTATCACTTCAGCTCTTAGACGCAGAGGATAATTTTCGTATTCCCTTAACCAAAAATCTCTGACCTGGGTATTGTAGACCCTGCTGGAAACTTCTCTGCGGAAAGCATGGTCGTCCAACAACCTAAGCACGTCAGTGAGCGTAGCCCGCGGCTGATCCAAAAGGGCAAGAAACGCATTCCTGAGAATGTGCTCCAAGCGCGGCCCCCAGGAATCGGACCAAATCTTCTTGAAGGCATCGAGAAGTCCGGCCGCGGCAAGCGACCTTTTCTCGGGCGCTAGCCATTCCAGCGAGTTAAACCCTAAAGGGTTTCCTCTGTCAGGCACGTTGAAATAAATGAGATCGCCCTTCCTGTTTTCCGGCACTGCCCTTAAGACTTTTCCCAAGGCTTTCCCGACGGACCGCTTCGAGGCTCTCGCTCCCGGTACCCCCCTGCCGCTCTACCGTACTCCATCCTGAGCGGCATGTCCAGGCCGTGCCTTGCCGCGCCCCGCCTGGCTGCGCGTCGCTGGGGCGTGCGGCCGCTGCGTGCTGGGGGAGCTGCCCTCGCTGCGCGCACGTAGCGGCCGCCGGTGGAGGCGGGCGGTGGCAGCGGCGGGGCGAAAAAGTGCGTTTGCAATTCCCTGATTCCACCGGATTTTGTGGTTGGTGGAATGAGTAACCTAAAAACAAATGGGATGGTTCATCTGCTTCCTCCATACTGTGCGGAGCACAAGCCAGCACAGGAGGAGGCACAGGAGAACCATCCATGGGCACTAAGCATATCTGTTTGCCGTTTGCCAGTGAAGCGCAGTATCGTGAGTATGTCGACGATCCGGCACAGTATCGGCAGTATCTGAGCGCCATGCGGCGCCAGCATCCAGAACTGTTTCCTCAGGCTATGGACCAGGGCTTTACGTTTCACGACGCCTACGCGTCGGTCAAACAAGACGTGATCGTGCGCCGGATTAAAGTGAAGACGACCGGGGCCGTTTTCACCCTGCGCCCGTCGTTCGTGATGCCCTACATGATTGGACGCACGGCGGCGGTTGAAAAAGCCCTCTACCTGCGGCAGTGGGGCGTGCCGTTTGATGCCCTGGCCTATGTCTTTGGCCGCGATGCCATGTTCTGGTATCGCGCCTGGCTGGCGTTTGGTCGCCCGTCGCTGGTCGGCACCACCGTGAAAGACCCGCACCAGGTGCCCCGCGATCTGGTGGCCGATGAAAAGCTGACCCAGGTAGCGAAGCAGCAGGTCTATGTCCCGACCACCGTCGGCGGTGGCTGTTTCCTGGGCGTGAGTGTGGTCGAGGCGGCCGATACGGTGACGTTGGAGCGGGGCTATGGCGAATTTGCCAAAGAAGCCAAGGCGCTCGATCCCACGTATCAAGCCCGCTCGGTCTGCACCGATGGGTGGGAAGCGACGCGTCAGGCGTGGCGCCGGCTGTTTCCCAAGATCACGGTGGTGCTGTGCTTTCTCCATTCCATCCTGAAGATTCAGAAACACTGCGCCGGCCCGTTACGGCACCAGATACTCGACAAGGCCTGGCAGGTCTATCAGGCCGTCACTAAACGGCAGTTTGCCCAGCGTCTGCGGCGCCTGGCCGAGTGGACGCCGGTGCACCTCAGCGGGCCGGTGGCCCAGATGGTGTTGAAGATGTGTCGTCGTCGGGCCGATTTCACCCCAGCCTATGCGTGTCCGCAGGCGCATCGCACCTCTAATGCGGTCGATCGGCTGATCAACTACCAAGACCGGCTGCTCTACGCCATGCGCTATTGTCACGGCACCACCGACAGCGCGCGCCTGGCCGTACGTGCCATGGCGCTGCAATGGAACTTTCACCCCTATGGCGCACGTCTGCGGCGTGACCAGCCGTCGCGGATGGCTCCCTTTGAGGACCTTAACGGCTTTCAGTATCACCCCAACTGGTTGCACAATCTCTTGATTGCTTCCTCTATGGGCGGTCTGAGACATTGACCACAAATTCCGTTAGCACCAGGTATTTCCTATCCTCTCCTCCGATACGGTCCTCTGGATCCAGGACGAGCGCCTGGCCCGTATGCTGTTCCCAGCGCTTGCGGAACAGGGCCCAGTGGGCTTCCGCCAAAGTCATATACCCATGCGCGTAAAAAATCTCCAGAGGGTGCCCTTTTGGTCCTGTGGTGCACGCCAGATACCAGGGACCATCCCGACGCGGCTGCACGACCACGAAGCGTCCAGCCAGCGGCTCCCAGCGTAGGAGTTTTAAGAGTTTCTGTAGCTCTGGGCTGTGCGGTCCGGTGGGGTTGCTCTTGAATTCACGCGCCAGGTCCAGGCGCGCTGGGTCAACACGATGCATGGCTCACCTCAGGTTTACATATTCGGCAGACCTGCCTCATCCAAAGCCCGTTGCAGCAGTGCCTCCACCCCGAGTACTGCCCCCCAGTGCCGGAGATAGGTCAGGTCAAGGTCGTGAGCCTGCAATCGTAAGACCCCCTGGAGGTCATACCACTGACGATCAGAAACACCGCTCCCTACCGCATACCACAAGAGTTTATGTAGCACAATATCCTCTGGAGCACAGACATGCAGCGTCCGTCCTATCCCTGGGACCTCGAGGGTGATGCGTCGGCGCATGTTCTCGCGGGCAAATGAGGTCCCCCCCAGCTTTGCCCGACGACCCGCTCCGAGGCCCTCGCACCGGGAAAACCCTGCCCCTCAACGTCACGCCTCCTCCACCGCCTGTCCAGGCGGCGCATTGCCGCGCCACGCCTTGCTGCGCGCGGGTAGCGGCTGCCGGCGCAGGCGGGCCACGGAGAGGGCGAGGCGAAAATGCCGTGAGTTTTTCCTTCTATGTTGCCGCTGTTGTCAAGCCCTCTTGTGTATTTTTTCTCCCCTCCATTCTTTGAGCGCTGTGTCACATGGCCCCGATCGGTCTGGCGGCTTCCTGTGGCGTTGAGACCTCGCGTCTCCAACGACCTTCTATCCGTGCGGGTTGAAACACCCGTCACCCGATGCTCTCTGCGTCTTTCGACGAGAGTCGGAAGGCCTGTGGGAGGCGACCCCATCTCTCCGACGGCTGCTTTGCAGGGCCCGGAAAAACAACGGGCCACCTCCACCAGCCCCAAGGCCGAAGCCTGACTCAGCACCTCAATACGGCTTACGCTTCTTTGCAGGACAGCCCCCTCTGGGAAGACCCCAGTCTTGAGGAAGCGCCACAGCGCAATGAGCAACTTGCGCGCCACCGCCACAATCCCAATGCGCCGCCACCGCTTGCCGCCGCCACCAAAACGCTCTCGAAACCAGCCACTCAGCGCACTCTCAGGCTGGTAACGGAGCCAACTCCAGGCCAGCTCTGTGGTCATCCAGCGCACATGCCGGTTGCCTGATTTGGTGATGCCTTGTTCTCGAGCACTCTCGCCGCTTTGATACGGCGTCGGCGTTACGCCCGCTCAGCCTCCCACCTCACGACGATTCTTGCACTCGCGCCAGGCGAAAAATTCCATCACCAACGACCACGACCCATTGATCCCGATGCCTTTGAGCTGCATGAGCTGACGCACTTTCTCGATGGAGGCGTCCTGAGAGCTTTGCAGCAAAGCACGGCGTTCGGCTTCCAACTCGGCAATCTGTTGGCTCAGAAACTGATGATGGGCATACACCCGCAGGAAACGTCGGCGTAGACCCCGGGGAAGCGGCGAGCCGTCCCACAGCCGCAGCTCATCGAGTTGCTCGGGAAATTTGCTCAGGCTCGTCAGCCGTATCCCCTGGCTACTGCGCAGGCCCTTAATACGCGTCGTCGTACTGGCCCTTTCTCGCTTCAGGGTTTCCAGGTCCCGGTGCAGATGCCGTCCATCTTCAGCTTCCACCGAGGGCACATGCACCACCCGCCACACCTCACGTTCGCCATGCGCATAGCGCATCAACATGCGCACCAACTTCCGCACGTCCAAGGCATCACGCTTGGCCCGACGTTTGCGACGATTGCCTGCAATGGAGGAGGAATCCACCACATGGTTGGTGATCCCGTGAGATTGTAAAAAGCGATGCAGCCAGCAGCTTTCGCGCCCAGCTTCGTCACAACGCACCACCGGGGCGGTTTCCGGCAGACCACAGCGCTTTTTGGCATCCGCCACCTCTTGGAGCACGCGCGCCTGGTGACGCGCTGCGACCATGCGCTCACGTGGCTTTTGCCCGGGCCCGGTGGTGCAGCCGAGCTTCCAGGTTTTTTCGCTCAGTGCAAACGCCATAAACAGGACACGCTCTGGTGTGGTATCATGCTGGTTGTGGGTCGCTGTGGTCATGGACTTTCTCCTCCATGCTGGTAAGGGGGAACGTCTATGCAAAACCAGCGTACCAACAGCGGCCCGTTGAGCCAATCAACACGCAAGCATAGTATCTATCCGTTCGTCGCGTGCCCATTCTAGGAGATAACTCTCCGCAGCACAAACGGCAAACAATACTCTCGACGACAGTTCCGATAGTCACCATTACTCTGGCTTCCGCGCGCGGCGCGCTCCGCGCCAGCGTCACAGATGGCGACGTCGTGTTTACCCTCGTCCCAGCGGCGCGGTGGAGTTGCTGCGCTGGGAGGAGAAGCGGGACCAAGGAGCCCCGGAGCCCCGCGCACGGAGACGGGTATGAACAATGCGACGCAATGGCGCTACCGACGCTTTGCCGCCGAGTTCTTTCTGGACTGTGATGCCCCTGCCGCCTACACGCGCGCCGGGTTCAAAGCCCGCACGCCTGCCGCAGTGTATACGGACGTGTCGCGCCTGATGAGAAATGCTGATGTTCAGCGCTATCTGGCCGAAGAATTTTCGCGCCTTCAGGGACGCCTTGCCCTCGACCAGGACCGTCATGCTGAGGAGGTCACGCATGTCAGCCAATCTACGAAAAATCGATGTTTCGGTTGCTGTTGGCGGCAAAGTGTCTCAGCCTTTTTTTCAATAGATCTCCTGGGGAATTAGGCGTAGTATACCGCTTGCTCATGATTGTCCGGCAAAAACTGTCGCTGCCCGAAATCGTCTGTCGGGAGAACTTTGACGGGCTATTATCATCATCGGCAAGCCCAGCCTTAGCGAATATGGTGTAGTACAAATGATCCCGCCATGCCCGAATGGGCAAGACTTGGGAGGTAACCAATGGAAGTTGGAGACTTGCTTAAGCAGACACCGCTCTTCGAAAATCTGAGTGCAGGTGACATCGACATATTAGCCCAATCCACTCGTATACAGACCTACAGGGCTGGCCAGGCCATCCTCAGAGAAGGTCACGTAGGAGCCGCATTCTTCGTTCTCGTTTCTGGAAGCGTAGAAGTAGTCAAGGGTAGAAGTGGTTCGGAGCCGGTGGTGTTAGCGTCTTTGGGAGCCGGCGAATTCTTCGGGGAGATTGCCACCATGAAACATATGACTCGATCGGCGAGCGTGCGGGCTCTACAAGATACGAAGTGCCTGGTTATCTGGCGCCTGGACTTTGATTCTTATATAAGGCGCTTTCCTGATGTCGCCGCCAAGGTAGAATCGGCGCTCTCCGCCCGTTTCAACGACGGACAAGATCCCGAGAATTGATTTTAGTTGCCCTCCTGTTTACTGCGCTCTTTCAGCATGTCAGACTATCCGAAGGCGGATTCCTGCGTTCAATTATCAGCGTATACTCGCCGATCTTCCGTGGGCGGAGTACACGGCGTAGTTACACCTGCAGGTGCGACGATTTTACTGTCATAATCGGCGCTGCGCCCGGCATATCTTTTGTGAACGTGTTCCTGCGATTGCTCCATCCCATCAGCAGCGAACGGGTCGATTGACCAGGCGCCTTGTCCATATTGGGCTTGCGGCTGGGAGCACCGCCCGGTTATGGACATGCACGGCCGGCATTGTAGGGGAGGAAGAGCATGTCCGTCAGCTTCGCGTTACGTCAACGCTACCAGCAGCGCCCTGGCCTCTTGCAAGTTGGCAGTGTCAAACCCCTCGGTGAACCAGCCGTAGATTGAAGCCAACAGCTCACGAGCTTCGGCGCGCTTGCTTTGCTGTTGCCACAGCCGACCTAGTCTCGTCGCGACGCGCAGCTCCAGCATTTTCGCCTGCTGACGGCTGGCTACAGCGAGGGCCTGGCGCAAACATCCTTCAGCCTCTGCCTGGTGGTCGGTAGACAACGAGAGCAGCAACTCCCCCTTGAGCCGATGCAACTCTGCCTCCATCCAGGCTTCTCCAGTGTTGTGTACTTGTGCGAGGGCCTCGGCCAGCAGCGTCAGACCTTCCGCCGCCTGACCAGTTCGTCCGCATGCCTCGGCGAGTAGTGCTAGATAATATGGCAGCCGCAGTGACGCCCCAGTGGCCCGCAGGGCGGCTAGACCGTGGCGCATCTGGGCCAGACCTTCCTCATCCTGGCCCTGTGCGACTTGGACCCAGCCCTGCATGGTCGTCCCCCATGCCAGATAGTACGCAAACCTCTGCTCCGTACAGAGCGCTATTGCTACCGCGGCCTGTTCGTGAACAGCACGCGGCTCCCGGCGGAACTGATAGAACATGGCCGTATAGTCCAGGGCTACCGCAGTACACCAGGAGGCCATCGCCCAGATACTGCGCAATATAGCCACCAAAACACTGAATCATCGCCGCACTAGTTTCCTGGTAGGCTCGTACCACCTCCCGCAAGTCCTCCGGGTCAAGCTGGACAGCGAGAGCCGTCGAGTCCACGAGGTCATAGAACATTACTGTCAGCTGGCGCCGTTCGGCGTCGGGTGGGCGCGATGTAGCCGGTGGGGGCAGACCCTGGGGAAGTTGGATGTCTGCGGTAGGAGGTGATGGCCTGAGCTGGGGCACGTCCGCCCCGCCCGTCCAGACCAGGACATTGCCCCGTTCATCCACCGCCAGGCGTTGGCCCTCGATGAGTTCGTTCTTCAAATCCTCCTCCGTGCCCTGCCGCCCGGACTTTCTGGGCCTCCAAGACCACGATTGTGGGATGCGTGAGAAAGGCGTGCCAGTAGGCGCTCCCATACCGCTGCTCGCCTACCGCCGAGACCCGCATGGCATGCCAGACGATCTGGCCAAAACCCGCCTCGTGCAAGACGGCCTCATACGTGGCTTGCGACCAATAATAGTCGCGGATATACACCGGGCCACTGCCTGTGAGCATCGTCACGTCGAGAGGGGCCCCGTCGTATAGGGGACCGGGGACCGTCACGCTGGAGTGGTAGTGGTCGAGGCGGGGCAGCTGGTCGATCGCCAGATGTGGATTGATGGTGAGGGACACGAAACGCCCCCCCGGCGTCAGCTGTTGACTGATCGCCTGGCACATGGCCTCCAGCTGGACGCGGGTGGTCGCATGCACCAACAGATAGGCCGCGGTGACCAGATCAAACACCCCCAAAACCCCCATCGTCTCCACCGCACCGACCACATACTCGATGCCCAGGGGGTGCGCCGCTTCTTCACTGGTGGCATAGGTGATCATCGTGGGAGAACTATCAATGCCTATGACCCGACCGGCGCCCTGACGTTTCAGGGCCCGGGTGTAGTAGCCATCGCCACAGGCGACATCCAGGACCGCGAGGCCCTCCACAGCGGCCAGCACGTGAAAAAAGGTGAAGGCCTCGCAGTATTCCTTGATGGGCAAGCGTTTTGTCTCGCGATAGAGGTGGGCAATCGCATCGTAGTCGGTCACCACAAGCCCTTTCCATAGGGAAGTCCCAGGAGCAACTGCTGGAAAATTGCGTTTATACCGATTCATGATATGATGCGGCTGGCAACACTGCACGCCATAAGCACCGGATGTGGCATGATCGCGTTCCACATGCGGTTGCGCGCACGACGAACGGACAGCTATAGTCTTAGGCCAGCTCTTCATCATCACGAACGCTTCAGTGCAGGAGCGACGCTATGTGCGATACGCCAGACGCCAGCAGCTCTCGCCAAGAGGGCAACCCCAAAGCAACGTCTCACCGCGAAGTGCTGGAAGGCGCAGGACCGACGCCTGATGCCGCAGCATCGGCGATGACCGCTCCCTCCAGAACAGCGATCAGCCTGACACGTGAATGGCGTCAGTCATCGCGTCGAAGTGGAGGACCGCTGGACCCTGGTTGAACTGCTCCGTGACCAGCTTGATCTCACCGGCACCAAAATCGGCTGTGACCGCAGCGAATGTGGGGCCTGCACCGTGCTGATGAACGGTAAGCCGGTGTATGCCTGCAGTCAGCTCGCGGTCTGGGCCGATGGGGCAGACGTGCAGACGGTTGAGGGCCTGGCGCACAACGGACGTCTATCGCCACTGCAGCAAGCCTTCATCGATCACAATGCCCCACAATGCGGGTTTTGCACGCCCGGCCAACTCATGACCGCCACCGCACTGCTCAACACGGTACCCAGGCCAGACGCGGCGCAGGTGAAACAAGCCCTGGTCGGGAATCTCTGTCGCTGCTCGAACTATAATGCCATCGTCGAGGCGGTGGTCGCCGCCGGCGCACAACAGAGGAGGTGCGGCGTGAGCGAAGCAGTCCTACCCTTAACGACCATTGGCCATGTCACGCCACGTGTGGACGCCATTGCACGCGTCACCGGGCAGGCCAGGTACACCAACGATATCAAGTTACCCGGCATGTTGTATGCGCGCGTGCTGCGCAGTCCCCATCCCCATGCGCGCATTCTGCGCATCGATACCAGCGCGGCATCCAGATTGCCCGGCGTGCAGGCCGTGATTACCCACGAGACCGCCCACGTGGTCTGGGGTGCAGGCGCGGTGGCCGGTGGACGCCAGTACAACGATGCCATCAAGGCGACGACGCTGCATCGGCGTTATATCTTTAATAATCCGGTGCGTTGCGTGGGTGATGCGGTGGCTGCTGTCGCGGCCACCGATCGTCACACCGCCGAGCACGCCTTGGCGCTGATCAGGGTCGAATACGAGCTGCTCCCCTTTGTCCTGGAACCCGAAGCGGCCCTGGCAGCCGATGCGCCACGCATTTGGCCGGAAGGGAATCTGTGTCCTGATGTGCACAACAACTTTGCACCGATGGTGTCCGACCTCGGTGACATCGCCGCCGGTTTTGCCGACGCGGATCAGGTGTTTGCACAGCGCTATGAAACCGGCTTTGTTCATAACGCGCAGCTGGAACTACGTTGCGCGCTGGCGCACTGGCAGGGCAATACGCTGACCCTGTATACCCCCTCACAAGGCATTGCCAATTGCCGCCATGACATGGCCAGGGATCTGGGACTGGAAGACCAGCAAGTGCGCGTCGTGTGCCACTACATGGGCGGTGGATTCGGCAACAAGAATCAAAACCAGGACGCCGACCTGATCGCCGCGACGCTCTCCCGGCACACCAACGCGCCGGTCATGCTGGAATACTCGCGCCGCGACGACTGGCTCGGCATGCATGGTCGCTGGCCCACCGTGCAACAGTACAAGGTGGGTGTCAAAAACGATGGCACCGTCACCGCCATCCAGTTAATCGGCTACAGTGGCATGGGACCCTATCGCAAGAATGCCGGGGGCATCAGTGGCATGGAGCTGTATGCCTGCCCCAATCGGTATCGTTCGATCGCGCCGGTGTATACCAATCGCACCACCTCGGGCAATTTCCGCGCGCCGTCTGAACCCCATGGGGTCTATGGCATCGAATCGATGATGGATGACATCGCCTACAAGCTCGGGATGGACCCGGTTGCCTTCACCTTGAAGAATATGCTGCGACCGACCGCGGAGCAACCGTTTACCAATTACTCGCTGGATGCCTGTATTCAGATGGGGGTGGACACGTTTGACTGGCAGGCACGCCGGAAAGTGATCCCGGGCTCCGATGCCGGTCCGATCAAACGCGGCGCCGGTTTTTCCTTCATGATGTTCCGCGCCGCTTTGGGCATCAGCAGCGCGATCGTGCAAGTCGATGCCCGACAGCGATACACCTTGTTTGTCGGGGTGACCGATGTCGGTCCCGGCGCCAAGACCACCATGGGCATGATTGCCGCCGAAGCCCTGGGCGTCCCCCTGTCGCACGTCGACGTCGTGTCCGGCGATACCGATCGCTGCCCGTACTCGGTGGGCGAGTCGGGGAGTCGCACCACGATCATGACGGGTATGGCCGTCGTCGAAGCGGTGCAGGACCTGCAACAACAGATTGCGGCGCACGGGATGCCGACGGGCAACGACGTCTTAATCGCCTCGGCGACACCCGCACCGACGACCGATGGCAAAATGCGCCAATGTTTTGCGGCGCACTTTGTGGAAGTGGAAGTGGATACGCGCCTGGGCACGACCCGTATTACGAAATACGTTGCCATCCATGAATCCGGTCGCATTATTAATCCGCAAACGGCGCGGGATCAGATCCGCGGTGCCGTCATTCAGGGCATCGGTCAGGCGTTGCACGAAGACTTGTTGTACGACCCGGCCAGCGGCCAACCCCTCACCACCGGCTATTATCGGGCCCGGCATCTGACCCATCTCGACGTCCCCACGATCGAAGTGCAGTTTTCTTGAAGTGGACGATGGGTATGGCCCCTTCGGTGCGAAAACCGTCGGGGAGTCCGGCATCATTCTGGCACCGGCCGCGGTCGCGAACGCCATCTTCAATGCCACCGGCAAGCGCATGACGTCGCTGCCCATAACCCGCGACAAAATCCTGGGGGCGATGGGATGAAAGCACTGACCAATATCAATGCGCGTTCCATAGCCGAAGCCGTGGCAGCGGCCAGTGCGGCAGCCGCAAGTGGCCGGGCGTTCGCCTTCTCCGGCGGCGGTACGGATTTGTTGCAGCAAATCAAAGACGGGACCAACCAGGCCGACGTCATTATCAATCTGCGCACCGTGCGCGAGGCCCGTGCGGTGTCTGTTTCCCCCACGGAAACCCTGATCGGCGGCTTGATCACCCTGACCGAGCTTGCCGGCCATGCCGCGCTGTCCGCGCCATGGGCCGTGCTGCGTGAGGCCGCCGCCAGTGTGGGGACACCGCAGATACGCAACGTGGCCACGCTGGCCGGGAATGTCACGCAACGACCCTGGTGCTGGTATTACCGCAATGGTTTCCACTGTTTCAAGGCCGGAGGCACCCAATGCTTCTCGGTCAATGGCGAGAATCAACAACACGCGATCTTTGGTGGGGGTCCGAGCTTTATCGTCCATCCCTCTGATCTGGCTCCGGCGCTGGTCGCGCTGCATGCGACGTTCGAGGTCACCGGTCCGGGAGGGCCACGTCGCATGGCCGCAGCCGATTTTTTCGTCTTGCCCAGCCAGAACCCGGCGCGGGAAAACGCCCTCGTGTGCCACGGAGCTCCTCACCGGCGTACGCATGCCGACGCCAGCGGCTGGTGTGGTCAGCACCTATCTGAAAGTCACGGACCGGGAAGCCTGGACCCATGCCGAAGTCAGTGTGGCGGTGGTGCTGCATGTGGATGGCGATCGCATACGCACAGCAAGCGTGGTGTTGGGAGGCGTCGCACCGATTCCGTGGCGCCTGACCGACGTCGAACATTTTCTGCGCGGGACATCCCTGTCCGCTGCCGTGGCAGGCCAGGCCGGAGCCCTCGCGATTGCCGATGCGCAACCGCTGGCCAAGAATGGCCACAAGGTACCGATGACCAGCGCGGCCGTCGAGCGCGCGCTGATGCGTCTGGCCCCGGCGTGAGCTGCACCACCATGCCCCGACACCATGGCGATCGCGAGCATGCCGATGCGGGGTCGTGTGCGCCTACTGGCGACGGATAGTGTGAGAGATATGCAGTCCTGCTTGCAGTGACCGTACGCTCTGTCCACAGACCGGAGTTGTCCGGCATTTCCCTCCCGCATCTCCATGCTCTCGTCAGGGCTTGCGCTCCGGAAGGGGCGGCGCTACAATGCCTGGTGTTTGTCCTCGCCGTTTGGATGGCTGATACACCAGAGCGTTTGCTCTTCCTATGACTCCGAACTACTTGCTCGAGCGAGATGACCCCGTTGTTCATCGTTCGGCTCAGGCAGATGTGGGCTCTTACAACGAAAGGTGGATAACATGCGCGCAGTAGGAGTCATGGTGCACGGAGGCCCGGATGCTCTGGAAGTCGTCGATCTTCCCGAAGTCCACGCCGGCCCCGGCCAAGTGCGCGTTCGTATACACGCGGCGGCGGTGAACCCCACGGACACGTTGGCACGGAACGGCTCACGTGCCGAGCAGCAGAAGGTTGACCCACCGCCATACGTGCCGGGAATGGACGCGGCCGGGATCGTCGACGAGGTCGGCGACGGTGTCTCCACTGGTGTGCAGGTTGGGGACGCGGTCATGGCCATGGTGATCCCGAAGGGCAGCCACGGTGCCTACCGCGAACAGATCGTCCTTGATGCGCGAGCGGTGGTTCCTGCTCCGGCCGGCACCACGCACGTCGAGGCGTGCACGCTGCCCATGAACGGACTCACGGCCCGTCAGTCGCTCGACCTGCTCGGACTGTCTGCAGGGCAGACGCTCGCGGTGACCGGGGCCGCAGGCGCGTACGGCGGCTATGTCGTGCAGCTGGCCAAGGCCGAGGGGTTGACGGTCATCGCCGATGCGTCCGAGGCCGATCACGCACTCGTCGCATCGCTCGGTGCCGATATCGTCGTGCGCCGCGGCGACGATGTCGCCACGCGGATCTTGGAACACTTCCCGAACGGCGTCGACGGTCTCGCCGACGGTGCCGTCCTCAACGAACGGGTGATTCCTGCCGTCCGCGACGGTGGCGCGTTCACGTCGGTGCGTGGTTTCACAGGCGAGCCACAACGTGGCATCAAGTTCACGACGACCTCGGTGCGCACGTACGACGGCGAGTTCGAGAAACTTGACCGCCTCCGGCAACTCGTGGAGTCTGGAGCCATCACACTCCGCGTGGCCGACACCTACCCACCGGAGCGAGCCGGTGATGCACACCGACGGCTGGAGGCTGGTGGCACTCGAGGACGGCTCGTCATCGAGTTCTGACCCCGAGGATCAGGTCTTAAGGCATTGTCAAATGTGGAAGTCGCATACCGGACGTCGCCCGATTCCTGCGGACTTGCCAGCGCTCATCCGCCGTATGGCACTGGAGAACCCCACGTGGGGCCAGGAGCGCATTGCCAATGAGCTGCTGCTCAAGCTTGGCCTGCGCGTGACGTCACAGCGCTGGAGGACCTTTGTGCGCAGCCATGCCCGGGCCATCATTGCGTGCGACTTCTGTGTAGCCGTCACGGCGACCTTTCACGGAAAACCACCTGTATCGCATCCTCACTGCATGGAGGTGCCATTACAACGCAAGCCGTCCGCATATGGCCTTGGGACCCGGCATTCCACAACCACCGGCATCACTGCAGGTATCCTTACAAGATCACCGTCACCGGCTGCCGCAACCTCTGCGGGTGGTCGCCCGACCAATCCTGGGCGGGTTGCACCATGAATACACACTGGAGCAAAAGGTAGCGTAATGATGAGACGATAACGCATGGATTGGCAGATTTATCTGGCAAAAGCGCGCAACAGCCTCCGCACGGCACAACAAGCTTACGAGCAGGGCGACGTTGATTCGTGCGTGAGCCGCGCGTATTTCGCCATCTTTCATAGTGAGATTGCTGCCTTGGTGAAATTGACTTCGTTCCGGCAAGACCGCTGGGGGCACGATCGCGTCCAAGCCGAATTTAATCGGCGCCTTATCCAGGAACGGAAGCTGTTTGCAGCGTCTCTCCGCTTTACCCACAACGATCTCATTGGCCGCAGACATATCGCAGACTACAAAGATCAACATGTCGGTCTGCAAGCGGCCGAACGGTGCCTGCGCAAAGCGATCGAGATGGTATCAGCTATTGCAGACGTATTGGAGCTATCATGAAAACCCAACTGCATCTGATCAGCGATGCCAAGACCCTTGACGCCCTTTCGCGATTTCTTGCCGCCTTCGAGACGGTGCAACCCGCACCAGTCTCCCAGCCCAAAGCGGTCTGTGGCGAAGATAATGTGATTTATGTGGAAGTGGGCTACCGTACCGAAGAAGATACCTTCCTGGCGGGGGATCAGATGGCTGAAGTGGGCGCCCAGATTGTCGAAGAGACCAATATTTTAGTGGCGCTTGCCCCCTTTGTGGTTGAAGAGACCTCCCAGAGTGAAAGCAATGAGGGGGTATAGGAGCGTATCTCAGTAGATGCAATTATTGCGGACCACAGGGGTGCCGCCTATCCGCCTGCATGACGCACGGCATACCTTCGCCACGCTCATGCTGGAACTCGGGGAGTCCCCGAAGACTGTGCAGGCAATGCTGGGGCATAGTAGCGTAGCCATTACGCTCGACATTTACAGTCACGTCTCGTTGGAACTCGAAAAAAGAGCCGCATCCAGGTTGAATGCGGCGCTCTCAGGAGGGCAGTGAGCCGGGTTGCTGTATGGTTGCTGTAGTAGACCTGCTCGGCTGACCGTTGCTGTACTACTCAAATCTTCTAACCAATTGATTTTCTGAGTGCCGAAGAGAGGACTTGAACCTCCACTCCCATACGGGAACATGACCCTGAATCATGCGCGTCTGCCAGTTCCGCCACTTCGGCAAAGGTGTCCTATGACATACTACCGCTGTACATGTTCACGCCTTGTGCTGTCACAGGAGTAGGGGATCAATATAAAGATTTTTGGCGACGAATGCAATCGAAAATCTCCGGCCCATCTCTGTTAGGCAGTTTCTTCCACTACCGCAGAACGCCAGCCAATACGGTGCACCCATACGGGCTGCTGGCGTCCTCTGATACGTTCTTCGATCGTGGCATGCACTACTACCAGATCTCGTACATGGGCGAGCGTGGTGTCGCTGATCAGTACTTCCCCGCCCTGGGCGCGGGTTTGGATGCGCTGGGCGACGTTGACCATATCGCCGATGACAGTGTATTCCATACGCCTGTCGGAGCCGATATTGCCAACGATGGCTTCTCCGCTATTGATGCCAATACCAAGGTCAAGCGTCATCTCCCCACGGCGACAGCGTTGGGCGTTGAGGGCCCGGATGGCGTCTTGAATAGCTAATGCCGCCTGGACGGCTCGACAGGGGTGGTCGGCTTGTGGCAGCGGCGTGCCAAACAACGCTAACAACCCATCGCCGAGAAACTTGTCCAGCGTGCCCTGGTACTCGAAGATAATGTTGACCATGACATCGAGATACTGGTTGAGCACTTCCACCACTTCTTCTGGCTGCCGTGATTCGGCAAAGCGAGTGAAATTGCGCAGGTCTGCAAACATGACGGAGAGCTGGCGACGCTCACTGTGCAACGAAGGGCGCTGTTTCTCCGCCAGGATCTGCTCGAGCATCTGAGGACTCAGGTACCGGCTGAAGGTGTCTTGCAGCAGCTCGGTTTTTGAGATGTCATCAATGATCACGATAACCCCCTGGTCCTCGCCTTTGTGATTGTAAAACACCTGCCCCTTGATATACTGGAAGAACTCCCGGCCATCCTCAGTATAGAGACGATGTTTGCGCAGCGTAATAGCGCCCTGCCGTTCGACCTCCTCGGTAAATTCGCCGATCGGCAGGCCGTGCACGCTCACAAAGACTTCTTCTACCGTCTTGCCCACAACGTCCTGCGCACTAAACCCACCCAGGCGCTCCATGGCCCGGTTTACTTTGAGAATACGGTGCGATGCCTTATCCCCTACGAGTAGGCCACTGGTCATGCTTTGCAAGATACTTTCGTTAAACTCTTGCAGAGTTTGATACTCCTGCCCGACCTGAATGAGTTGTGCTTCGAGTTGCTTACTATAGGCCTGCAGACGTTCTTGCTGCTGACGGAACACGCTGCGCGCCTGCGTTTCGTATTGACTCACAAGGCGCTGTAATATGACGTCTTTGAACGAATGCAGCCGTTGGAGCTCGGTGATGATCCGGGGCACATCGTTGCCGTAACATTCGCGCAGCAAAGGCAACAGCAACTCGCCAAAGGCGGTAAAACCGGAGTGGAGGGCAGCGAGGGGAAACTCTGTCACTGTCCGGGAGGCGACCGTGGCCGTGATAAAACGATCGAGTGGAGCAAAATCGTCCTGTCGTAGTGCTTCCAAGAACGCCTCTACGCCTTTGGTGACCCGTTCTTCTAATTCCTCAATGGGAATTTGGGTGTATGCTGGAGTAATTTGACGGATACGTTCGCATAGAATAGGAATAATCCGATAACGATGATGAGTGAGAAAGTCGAGGAGCATCCAAAGTCCTTGCATAGTAATAAAAGATCACAGTGAGCATGCGACAAAAGTCCATGAGTTTTTCTACTGTACCAAATTTTTGCGCCGTATGGAATCCTGCAGGAGAGGATACTGCCGAAACAAAAAGTCTGTGCCAGCGGTGGGGGAAGGGGGAATGTGGTACAATCTGGCGCAACTACTCTGCTGAACCATCAAGATGCACTGAGATTTTTCCATGGCCTTAACGGATTTGCGGGATTTACAGCTTCATGAAATGGGTACGCTCCTTGCCGCAGAAGGTGAGCCAGCGTTTCGGGCCAAACAGCTCTGCCAGTGGGTGTACAAGCGCCAGGCCACCGACCTGGAGCAGATGACAGATCTGCCGGAGCGCCTGCGGCAGCGCTTGCACAGCCAGGTCTATGTCAGCACGCTCACGGAGCTGCGACACCAGCAGAGCGCTGATGGCACGGAGAAATACCTGTTTGGCTTAGCAGACGGCAACCAGCTCGAAACAGTGCTCATTCCTGCTGACGGCCGGCGCACGCTGTGTGTATCAACGCAGGTGGGGTGCGCCATCGGTTGCAAGTTTTGCCTGACGGCACAGGGCGGTCTGGTGCGCAGCTTGCGGGCCGCCGAGATTGTCAGCCAGGTGTTGTTTTTTCAGGCCGCGGCGACAGCGCCCGAGCGGGATTTTACCAACATCGTGTTTATGGGCATGGGCGAACCGCTGGACAACTTTCGTGGCACCGTCCAGGCCATCCGTATTCTCACCGCCGAGTGGGGAGGAGGCATCTCGCCACGCCGCATTACGGTGTCGACCTCGGGGTTGGCACGACGCTTAGAAGCGTTTGGCCGCGAAGACTTGAAAGTAAATCTTGCCGTGTCGCTCAATGCCACGACAAACGCGGTGCGCACGCAGATCATGCCCATTAATAAGGCCTTTCCGCTCGAAACGCTCCTGGCCACCTGCCGGGCCTTTCCGTTGGCAGCGCGACAACGCATCACATTTGAGTATGTGCTCCTCGGTGGCGTGAACGATACCCTGGAGGATGCACAGCGTCTGGTGCAGCTCTTACATGGCCTACGCTGCAAGGTCAACTTACTGCCGTTCAATGAAGTCCCTGGGACACCCTATCGTCGTCCTGATGATGAGTCGGTGCAACGCTTTCAGGAGTATTTGTTGCAACACCACATGTCGGCCTTTGTGCGGCAGAGTCGTGGTCGTGATATCTCTGCCGCCTGTGGGCAATTGCGCTTCGAGACACGTCCTGAGAAGCAGTTGACAGGCTCCAGAGGCTAAGCTATCATGCCCTACCCTGGCAGCCCTTCCCCCACCGGGAGAAGAGGCGGAGAGGTGACGACAGTAGTCCATAACCGACAGTGCGAGTGCAAGCGCAGGAGGGGGGATGACCGTTGCAGTATACCCTGGAACGTTTGATCCGATTACCAATGGCCACCTTGATCTGATCCAGCGCAGTTTGCGCATGTTCGACAAGTTGATTGTGGCGATTTTCGATAACCCCATGAAAGGCCCACTCTTCACTGTGGAAGAACGGCGCCGTCTCATTGAGGAGGCGACGAAGGGCTTCAGAAACATTGAGATCGACACGTTCAACACGCTGCTTGTATTCTATGCCAGACAACGCCAGGCACAGGTCATTGTGCGTGGCCTCCGCGCTATTGCCGATTTTGAATATGAATTCCAGATGACCCTGATGAATCGGCGTCTGGATCAAGACGTCGAGACCGTCTTTTTGACGCCACGGGAAGAATATACCTATGTCGCGTCACGCTTGATCAAAGAAGTCGCCGCCTATGGCGGCAATGTGGAACATCTCGTTCCTCCCGCTGTTGTTGTCGCTTTGCAGGAAAAATTGTCCCAGAAATCCTGAGTATCGCGGCGCACCACACAGACCCTGAAATCATCACGGGCTCACGTCAGCCGTCGGATTTCGACCCCCTCTGTGCGCTGCGCAGCACGAAGAGGACGTTATGCAGCTCTCACAATTCGGCCAGCGTTTGAAACCTTCGGAGACCCTGGCGATTTCGACGAAGGCCAAAACTCTGCGGGCCCAGGGGCGTGACGTGATTGACTTTGGGGTCGGCGAACCCGATTTTGCCACGCCGGCCAATATTATCCAGGCGGCCGAACATGCCATGGCCGAAGGCTTCACAAAGTACACGCCAACCCGCGGGCTACCAGAATTGCGCCAGGCTATTGTGGAGAAACTCAAGCGCGAAAACGGCCTGGAGTTCACCCCAGACCAGCTCGTCGTGTCGTGTGGCGCCAAACACGTGCTCTACAACCTCGCCATGGTGCTCATTAACCCGGGGGACGAAGTGCTCATCCCCGGTCCCTACTGGGTCACCTATCCGGCGCAGGTTGAGATGGCTGGCGGGACGCCAGTGATTATTCCGACCACGGTAGAGACGGAATTTAAAATCACGGGTGAGGTGTTGCGGCGCTACATTACGCCAAAAACCAAAGGGTTTATTTTGAATAGCCCGTGTAATCCTACCGGAGCGGTGTACACGCCGGAGGAACTCGAAGATCTCGCCAGAGTTCTGCTCGAGACGGACGCGTACATCATTACCGACGAGATCTACGAACATATCATCTATGACGGGATCAAACAGATAAGCATTGCCAGCCTTCATCCAGCGCTCAAGGCGCGTTCTATTGTTGTCAATGGTTTTTCCAAGGCGTATGCCATGACTGGCTGGCGTCTGGGGTACTGTGCCGGCCCACGGGAAATCATGGAAGCCTGTGATCGCTTGCAGAGCCAGACCACCAGCAATCCCACGGCGTTTGCCCAGATCGCTGCCATTGAGGCGCTGCGCGGGCCGCAGGAGAGCGTGCACCTCATGGCCCGGGAGTTCGAAAAACGCCGCAATTTTGTGGTGTCCCGGTTGAACGCTATTGATGGCATGACCTGTAATACTCCCCAGGGGGCGTTCTATGTCTTTCCGCGTATTGTCGGGTTGCTCGGACGGACATACAAAGGACAACGCCTGGAGACCTCTGCTGATGTCGTCAACTACTTGCTCGACACGGCCGGTGTGGCCACAGTGCCTGGGCAGGGCTTTGGTGATGACCGTTACCTGCGGATTTCGTACGCCGCTTCGATGGCCGAGCTGGAGCAGGGCCTGGAGCGTATCGCCAGAGCAGTGCAGCACTTAGACTGAGAGAGCAGCCCTAGACTGACACCGCGACCTGGCACTAAGACTTCTCCTTGGGTTGATCCGCCTCAATAAAGAGGTCGGGAATACGTGACTTGAGCCACTGCGCCCGGCGTTGGGCCAGGGTATTTGCCAGGCGTAGGGCTGGAACTTTCTCGGCATCAACTGCCAGGGCAGCCTCTAGCAGGGCCTGGAATTCGGCGAGGTTCTGCTCGCGCACCGATACCGCTTCGGCCAGTGCCAGATGCACCGAGGCACGCAACCCTCCGGAGAGGGCTACGGCGCGCTGGTAATGCATGCGGGCACGGGCTGGACTGCCCCCCATCTCGACTGGCCGACTCCCCTCATAGACAATGAAGAATTCGTGGGCTGCACCGCGGTCGTAGGTCTCGTCGAGGTCGAGCACCCGTTGCATGCATGCTGCTGCTATAGGCAAGTCAGCCAGAAGCTGCAAGTCGTCTTTTACCGCCATGAGGGCTCCTGCCCAGGCGGCTCCTGCCCAATAGAGCAATGCGATGTCGTCAGGTGTGGTCATGGCCAGGGCCGCGGCGCCATGCGTGCGGAGCATGGCTGTGAAGCCCGGGTGGGCCGCGTCGAGTCCTCGCAGTGCATAGTCACGACCCCGTAGGTAGAGCTTGTGGGCTCTGACACGCAGGGCCCGCGCCCGCATGCGGTCTGTCGTGTCGAGACGCTCGGCCTCGCTGTGCACGAAGGCATAGGCATACTGCGTGAAGCCCCTTCCCGCCGCCAGGAGCAAACCACGATGATGCGGGGAGGTCGCCAGCAGACTTTCGTATGTCTTCAGCCCGAAGGGTACGGCGTCGCGGATGAGCTCGAGGTCGTCATCCGAGGCCCACACATCGTCGTTTCTGGTCAGGGCATTGCCGACGAGATCCACGACCAGGCGCTGCGGCGAGCAACCGGTCAGCAGCCCTGCCATGCTGCTTACGAGCAGCAGACTGCGCGAGACATCTTTTGCCTTGCTGGAGGAGAGGAACCATAGCGACCTCGTCTGCGGTGTATGATGAGATTGACCACAGGTGCTGTTGCTCATCCCTGATTCTGTATAGATTGTACTGGGCGCAGCAAGAGGGTATGGGCTGCCGTCCGGGCGTGTGTGGCGCTCATGGTGTCTGGCCCGATGGAGGTGTCAACGGCACAGTTTTGGGGTACAATGCTTCCCACGCGTGCTCCCGAAATGCCTATACATACGTTGTATACCTGCTCTACCAGGAACCTGGTATGGCCGGTAAGGAGAGACAGTCATGGACACACCCACGATTCTGGTGGTCAATCCCAATACCTCAGAGGACATGACCGCGGCTATCGACCGTGTCGGGCAGGCCGCCGCTGGGCACCAGCGCCACTGTGGTGACGTTGCGCAGCCAGCAGGGGCCACACACGATCGAGGGTCCGCTCGATGCGGCGCTGGGCGTGGCCGGGATGCTGGAAGTCATTGGCGCCTATACACAGCCCTTTGACGCGGTGGTAGTGGCCTGCTTTGGTGATCCCGGCGTCGATGCGTTGCGTGTGCTCGTGCGTGTGCCGGTGATCGGTATCGGGGCAGCCTCGTTTACTCAGGCGGCCTTTCTCAGTCAGCGCTTTGCCATCGTCACCCCGGCAGTTGGGACGCCCGAACGCTACGCTGCCGTGACCGCCGCCATGGGGATAAGGCAGCAGTTTCTAGGCACCTATCAGACGCAACTGTCCGTGGCGGATTTTGAATCGGATGATCCAACGGTCGTTGACACGCTCGTGTTTCACGCCCAACAGGCAGTAAAAGACGGTGCGGAGTGTTTGTTGTTTGGCTGTGCGGGTATTGCCGACCAGATCCAGGAGATCGAAGAGCGTGTCGGTGTGCTGTGTCTTCCCAGTGTGGCCGCAGGGGTGAGCCAGGCCATTGCCTGTGTGCGGCACCGTCGCACACCACTCGCGGGCGGACCATTCCGTACCGTCAAGACTAAATCGCTTCAGGGGTTTGCGGCGCTGCAGCAGCATTATCAGGGGAGACGCTAACATGCGGACGCTCATCAAAAATGGTCGTATCGTCACGGCAGTGGACGACTATCACGCTGATCTTCTCATCGTCGATGGCACTATTGCCGAAATTGCCCGCAACATCACGGACAGTGACGCAGAAGTGCTCGATGCCCGTGGCCGCATGGTCATTCCTGGCGGGGTGGACCCCCACACGCATCTGGAAAGCTTTTCCGGCCGTACCACCACCAGCGACGATTTTCTCACGGGCAGCCGGGCCGCGGCAGTAGGGGGGAACGACGACGCTGATCGACTTTGCCAAGCAGGGCAAGGGCGATATGCTCACGCAGGTCTACGACACCTGGCAAGCCAAGGCGCGTGGCCGCACCTGCATCGATTACGCCTTCCACCTCATTGTCGTCGAAGTGGATCAGGCGCGCCTGGAGGAAATCCCCTGGATCATCGCCCAGGGCGTGACGAGCGCCAAGATGTACATGGCCTACCGCGGCCGCCTCATGGTGGATGACGGCACGATCTTTCGCACCATGCAGGTGTTTAAGCAGCACGGCGGTCTGGTGGCGCTGCATGCGGAGAATGGGGATGTCATTGATGTGCTCATTCAGCAGGCGCTCGCTGCCGGGCAGACGGCTCCGAAGTATCATGCCAAAACGCGTCCGCCAGTTGCCGAAGCCGAAGCCGTCTTCCGCGCCATCTGCATTGCCGAGATTGCCGAGTGCCCGGTGTATTTCGTCCATATGTCCTCGCGTCAGGCCGTCGAGCAGCTGCAACGGGCGCGCGACCGGGGCCTGCCAGTGTTTGCCGAGACCTGTCCACACTATCTGTTGCTCGATGAGTCGCTGTACGATCAGCCAGGATTCGAGGGCGGCAAATACGTCTTGACCCCGCCGCTGCGCACTGTGGAACATCAGGAGGCGTTGTGGACCGGGGTGCGCGCGGGCGACATTGCGGTCATTTCCACCGACCACTGTCCTTACTGCTTTGCCGACCAGAAAGCCCTCGGCAAGGACGATTTTTCAAAGATTCCCAACGGTGGGCCGGGCATCGAAAACCGCCTGTCACTCATCTACAATGCCGGGGTGCATGGCGGCCGCATCAACGACAATAAATTCGTCGATCTCATCGCCACCCAACCGGCAAAGATCTTTGGCCTGTTCCCGCGCAAGGGCACCATTGCCGTCGGCAGTGATGGCGATGTGGTGATTTTTGATCCGCAGGGCGAACTAGAAATTTCTGCTGCCACGCACATGATGAACATTGACTACAACATGTATGAGGGCATGCGTGTGCGCGGCACTGCAGATGAGGTGCTGCTGCGCGGCAAGCCCATTGTGCGCGAGCGGAAGTACGTGGGGCAACCTGGGGACGGACAGTATATCCCCCGGCAACGCTTCCAGTATTAGACGCTGCTTGCCTGAGGACACATGTATCACCCGCGTGGACCGACGTTGTGGGAGCTTGTGGAGCAGGGACTCTCATCGACCGAACGTGGCTATGATCTGCTGGCGCCGAAATTTGACTACACACCGTTTCGCACGCCCGAGGCGATTCTCACTACGGCCCTGTCGTGCCTTGGTGGCGCTGGTGCTCTGGCCACAGCGCTCGATGTATGCTGTGGCACTGGGGCCGCCATCTGGCACTTACGGCCCCTCTGTCGTGAGCGTGTCGTCGGCATCGATTTCAGTCAGGGTATGCTCGACATTGCCCGACGCTGTACCGACCAGGCTCCCGGAGATGCCGTCATCGAGCTGGTGCGCGGCAATGTCCTGCACTTGCCATTTCGGGCCGCCTTCGACGTGGCAGTCTGTTTCGGCGCCCTGGGACATATCCTGCCACAGGAGCAGCCGCGGTTTGTGGCGCAGGTTGCCAGGGCGCTGAAACCAGGCGGCCGCTTCGTCTTTGTGACGGCACCGCTGCCGTCGCGCTGGTCACGGCGGTACTGGCTGGCACGAGGGTTCAATGCCGTGCTGCATCTGCGTAATGTCCTGCTGTCCCCGCCGTTCACCATGTATTACCTGACCTTCCTGCTCTCGGAAGCCGTTGCTCTGCTCGGCAAACACGGTTTTTCTGTACACGTGTACCATGGGATGTTTGCGGGACATTTTCGTCATTTACGGCTGGTTATTGGCGTGCTGGATCAGTAGAGCCCTCTGTATGGCGCTGTGCCAGCCTCTCATCGATGAACTGTTGCCAGACCGCATTGGGTTGCCAGATTTTCTGCATCATGGCGCGCGCTTCATCCGGTGCCATGCCCTGCCGCAGCACCCGATAGAGGAAGACAAAAGCAGAGACACGCATATTGGCAATACAGTGGACGAAGCGTTTCTTGTCCTGGTTGTCGTCCATGGCCTCGAAGAAGCGTGTCAAGTCTCCGTCAGTCGGATTATCAAAGATCACGGGAATATGGATGTAATCCATCCCCTGCCCGGTGACCAGATCTGCCTCATTGGGCAGATCGCGTGGTGTTGTCCCCAGTGCCAGGTTGATGACCACGTCATACCCGGCCGCTTTGACTGCCGCCAACTGCTCGGTGGTGGGCTGACCCGCCGTGCCCAGGTCATCAGAAACAGCCAAAAAATTGTAGATGTCAGAAAGTTGCGGTGCGGTCATAACGATTTCCCCTTGTGATTCTTACCACTTGCCCCATGAGCAGAATTGTCATATCGATCGTGCGTGTCGTTGGCTATCTACTATAGCACACAAGGTGTCCTACATGAGCCACATGCACGACACTGTCTTACGCCAGTTCCTCGAGCAACGTTTTGGCCTCTTGCAAGTCTACCGTGTCAAATCCTTCCGTGAACCAGCCGTATATCTCTGCCAGCAGGTGGTACGCCTCGGCGCGCCTGCCCTGTCGCTGCCACAGCCGACTCAGACTCATCGCCGCCCGCAGTTCCAGGGACCTGGCCTGCTGGCGGCGTGCAACGGCGAGGGCCTGCTGAAAACACGCCTCTGCTGCCTGACGCTTTTTGCCTATGAGCCTTGCCTGCGCTCAGCAGGAGTTCTCCTTTGAGCCGATGCACCTCCGCCTCCCACCAGCGCTCCCCGGTGCGGTCCATCACAGCCAGTGCCTCGGCCAGCAGCCGCAGTCCTTCTTCAGTCTGTCCGATGTGCCAATAGGCTTCGGCCAGCTGGGCCAGCACAGGCGCCCGTCCAAGCTCTATCCCTGCGGCCTGGCTGGCGGCTAAGCCCTGGTGCATTTGGGCAATCCCTCTGTCTACCTGCCCTTGCGCAGCCAGCCCCCAGCCCCGCAGGATGGTCCCCATGGCCAACTGTTGGGTAAATCCCTGCTCCGTGCAAAAGGCCAGCACTTCCTCTGCCCGCTCGTAGGCGGCACGCCCCTCCCGGCGCAACTGATGGAGCACGACCGCTTGATTCAGGGCAAATACCACATCATAGGGGTGCGACAGTTCCCGAGCTAAGGCAAGTGCCTCATGACTCCGCTGTTGGGCCTGGTCGGGATAGCCAAGCATCCACAGGGCCTGGGCCGTATGGCCGAGGCAGCTAATGCCAGGGGCCTGCCCGTATAGGAATGCATGAGGTGTCGTGTGGCTGAGTGTTATAGAGGGCCAGGCTCTGCTCCGTGTGGTCTTGAGCTGGGGCAAACTCCCCGAGATAGAACAAGGTCACCCCAAGCGCCCAGTGTGCCACCAGGAGGGAGGCTGGATCGTGCTGACGCTGGGCCAGGCCAAGGTACTGCGCTGCCAGCTCCCGTGCGATGTGTAACTCCCCCCGCACCAGATAACACTGCCACAAGCCAAACAGTACGTGGAGGAGCTGCGGGGTTTCGCCGGCCTGCTGGCAGAGTTCCCGCGCCCGGGCGTAGGTCTGCTCCACTTCCGGGGCGGCCATGCCCTTGGTCGCCATCAACGCTGGACCAAGCGTAATCTGCACGGCGAGTTCTTGCTGGAGGCGCTCGGGCGTGTCCGGCAGTCTCTGGAGCAACGTCAGTCCCCTGGTAAGGTGCGTGATGGCTTCCCGATAGGCATAGCGCCGCAGGGCATTCTCGGCGGCTTGCTGGCAATAATGCGCTGCCCGGTGATACTCACGTCCCTGCTCAAAGTGCACGGCCAGTTCTGCGGCGAGGTCTCGCGCCTGCTCCCCATAACCTGTCACCAACCGCTCCCCAATCCGCCAATGCAAGCGCAGACGCCGTGCCGCCGGTATCCGGTGGTAGACGGCCTCTTGGTAGAGCGCGTGGATGAAACCATAGCGCGCTGACACGGTCCCGTCTGGCCAGACACTTGTGTCCACGCGACCGGAGCCATTGTCCACGCCGTGCCAATCCCTCACACCACGCTTCGATCTGCTCGATGTCTGCCCCCAAACCCGCGGCCACGACGGCAGCAGCAAACTCATTGCCCACCACGCTTCCGACCTCAAGCATCCCCTGTTCCTCAGGGCGCAGCCGGTCGAACCGGCGATCGAGCATCTGTCGCAGGCTCTCGGGCATCCCTCGTGCCGCTTCCACCAGCCTGCGCTGGCGGCTCCGAGACCCCATCAGCGCACCGGGCATGTCCTGGGCCACTACATAATCCACCATATTGACCATGAACAGTGGATTCCCTTCCGTGCGCTGGTGGATACACTGCGCCAACTCGTCTGTGATAGCCGCATCCGGCAACCGCGCCGTCAGATAGGCCCTTACTGCGGCTTTGGTCAGCAACGTCAGCGGTAACTCCTGGCTGTGACCATGGATCTGCAACTCCTGCGTCAGCGTGGCAAGTGGATGCCCTTTCCCCAGCACCTCCTCGGGGCGATATGTCCCAAGCACCAGCAGCCTGGCCGACTCCTGCCGCCGTGCCAGCACCGCGAGCAAATCCAGGGTGGCGTAATCACTCCAGTGTAGATCTTCCAGCACCAGTACCACGGGCCTCTCAGCGCTCAAGACTTCCAGCGCCCGTGCCATCTCCCGCAGCATGCGCTCACGGGTGGCCCCCAGGGTCGCACCGTTGCAGCCTCTCCAGATCGGCAGCGCTGAGAAGCCAGGGCATCTGAACCAGCCAGGTCGGCGCCTGACGCGCCAGGAAGGCCACGAGATTCCTGACCTCCCGAGGTGTGGCACAGCTGCTCTAATGCCTCCAGCACTGGCATGTAGGCTTCACCAGCCCCGTAGTGTTCGACACACTGTCCACGCCCAATCCACAGATCCCCCCACGCCCAGCCTCTGTCACAAATGCCTCGACCACCGTGGTCTTCCCCAAACCCGCTTCTCCGGTCACAAAGACTATCTGGCGGGTACCGCTCCATACCTTGTCGAGACACTGATGTAAAGACGCAATTTCCACTTCCCGTCCCACCATTGGGCCATGCGCTGCGTCCAAACGGACACCGACAAACTCCAGGGCTCTGGAGTTTTGCCATCCGCTAGAGGCATCTTGCGGCGTCTCAGGTTGTGGCGCCTCGGTCACAGACCCAATGAACCGATAGCCCCGGCCGTGCACCGTCTCAATGAACTGCGGATGCCTGGCATTGTCACCCAGAGCGTGCCGCAGTTCGCGAATGCAGACTTTCAGAACCACATCCGCTTACCACGGTCTCAGGCCAGACCGCCTCAAATAAGGCCTCTTTGGTCAACAACTGGCCGGGGTGTTCCACAAGGCAACGCAGGACGGCAAAGGTTTTCGGCCGCAGGGGAAGCGGTTGTGCCAGGCGCCACAACCGCTCGTTGGCAAGTCCAGACGGAAAGGAGGAAAAAACACCGAACGCTCTAAGACACTGCGTACTCTCCACCTGCAATTGAACCAAAATTGAAAGGTGATTGAACAAAAATCGAACCCTTTCTGTCTGTGTTCCAGGTAGAGTCTTCATGGGTGTATGTATCAACGTTAGTGGGATGTGATCATACCACACGGGGGACAGCGCGTAAACAACGTCTGCCCTTGCCGCAGGCTTATGGAGGAGAAGGACCATGTCATCCTGTCTGGTCATCGTCCGCAGGTTATTGGGGGGGCATTCGCCACCACGTTCCTCGATACGGTTGGCTTATCTGACGCTGGTGCTTACCCTATGCTGCCACTGCGTCAACAGTTAGTGGCACACGAGAAAGAGGGATTTGTCGTGCTCCCCAACCAGGCCCCCCGCTTCTCGGGGCCTGTCGGGGGAGAGGCGAACACCGCCGAGATCCTCGCCACACGCGAGCAAACGGGTGGCTCGTTTGGGGTGTGGCGGTACACGAGCGTCCCGGGGGGTGGACCACCCTTGCACATCCACCGCACGGAGGATGAATTCTTCTACGTCTTGAGCGGGGAGTTTAACTTCCAGCTCGGCGACTGTATCAAGCGCACCCCCGCCGGGTCGTTTGTCTTTATCCCGAAAGATATGGTGCATACCTTCCAGCACGTCGGCTCGGAGCCCGGCGTGTTACTGGGGAGCGTGCACCCAGGAGGATTCGAAGGGCTCTTTCAGGGCCTTCCGGGGGCAGACGCAGAGACGGTCAAGGCGCTTTTTAAGAAGTACAATATGGACATCGTGGGGCCACCGCTCGAGGTCGCCATGTCTCCCGCACGTCTCACCCCTATCGTGGGGTCGCAGCCGCAGCGCAGCCAGCGACAAAGGTCTACCGCATCGGTGTGCTCGCGCCTGGCTGCCATCCGCCCTCGTCCACCCTGGACATCCTGCTGCAAGGACTGCGTGACCTCGGGTATGTCGAGGGTCAGAACCTCGTCATTGAGTGGCGCTATTCCGAGGGGAAGGCCGAACGCTTTGCTGATCTAGCGGCCGAGCTGGTCCGTCAGAACGTTGACCTGATTGTGGCGGTGAGCACACCAGCCGCCCTGGCGGCCAAGCACGCCACCCAGACCATTCCTATCGTTATGGTCTATGTGGCCGACCCCGTTGGCACCGGGCTGGTTGCCAGCCTGGCGCGGCCGGGTGGGAACATCACAGGGGTCAGCGATATGGCCACCGAGTTAAGCGCAAAACGGCTGGAGTTGCTGAAAGAGGCAGTCCCGACCCTCTCCCGCGTGGCCGTACTCTGGAATGCGGCTGATCCCGGCATGGTCCTCCGGTTCAGAGAGATCGAGGCCGCGGCCCGGGTGCTGGGCGTGACCCTGCAACCCCTCGAAGTGCGTGGCCCCAACGACTTCGAGCCGGCGTTCACCGCCATGACCCAGGAGCGCCCTGACGCACTCTTCGTGGTCGCAGAAGCCCTGACGCTCACTCATCGCTGCCGGGTCCTGGACTTTGCGGCACAGCATCGGCTGCCCGCCATGTACGAATTCGGGGTATTTGCCCACGACGGGGGCTTGATGGCTTACGGGCCAAAGCTTACCGAAACCTTCCAGCGTGGCGCCTACTATATAGACAGAATCTTGCAAGGCACCAAGCCCGCCAACCTGCCCGTGGAGCAGCCGATGCGCTTCGAGCTGGTTATCAACCTCGAGACCGCCAAAACTCTCGGCCTGGCGTAAATCGATCACCGAGTTTAAGCACGATGTGGTAGGATGGTTAGACGGCGTCCCACCATAGGGGGCGACGGTATAGTTATCTCCCCGATTCCGAGGTTACTACACGTACGATGGGCTTTGTTACACCACCCGATATAGAACCGTCCCCATCCACTCTTACACTCACAAATGAACAGATCAACAGTGTGCCCTTACTCCTTGGGGTCATCGAGCAGATGGGCATCCGCGACGTGATTGACGCCCATGTCACACCCCACGGGGCCTGGCAGGGCGCCAGTATCGGCACCCTGGTCAGCATCTGGCTCTGCCACATCTTGGCTGAGCGCGACCATTGCCTGGTGGCGGTGCGCGACTGGGTGGCGGAACGCACCCAGACCTTCAACACCTTGCTTGAGATGACTCTGCGTGACACTGATTGCACCGACGATCGCCTGGGCAATGTCCTGTCGATGTTGGGCGCTGAGACGACCCAGGCGACCCTGGATGGGGCGATGCTTGGGAAATGGGTGCGTGTCTATCGCTTGCCCACCGCGACCATACGCCTGGACAGTACCAGCGTCAGTGTGTATCACGACGCCACGACCGATGCGAGCCTTCTCCAACAGGGCCACAGCAAAGACCATCGCCCCGACTTGCGGCAGTTCAAAGCCATGCTGGCGACGCTCGACCCGCTGGGCCTGCCGCTGGTATGCCAGCCCGTGGCCGGCAACCGCGCCGATGATGGGTTGTATGTCCCCGCCTATGAAGCGGCGGTCAACGCGCTTGGGACGTCGGAGGTCTTGGTCGTCGGCGATAGCAAAATGGGGGCTTTGGCGACGCGTGGCCACATGGTGGCGGCGCAGAGCTGTTACCTGTGTGCCTATCACCCACCATCGGCCACCGAGGAACTGGCAAGCTGGCGCGAGCAGGCGCTGGCGCGTGCGGCGACGTGGCAGTGTCTGGAGAAAGTCGACCCGAAGACGGGCGAAGTCCTCTCGGAGGTGATGATTGACGAGTGGGAACGCGAGCAGAGCTGGACGCATCCCGTGACCCAGAAGACCCATACGTGGACCGAGCGCGTGCTCGTGGTGCGCTCCTCGGCCTATCAGGCGGGCCTGCGGCAGCGGCGGGCACGGGCCTTGGCACGCCTGACAGACGACTTGGTCACGCTGTGGCACCCCCCTGGGCGGGGCCGCAAGCGCTATCGGAGCCGCGAGGAACTGGAGCGCACGGTCGCCGAGCGCATAGCGCGGGCTGGGTTGCCGGGAGTGGTGCAGACGGCCGTGGCCGAGGAGACGCTGCCGGATGGTTCCAGCCGCTGGATCGTGTCGGCCGTGTGGGTGCATCTGGCAGCGTGGCAAGCCCTGGTGGCTCGCCTGGGCTGGCAGGTGTACGTCACCAACACCACCAAGGCGCACTATAGCGCCCCGGCGTTGGTGGCGTCCTATCATCAGCAAGCCCTCGAGGAACGAGGGTTCAGCCGCTTGAAGACCCGCAATCTGCATATTCGTCCGGTCTATCTGCGTGACGAAACCCGTATTGCCGGTTTGCTGTGGCTGTTGTGCTTGGCCTTGCGGGTCCTGACCCTGACGGAGCATCGGTTGCGCACCGCGTTGGCCGCACGTGGGGAGGAACTGGCAGGGCTCAATCCAGCCAGCCGCACGCAGAGTACCGCGCGCCCAACCACTGAGCGGGTGCTGGCCGTCTTTACCTCTATCACCTTGACCACCATCGGCACCGCAGGGGGCTCTTATCACCACGTTACCCCTCTCAACGCGACACAACGTCACATCCTGGCATTGTTGGAGTTGCCTGACAACCTTTACGAGCGCTTAGCAAGACCTTCAACAAACTTCGTGCTCCATTTACGCGAAT
>CAVZBC010000062.1:0-69980 GCA_963773125.1 uncultured Gammaproteobacteria bacterium | reverse complement strand
ATCATTGTCTTTCTAATCATAGAGCCAGAAGGGCTGGCTCGGTTGTGGGAGAATATCAAGCGGTATTTTCGCTTATGGCCCTATTCCTACTAGGAAGCAAGGATGGGCATATAATCTCTAACAGAAGGAGTTCTCTATGCAGCTCCATAGATGGCTGAGTGGTGTCATTGCGCTGGCGTGTGTGGTCGGTATTACCAGCGTCCTGCCAGCGTTAGCAGATTTCCGCACGATCGTCATCGGTGGCCAGTGCGACCGCACTCGGCCTGCCCAAGAACGTGGGCACGCGAATCTGCCCTGGACTACTCGATTACGTCAAGTTGGTGAACAAGAACGGTGGCGTCCTCGGCCATACGATCAATTACATCGAAGTGGAACATGCCTATAAGGTCGACCGCGGCGTTGAAGCCTATGAGCGGATCAAACGTGAGGGTGGCGTGACCACTTTTGACTATGGCACACCGATTGTATATGCCCTCACTCCGCGCCATATGGAAGACAAGATTCCTGGCTTAACACCAGGTTTTGGTCGGGCTGATGCCACGGATGGCGAGCGTTTCCCCTACATCTTCCCCATGGCGGCCACCTACTGGTCGCAGGCAGGGGCGGCGATGCAGTTTTTGAAGGACCAGGGCGCCAAGAAGGGCAGCAAGATTGCCTACATCTTTTACGATAACCCGGCAGGACGTGAACCGCTCCCCATCTTCAATCGTATTTGCGAGATGGAAGGCTATGAGTGCCGCGAGTTCGCCGTGCCGCAACCCGGTGTCGAGATGGCGTCACAGGTGCTCGATATCGTCCGCCGTATGCGTGCCGATTGGGTGGTGGCGCACCTCTTCGGCAAGTCGCCGTCCATCTCCATTCGAGAATTCAAGAAGAATGGCTATCCGCTCAACAAAGTCGTGAGCCTGGTGTGGGGTGCTGGCGAGGAAGACATGATCGCGGCGGGCTGGGATAATGCCCAAGGATATCTCGGCATGCAGTTCGCTGGTGTCGGGAAGGACTTCCCGGTAATCCAGGAGATCCTCAAGATGTACCAGGAGGAGAAACTGGAAGTGCCGGAATTTCTCGGCTCGGTGTACTACAACCGTGGCGTGTTCAATGCTGCCCTCGTCATCGAGGGGATACGGCTAGCCGTGGAGAAATTTGGCTTACCCGTCACTGGCGAAAAGGTGAAGCTGGCGTATGAGCAGATTAAAGACTTCACCCTGGGGGGCTTTTTGCCTCCACTTAGCGTGACGGTGAATGATCATGAGGGCGGTGGTTGGGTGCGGTTATACCAGACCAAGGGCGAGCAGCTCGTGCCGCACACGGAGTGGTTCCGTGGCTATCGGAACGTGGTCCTCGAAGAGGTCAAGAAAGCCGCCACCCAGCAGTAAGGACACCTTAGGAGGGCTGGGATCTCCATGCTGAAATTGAACAACGTTGAAGTAGTCTATGATCGCACCATCCTGGTACTACGAGGCGTGTCCTTTGAAGTGCCAAAAGGACAGATCGTAGCCCTCCTGGGGTCAAACGGCGCAGGCAAGAGTACGACTCTCAAAACGATTTCGGGAATCTTGAAGCCGCAGCGTGGCGCCGTGACGGCTGGGGCCGTAGAATTCGATGGCGTCCGTATCGATCACCGTGAACCGGCGGACATCGTGAAGATGGGCATTGCTCAGGTCATGGAAGGCCGGCGCGTGTTTGGGTTATTGACCGCAGAGGAAAATCTTATCGCTGGCGCACATACGCGACGAGACCGGAGTCAGATCAACAAGGATATTGCGCTGGTCTACGAGTATTTCCCGCGTTTGGCCGAGCGTAAAGGGGTGAAGGCCGGATATCTGTCCGGTGGGGAGCAGCAAATGCTCGCCATCGGCCGTGGCCTCATGTCTCGACCGAACCTGATGCTGTTGGACGAACCATCATTGGGACTCGCCCCGCTGCTCGTCGAGGAGATTTTCGAGATTGTCCAACGACTGAGCCAGCAGGAAGGTGTAACCGTCTTGCTCGTGGAGCAGAACGCTGCTATGGCGCTCACCATTGCTCATCATGGATACATTATGGAAAACGGGCGTATCGTGCTCGATGGCTCGGCCAATATCCTGCGTAACAATGAGGACATCAAAGAATTTTACCTGGGACTCTCAGAAGTGGGAGCCCGCAAGAGCTACCGGGATGTAAAACATTACCGACGGCGTAAACGGTGGTTGTCGTGAGTGTAGTGTCTCTGTATGGTACGCCTTAGTACCGCCCCACAGAAAGGTGTCCAGAACCCCGCGCCCCTGCCTTGAGGACTCCCGGTGGGGCAATGGACACCTGTTCGCTGTGCGCAGCACTTAGATGATGTCCTCAGCCCGCCAGCGCTCCAGATCAGCGGGAGTGTATCCTAACAGAGACGTGTACACTTCCTCGTTATGTTGCCCAATACCTGGGGCTGGTAAGACATCGATCTGTAAGGCGCCGTCCGCGGTAGAAAATTTGAGCGGACAGCCAATTACTTTCACTGGCCCCTTCACGGGATGGGCGATTTCGACGATGATCTGGCGCTGTTTGAGGTGCGCATCATCGGCCACTTCTTCCAGGGTCAGCACTGGTCCGCACGGTACTCCAGCCTCATTCAACAACACCGTCAGCTCGGCACGCGTAAATTGCTGACTCCATGTCCGCACCAGCGCATCGACTTCTTCCATATGACGGGCGCGCTCTGCATTCGTGGCAAAACGTGGCTCGGTCAGTAACGCCTCGTTGTGCATCAGCCGGCAGAAAATCTGCCAATGCGCTTCAGTGACGCAAAAAATCGCCATCCAGCCATCACTCGTCGGATAGGTATTGTAGGGGGCAATAGCAAGCCCGCCGTGACGATTGGCGGTGCGTGGCACCACAAACCCTTTGTCGTAATACGACCCCAAATTCGAGGTTAATGTGGGATACATGGCATCGTGCATGGCCACTTCGACCATACACCCTTTGCCCGTGCGTTCACGCCTGAGCAGGGCGGTGACAAGAGCCGCATAGAGGTGAATGCCAGAGATAAAGTCAGAAAAGGCTGGTCCGGCTTTGACTGGTGGCGTATCGGCAAAGCCAGTGAGCGCCATGACTCCGGAGACCGCTTGCACCGTGAGATCCATCGCTGAGTAATGCGAATATGGTCCACCCCGCCCGTAGCCACTGGAGGACGCATAGATAATGCGCGGATTGATCTGGTGCAGCACATCGTAACCAAAGCCGAGGCGCTCCATCACGCCCACCGCGTAGTTCTCTAAGACCACATCGCCCCGCTCCACCAGCTGCCGGAAGATCGCTTTGCCTTGCGGGTGCTTCAAATTCAGCGTCACGGATTTCTTGTTGGAATTGAGCATGAGATACGGGTAGGGCATGCGACTTACCGGGTCACGATGGCGCACGATCTCGCCTTGTAGCGGTTCGACTTTGATCACTTCGGCGCCTAGCAAGGCGAGCAGCAGCGTACAATAGGGACCGTTATAGATTTGCCCGAGGTCGATGATGCGATACCCTGCCAACGGATGTTCCATACCCACTCCTCGAAAAACACTTGCCAGGCCACGGCTGTCGCGCTACCCTGAATCCCTTGCGAACCCAACACGGCAATATTAAAGGAGCAACGCCATGCGCATAGGCATGTCTTTAACCACGTCGTATCCCGGCCATAATGACAGTAGGATGTTGATAAAAAACCTCATGGCACGGGTTGAACTCATGGCAGAGCTCGGTTTTGATTCGCTCTCCCTGGGAGATCATCACCTTACCCGTGATCACTATTTTCAGGTTCTCCCCACCATGTCGCGGCTGTCAGCGCATGCCGGGGAGATGCACTTGATACCGCTGTTCCTCTTGCCGTTCTATAACCCCATCCTCCTCGCCGAGCAATTAGCGACGCTTGACGTCATCAGTGACGGACGTATCACCGTGATCTGTTGTCTCGGCTACCAACCTGAGGTGCATGATGCCTTCCAGATGCCTCAGACATCGCGCGTGTCTCGTTTTGTGGAAGCATTTGAGATTATGCAGCGGCTCTGGACTGAGGACATGGTGACGTTTCAAGGCAAACACTACGTCTTTAAAGACGTTTCGATCAATCCAAAGCCTGTGCAGCAACCCCTGCCAATGTGGATTGGGGCTGGAGCTGATCCGGCCATTCGGCGCACTGCCCGCCTGGCCGATGCCTGGGTCATCAGTCCAGGCTGGACACCAGGGTTTATTGAGGAAAAACTGCAACTCTATCGCACGACGCTCCAGGAATGTGGACGCAGCACCCAGGTGACAGACGTGATCTTGCGGCGTGACCTGCATCTGGCTGCTACTGCCGACATCGCCCGTCGTGAAGCCCAGGCCCTGTTTGAGCGGGGATACCGGGGCTTCGACCGGCAGGCAATGGCAGAATCACTCATCGTCAGTGGGCCTGAGGAGTGCATCCGCTATCTCGAGTCCATGCAGCGTCTAGGTATAACCCATGTGCTGTTCCGCTGTGCCGTGCAAGACCAGAGCAAAGCGTTGCAAACCATCCGCCTTATCGGCACGGAGGTCATCCCGCATTTGCGCGCTTCTTCAACTCAGGGATAACGTACTTCCCAAACAGCTCAATGGAGGACATGACTTTTTCGTGTGGAATCGTCTCAGTGGCCATGAGGAACTGCAACTGGTCGACACCGATGGCGGCATGGATGTCGATGGCTTTGAGACAGCTCTCGGGATCGCCAGAGACGGTGACCCCTCGGTCGGCCAACGTGTCGGCATCGAACTGGTTCCAGACGGCCTGGGCGATTTGCGCCGAGCCGCCAGAGAGATCCACCCCAGTGTCATTGCCGTCAGCGTTTTCTTTTTTGATGTAACGCGCGAAGTTGGCCTGTAAGTGTTCAGGGACACCGCCCCATGATTCGACGAGTCTTTCATAGACGTTGACCTGATCCTTCAAGTAGGGCCGATCAGGACCAAAGAAAGTTTTGAGCGACTGCGCTGCCAGCTCACGCCCAGCCTTATTATCCAAGTCGCAGTAGGCCATGGTAGCGCTGAGCCATTGGTCGTTGATCGTTTTGCCCACCGGCTTGGCCAGTCGGACGTTTTTCTTGTACTCCTGAATATACTCTGCCAGAGTAGAGGGCGCCGCCACGCTCAGGGCCATCACGCCAATGCCCTTCTCGGCCGCCAGGCGATAGGTGGATGGCTGGAGCGCTGCAACCCAGATAGGGGGATGGGGTTTCTGATAGGGCTTCGGTCGCACATCCCGTGGTGGCACGTTCCAGAAGCGTCCTTCCCATGAAAAGAGGCCGTCTTCCCAGGCCTTGGGAACCATTTCCAGGGATTCCGCCCACATGTCCCGTGTGTCACGCGGGTCAATGCCCATGCCGGTTTGTTCATAGGGCGCCGAACGGCCTGTACCAAAATCAACGCGTCCGCCTGACAGGTGATCGACCATCGCTACGCGTTCTGCCACACGGGCGGGATGATGATAGGGCAGAATGACCACGCCGAAACCCAGCCGTATGCGTTTGGTCAGACGACTCAGGGCCCCGTAGATAACCTCCGGGCAAGGTGACATAGAGAATCCCGTCAGGAAGTGGTGTTCCACGAACCAGAGGTAGTCAAATCCCATCTTGTCAGCAAACACACATTGTTCGATAGTCTCTTCAATGACAGTATGATCGTCGACGATAGGTCGTTGCATTTCATACGCGAGCCCTAGCTTCATAGCGCACTCCCTGGAAGGTGATATAGCGACGTCTCGAGTTGTGCTAGGGCATTATGGCAAAGGCTCCAGAGTATGGCAATGCCAAATAGTCAACCCTGTTGCGGGGCGAACAAAGCACGGAGGACGTTTCTGGGATCCTCAGAATTGCGGCGAGACGTATTGGCGGCATGGATGACCGCTCTTGACAAGGCGACCCCACGCCAAATATTCCTTATACAGGGGAACCATGCACTATATTCGGTGACAGAGGAGGTCGAGCTATGGCCCTACCCATTCCCGAGTTCTACGATCCTGCACAGGTTGCAGGAGTGTACCTGGAACGCGCTGCTCTCGTGGCGGACGCAGCGGCGGCGTATCAGCAACAGCACCGTATTCCACCGGCGGCGCATGATACCTATAAGATCGCAGCCTTTGGCATCGATTGCCAGGTGGGGTTTTGTACGCCAGGGGCGAGTCTGTTTGTGCCCGGAGCCGTGGAAGATATGCAACGTACCCTCGTCTGGCTCTATAGGAATCTCGACAGACTCACGGGATTACTCTTTTCCCTCGACACGCACCGGGTGTTTCAGATCTTTCATCCGGCGTGGTGGCAGGACCATCACGGCCAGCACCCAGCGCCCTTTACGCCCATCACCTATGAGGAGGTCCGTAATGGTACCTGGACGCCAATGGCGCACCGCCAGGAGTGTCTGGAATACTGCCAGAAGCTCGAAGCGAGCGGCAAGTATGTCTTGACCATCTGGCCCTACCATGTCTTGCTGGGTGGTATGAGCCATACCCTCGTGCCTGCCTTAATGGAAGCAACGATCTTTCATAGCCTGGTGCGACAACAGCAGGCACATTTCGAGATCAAGGGGATGCACACTCTGTCGGAGAATTACTCTGTCCTGTCACCTGAAGTGCAGGAACTGGGCGGCAAGACAATCGGCGGATTTAATGCGGCGTTGTTCTCGATGCTGTTGGAGTACGATCGGGTCTATGTCTTTGGCCAGGCCAAGTCTCACTGTGTGCGGTCCACGCTGTATGACATACGTGATCATCTCCAGACCACGGCTGCTGGCCTGGCCGATAAAATCTGGATCCTCGAAGATGCCATGAGTCCAGTCCCTCCACCGCCAATTGAGCCGCTGCCACCAGCATTGGATTTCCCACAGGTGGCTGAGCGCGCTATGGCAGAGTTCCGTCAGGCGGGCATGCACGTGGTGAAGACCACTGATCCCATGACGTTGTAAGGTGGGAGTGGCTTACTCGAAAGCAAACCATGCTGGCGACATCACCGACGTGGCAAAGGTGTTGAGGTGTGGCCAGGGTGCTTCATCATGGCTGACCGCGGTGAGGCAACTCTGCAGGATCTCGGTGAGCAGTGGTAAGGGAGCAGGCACATCTGACTCATACACCTGTTGCAGGGCGTCACATTTCTGCAGCGCTTTTTGCCATTGGCTCTGACATCCCTTGCGATTGCCGTTGGTGAGATGATAGGCACCCACAGCGAGGTGAATCATGGCCTGCCAGAATACTCGGCGACGCCCATGCAAGCCCTGCCAGACCTCTTCCCAGGCATCATGTGCCGCAAAATAGTCTCCTGCGCGGAAATGCTCCAAGCCGCGCTGCAGGCCTGCTCTTTCCTCCGCCGCCTGTGGCTCATCTCCCCCCGCAGCTTGCATGATCAACTCCTTTCGTCCATTCTATCAGTCTGCTGCAATAACTCACGAGAGAAGTCAACCTCCCTCACAAATGGGCAGCTTTTCACTTGCCTGGAAAACTCATGGTATCATATACTGACCAGCAAGTCATGAAAGTAACATTGAGGTTGCATCCTACCTATGACCTGTTCCGGATTAAGGTCGGTGTACCGATACCTGGTCTCCTGCGATTTGCTGTGGTAGCCCAACCGGATTAGAAGGAGAGCGAAGCTATGCGACTGCAAGAGCAAGTGGCAATCATCACCGGGGCTGCAGGGGCCGGGATTGGGCAGACTACGGCGCGCCGCTTTGCGCAGGAAGGGGCGCATGTCGTGATTAGCGATACCCACCCGCGCCGGACAGACGAAGTAGCCCAGGCCATTGCCAGCGAATATGGCGTCAAAACTCTTAGCGTACTCTGTGACGTGGTGTTTCGCGACCAGGTGGATGCCCTCGTGCAACGCACTGTGGACACCTTTGGCCGTGTCGACATCCTGGTCAACAACGCTGGCCGTAATATATTGTCGTCAGTGGCAGAGATGACAGATGAACAATGGGAGACGGTGATCAACGTCTGTCTGCGCGGCACGTTTTACTGCAGTCGTGCCGTGCTCAAACCCATGATGGCACAAAAGCGGGGCAACATCGTCAGCCTGTCGTCGGTGGCCGGCCTACGTCCCAGTGACAAGCAGGCACATTACTCGGCAGCCAAAGCCGGCATCCTTGGTTTCACGCGGACCTTGGCCTTAGAAGTGGCTCCTTACAACATCCGGGTGAATGCCATTGCTCCTGGGCTGATCTACAATGACTTCCTCCGCCGCATCTATCCTGATACGTTCTTCGATAACGCCGCGCAGCATACGCCCCTCGGGCGCATGGGCCAGCCCAGCGATATTGCCAATGCCATTTGCTATTTAGTCTCCGATGAGGCGAGCTACGTGACGGGCCAAACCATTTCGATTAACGGCGGTACCTTTATGTTTTAAGTCGCCACAGCTGAGGCATACTGGCTTCAGCCATCTGAGAGAGGGAGGAGAGTCCTGTGGCACTCTGGCGTGAAGAGACAATGTGCGTTGCGGGTACAGACCTGGTGCTGATCCGCGGTGGCGCCGGTTCTCCCTTGCTGATGTTGCATGATGAACTAGGATACCCGGGCTGGATGCAGTGGAATGAGGCGCTCGCACTGGAGCGAGAGATGTTAATCCCGCTGCAGCCAGGCTTTGGCAAAACTCCTCGCCTCGAGTGGCTCAGGAGCTACCGTGATGTCGGTGGGTTCTACGCGCGGGTGATACGGGAAATGCGTCTGGCGCCGGTCGACGTGATCGGGTTCTCTGCTGGCGGTTTTATTGCCGCAGAGATGGCGGCGGCTGATCCGCAGATGTTCAAGCATATGATCCTCGTCGCTCCACTGGGGCTGAAGCCTGTGACAGGTGAAATCTTTGACTTTCTCGCCGTGACGATCCGCTCGCATCTGCTGGCCACCGTAGCCGACCCGGAGACGCCTGAGTTCAGTACCATTTATGGAGGTGAAATGACTCCAGAGCAGTTTGAGCGGTTCGAGGACGCCCGTACAGAAACTGCCCGTCTCGGGTGGGAACCGTTTATGTACAACCCCAGTCTGGGGTACCTCCTGGAAGGCGTGCAGAATGTCCCCACCCTGCTGGTATGGGGGCAGGCAGACGCGGTCGTGCCGCGCGGCTGCATCGAGGCATACCAGAAGGCTTTGTGCGGGGCCCAGGTGGCCGAAATCCCCGGCGTTGGTCACCGTCCAGAGATCGAAAACGCCGCGGCATTTGTCGAGCTGGTGCAGACCTTTCTGGCCTCATAGCCTGTAACAAGGAGCATCATTATGCAGATAGCACATTTCACCGAACGACCCGTACGCTGGCTACCTGAGGAAGAGGTCCTCAAGAATCGCGCCTACTTTGCTGTCTCAAACAGGTTTTTCGACGCTGACAAAGCGGCGGACGACTACAACTACTATCTCGACGAAGCGTGCTATTGCGAAGAACTCGGCTTCGACGGCGTCGCCTTGAACGAGCACCATGGCAATCCCTTCTGCATGGGCAATGTGATGAACGTCGAAGCGGCAATCCTCGCGCGCATCACCTCTCAGAATTAAGATTATCCTCATCGGCAATCCGCTGCCGGTGCTTAAACATCCGTTGCGTATGGCCGAAGAACTCGCCACCATTGACCTGATCTCCCGGGGCCGGCTGATCACCGGTTGGGTACGTGGCGCTGGCAGCGAGCAGTTCTTCAACAACGCCAACCCGGCCTATAACCGTGAAATGTTCAACGAAGCCCACGACTTCATCGTACAGGCGTGGACACGGCCTGGCCCCTGGCGTTATGAAGGCAAGCATTTTCATTATCGCCATGTCAATCCATGGGCGCTTACCATACCAAAAACCGCATCCGCCCATGTGGATTCCAGGCGTGTTAAGCCCGGAAACTGTCCGCTGGTGTGCCGAACACCGGTATCCGTATATCGGTCTTGGTACGGCGCTCGGTGCCACGTGCGATCTGTGGGACATCTATGCAGAAGAAGCGCAGAAGCACGGCTATCAAGCCGGTTCAGAAAATTTTGGCTACCTGATTCCGACCTTTGTGGCCGAAACAGAAGACCGGGCGCAAGAACTCGGCAAGGGCTTTATTTTTGGTGGCGGGCAGAATGCCTTTTCACGTCCTGAACACACGCTTCCCCCTGGCTATAATTCCAAGGCTGCTATCCAACGGCTCGCCAAACAGCCCGGTGGCAGTTGGCTCGGAGTGAATCGGGCCAAGTTGATGCAGGCCCAAAGTGGGGGAAATCCTGACGGTGTCGACTATGACGTGGTGCGGCAGAAACTCTCCGCTGGGTACGAGCGCGTGCAGCAGAATCTCCAGGTCATTGTTGGCACTCCGAAAACAGTGATTCCCAAGATCAAGACGCTCTTACAGGTGCTTCGTCCGGGCATTTTTATTTTCTTCAATGTGCAGGGTCAGGTGAGCAATGCAGATCGCCTGACGAGCATCCGTTTGATGGCTGAGGAGATTTCCCCGGCGATTCGAGAGTATGCCAAAGAGATCGACTTGCTCGATCCCTACGAGCGTCCACCAGGGGCGGTGAAGTTGCAAGCCGAGACCCAGCGGCTCCCCGTGGTTGACCGGGTACCCCTCGCAACATTGGAGCTTGCCTAAAGTCGCTGTAGGGCGACAGGCAACGTGGAAAGGAGCAGCAGTGTATGGGGGCCTGGTTTGAGAAAATCACCTACGGCGAACTGGTCAATCGTCGCCGCAGCCAGGTATGGCGACAAAGAGTTCATGGTGTGTGCAGGGCAACGCTGGTCGTTTCGCCAGGTACGGGCGGAGATCGACCGCACTGCCAGAGGGCTCATGGCGCTAGGTATCCAGCCGGGTGACAAGGTGGCGCTATGGCTGGTGAATCGTCCTGAGTGGGTCTTTCTCCAATTTGCTCTGGCAAAGATCGGCGCAGTACTGGTTCCCATCAATACCCAGTTTCGCACCAGTGATCTCGACTACGTCGTACGCCAATCAGATACGAGTACCCTGATCGCTGCTGACCGTTCTGGCCCGGTCAATTACCTGGCGATGGTGCAGGAACTCTGCCCGGATCTCGCCACTATGCCCAGACAGGACCTGTCGCTGGCAGCGTTTCCCGCCCTGCAACGCCTGGTGATCGTCAGCCCCCAGCAGTATCCTGGCACCTATAGCTTGCAGGAAGTGCTGGCCATGGGGCAACAGATCAGTGACACGGCGCTCCACCAACGTGAGTGCGCCGTCGATCCCGATGACACCGCGACCATCATGTACACGTCGGGGACCACCGGTTTCCCCAAGGGTGTCATGCATTGCCACAACATCATGCGTAATATTATAGATGAGGCCAGTCGCATCGGGATTAAACAGGACGACGTCATCATGATGTATCTGCCACTTTTCCATGCTTTTGGCATTTATGAGGGGCCGCTCATGTGCTTTGCGACCGGGGCGCGTATGGTTTTGACGGCCAAATTCGACCCGGGTGAAATCCTGCAACTCATTGAGCAGGAACAGTGCACCGTGACGCATGGCTTTGATAGTCACTTCTACGATCTCATGCAGCATCCCGACTTTGACACCTGTAACACCAGCAGCATCCGCACGGGTCTATTGGCCTCTGGGCTGTACAGCTCGATCCCGATTGCTCGCCAGGCGCAGGAAAAGTTCGGTCGCTTCGTGTCGGGCTGGGGCATGACGGAAGTCGGTGCTGGAGCGGCGTTGGGTTTTCCCCACGATCCCCCGGAGGTGAACGCCTGTCTCTCGGGCTACCCTCTGCCCGGTTATGAATTAAAAATTATTGATCCGGCTACTGGCAAACGGCTCCCCCCCAACACCCCTGGCGAGATCTGCTGTAAAACCTATATGCTCATGCAGGGGTACTATAAGAAGCCGGAAGAGACTGCCAAAACCATCGACCAGGATGGCTGGCTCCACTCTGGCGATATGGGTCTCATCACTGAGGCTGGCTATTTGCGTTTCATGGGACGGTATAAGGAGATGCTGAAAGTCGGCGGGGAGAATATGGACCCCGTAGAGTTGGAAGGCCATTTGCTCAAACATCCGGCGGTGTATCAGGTGAAGGTGGTTGGCGTCCCGGACACACGGCTCAACGAGGTAGCCGCCGCCTGCGTCATCCTGAACCCAGGCGCGCATGTGTCTGCCGAGGAACTGATGGATTTCTGTAAAGATATTGCCAACTTCAAACGACCGCGCCATGTGCTGTTCGTCAAAGAGTACCCTATGACTGCCAGTGGTAAGGTGCAAAAATTTACCCTGCGCAAGCTCGCCATGCAGGAACTGCAACTCTCTGAGAATAACTGATGCAGACTCCCGAAAGCGACTATGGTACAATGCACCTGGACGGCATGGCCCCCAGGAGGGCAAGGCACAGCCCGCAGCGTACAAGATATCAGGGTCCGGGCAAGACCGTATTGGGATGATTCTTCTGTGAAGAAACGCCGTATCCAGTAGTGTGTGATGCGGTATATATGGCCTAAGTAAGGAGGGAACGGATGAGCGCACGCACACAAGCCTACCGTGAGAAACTGCGCAACGGCGAGTATGACCTGAGCTGGATGCACGTCAACTCCGAGTGGGGGGTGAAAGCCACCCCCAGCAAGCGTGGGCTGACCCTCGACGATATCAATGTTGGCTCCTACGGTGTTATCCCAGAAGACGTCAGTGATTCCCTAAGTTTTGCGCCACGCGGCGCTGATTTTGACGCAGACGATCTCCCCAGTATGGGGTATACGCTCAACACACGCGCCGAAGCCTGGGCCGAAAATATGGGCAAGCTCTATGAAGAGGCGGTGGCCCGGCAGTGGAGCTCGACGCGAGATATCCCGTGGCATGCCCTCGAGCCGCTGCCCAAGGATATCGAGTATGCCATGTGCCAGCTCTGCACCTTTTTCACCGAAGTGGAATTCATTGCCGGTGACGTGCCGGGGCGCTGGCTCAGCGAAGTCAACAACGCCTTTCATGAAACCAAACTGTTCATGGCCACCCAGGTCATGGACGAAGCGCGTCACCTGGAAGTCTTCCGTAAACGGGCCCTGGCCAATGGCGGTGGTCTGGGCAAGTGTCCACCGGAAGTCGAAGAAGGCCTGAAGTACATTTTCGACCTGCGTTCCTTCCCGCAAATGTTAGCGCGTCTGCATCTGTTCGGCGAAGGGCGCGTGCTGACCCTGTTTCGCCTGGGCGAAATGATCGCCCAGAATGAAGCAGAAAAGACCATTTTTCGCCTCTGTGCCCAGGACGAATCCCGTCACCTGGCCTTTGGCTGTTTGCAATTAAGCTATCTGATCCAGCAGGATCCTGACCGCATTGAAGAAATCCATGAGGCCCTGGATCTGGCCGAACAGCGCACGCTTGAGCTTGGTGCGACCCCTGAGCAGTTAGAACCCATGTTGATTCTCCTGGGTGGTGGTGTGGACAAGATGGATGAAGGGATGGAGAAGTTTGGATTTCTCCGTCGCAAGATCGTCCAGGAGTATCTGCAGCGTTGCCATTCTATTGGCATCGATCGTCAGGAGCGGTGTCTCATGAAGGAAGCCAAAGATATTAATATCATCTAAGTGCTCACTGCTTCTGAGAGTACGGGCAGGTCGTGTCGGCCTGCCCGTCTTGCCTGGGGGAGTAGGATGGTCGCATTTCCGTCGCTCGCATGGTTCCAGGAGTTAGCCCGCCTGATGAACGACAACGAGGCGGCATTCAAACGTTTTGGCTATGCGGACGTGGTATGGGCTGTCGAGGTGCAGCCCTCAGCACCGGCACAGCAGCTCCAGGTGTTTCGCATAGTGTTCGAGGAATATAGTTGTACTGCGGTAGAAGAGCTGGCTCCGGAGGCCAAAGCCGACGCGGCGTTTACGCTCCAAGCGACGTACGACACCTGGAAGGAAATGATTCAGAACATCCAGGCGCATAACGGGCCCGATCTCCAGCATTCCCTGAATCGCCTGGCCCTTATGGACGACCCCATCTATATCGCCGCCCCAGATTTCCTCAGTCGCGATCTATTCGCACGCTATGGACAAACCTATCAGCTCTTTTTCAACGGCGCTGTACATGTGCCGACCGAGTTTGCCAGCTAAATCAGACTACAGGGGAATCGTCCACTTGACGCTTGCAACCTGTTGACGCACATTGGCGCGCCAAGGTCTGTGTGCCGAATGGTGTGGCACGATTTAGCTGATGGTGTGTACAGTCATCCACAGGCCATCCCGAGGCTGCAATGTCGTCGCCAGGTGCGGTACCACCGGGCGCTCTGCGAGTAACCGCAGGTTGTAAGTTTGGGCAATGGTGGCGAGCGCCAGTTGCATTTCCATGAGTGCAAATGGTTTGCCGATACACACACGTGGCCCTTCGCCAAATGGCAAGTAGGCAAAGCGATGTCGGGCAGCGACCTGGGTGGCGTTGAAACGCTCTGGACAAAAGCGTTCGGGCTCGGGCCAAAAATCTGGGTGACGATGGGTGACGTACTGACTCATGAGCACCACAGCGTTTTTGGGGACGGCGTAGCCACCAAGCACATCAGCAGCATTGGCCTGGCGCGGTAAGATGGCGGCAGGCGGATAGAGACGCAAGACTTCATCGAGGACCATACGACAATAGGACAGGTGCGGCAGGTCCGCGGGGGTGGGAGGGCGTGTCCCCAGAACCGTCCGCAGTTCTGCCTGTACACGATCAGCCACCTCTGGGTAGGAAGCCAACAGATACCACGTCCAGCTCAAAGCCTGGGCTGAGGTCTCGACTCCGGCGCCAATGAACGTAATGACCTCATCGCGCAGCTGTTGCTCAGTCATCCCCTCGCCAGTGTCATCATCACATGCTGTGATGAACAGCGCCAGCCAATCCGCGGCAGCAGTATGGTCGTGCTGCATCATCTGGCGGCGCGTCGTGATCACCTGTTGGGCGATGGCGTTATATGCGGCGACAGCACGGCGAAAACGCTGCCGACCAGGGGTGGGCACCCAGCTTGGGAGGAGCCAGGTACGCCTCAGAGGAGCCGCGAGATACGGGAAAAGTTGTTGCCCCACTGTCTGCAACTGCTTTCCTAGCTCGTCCAGGCTTTCTGGGGCGAGGCCCAGGAGGGCGCGACCGACAACGCGAAAGGTCAGGCGATGCATCCAGGCCGACACGTTGACCGGCTCGCCAGTGCGAGCCGCCTGGTGCCAACCACGCACGACCGCCTGCGCTTCCTCCTCCATAACCGTACCGAATAGCGCCAGACGGTGCTGGCGAAAAGCGGGCTGAGCCAGTAGACGCTGGCGACGCCACAGGGCCCCCTCACTGGTCAACAAGCCTTGCCCTTGTAGGGTGGCAATCGGCTGGAAGAGCACCCCTTTGCGGTAATTATGCGCGTTGTCGCGCAAGACGTATTGGAGAGTATTCGGATGGCTTATGAGGTACAGCGGATGCGGCCAGAGGGGCAAACGAACCACATCGCCAAACTGGGTACGAAGGGCCAGATACTCTGCGAGCATATGGCGCTGCAGCCGCTGGGCGCTCTGTTTGAGCATACGCCCTCGTGGTCCAGGGGCGTGCTTGAGGCGTGTGTTTCGTGTCATGAAGCATTGACTGATCTGCCGACACGCCATTGCAGCAATATGCCACCTCAGGCCATGGTAGGGGCGACTCGCCGAGTCGCTCGCTGGCCCCTGCAAGGCATAGACGGCGCGCACACCGCTAGAGCAGTCACTGTCCTTGACGCCTGGATGTAAGCAGGACGTCAGGCAGTGCGCGCTTTGAGCCTGGACGTATCGAGCTTGTACAGGTGCGCTACGTTGTCGTGTAATACCAGGTTTTGTTCGTCTTCGGTCATGTGGGCGAGCTGTTCTGTGAGCACCTGTTGTGACCACGGCCAGGTCGAATCGCTATGGGGATAGTCATTGGCCCACATCATGCGCTCGATGTTCATGTGATCCTTGAACATGAAGGCAGTGTAGTCATCCTGAAATGTGAAGTAAATGTGTTCTCGGAAGTATGCACTGGGTGGTTTCTCCAGCTCCTGCCCACGCATCCAATGGCGGTGCCGCTGATAGGCATGGTCCATGCGATACATGAAGTGCGGCACCCAGCCTCCATCGGCTTCGACAGAGACAATCTGCAACTTGGGGTGGCGCATGAAGATGCCATCGAAGACAAACATACTCATCAGGTCTTGATTGCCACGCACAATAGACATAAACGAGTTGATTTTACTGCCGCGATAGCCCTGTGTGAGGCCTTCGCCAGACGTCAAGATATGGAAGCTGCACACCAGCTCCAGGGCAATGGCTGCCTCGAAGAACTCATCATACATGGGATCATGGTAATCTGCCATGCCAGGCCGACCGGGAAGCATGACGCCTTTGAAGCCGAGCTGTTTGATGCGTTCGAGATCCTGTATACCGTCCTGGGGCGTGCGCACTGCCGCCTGCCCCATGCCGATGAGCCGATGCGGGGCGGGGGCACAGAATTCTGCCAGCCAGAGGTTATAGGCGTCCATGCAGGCTTTCTTGAGGTCAAGATCAGGGATATTGCAGATCTCCATCCCTACAGAAGGATAGAGCACTTCTGCGGCAATGCCATCCTGCTCCTGGGCGACGAGGCGGGCCTGCGGCTCCCAACCGCCTTTGTGCAGCTTGTCCCATACGGCCCCTTTGGGCGATAGTTCCTCAGGAGGTTTGCCGGCTGCGGATACCAGAGCCAATGGGATGGGTTGTTTGCTGCCTTCGATAAGAAAGATGTCACCACGCCGTTCATCATGGACCATCATTGGTGCGCGGTCCTTGAATTTTTTGTCAATACGTGCCACATATGTATCCGGCGGCTCAGCGACGTGACTATCGGCAGAGATAATCGGTTTCCGCATGCAGTATATCCTCCAGGTCGAACCGTCATTTTCTGTCAAAGACCCTTTTATAATGCCGTCTCTGATGTCAGAATACAATGCCAAAGCGTGACCCTTGTCGGCTACGAGTCTGGCGCGAGAAAGCAACATGTGACTGAACGGAGGAGTGAACTCCATGCGTGAAACGATTTTAGTCGGGCGAGGGGGACAACTGGTGCACCTCCCTCGACAGGCATGGGAGCAGCATTTAGCCGCAGTACCACAGGTGCAGAAAGCACGGTTGCAATTTATGACCACAGTGCATCATCGCGTGCGAAATTTTGTCGTCAAGATGTTGCCGCACCTTGCGACTGCAATAACCCCGGCGTACATTGCGCAACACGTGAGCTTGCCTCTTGATGAGGTCCAGGTTGCGCTTGAGGAACTCGAGGCACAACTCTTTTTTCTGGTGCGCAACGACCGCGGGGCTGTTTCCTGGGCATTCCCAGTCACTGTTGATCCAACTCCGCATCGCCTCATTTTTCACACAGGTGAACAACTGTATGCGGCCTGAGCAGAGGATGCGATGGCAGCGCCCTTCGTGCAAGGGCGTTTACAGGGTGCACCGTTATCTGTCACGATCCACACTGCATGTGCCCATTGCGATCGATCACTGCATATCATCGTCGATAGCGCGTTAGGGTATCAGGTGGTGGAGGCAGAGGCAGCGCCTCTGGTATTCGAACCCCGGCTGCACTGGGACACCTTTACCGAGCCAAACATCATTCAGGCGTATTGACGTCATTCGGTGTTCTTCTGGTCAGAAGAACATGCGCGCGCTTTTCATGCCAAAGCAGGCCACCTCGATGGCACCTTTTTAACCCTGGCGCAAAGTGCCTACTCCACGCCCATCGTGCAAGGAGGACTCTTTGCCTGGTGATACCAGAGGCATACCGCTTAGGTGCCCTGGCCATCGAGCCAGGCGGCAAAGCGCGCCTGCTGCGTCGGAGTGGCTTCAGGGTGCACTTCTAATTTCCAGCTCTTTGGAGGCTCTGCGGCAAAGGTGGTGCTGAGCCGCAGCAGCCGCTCACGGCGCGCCACGAGCAGCGACACCTGCTCGCCAGGGCGGTATTGTTCAAGCCGTGTGGCCCACTGTTCCGGTCGTACACGATAGTCGCCAATGGCGAGAAGCTCATCGTCGACGTTGATTTCAGCCTGCCACGCTGGGGTATGACGCGGTATGTGGGTGACGATGAGACGACCGTTATCGACTTTTGTGCTCATGCCGAGCCAGGCTTTCGCAGGAGACGGTGTCGGCGTGGCGAAACGCAGGCCGAACCATGCCAGCGTCTCGGCATAGTCGAGTTCGTCCGCGTGTTCGAGGGTGCTGGTGAACCAGGCACCGAGATCGATACCTGCTACTTCCTGGACTGTGTGACGGAAGTCCTCGGGGGTGAAACCGCGTGTCCCGGCAAAGCGTGTATACGCCAGCCGCATGACGTCATCGAGGCATTGTGCGCCAGCAGTAGCTGTTTGGATCTTCGCGTCGAGGAGAAAGGCCACAACAGCGCCTTTGGTGTAATAGCTAATCGTCGTATTCACTGAATTTTCATCAGGTCGGTACAGCTTGATCCAGGCATCATACGAGGTCATTGCTAAGGGGTGCAGGAGACGGCCTGGCGTGGTTTGTACCCTGTCGATGAGGCCAGAGAGGAGTTCCAGAAATTCCGCGTCGGTACACAGACCTGCCCGCCGCACCCCGAGTTCGGTATAGTACGTCGTCACGCCTTCCACCACCCAGAGGCTTTTAGTGTACACCTCGTTTTCGTAATCGAACGGGCCGAGTTCAATAGGGCGCAGGCGTTTGCCGTTCCAGACGTGGAAGAACTCGTGGCTCGCCAGTCCAAGCCAGTCGAGATACGCCTTGCGGGTGCGGGTATGCCAGCGGCTCGTCATCAGCACCGTTGAATTCAGGTGTTCGAGACCGCCTGACGCCTCAGTAATCATATTTAGAAACAAATATTTATCATAGGGCAGCGGGCCTCCCCACAGGCGCCAATGGGCGCGGACGATCTGTTCGACGTCACGCACAGCCTGTACACCATCCCAGACGCCTCCTTCTCCTACATTCACCAGAAAATGGGGTTTTCCGTCTACTGCAAAGGTATACACTGCCGGATTCCCCGCCAGAATGGGAGAGTCCACGAGGGTGTCGAAGTCCGCTGCCCAGTAATGGTGCGGGTCTCCAGAGGCAACAGGCGGGAGACCAGTCATGGTGGTTTGCCAACTCTCAGGCAAGATGAGCTTGATCTCGTAGGGGCGGGTGCCCTCTTCCAGCACGGTGAGGAAGGTCGGGGCACCATTCAAGAGGGCAAAGTCTGCCTCGATCCAGTTCGTGCGGACAGACATCTCACGGCCATAGACGCGGTACATGACATGCACTGGATTGGTGCCATTGGCCTGGATACACCAGCGGTTCTTCCGTGACTTGTCAATAGGCAGTGGCTTGCCGTCTGGTGTCGTAGCAGTTACACTTTCTACGTGACGTGCGAATTCACGCACTAAGTACGATCCTGGGGTCCAGACAGCCATGGCAAGCTCTATAGTGGGCTGCTCATTGGTGGGGATGATGCCTTCCACCTCGACGTAGTGGGTGGCAGGCAAGGGGAAGCGTAGTGTGTAGCAGATTGGTTGAGATGTATGAGGCACAGTCACTCCGTTTCTCTCGTAAGGATGCCTTGCAGACGCTGGCGAGGGTGGTGAACATAAGGGACATTGCATCACGCCGTCTATCGTAGCGCACCCTCTTTAGAGGAATCAATCCTCAGGCGTACCAAATATCGCTCAGCGACCGCAGGCAATAGACTTCCTCATTGTCTGATTGTTGAAACAGCATCTGCCTTGTGCGACAAACACACGCGATATGCTCAGGAGGGAGAGGAATGAAGATTGTACACATCAGCGCTGTCTATAGAGAGTGGCCGATCCAACTGGTAGTGCAGACAGACGCAGACGAATTCCTTGAGCTGTCTCTCAAAGAACTCAAGGAAGGCGATTTTGAATTCGATGATAACGCCTGGAAGCAGTTAGTAGAAGATTATCGAGTGTTTCAGCATACCTACCGTTAATGACCCGATGCCGCTCGGCAGGTCGGAAGCGGTGGTGTTTTTCCCATCATATCGTCTTCGCAGCGTTTCACACCCAAGAGGGTGGCCATCCCCTTCGCCAGTGAGTGCATGGGCTCTCTATGGCTCACTGGGAGGGGTGTAGGGTGCTTTTCCTTCCGATAGTTACACGACGTCGACAGCGCAATCCTGGTTGTAGGGAATTTCTCCTCCCCCAAAATGGACGAGTATGATAATCTTTTTACTGTCTTTTTTGTCCTGGGGCCAGGGACAGGGCAGGGAAGGGAAGGAGACAGTCCAGTTGGGGGGACACCTGATGGAGAGAAATCGGGGAATGACCATGAAAACACGCGCAACCGTTTTGGGGCTAGTTGTGGTGATCGGATTGAGCATTGCTCTCCCATCCCACCTACAGGCATTTTCGGTGGGCGAAATCGAGGTGCGGAGTTCTCGCGGTATGCCACTCGTGGCGGAAATTCCTCTGTTCCTGGAAGCACAAGAACGCTCCAAAGGTATTATGGTGACGCTTGGGGATACCGGGGAATATCGCGCCGAGGGGCTCACACGTTCCGGAGTGATCGACACTCTGAAAGCACACGTAACGTCTGGAGCGCGTGATGTGATATCGATCTCGTCGAGCACCCCGGTCCAGGAAGCCGCCTTTGATTTGCTCTTGTTAGTGCACGCAGGGCATATAACGCTTGTCAAGACGTATCACGTCGTATTACCTCTGCCGCCATCACCACCTGCTCCGCAGGTGTCCAAGGCTTCTCCTGAGGCTCCCCAACCTCGGCCGGAACGAGTAGTTCAACCAAAGCACGCCCCGTCCAAACCTCCAGCCTCTGCATGGGGACAACGCTTGCCGGAGCGTTATGGCCCTATCGAATGGGGTGCTACCCTCTACGGCGTTGTCGAGGAACTTGGGGTACCAAAAGATCTACTCTGGCAGGCCATCGTGCTCGTCTGGCAAGCCAATAAGCACGAATTTCTGAGTGGAAACCTCCACGGTCTACGCAAAGGGATGTGGCTCACCATTCCCCCTGGCTTCGCTGACAGCCTTGCCACTCTGGGTCGAGCAGAGGCCCAGCGCATTGTCGCGGCAGAATGGGAGAATTGGCAGGCATTGCGTCAAGCTGCCAGTGGCCAGCAGGATGTGACGAAGACCAGGGAAGAGCTGGATGCCTTGCCTACGGCAGTCGCGTCAGCGAGCGAACAGACGCCACCCCCAGGTGAACAGGCGGCACCTGCGAGTGAACCGCCTCCTACGACGAAAGAAAAACTTGTCACACCCGCTGAGGTGCTGTCTACACCCTCTGACAAGGTCTCTACCGCTGGGGTAAGTATGCCTAGTCTCCCCAAGGAGAGGGTGACATCGTCTGCTGCAGTTGTGCTGCCGGCAAAAAGTCCATTACGTGTGGTTGAAGTAACCGAGTTACGCTCGGCTCTGCAAGGTCTGGAAGAACTCTTGACACGACGCTTACCACAGGAAGAGCCGGGAAAGGAAATGGCGACGTTTGTGAGTGTCACAGAGTTGCAGACGGCGCTTCAAGGTCTGGAAGAGCGTCTCACGCAGCGTTTGCAAGACTCGCTTGCCCAGGCCACCGTGCGGCAACGCCGAGGCCCATTCATCGACCAGGTGTCTCTACCAGTTGAGAAGGCTTCTGTGCTGGAGGCATGGGTGTCCTCTAACACCATGGTCTACGTGCTCGCCGTGGAAAGTGCCTTGTTATTACTGTTGGCTCTAGGAATTCTCTGGCGTTGGTATCGTAGTCGTGCATGAAACGTCAGTTCCTGCCTCCAGGGCTACAGCGCCATGGAGAGATCCACGCTGGCTCACCCTTGGGATCATCGGTCTTGGGGTCTCGACTGGTCCGCTTGATTCCGCCGTCAACATTGCTTTCCCCGCTATTACCAGGGCCTTTGACATTTCCCTGCCGACTATTCAATGGGTGATCATTTGCTATGTGCTCACCTATGCTAGTCTGCTGCTCAGCTGTGGACGACTCGGTGATGTCATTGGTCATCGGCGGGTATTTCTCGTTGGGCTGGGGTGGAGTGCTGTTAGCCTGGTGCTGTGTGGAGTTGCACCAACGTTTGGGTGGTTTCTGCTGGCCCGCGGGCTGCAAGGCGTTGGCACGGCGTTGGTGCTCAGCTGTGGCCCAGCGCTGGTCACGCTGGCATGTCCTGAAGAGGAACGCGGCAAAATCCTCGGTCTGTATAATATGCTCTATGCCATTGCTCATGCGCTGGGGCCATTGGCGGGGGGACTGTTGGTGGCCCAGTGGGGATGGTCGGCGGTGTATTACTTTCGTGTGCCACTGGCCGTGCTGTCGGGCGTGCTGGTCATACTCTTGCTCAGACACTCCACTGCCGTGAAGCCTGGGCAACGTTTTGATGTCCCTGGGGCGGTGGCTTTGACGTTGGCGCTCGGCGGTTTACTCTTTGCCTTTAACCGGGCCCAGCATCTGGGGTGGCTAGCGCTGCCGACGCTGCTGTTGGTTACGGCGCGAGCGGCTGTGTGGCCTTTTTTATCTGGTATGAACAGCGCTGTGCCGAGCCGATTATTGCGCTCAGCCTGTTTCGGCAACCGGCGTTTACCATCGCCAATGGTACGCATATTCTCGCCCAGGTTGCCGGCTTTACGATTTTTCTCCTGGTGCCATACTATCTGCTGAACTACTACCACGTCTCTGCGGCCACAGGTGGTGTCCTCTTAGCCGTGGCCCCCCTTGGGACAGTACTCGCCTCTCCCATCAGTGGGTGGCTGTTGTATAGGTACGCGTCACGACTGCTGAGTTTCTGCGGATTACTCCTCATTGCTGGAGGGCTTGGGGGGATCAGTCTGTGGCAGGCGCATTCCACGCTCTGGCTGATTGCCAGCACGCTGTGGATACAAGGGGTTGGAGCGGGGCTCTTTCAAGTGGCCAATATGGACTTCGTGATGGGCGTTATCCCACGTTTTCAGCAAGGCGTGGCGGGCAGTCTCACCGTGCTGACACGGACGATTGGCGTGGTGAGCTGTGCGACTGCCGGGACGTTGATGCTGGCGCTGTTGCAGTCACAGTACAGTATGGAGTTCCAGGCCGCTGGTATGACGGCAACAGAGGCGAGTACGCCAGCATTTATGCTGGCGTTTCAGTGGGTCTTCCTGGGCGCCGCGGCGATTGCTGCCGTTGCTGCCGCGTTGATGTGGGGGAGTCGTTCTTTCCCCCCCGCCGAAGCTTAGAGCTGACTTGCACTGTTCCCTTTGGCACACTGAGCACAGCCTACCAGCGCTCTTCCTGTCCCTCCCCGTGCCCTCACTGCCTCTGAAGAGTCGTTATGAGCCTCGCTTCATCGTAGGTGTGCTGCTCGCCCGTTGCCAGATGTTTCAGCGTGTATGTCCGCTGCGTCATTTCCTCCGGACCGATAATGAGGGCATAGGGAATGTGCAGGGCATCAGCGGTCGCGAGTTGGCGTCCCAACTTGGCTTGCTCTGGATATAGCTCGACAGTAATGCCTGCCTGGCGAAGACGGGCTGCCAGACCGACCACAGGCGCCATGGGGGTGTCAGGCAGGGGACAGATCATGACGTGGGCTGCCATCTGCATGTCCGGAAACATCTGTTGCTCTTCCATGAGCAGCAAGATGCGTTCGAGTCCCAGCGAGAATCCCACGGCTGGTACCTGCTTGCCGCTGAACATCCCGACGAGATTATCGTAGCGCCCTCCACCACCCAGGGAACCGCTAAAATCCTCAGAGACGATCTCGAAGATTGGGCCGGTGTAGTAGCTCAGGCCGCGCGCCAGGGCAGGGGTCAAGCGGGCGCGTGGACCGGCCGGTGCTTCGCTGATGAGATCGAGCAGCGTTTGCAGATCCTGCAACGCCGCTTGTGCCTGTGGAAGCGGCAACATCTCGCGGAGTTCCTTGAGTCGCTGGTCAGTATCGACATCCTGCACGCTTGCGGTCATGGTGAGTAACTGCTGGGCAGCCTCGGCGCTCATGCCGCGCTGCTGGAGTTCCTCGCGCACGCCGTCCGGACCGATTTTATCTAATTTGTCGATAGCGACCAGCGCTGACCCTTCGAGCGTGGGGTCGATCCCCGCCACCTCGATCATGCTGCGCAACAGCACACGGTGATTGAGGGCAATGGTGAAGTTGTGGAAACCCAGTGCTCCTAAGACGTCGGTTACGGCGTTCATGACCTCTGCTTCGGCCAGGAGCGACGTGGTGCCAGCCACATCCACATCACACTGATAAAACTCGCGAAAACGGCCTTTTGCAGGACGGTCTGCCCGCCACACGGGCTGAATTTGGTAGCGTTTGAAGATGCGCGGCAGGTCATTGCTATACTGCGCCACCACGCGCGCCAGCGGCACGGTGAGGTCGTAGCGTAACCCCAGCTCTGCGAGGTCGGCGATATCCACCTGCTCCTGGCCAAGCACCCGCGTGAGTTTCTCGCCACGGTGCAGAATACGGAAGAGCAGCTGATCCCCTTCTTCACCATACTTGCCGAGCAAGGTCGAGAGGTTCTCGATTGCCGGTGTCTCGAGGGGATGGAAACCGTAACGCTGAAACGCGCTTTCCACTTTTCCCAGGACATAGCGGCGTTTGTAGACTGCCTCGGGTAAATAGTCCCGCATGCCGCCTGGCGGTTTGGTACTGGGCATCCTGTGTCTCCTGTATGAAAGAAAAAGGCTGTGTGTCAAAGTATGCGCGGTTGTGATGATTTCTACAAGGAGGGGCACACGGACATCTCTCCTGTGTGTTATATGCGCTGTTTGCAGGCTGTCTCGCAGGTCCTGCGGAGTGCTGTGGCAGGTCAATGTGCCAGCAAGAGGGGTGGACAGGCAACGGAGTTCGATCAAGAATACTGTCCTGCTGTAAAATTTCGTCGACGAAACGGCGACGATTGGCTATAGTTAGCACATTGTTATCCACCGGCCTGGTTCTTTCTTTCCCTCCTGAAGCGATTGGCTCTTCCTGTCTCTTCCCGAGTGATAGTCAAGTATCCTGGTGCCCGGAGGGAGTTCAGCCTGTCCATGGAGTGTCTGTCCATCGTGGTCAGACCATGCTCAGGTATCCGCGCCCCTCTTCCCAAGGATGGGGAGGAAGGAGACTGATATGTCCACCAATATTTATATTGGTAATCTCCCGTTCAGTGCAACAGCGGAACAGATTCGTGATCTCTTTAGCGCCTATGGCACAGTAGAAACCGTCAATCTGGTCACGGACCGGGAGACGGGACGGCTGCGCGGCTTCGGCTTTGTGGAAATGTCGAACGGCGCGAATGAGGCGATTAACGCACTCCATCAGAGTGACTTTGGTGGGAGAACCTTGACCGTCAACCTGGCGAAGCCGCGCGAAGAACGTCCACCGCGGCCGCGCCGTTGGTAATGCCGTGCACGTCGAGGTGAAACATAACGACGTGGAGTTTGCCCTCCGCTTGCTCAAAAAAAAGGTGCAAAAATCCGGCCTTCTCCGTGAGCTCCGTCGGCGTCGGCATTACGAAAAACCTTCGGAACGTCGCCGCCGACAAAAACGCGAAGGGATCAAAAATACCCGGAAACGCGATATGGCGTCTGGTAGATAACTGCGGGCGCTTCTGCATGTCGTGAGCGCGTATTGTCTGTCACGTGCGCAAGTATTGTGTCAGGAGAGCGCCCGGGGGCCAGCTTGCCTTCAGGAAGAGAACTACACTCTGTTCAAAGCCAGTAAAGGACATCGGCACTGATATCCACAGACAGCCCCTGTGCCTCCGCGCGCTTCGCACATGCCTGACACTATGACGGAGAGAGGAGGTTCTGCGTGGAACACCCGACCACTGCCGAATTGCAACAGATGGCCCGCGACACCTTTGGTTGTGAGTTGAGTGCGGAAAAGGCGGAGGCCTACCGCGGACGCTTGCCCGTTATGGTCCGGGCAGTGCACCTCCTGCAGGCGTGGGAAGCGCAGCTGCGCCATGACGAACCTGCCGCGGTGCACAGCCCACTCGCTTCTGAAGGGAATATCCATGGCCTCGTCTGAACTGGCGTTGAGTAGTATTGCCGAACTCGCCCCGCGTCTGGCGGCCCGTGAGCTCTCCCCCGTGGAAGTCACAGAGGCTGTCTTAGCACGCATCGCACAACACGATACGCAGTTGCGCTCCTACATCACGGTCATGGCGGATAGTGCCCGACACGCGGCGCGTGCCGCAGAAGCCGCTATTCAGGCCGGCAATTACCTGGGACCGCTGCACGGCATCCCCATTGCCGTCAAAGACCTGTACGCCACACGTGGGGTGCGCACCACTTTTGGCTCGCCGCTCTTCGCCGACTGGATTCCCGACCACGACGCCGCAGTCGTTGAGCGCCTCAAGCGCGCTGGTGCTGTCATCATCGGCAAGGCAAACTTACACGAACTGGCCTTTGGCACCACCAGTGCCAATCCGCATTACGGAGCGGTAGGCAATCCCTGGAACCTGCAATGTCATCCAGGCGGATCGAGTGGTGGCTCCGCCGCCGCTGTCGCCGCAGGCCTGGCCTGCGGCGCTCTGGGAAGTGACACTGGGGCGTCCATCCGCCAGCCCGCCGCTTGTTGCGGTATTGTCGGCCTCAAACCGACCTACGGCCGCATCAGCAAGTTTGGCGCGCTGCCGCTGTCCTGGTCTATGGATCACGCTGGCCCCATGACTCGTACTGTGACGGACGCCGCCCTGATGCTGCAAGTACTGGCAGGCCATGACGCCCGCGACCCAGGGTGTGTCTCACGTCCTGTCCCCGACTATACGGCGCAGCTCGACAGCGGCATACGTGGCAAGACAATCGGTGTGGCGCGGGAGTTTTTCTTCGAGGATTGCGATCCTGATGTTGCCAGTGCCGTTGAGGCTGCCCTGGACGTTTTCCGTGGCCTTGGGGCGACGGTGCAAGAGATCACGCTGCCCGACATGCAAGCAGCACGTGCTGCCGGCACAGTGATTCTTTTTGCTGAGGCCGCAGCCTACCATGCCGCCGATCTCCGTCAGCGTCCACAGGCCTTCAGCGACGAAGTGCGCGCCCTGATCGAGATGGGTGGGTTCTACACCGCTGTACAGTACGTCCAGGCCCAACGCCTGCGGCGGCGTCTGACTGCCGAAACCCGTCAGGCTCTGGCCACGTACGACGCCATGGTGATGCCGACGTCTCCCGTGCCAGCGACACCGATTACACCCGATCCTCCCGGGCATGCGGCATTACGGCCACGCAATACGCTCCCCTTTGATTTCATCAGCTCTGCCGGCAATTTCCGTCCCGTGCGGCTTCACTCGCGCGGGGTTGCCCGTAGGGTTACAAATCGTTGGTAAAGCGTTTGATGAGGCAGGAGTCCTGCGTGTCGCCCGGGCCTACGAACAGGCAACAGCCTGGCATAGTCAGCATCCGACATTATAAAGGCACTACTGTAAATACTCCTTCTCACGACGTCATGCATGCGGGTATACGACAGGAGACGACACTGCCGAAATGCCGTATAATGCACCGTAATATGTCCCTATACATCTTGACAGGGCTGTGAGCCGACGGGACAAAGGAGGGGGGATTTTGGCCATCCGCGTGGCGCTGCATCACCACACTACCTATCGGTATGATCGGCTCGTGTCACTGGCGCCGCACATTATCCGCTTACGACCGGCACCGCACAGCCGCACCCCCATTCTGAGCTATTCCCTGTCTGTCCAGCCAGCACAGCATTTTCTCAATTGGCAGCAGGATCCGCAGGGGAATTACCTGGCGCGTGTGGTCTTCCCCGAGCAAACGCGGTGCCTCGAAATACTCGTCGATCTCGTGGCTGATCTGGTGGTGAGCAATCCCTTTGACTTCTTTCTCGAACCGTCTGCAGAAACCTACCCGTTTGCCTACGAACCCTGGCTTGGCCGGGAGCTGGCGCCGTATCTGGAAACCGAGCCGGCTGGCCCGAAACTCCAGGCGTTTCTGGAGGGTGTCAGTCGCCAGCCAGAGACCACTGTGGCGTTTCTGGTGCAGCTCAATCAGCGTCTGCAACAGGCAGTCCGGTACATCATCCGTATGGAGCCAGGGATTCAGTCCTGCGAGGAGACGCTGGCCATACAACGAGGGTCGTGTCGGGATAGCGCCTGGCTGTTCGTGCAGATCCTGCGTCATCTCGGCCTGGCAGCGCGATTCGTGTCGGGATATCTCATTCAGCTCGTGCCCGATGTCAAACCGCTCGACGGGCCGTCGGGGCCAGCGCAGGATTTTACCGATCTGCACGCCTGGGCTGAGGTGTATTTGCCCGGTGCAGGCTGGGTAGGGCTCGATCCCACTTCCGGGCTATTCGCCGGGGAAGGCCACATTCCGCTGGCGTGCACGCCAAACGCCACCAGTGCTGCACCCATCACCGGCAGGGTGGACCCGTGTACGGCGGATTTTCACTTCACCATGTCGGTCGTACGGCTGCACGAAGATCCGCGGGTCACCAAGCCCTATACCGAAGTACAGTGGCAGGAGATCGATGCCCTCGGGCAGCACATCGATGCCGAGCTGGTAGCGAAAGATGTGCGGTTGACCATGGGGGGCGAACCGACGTTTGTGTCGATCGATGATATGGAAGGGGCAGAGTGGAATACTGCGGCGGTTGGGCCGACAAAGCGCCACCTGGCAGCCGGGCTGTTAAAACGTCTGCACGCCCGTTTTGCGCCGGGTGGGCTCTTGCACTATGGACAGGGCAAATGGTATCCGGGCGAGTCGCTGCCGAGATGGGCCTTGACGTGTTACTGGCGACAAGATGGTGTGCCACTGTGGGAGGATGAGTCTCTCATCGCCGATGAGGCAGTGGACTATGGGCATAGTACTACAGAGGCACAGCACTTCATCACCGCCCTGGCGCAGCGGCTGCGGGTTGATGCACAGTTTGTCCTGCCGGCGTACGAAGATACGTGGCATTTCCTGCAGCAAGAGCAGCGTCTGCCACTCAATATCGATCCCTTGACTGTTGATCTGGCTGCTACTGAAGAGCGTACACGGCTTGCCCGCACTCTTGGACAGGGCTTGGAGCGCGTCGTTGGCTATGTCCTGCCGCTGGAACGACGCCGTTTCAGCCCGGCGCGCTGGGTAAGCGGTGCCTGGGAGTTTCGGCAGGGACGGTTGTATTTGCTGCCTGGAGATTCTCCCGCCGGACTCCGTCTGCCGCTGGACACCCTCCCCTGGATCGCGCCGGAGTCCTATCCGCACATGTATACCCGTGATCCGTTTGCGTCTCGGGAGCCTTTGCCGACCCTGTCGTATCTCTCCACGCAGGCCTACATCCCTGGGAGTAGCGAGCCACGTCAGGCTGGTGTACGGGAGCAAGCGTTGCCTGACGCGGCTACGGTCACGGCAGAAGTCTCCGCGTGCTGCACCACTGTCTCCCGACACCATGAACGGGGCGCCGATGTCTGCTCAGACGCGCTTGCCAGGCACACAGGCCGATGACATCCGCACGGCGTTGTGTATTGAACCGCGGCATGGGCGGTTGTACGTCTTTCTGCCGCCCGTGCGTGAGCTCGAGGACTACATCGACCTCGTCGCCGCGCTGGAAGAAACCGCCGCGGAGCTCCAGCTGCCGATCGTGCTCGAAGGCTACCCTCCGCCTGTCGATCACCGTCTTGCCCAGGTGAAAGTGACGCCAGATCCCGGCGTCATTGAAGTCAACATCCAGCCTGCCCAGACATGGGAGGAGTTGGTGGCGATTGTCACTGGTCTGTACGAGGATGCCCGTCAGACCCGACTTGGCACAGAAAAATTCATGCTGGATGGCAAGCATACTGGCACCGGGGGAGGCAATCATGTCGTCATCGGTGGGCCTACGCCGGCAGATAGCCCGATTCTCCGTCGTCCTGATGTCCTGCGCAGTCTCCTGGGATACTGGCTCAACCATCCGGCCCTGTCCTATCTGTTTTCCGGACTGTTTATAGGTCCGACGAGCCAGGCTCCACGGGTGGATGAAGGCCGTCAGGATAGCCTGTACGAGTTGGAAATTGCCTTCCAACAGATTCCCGCACACCGGCAGGCTCCACCGTGGTTGGTCGATCGCGTCTTCCGGCACTTGCTGGTTGATGTGACCGGGAACACGCATCGGGCGGAATTTTGTATTGATAAGCTCTACTCGCCCGACAGCAGTAGTGGGCGTTTGGGACTGCTAGAGCTACGCGCTTTCGAGATGCCACCCCATGCCCGCATGAGTCTGACCCAGCAATTGCTGCTGCGCGCCTTTATAGCGCACTTCTGGACCGTGCCCTACCGGCAACCACTGGTCCACTGGGGCACGGCCTTACATGACCGCTTCATGCTGCCGCACTGCGTCGCAGAGGATTTTCAGGACGTGCTGCGTGACTTACAAGAGGCTGGCTATGGGTTTAAGCGTGAGTGGTTCGCGCCGCACTTTGAATTTCGTTTTCCCTGCTATGGTCGGGTGACGCAGCAGGGGATCACCCTGGAACTCCGGTCAGCGATTGAGCCCTGGTATGTGTTGGGCGAAGAATCTGGTGCTGGTGGTACAGTGCGTTATGTTGATTCGTCGGTTGAACGACTACAGGTGCAGGTCTCTGGGATGACCGATACACGCCATGTGGTTACCTGTAATGGGCGGCGGGTCCCCTTACAGCCGACGGGTGTAGAGCATGAATATGTGGCTGGAGTGCGCTATCGTGCCTGGCAACCGCCAGCGTGTTTGCATCCCACTATTCCAGTGCACACGCCGCTGGTGTTCGACATCGTGGATACCTGGAATGGGCGTGCAATAGGTGGCTGTACTTACCATGTGGCGCACCCGGGCGGCCGGAACTATACGACGTTTCCGGTGAATGCCTACGAGGCGGAGGGCCGACGTCTCGCCCGCTTTTTCCCCTTTGGGCATACCCCGGGAGTCCGGCCGGTACCGGCGCCGGAAGCAAACCCGCAGTTTCCCTATACCCTTGACCTGCGCCGGAAGGCGCCTCATTAGAGTAAGATCGCGCATCTCTTGTAACGTTATGGCGACTGATGATGCAGCCTCCACCTTCTCGCGTCATGCCGGTAGCGCCTGCCAACCTGTTCCAGTCGTACGCGCCTCTGCATGGCGTCTACGATGAAATGCTCAGTGCTCCAGGCGCCCTGCGTCCCCATTGGCTGCATGTCGTGCACGCCCTCGAGGCCTTGGGACCGCAAGAACTGGCGCGCCGTTGGGAACACGTCCGGCGGTTGCTGTATGAACACGGCGTATCCTATAACGTCTATGGCGATCCGCAAGGCCTCGACCGGCCGTGGGAGTTTGATCCTCTCCCGCTGGTCATTGCCGAGTCCGAATGGTTACAGCTCGAAACGGCCCTGGTGCAGCGTGCACAGCTGTTGAATGCCATGCTGGCAGACGTATATGGCCCACAACAGCTGCTTGCCGAGGGGATGTTGCCGCCAGAATTGGTGTTTGCTCACACCGGGTTTTTGCGACCATGTCATAACCTGCGGGTTCCTAACGGCTGTTACCTACACCTCTACGCTGCCGACCTGGTACGTGCTGCCGATGGACAGTGGCGCGTGTTGGCGGATCGCACACAAAGTCCGACAGGGGCCGGCTATGCGCTAGAAAATCGCCTCCTCCTGGCTCGCTCGTTAGCCGATATCTTTCGTGACACGCACGTGCAGCGCCTGGCGCCTTTTTTCCATACGTTGCAACAGACCCTGCTCGCACTGGCGCCACGCCATCGAGACAATCCCCGCATCGTCTTGTTAACCCCTGGGCCTGGCGATGAGACGTACTTCGAGCATGCCTATCTGGCGCGCTATCTGGGGTATGCGCTGGTTGAAGGAGAAGACCTGACCGTGCGCGACAACATAGTGTTCCTGAAGACACTCGCCGGGCTGCAGCCGGTCGATGTGATTCTGCGACGACAGGACGATACATTCTGTGATCCGCTCGAGCTCCGGCCAGATTCCATGCTCGGGACGACCGGGCTGGTACAGGCCGTGCGGGGCGGCAACGTGGCTGTGGCCAATGCCCTGGGAAGTGGCTGGATCGAAACACGCGCTTTGCTGCCATTTTTGCCAGCGCTGTGCCACGCCCTCTTCGGTGAGGATCTCAAACTGCCTTCGGTGGTCACGTGGTGGTGTGGGCAGGACGAGGCCCTGGCGTATGTCCTCGACCATCTCGAGCGTCTCAGGGTGATGCCAGCGTTGCCCGGTAGTCCGCATGTGCGGCCATTGCACGAGCAGCGCCAGCGCCTTGCCACCACGCTGCGCGCTCGACCGTATGCCTTTGTGGCGCAGGAACAGGTGCCCCTGTCTACTGTGCCGGTGTGGAGAGGTGGCAGCGTGCAGCCGCGGCATACTGTGTGGCGGGCCTATGTTGTCGCTACCCGAGATGGCTATGTTGTGATGCCCGGAGGACTGACACGCGTCTCTGCAGACGCACAGACGCTGGACGTCTCCATGCAGCGTGGCGGGGGGAGTAAGGATACCTGGGTCTTGTCCACTGCCCCACTTCCTGCACCCAGTCATTTGCCTGTGGGAACTCCACTCCTCGAGTTGCGCCGTAGTGGCTTTGATCTTCCCAGTCGCGTGGCCGATAACATGTTCTGGCTCGGGCGCTATGTCGAACGTGCCGAGGGGGCCGTGCGCCTCCTGCGCAGCGTGCTCATCCGCTTGACTGATGAGTCGGGGCTTGCCAGCATTGTCGCTTTGCCTGCCCTCTTAGGGGCGCTGCATGCAGCGTGGGACACCATCCCCACTGCGGCGAGTGACGACTCACACATGTCTCTGGCGCACCTGGAACAGCACTTACTGACGGTCATGTTCGAGACGCAGTATACGGACAGTGTGCGGGCTACCCTGACGGCATTGCACCGCGTGGCAGCGCGGGCACGCGATCGGATTTCCATCGATGCCTGGCGTATCCTCAGTCACCTCGATCAGGACTTCACCCCGCCCCGACCGCGCAGCCAGGTGCCATTGAGCGAAGCGTTGGCGCTCCTTAACCGGACCATTACTACCCTTGCGGCGTTTAGCGGTTTGGGCGTAGAGAATATGACCCGTGGTCCAGCCTGGCGTTTTCTGGACATGGGGCGGCGGCTGGAACGCGCCATCCAGACCGTGCGTCTCGTGCGCAGCCTGCTCGTTGAAGTGTCGGAGTATGAGGGCGCGGTACTGGAAACGTTGCTGGAGATTGCAGATAGCTCTATGACCTACCGCTCACGCTATCTCTCCACCCTGCAGTTTGCCCCGGTGCTGGATCTGCTCCTGACGGACGATACCAATCCACGTTCCGTGGCGTATCAACTGGTCGCACTGGCCCAGCATGTCGAGCAACTCCCACAGGAGCGCTCCAGGCCAGACCTCAGTCCGGCGCAACGGCTCACCATTGGCATCGTCACGGTGCTGCGTTTGGCGGAGATCGAGACGCTCTGTACTACTGGAAGTGACGGCACCCGACCGCATCTCGACACGCTCCTGGTACACCTGATGGCGAATCTGCCGGTGTTGTCTGAGGTGCTCACGCATCATTACCTCAGCCATGCTGAACCTGCTCGGCACCTGGCCGTCAGCAGCCTCATGAGGATCCGATGATCTACCGAGTGCAGCATGTCACAACATACACCTATAGTGAGGCCGTCTCCATCTGTCATAACGAACTCTATCTGCGGCCGCGCGAGAGTCCCTATCAGACCTGTGTTGCCCACGAATTGCAGGTACGGCCTGAGCCAGCAACCTCGAGTCAGCGTATCGACTATTTTGGCAATCACGTGACGTTTCTCACCATACAGGAGCCCCATCGGCACCTCACTGTGACGGCGCGTAGCCGCGTCGAAGTGTTCCACACCGTGCAGCCGTCCCCCGCAGGACACTCCCGCCTGGAACGTGGTACGCGACGCGCTCCGGCATGATCGTACGGCGGCAGATCTGGAGGCGTATCAATTCGTCTTTGATTCTCCGTATGTGAGCAGCAGTGCAGCGCTTCGCCGGTACGCTATACAGGCATTCCTGCCTGGTCGACCACTGCTCGCTGCGGTGCTCGACCTGACAGAGCGCATCCACCACGACTTTGCCTACGACCCGCAGGCGACCTCTATCCATACCCCACTGGACGAGGTGCTACATAATCGCCATGGGGTATGCCAGGACTTCGCGCATGTGCAGATTGGCTGCTTGCGCGCCCTGGGGCTGGCGGCACGCTATGTGAGTGGCTACCTTGTCACCCAACCCCCTCCAGGACAGCCCCGTCTGGTGGGTGCCGATGCTTCGCATGCCTGGGTATCGGTGTATTGTCCTGGGTTTGGCTGGTTTGATGTCGACCCAACCAACAACGTTGTGCCGTCTGATCGACACATCACCGTTGCCCTGGGTAGGGATTACAGTGATGTCAGTCCCATCAAAGGCGTGTTTCTCGGCGGCGGGCACCATACGGTCAAGGTGGCGGTAGACGTGGTGCCAGTCGATGGGCCCTCTCTGTAGCACCTCGCCCAGGTCATCTAGCGTAGCGCCGTCGCGCTGCTCTTATGCGCCGTAAGGCACAGGACACAGGGCGTTGTCGGGCAGTCTGTGACGGTCTGGTACAGGCCTGTCAAACCTGTTATGCTGCATCTCGCAAGACTGTGCAGGGGAGAGGTGTCCGCAAAAGGTGGACAGAGGAGGGGTGATGAGCGGGAAACTGCAAGACAAGGTCGCCATTATCACTGGGGCTGGCGTTGGATTTGGGCGGCAAATTGCCGTTGCTTTGGCGGGTGAAGGGGCACACGTAGTACTGGCAGCGCGTCGGCGCTCCCCACTGGAGGAGACGGCGCAAGCGGTTACAGCGTCTGCACCGCAGAGTCGGACGCTGGTGTGCGAGGTGGACGTGCGCCAGGAAGCGTCTGTGCAGACGCTGGTGCAGCGCACTCTTGACGCGTTTGGCAGCATTGATATTTTAGTCAATAATGCGGGTATCACCGGACCGATCGAAGTGCCAGTGCATCAGATTGCCGGTGCGGACTGGGATGACGTCCAGAATATCAACGTACGTGGCACGTTCCTGTGTTGTAAGGCGGTGCTGCCGACCATGATTGCCAGGCGTAGTGGCAAGATTATCAATATTTCTGGCACCTCTGGCTTGCGTGGCTACATCAACCGCGCGGCGTATTCATCATCAAAGTGGGCTGTGCGCGGCCTGACGCGTACGCTCGCTCTGGAGGTGGGACCTTACAACATCAACGTCAACGCGGTCTGCCCAGGGGTAGTGGACGGCGGGCGCATGGAGGGCATCGTTGCCGAAAAGGCCCGTCTATGGGGCTGGACGCCGCAAGAGGTCTATGACAAATACGTCCAGGAGATGGCGCTACGGCGCTTCACTGCGCCTGAGGATGTGGCTAATGCCGTCCTCTTTCTGGCCACGGAGGCGTCGCGGGCCATAACCGGACAAGCACTCGCAGTGGATGGTGGTTGGGATGTGTGAAGGCAGGCAGAAGGCAGGGGGCAGGCGCCGCGGAGCGGGCATATGACAGCAGGGCAGGGGGCAATGACGATTGGTATTGACGTGGGGGGAACGTTTACCGATATCGTGGCGCTGGATCATCACAGTGGCGTGCTCACAGCGCTGAAGGTGCCCTCTACCGGTGGCGAGCTGGCGCGTGGGGTGTTGGATGGTCTAGAACAGCTCCCTCCCGAGGCTCGACATTCGACCATCATTCATGGCACCACTGTGGCCACCAATGCGGTGCTCGAAGGCAAGGGTGCCCGTACGGCCCTGATTACGACGCGCGGGTTTCGCGACGTGCTGGAAATTGGACGACAGTCGCGGGAATACATGTACGACCTGCGTCACCACGGACGTCCGTCGGCGCTCGTGCCACGTCACTTGCGACTCGAAATCAGCGAGCGACTCAACCACCGCGGTGACGTGCTCCAAGATCTGGCGCTGCACGAGGTGCCTGACCTCCTGCATACGCTATTGCAACAGCAGGTCGAGGCCGTCGCTGTCTGTCTGTTGCATGCCTATGCCAATCCAGTCCACGAACGTCAGCTGGCTGAGGCCCTTACAGGGCACCTGCCGTATGTCTCTATCTCCTCGGATGTCAACGCTGAATTTCGCGAATACGAGCGTACCAACACGGTGGTGCTAAATGCTTTTGTGATGCCGCTCGTGCAGCGCTATATCGACCAGCTGCAACGACAGTTGCATGAGGCTGGATGGAAAGGCCGCTTGCACATTGTGCAGTCCAACGGTGGCATGATCTCCACCACGCTCGTCAAACATCGGCCGTTGAGCACGGTCATGTCTGGTCCAGCAGCGGGCGTGGCTGCGGTACAGTACTTGTTAGCACAGCTGGGGATCACCGAAGCCGTGACCTTTGACATGGGCGGTACTAGCACCGACGTGTGTTTGATGCATCAGGGCAGCGCTGCGGTGACGGCAGAGCGGCGTATTGGTGAACAGCCGGTGCGCCTTGCGTCTGTGGCCATTGAGAGTATTGGCGCGGGGGGTGGTTCTCTCGCCTGGGTCGATGCAGCGGGCGCCATCAAAGTTGGACCACAGAGCGCTGGCGCTGCGCCGGGACCAGCGTGTTACGACCGTGGTGGGACGGCACCAACGGTGACAGATGCCAATCTGGTGCTGGGATACCTCAATCCGCAGGCCACGTATGGTCGGCAGATCCAGCTTCGCCGTGACCTGGCTGAAGCCGCGGTGCGAGGCTTTGGCGAGCCGTTTGGCATGTCGCTCCAGGCAACGGCGCAGGGTATTATCGACATTGCCAATGCCAACATGATGCATGCCTTGCGTCTGGTCTCGGTGCAGAAGGGCCACGATCTGCGACATTTTACGCTCGTGGCTTTTGGTGGGGCCGGCCCGCTCCATGCTGGGCGCTTAGCGCGGCTGCTACATATCCCGCGCCTCATCGTGCCACCGTTGTCGAGTGGCTTTTCCGCCCTTGGTTGTCTCGTGTCAGACGTGCGTATGGATACCGTGCAGACGTACCGTTACCGCCTGGCTGAGTTGTCGCCATCGGCACTGGCAGAGGCATTTCGACCGCTTGAGGAAGACGCCCGTGCGCAATTGCTTGCAGAAGGGTATGCGCCAGAAGACATCCGTCTGCAGCGCAGTTGCGATCTGCGCTATGTGGGACAAAAGTACGAACTGACCGTGTCGCTGTCAGGGCCGCCGCACGACTGGGATATGGCGGCGTTGCATCAGGCGTTCCAGGCCCAGCACGAAGCTCTGTATGCCTATCGCACCGCGGAGCCCGTGGAGTGCATCAATCTGCGGCTCGCTGTGCTAGTACCGCAACACGCGGTGCAGTTACCCACGTTGTCAGCGGGCACGGCGGCAGTGGCGCTGGTGGGCGAGCGGCAGGCATTTTTCCCCGAAACCGGCGTGGTTTCTATGTCCGTGTACCAGCGCCACCAGCTTGGCAGTGGTGCACAGTTACAAGGTCCGGCAGTGGTAGAAGATGAATGGTCCACGACGCTGGTTTATCCTGGCCAGCAGATGCATGTGGATCATTGGGGAACGTTATGCATCGAGGACATCTCATGACACCCATGGTGAATCCGATTACGCTGGAGGTTGTGCGCCATGCCATCTTCTCGATCACTGAAGAGATGCGGCTCATTCTCATGCGCTCAGCCCGAGCGCCAATTCTCAAAGAAGCTGGCGACCTCTCCTGTGTGCTGACAGATGCCCAGGGGCGTCTCATTGCCCAGGGCAGCAAGGACATTGCCATTCATCTGGGCGTCATGGCCTTTACGGTAAAGGCGTTTATCGAGCGGATTGACACGGCAACCCTGCGCCCAGGCGATGTGTATTACACCAATGCTCCGGGAGTCGGGGGCAATCACCTGCCAGATGTCAAAGCCATCCGGCCCATTTTTTTTGACGAGCAGCTCGTCGCTTTTGCGGTGAATCTTGGTCACTGGGCCGACATCGGTGGCACCAGGGCGGGAAGTTACTATACCCAGGCGACGGAGATTTACCAGGAGGGGTTACATATCACCCCCCTGCCGGTGTTTCGGGCTGGCAAGGTGGAGCCGTTGCTGCTCGATCTCATCATGGCAAACGTGCGCAACCGCTCGGAACGTGAAGGGGATCTCTACGCCCAGTACGCCTGCAACGAAGTCGCGCATCGTCGCCTGCAGGAAGTCTTCACCTTGCATGGTCGCGACACGGTATTGCAGTGTTTCGCGCAGTTTCTTGACGAATCTGATCGGCAAATGCGGGCCGCCATTGCAGCGCTTCCCGACGGCACGTATTACGGTGCAGACTACCTCGACGACGACGGCATTATCGACAAACCTGTGAAGATTGCTGTGCACATCACCATCGACGGTGACCGTGCCGTGTTTGATTTTCGTGACAGTGACCCGCAGACAGCCGGGCCGCTCAACTGTACGTATTTCATGACCTGCTCAGCGGTATACTACGCCATGAAGGCGCTGGTAGGGCCAGACATTTCCCCCAACGATGGCTGTTACCGCTGTCTGGAAGTCAAGGCGCCGCTCGGCTCGGTGACTAACCCTGAACCCTGGGCCCCTCTGGTGGGTGGTAATCATGAAACTACGCAGCGCATTGTCGATGCCATCTTCCAGGCCCTGGCGCCGGTGTTGCCCGAACGGGTCGTAGCCGGTGGCACGACCACTTCTGGCGTGCTGATCATCAGCGGCAAACGTGACGATGGCCGGCCGTTCATCTTTTACGAGACCCACGGAGGCGGGGAGGGAGCGCAAGCCACGCGGGATGGCGCCAGTGGTATGCGGGTGCACATGGCCAATACGATGAACACGCCCATTGAGGCCGTCGAAGCCGAATATCCACTGCAGGTGGAGGCGTATCATCTCATCCCTGATAGTGGGGGGCGCGGTACGCACCGCGGCGGCCTGGGATTACGTCGAGTCTATCGTATACTGGCGCACGAGGCGCAGGTGACGTCCATGACCGAACGCAATATTGTGCCACCGTATGGATTGTTTGGGGGTGAACCAGGGCGTCCGTTCCGTATCACGCTCAATCCTCAGGCAGAGGCGCGACGCATGCGCGGTAAGGAGACGATACGGGTGCTCCAGGGTGATGTCATCGAAGTGGCTGGCGTTGGTGGCGGTGGCTATGGGTCACCGACTCAACGCGATCCTGCCCTACAGACACTGGATCGGTTGGAAGGCTATGTGACGGCCGGTTTACACTTGTACAACAACGGAGAGACGGAAGGGTAGGTGGCTATGCACGCGCGTATCGAGGATCATTTTCGACGTATTGTTCCCAGCGGTCAATTTTGTTCATTGCGCTTTGTCCATGAGCGTTCTGAATTTCTCTGTGTGCGACAAAACGTACTGCAGCCAGTGAGCACCGCGGAAGATATGGGTGCCATGGTAACCGTCGTGGCTGACGGTGGCCTGGGGTATGCTGGTACCAGTGACATCACCCTCAGTGGGTTGCAGCGCGCCAGCGAGCACGCGCAAGCCTGGGCGCGCCAGAGCGCCAGGCGGAGTGTGGTGGATTTTTCGAAGATGGTCAGCGAGCCTCCGCAGGGGGAATACGTCAGCCCTGCGGACATTCCCTGGCAGAGTGTGCCACTGTCAGACAAACTTGACCTGCTCCGCACGGAATGTGAGCGTCTCAAGACCGACGAGCGCCTGGTCGATTGGGAAGCGTCGTTGTGGTATACGGAGATGGACACACTCTACCTCACCGCTGACGGCGGGCGTGTCCGGCAGCTCTTCCGCTATATTGTGCCGATGCTCAGTGCCACGGCCAATGAGGGAGCTGAGACGCAGACACGCAGCTTTGGCGGGCGTGGCTACTGCCGGCAGGGCGGCTTGGAGGTGCTGCAGCATCTGGGTTTCCACACCGCGGCGCCCCGTATCGCCGCAGAAGCGCTGCAGTTGTTGACCGCCCCGAACTGTCCGTCCGGCGTCATGGACGTCTTGCTGGCTCCCGATCAGATGATTCTGCAAATCCATGAGTCGATCGGCCATCCCATCGAATTGGATCGCATTCTGGGCGACGAACGCAACTATGCCGGTACCAGCTTTGTTACGCCAGACATGTTCGGGACCTATCGCTATGGGTCGGAGCTGCTCAACATCACCTTCGACCCCACCCGGCCTGAAGAGTTTGTGAGCTATGGCTTCGACGACGAAGGCCAACCGGCGCACCGGGAGTATCTCATCCAGGATGGTATCCTGCTGCGCGCTCTTGGGGGGCTCACCTCACAGATACGGGCCAATCTTCCTGGCGTGGCCAATGCCCGCGCCTGCAGCTGGAATCGCCCGCCCATCGACCGCATGGCCAACCTCAACCTCGAACCTGGTGACGCCAGCCTGGAAGAGATGATCGCCGCCGTGGAGCATGGCGTGTATATGCAGACCAACTGCTCCTGGTCCATCGACGATTCGCGCAACAAATTTCAGTTTGGCTGCGAGTGGGGCCAGTTGATCGAAGAACGGCAGCCTCACGACAGTGGTGAAGAACCCGAACTACCGCGGTATCTCTGCCACCTTCTGGCGCAGCCTGAAGATGGTCGGCAACCGCGATACCGTCGACGTCATGGGCACGCCGAACTGTGGCAAGGGCGAACCGAATCAGGTGATCCGCACGGGGCACGCCTCCCCGGCCTGTCTGTTTGCCCAGGTCGAGGTTTTTGGCGGAGAATAGACGGGATGCAGGACTACTTTTACGCGCTCGCCGACGCGATCACCTCGTCACTTACGTGGGGATGAATTCTATACCTGCACCTTCCATGGGGAGGATTCCGACTTCGTGCGCTTCAACCGCAGTGCCATACGTCAGGCCGGGACAGTGGTGCAGCGCTTTCTCGCGCCTCGACCTCATCCACGGCAGACGACACGCAGCGGCGGAGCATCTGCGCTCTCAGGCGATCTTGACAGCGACCGCGCCCGCTTGACGACACTTGCTCACCGAACTGCGGGAGCAAGCTGCCGCATCTCCCCGAGGATCCGCATCTTCTCTATGCCACCACGGTGCACTCCAGCGTGCATCAGGGGGAAAATCGTCTGCCCAGAGCGAGCGATGCCGTGGCGGCCATCCTGGAAGCTGGGCGATGGTCGCGACCTGGTCGGCATCTATGCGGCCGGTGGCATTTACGCCGGCTTTGCCAATGCGCTCGGACAGCGTAACTGGTTTTCCAGCTTTACCTTCAACTGCGATTGGAGTTTCTATCACGCAGCGCGATAAGGCCGTCAAGACGGGCTATGCGGGTTTTGTCTGGGAACCCGCGGTGTTTGCCCATAAGGTGACGGAGGCGGCGGAGCAGCTCGAACATCCTGCGGCGTCCACCGCGCACCATCCCCCCTGGGCGCTATCGTGTCTACCTGGCACCCGCAGCCCTCTATGACATTCTCGAAATGCTCGCCTGGGGTGGTTTTGGTCTCAAAGATCATCGCACAAAGCAAACCACGCTGCTGCAGATGGTCGAGGAAGGTGTACAGTCTGCACCCGGCCGTCACCATCATGAGAACACCCGCGATGGTGTAGCACCTAATTTTCAGGAAGCCGGATTCATCAAACCGGATCAGGTGACACTCATCGAGGCCGGCGCCTTCCGTGACTGTCTCGTCTCACCGCGTTCGGCCCAGGAATATGGGGTGCCGACCAATGGGGCCTCGAACCGCTGAGGCGCCGGAATCGGTCGAGATGGCCGCTGGCGATCTGGCACGCGACGACGTGCTTGCGTCGACTCGACACCGGCGTATACATCAACAACGTGTGGTATCTCAACTACTCCGACCGCGCTGCCTGCCGCATGACGGGCATGACACGCTTCGCCACGTTCTGGGTGGAGCAGGGCAGTATCCAGGCCCCGCTGAAGTGTCATGCGCTTCGACGAATCCATCTATCGCATGCTTGGCGAGCATCTCCTAGACCTGACTACCGAACGCGATTTCATCCTGGATGCCAGTACATATCATCGCCGTTCGACGAATAGTAGTCGCTTACCAGGAGCGTTGATCGAGGATTTTACCTTGACGTTGTAGGGCCTAAAGAGTAGGGAGGGCACGACATGCAACTGGCTGATCACGTTGCCATCATCACTGGGAGTGCACGGGGCATTGGTCGAGCCACAGCTCTCTCGCTAGCCCGGGAGGGGGCCAACATTGTGGTGGCCGATATCAATGCGGCTGGGGCTCAGGACGCCGCTGCAGAAATAGAAAACCTGGGACAGCGCGTACTTGCCGTACACGTTGATGTGGCGGATCACGCGCAGGTACAGGCCCTGGTACAACGCGCCATGGAAACGTTTGGTCGCATTGATATCCTGGTGAACAATGCCGGCAATGCTTCCCTGGCGCCGTTGCTGGATACCACTGCAGAGGACTGGGATCGTACCATCAAAATTCATCTGTATGGGACGTTCTTCTGCACACAGGCGGTGGCGCGCCACATGGTCACGCAGCGTCGAGGCTGTATTGTGAACATCAGCTCGGTGTCTGGACTGGTAGGTTCAGCTGGGCGTACGGCATATGGGGCTGCCAAAGGCGGTATCGTCACCATGACGAAAGTGCTTGCTGTGGAGTTGGCGCCCCATGGTATTCGGGTCAACGCCATTGCGCCGGGAGCGGTGGAAACTGAGCTGTCGCGTGCTGCCTGGACTCCTGCCGATGGCGAGGGGTACTTTCGTCTTACGCCACTCGAACGTTTGGGGCAACCCGAGGATATTGCCCATGCGGTGCTCTTTCTCTGCTCGCCGCAGAGCGCCTACGTCACGGGCCAGGTGTTGGCGGTGGATGGCGGTTTCTCCATTGCTGGGATCCAATGGAAATAGTGGGCAGGCCGGCTGGGGCTCTGGCATTGGGCTGGACGGCGGGGCTGGCGTACGGTGGGTGCCATTGGCGGCGCTGCAGCGTCGCCTGGCGCGTCGTGATCGCCGCGCCGAAACGTCCGATGATAGTGCCAGTCTCATGCCTTCTTCCTTGCCAGTTTTTGCATTTTCCAGCTTGCGTCTTGACGCGTCTCACAGTACAACACATGGGTAGTCTTGCTGAATCGATTGTGTAGGGCACGCCTTGGTACGGGAGGATACCACCATGGAGTCCGACAGCATCGGGGGGGAGCTTGTCCTAATTGGTCTGGCGATACTACTGCACGGCGTCTTTCATGGAGCGGAGGTGGCGCTCTTGTCGGCGCAGAAGAGCCGTTTGCAGCAATGGAAAGATGAGGGCAGGCGAGGAGCCGCTGAAGCGATCCTGATGCGTGAAACACCAGAGCGCTTTCTCATCACGATCCAGATCGTCATGACATTTATGGACGTGTTTGCTGCTGTCCTGGCCGGGGCTGTTGCCATACTGAAGATTACGCCGTGGATTGTCGAGGGGTTGGCGTTACCAGCAGTGACGTTCTGGACACACGCCCTGGCGCTTGGGCTCATGGTAGGGGTGCTCACCTGTGTGGGCCTCCTTGTGGGGCAACTGGTGCCAAAAGCCATTGCGCTGCAGCATGCCGAACAGGTGCTCTGTTGGATGGCCCGTCCGCTCATCCTCCTGACGAAGATCACCGGTGTAGTGCGGGGGGCGTTGACGATTGCTCTCACCATCATTTTGTGGCTCTTAGGTCAGCGTCGTCCACCGGAATCGGCTTCTATCACTGCCATCACGGAAGAGGCCGTCACCACTATGGTACGCGAGGGGACAGAGCGTGGCATCTTTGAGGAGATGGAGCACGAACTCATTGAGGGCGTGTTTGAGTTTACGGATACCGCGGTGCGGGAAATTATGCTCCCACGGGTCCGTATCCAGGCCTTGGAAGTGACCACGCCTCCGCAAGAAGTGATTCGCAAAGTGGGAGAAATGGGGCATTCTCGGGTACCGGTATACAGTGGTGATTTGGACCATATCGTCGGTGTGCTGTATTTTAAGGACCTCTTGCGCGCTATGAGTGAGGGGGAGGTGTGGAATCTGCGGAGTCTGCTGCATCCACCGCTCTTTGTGCCGGAAACAGTCCAGATTAGCCGTCTGCTCCGCATGCTCCAACAGCAACGCTTGAACATGGCCATGGTCGTCGATGAGCATGGCGGGGTGGCAGGCTTGCTGACCATCGAGGATCTTCTTGAACAGCTCGTGGGCGAGATCAGCGACGAGGGCGAGCCAGAGCCGGACGCGCAGATCGTCCAGCTTCCTGATGGGGCTCTGGTGATTCAGGGCAGTGTGCCGTTGTGGGAGCTCCGCGATCGCCTGGCCTTGCCGCTGCAAGAGTCCTCTGATTATCAAACCCTGGCAGGACTCCTCCTGTCGCGTCTGGGCCGCATTCCCAAAGGCGGTGAGTCGGTCACAGAGCAGGGCTATATTTTTACTGTGGTGGATATGGAAGGTCCGCGCATTGCACGGATCAAAGTCGAGCGACGCATGATCGAGGACAGTGAGCAGAGTGAACTCGAGCCGCCATGTGATGATGCAGAACAACAGGAGAGAACCTATGGGGAAGCTTGACCAGCAAGTTGCGATTGTCACGGGTGCCAGCCGGGGGATTGGGCAGAGCATTGCAGAACTCTTTGCCGCTGAAGGGGCGCGGGTGGTGTGTGCGGCCCGGACGCTCAACGAAGGGGATCACCGCTTGCTCGAAGGCTCATTGAACACCGTGGTGGCAGGGATTAAAGCTGCTGGCGGTGAAGCGTTAGCCGTTACCTGCGACGTGTCCAATGAAGAGTCATGTGACCAGTTGGTTGCAGAAGTACAGCGTGTCTTCGGCCCAGTCGATATTCTGGTGAACAACGCGGCGCTCAGTTACTTCATGCCGGTCATCGACCTGGCGCCGCACCGTTGGGCGCGGGTATTTGCGGTGAATGTGCATGGACCGTTTATGCTGAGTCGGCTGGTGTTGCCAGACATGATAGCGCGCCGCCGTGGGCGTATCATCAATATTTCTTCTGGGGGGGCTATTGGCCCTGGCCGTGGACCGTATCAGAACCCCGGGCGTGGAGGAACGCTGTATGGCGCGACGAAAGCTGCTCTGGAGCGCATTACCCAGGGCCTCGCCCAGGAAGTACACGCCCATGGGATTGCGGTAACCTGCTATTCCCCGTCACAAGTGGTCGCTACACCTGGCACGGTCTACCACAAGCTCCACCCAGGATTTCACGATCCGAGTGGTGAACCAATTGCCCATATGGCACAAACCGCTCTGCTCCTTGCGACCATTCCGGCCGAGCAGATAAATGGCCGAGTGACGTATAGTCAGCAAATTCTCAAGGAGTACGGTTGGATTCAAGAGGCACATGGCCGTGGCGTGGAGACGGCCGGGAGTGGTTATAGCCAGATATGAACGAGCAGTGCTGTCCGTGTCCCGAGGGGTTTTCTGGGGCGGGCGACCCACCGGGCCGCCCGATTCTCTATGCTGCGGGAGGGACTCTTCTACCTCACTGACTCGACAGGCTTATTTCGATTTTTCTCAGTTTATTGCCCTGGAAGGTTAATACCGTTACCGAGGCGTTGTGTCCGGTTTTAATGTACGTCCATACCGTGAGGTTTAAATGCCCGTCCGTGCCGTGCGAGACTACCTCTTCTAAGGCAGGAGCGCCTGCTTTGACGAGCACCTCACCCTTATTCATGCCCAGGGTCACCAGGAGCGAGGGATTGAGGTAGGGCCGCCAGGAGGTCTGGGTGATTGACCCTGCGACAAGGCCAGGAGTGTGGAATGTCAGCAGCGCTGCCAGAGCCACCCCGAGCAGAAGAGAGATGCGTAAGATTTGCACCACGACCATAGAGCCACTCCGTTGTGTAATCGGACCCTCAGAAAGAGGGTTGACGCCAGCGTTGGCCATCTTTGATGGTCAACAGCGCCGACAATCGTTGTCCAGCCTGGATGTGATGCCCGGCGGCATCAACAAACGTAAAATCTCCTTCCTGTAGTTCCAGCACCGCAGCATCGCCAGCACTGCCGACACGCAAAGTTCCTAAAGTGCCACTCTGGCCAATGGCCGCCGCCGCCTTGTCAGTGACCGTCGAGACCACGGCCGCGAGCGGCATTTCCAGTGCTAAGAAAGTCGACATGACTCCCAGCAGGTCGTAGACCACGCGGTCGGGAGGTGGCGTGTGGATATCGGTGCTCAGCGTATCTGGCCAGAATTCCTGCGCCACGGCAGCACGTCCCACGTTGAGGTCGAAGTGCACTCCGGCGTGCCCCACGTCAAGGAGAATGCCACGGGCGCGAGCTTCATGTACTTCTGGACGGATACGACCGTTGTTGTCCAGAATGCCATGAGCATGGCCATTCAGAATATGCGTGGCAATGTCTCCAGGACGCATGAAATCAAAAATGCGTATCAGAGGCAGCGGCGTGTTGCTAACGTGCACCATCATCTGTGAGTGTGTGGCATCAGCCACCTGGCGCGCCATCTCCAGGGCTGGCAAGGCATTGGCTTCCCCGGTCGCACGGTGGTCGATACGCACTTTGACGCCGAGGACATGGGCGGGATTGTCAGCAATACAGCGGATGGCCTGATCCACTTGCGCAAAGGCCAGATCCTGCAGCTCCCCGATGCGTGCCGTCAGGGAGGTGAGACCCGTGGCGCAGAGGTGCACAAAGGCGTATAGACGAGTATGCGATGGTTGGATGATGTAATCGCGCAAGGCTGGGTAGTTGCCCCAGCCAGTACTGCCGGCATCCACCGCGCTGGTGACTCCTGCTGGCAGGCATGCCACATCAGGATGCACCGCCCCGGGCCAACCCCGATAGAAGAAATGACCGTGCACATCAATAAGTCCTGGCGTTACCAGATTCCCAGTCACGTCGATGACTTCTCGCGCTGCCTCGAGAGGCAGGTTTGGCGCCAGCGCCGCCACGTGACCGTTGTGGAAGGCCACGTCACAACGCTGGTGCAAGTCTTGTGCGGGGTCGATCACCGTTCCCCCTGTGAGTAGAAGATCATACTGTTCGGCCATGCGTTGCTCCTGTCGTGACAATCCAATCCAATCCATTAACGGCCTGTAAACCGTGGTACACGTTTTTCCCGAAACGCGCTTACGCCTTCGGTGCGGTCCTGGGTGCGAGAGGCCAGAGCCTGATTGCGTGCTTCCATATTGAGCACATCTTCGAGCGACATCTGCAGCCCTTGATACAGGCCAGCTTTCGCCAAACCGTAGGCTGTCGTCGGCCCCTGGGCCAGACGTTGGGCGAGTTTCTGCGTTTCCTCGGCGAGCTTGTCGGCAGGAACTACCCAGTTGACGAGACCGATGCGTAGAGCCTCCTGGGCATCGATGATATCGGCTAACAGGATCAGCTCCATAGCTTTGGCAGTACCGACGAGGCGTGGCAGAAAGTACGTGCCACCCCCATCCGGGACAAGGCCAACGCGCGTAAATACTTCACCAAAGCGCGCTGTGTCAGACGCAATGCGCACGTCCGTGGCTAACGCCAAGTTACAGCCAGCTCCCACCGCCACCCCATTAATGCAGCCGATGACCGGTTTGGGCAACTGCTGCAACCGTAAGACACAGCGGTTCAGACGTTCGATGAGTGTGCCGCCCAGGTCCCCATCGAAGAACTTTTCTTGTCCCTCTGTCCGTGCCTCACGCTTCTGGTCACCACCCGAGGAAAAGGCCCGCCCTGTGCCCGTGAGCACTACCGCCCGGACGCCGCTGTCTGCTGCAATATCGAGGAGCAGGCGTTCGAACTCGGCCATCATGGCCTCATGCATGGCGTTGAGCGTGTCGGGACGATTCAGGATGAGTGTGACAATGCTGTCCTGCTTATTATAGAGTACAAACGTATCGGCCATGAAAGCTCTCTTCTTCGTAGGTTCTGCAATGGTAGTCGTGTTGTCCCTGGCTCATTTCTGGACCTGTAGGCTGTGGAGAATCGTCAGAGAACAACTGCTTGAGACCACTCGGAATCGGCGCGACGTCAATATATTCCTGCACCGTATGGGCCAGATCACCTCGGGTGATGCCGAGACACAGGGCGGGAATCCCGACACTAAGGGGGAGATTGGCATCGGTGCTAGAGGCCGTGAATATTGCTGGCCGGAGGCGAAGTTGCTGCCGAGTCGCCTGCACACCCTGGCACAAGGCGTGTCGCGCATCAAGAGCTGCAGCTGGTCGTTGTCCCACGACGCGGCTGGTGACCTGGATACCACTCTGCTGTGCTATCTCCTGGCAGAGACGTGCCACCCGCACCTCCAATTGCTGCAGGGAGCGCGGCTGCACAGAGCGTAGATCGACCAGCATTGTCGCACGCGAGGCAATGGTATTCACACTTTCGCCCCCAGTAATGACTCCGACATTGTAGGTGGTTTTCGGATGCTGCGTTACTTTGAGCTGCGCGATCTTGTGAATAGCACTGCCCAGCGCGTGGATCGCACTTGGTGTCCCAAAAGCCCCCCAGCTATGCCCCCCGGCTCCTTGGAAGGTGATTTCCAGACGGGTACTGCCAATCCCCGCATGGCGTACCTCGTCTAATCCGTGGCCTTCAACAGCGATAACGGTATCAATCTGTCCCTGCCAGGCCTCCAGCAGGGCGCGTATGCCACACAGATTCCCCAACCCTTCTTCCCCAACACTGGCGGCAAAAATGACGCGGCCAGGAGAAGACGACGGGAGACGCTGCATGGCGGTGGCCACATGCAGCATGGCAGCGACCGCCACGCTGTTGTCCCCAATACTCGGCCCGTAGAGGCGTTTCGCAGTATGGCGCACGTCTAATGGGGTAGAGCGCGGAAACACGGTATCGATATGCGCCACGACTAACGTGGTCGGACGGGCCTGGCCGTTGCTCAGTATGCCGCTGACGTTGTGGATGGCGTCAACCTGCACCTCGGCCAGGCCGATCGCCTGCATGCGTTTGGCCACATAGGTCGCACGCTCTGCCTCGTCAAAGGTTGGGGCTGGAATGCGACAGAGGTGCAGGGTTTCTTCGATCACCTGCTCAAGATCGTCTCCAAGCCAGGTTAAACTTTCTTGTACTGCGGTTGGCAGGGTCTGGGTGGGCATGCACGCTCTCCTGAGTTTGAGAATGCAGTAGCATACCATAGGAGGAAGAAAGAATGCAGGGAGGAATGCAGCGTAGGCGCTGCGTGAGTGCAGAAGGCCTTATGGTAACAGAATAAATCCCATTACTGCGACCCCGAGGGAGATGAAGAGGCCGAGATAGACCATGAAGCCGTGAATGTCCCGCACGTCAGCATAATTTTTTGTCCCTTGTGTGAGCCGCCAGCCGGCGTACCCTCCACCGAGAAAGAGTAATAAGGCGAGGGTGGCAAAAAAGAAGTGGGCGGAACGAAATGGAGCTTGCTCGCGGAAGAGCGGCATGCTGAGGAGACCCAGCACATATCCGCCGCACAGACAGCCTATAAAGAGCAGCCCCAGCTGCACATGGCGCTCGAAGATGTGGCGTCGCTCCTGCAAGTGACGTTGGCGGACGCGGTGCTTCTTCAGGGCCAACCCAAGGCGTAAAGTTGCCAGGGCGAGCAACAGAACGAGCACCTGGAGGGCGGGATGAAGATACGCGAGGAGTTGTTTCATGTGTACACTATCCATTGTCTGCACGCATTGCCGTAGACTACGAAATAATATAACGTAAGTGCTGCGCACGGCTAATGGGTATCCATTGCACCACCTGGCGTCAGCAAGGCAGAGGCGCTGAGTTATGGGCACTTTTTGCTGTGGGGCTGTCGTAAGTATGCGGTAGGCTAAATTCAGATGTGCACAGTGCAAAAACACCACAGGCGCAAAGGTGATTATCCATGGGACATTTAGCTCTTGCTGGAGGACAACCCCTCCGTCGGACGCCATTCCCTTCCTGGCCAGTCTGGGGACAAGCTGAGATAGATGCTGTGCAAGCCGTTGTCGAGAGCGGCCGCTGGGGGGCAACGCAGGGTACAGAAGTGCGCAGCTTTGAAACAGAGTTCGCTGCCTATCACGAGGCCGCGTATGGCATAGCCGTGGTCAACGGCACCGTGGCACTCAAACTCGCCTTAACTGCCGCTGGGGTTGGCGTCGGTGACGAAGTGATCGTTCCAGGCTATACGTTTGTGGCCACTGCGACAGCAGCACTCGAGATTGGTGCTGTACCCGTCTTTGCCGACATTGATGCGCAGACCTATACGCTGGATCCGAGCAGTGCTGCGGCGTGTGTGACACCACGTACGCGGGCTATTATACCGGTGCATCTGGGAGGGCGACCGGCGGATATGGAGGCGCTGCTCGCGCTCGCGCAGCGGCACGATTTAGTTGTCATAGAAGATGCTGCACAAGCGTGGGGGGCGTCCTGGCAGGAGCGGAAAGTGGGGACGCTGGGCCATATCGGTTGCTTTAGCTTTCAATCCTCAAAGAATATTACGGCTGGTGAGGGCGGGATCATGCTGACGAATGACCCCGCCATGGCCGCTATGGCCCAGTCACTGAGCAATTGTGGACGCCAGAAAGATGGGGCATGGTATGCCCACTATCTTTTGGGCGGTAACTACCGTCTCGGTGAATTTCAAGGTGCTCTCTTACGGGTGCAGCTGCAGCGCTATCCAGCAGCATTTGCAGCTGCGGCAGGCAAACGCCACATATCTGGCGCAGCTGCTTGCCTCGGTTGAAGGTGTGACGCCATTGCCGCACGATCATCGGGTCACGGCCAACGCTTATCATATCATGTTCCTACGCTACCAGGCTGCTGCCTTTGGTGGCATGCCAAGAGCGACATTTATTGCCGCCTTGCAGGCCGAAGGCATCACCGGCACCCATGGTGGCTATTCATTACCAGCCTATCGGCAACCCGTCATGCAGACAAAAAACTTTGGCTTAGCTACACCGCCGCTGTTCTCCGGTGTGCACCCGCAGCCCCCAGAGTACAGCACTGTCAGCCATCCCGTGACGGAGCGGGCGTGCGCTGAGGAGGCGATCTGGATCCGCCACAACATGCTTCTGGGTGAGCGCCGTGATATGGAGGACATCGTCGAAGCAATACGGAAAATCCAACGGTACCATGACGAGTTACGGTGGTGACTCCTGTGGCTTGTTGTGCGCACGACTGTTTGTGGTGTGAGAAAAAATGTGCTATCAAAACGTCCTCACGCCAGGATTGTTACAATGAGGTTGTGAAGTGCCAGCACAGCGTCAAAGAGGTGCCCATATGTCCGCTGACTCACTATTTCCCCCCGAGGTCATGGCGCAGTACACTGCTGCCGGCTATTGGCCGAATACGACGATATGTGCCTATCTCGACACCGCGGTGCAACGTCATCCCGAGAAAACAGCCATCGTCGATCCCTTTGGACGTCTGACCTACGCTGCCTTGGGGCAGCTGGTCGATCGTCTGGCGTTGGCTTTCCTCGCTATGGGTGTCGATACCGGCGATGTCGTGTCGTTCCAACTGCCAAACTGGCACCAGTTTGTGGTCGTGCAATACGCCTTGAGCCGTATCGGGGCAGTTGGCAATCCGCTCATCCCGATCTATCGTCAGCGCGAATTGCGTTTCATGTTGCAGCTTGCCGCGTCGAAGGTGATGATTATTCCGCGCACCTTCCGCGGTTTCGATTACGCCGCTATGATGCGCGAACTCCGTCCAGAACTTCCGGCGTTGGAGCGGCTATACGTGCTTGGTGAGGATGTCCCTGACGATATGGACTCCTTTGATGCACTGCTGCGCACTCCCTGGGAGGCGCAGGGGGAGACGACAGCGCTCCACGCCCGACAGGTCAATCCGCATGCGCTGGCCGAAATCATCTTCACGTCTGGCACCACCGGGGAACCAAAAGGCGTGATGCACACCCACAACACCATTCTCTGTCCGATTCTACGCCTCATCGAACGTCTACAACTCACCGCGCAAGAGGTGATACTGATGGCGTCGACCTTTGGCCATCAGACTGGCTATCTGTATGGGGCGCACATGCCCACGGTGTTGGGCGGCACCGGGGTGTACATGGACGTTTGGCAGCCCGCTCGTGCTGTAGAGCTGATTGCCTCTGAAGGAGTCACCTGGACCATGGGGGCGACGCCGTTTCTGAGCGATCTGGCCTATGCCCCGAACCTTGACCAGCATCGTGTTGACTCTCTTCGCCTGTTTCTCAGCGCTGGCGCCGCGATTCCCCGGCAGCTCGTAATCGACGCCCAGGAGCGTCTGCGCTGTGGCATTTCTGCTGGCTGGGGCATGACCGAAAATGCCCTGGTGACGGTGAATCGTGTTGATGATCCGCCAGAGAAGGTGTTTAGCACGGATGGCTGTTGCCTCAACGGTATGGCGGTCAAAGTTGTTGACGAGACAGGCCAGGAGGTGCCCACAGGGCAAGAGGGGGATCTCTTGTGCTATGGCCCACAGCATTTTGCCGGCTACTATAAACGGCCGCAGGTCACAGCCCAGGGGTTTACGAGTGATGGCTGGTTCAAGACTGGTGATCGGGCTATTCTCGACACGGATGGATATATCAGTATCAGCGGCCGTAGCAAAGACATCATCATTCGTGGGGGAGAAAACATTCCAGTCGTCGAGGTCGAAAACCTCCTACACAAACATCCTCACGTGCACAATGTCGCGATTGTGGCGATGCCAGATCAGCGCCTGCAGGAGCGCGCCTGTGCTTTTATCATTCCCAAGCCCGGCGCGACGTTGACGTTTGGTGAGATGGTGACGTATTTGCTCGATCAGCAACTGGCGAAACACTACCTGCCGGAGCGCCTGGAAGTGGTGACGGAGTTCCCGATGACACCAAGTGGCAAGATTCAGAAATATGTCCTGCGCCAACGTATCGCTGAGCAAATCAGCCGCGAGCAGTAAGAGCACACGGCAAAGGAGGAAAAGTCCTGTGCAGCCTGATGAGACAGCGGCGCTGTGCCCGGGGTGCTGGATAATGCGACGTTCGGACATCCGGGCAAGTATACGTATTGCATCGCCGAAAACGAAGCGGCCAGCCCGTGGGAACCGCTGCACGTCGAGCGTGGCATGCAGCCGCAGGACAGCACTGTCACGGTGTATCCGGCCGAGGCGCCGCACAACATTAACAATCACGGCAGTGACAACCCACGTGACATGCTCACCGTGGTAGCGGATTGCATGTCCACCCTGGGCAGCAACCACATGTATTTGGGGGGAGAGTGCGTCGTGGTGTTTTCTCCCGAGCACGCGGCGACTATTGCAGCGGCAGTAGCGAGGAAACGCCTGCTTGCCGCTCCGTTACACGCGTTGCATGGGGTTGTGGCCGGCTTTCTCGACAATCGCAAGAATAACGCTGATACACTCCTCGCTCGCATCCGTGAGATGCTCCACGCCCAATTTCATTTTGCTGACATCCTATGGCGGCACAAGTTTATCTATACCCGCACTGCTGAGCCACAGATTCTGGAGGAGTTGGCAACGCACTGCCACTTTGTTGTCATGGCAATTGGAGATTGAGGCTCCTGCGTGTCGTGCAGTGTGCACGATGCTGTCGAACTCGAAGGCCGTGGCATTCCCACTATTGTGCTGTGTACGGAAGTGTTCATGGATTCTGCGGCGGAGCACGCTGTCGCCTATGGCCTCCCAGCGGCTCGGGTGGTGGCCGTACAGCATCCCCTTGCTGCCATTGCCCCACAGGCCGTCGCAGCGCGTGCAGATGCAGTGATAGATCGCATTATTGCTCAGCTTGTTGACACGCGCGTGGGTTAATGTGCTCTGCATGCCTCAACAGCACGATGTCTTGCGCGCTTTCACCAGCACATGACTGCGTATGGTCAGCCGGTCGCCGCCCTGTGTGATGTATCGCACCAGGTGTTCCCAGCGTCCATCCTGCTGCCAGCGCTGGCGCAGGGGACTCGTAGTAAAATACTGCCCGAGATCCGCAACCTGTTGCAAATGCAGCACTTCCCGGTCTATCTCCATGGCCTCACACCGCCAACCGTGCCTTTCCAGAAACTGCTGGAGTGCGTGCGCATCGTAGGCAAAGCGTGAGGCTCGTCCCGTTTCCTGCCATTGCGCGCTATGGAGGGCAGCAAAAATCAGGCACCCCCCTACCGGAAGTATGGTATGGGCACGGGCCATAATTGCCTGTGACATACAGAGGTTGGCCACCACCATGTCGATAGAGTCTGCGCCGATCAGCGCACTATAAGGCAGGTCTTCAACGTCTGCTGCGAGAAAACGCACGTTGGCGATGTTGGCCACGGCGGCGCGTTGCTGGGCCAGCACTAAGGCCGCGCCGTCACGGTCAAGGCCTATGACCTCCGCCGCTAGCGGTGCGATGGCCAGTGTCAGGCGACCATTGCCACACCCGACGTCCAGTACGCGCATGGTCCTGGGGGATTCCGCGGCGACCCACCGGAGGAGCGCGGGGTGCACTACGGCAGGCCTTTCACGTTGGGGAGCGCGGGGATTGAAAAAAATATGGGCTTCTTGAATATGCCAGGTCATAGCGCATAACCATCGCGACAGTCTCAATCAGCGTGCCAGAGGTTTCTAGCACTGTCCACCTGCCTCCCGAAACATGCTGGGAGGCACGCTGGTGCGCTGCGCTGCAGTGGGCCAATGTGGTGCAGCCCGATACAGGCTCAGCCGTTGATTATTGCCCGTCGCAGATGCTCTGTCAACGTCACCAACACGCGCCTCAAAACATTGCTTTTCCCGTGGAAGTAGTCTACTGTTCTGCACACAGAGAGACGTCACGACATGGAGCAGCGCAGGGCAGCAGTCCCACACAGCTTCTGAGAAGGAGAGACACGCGTGCGCTATCGGCGGTTGGGGAGGACAGATATCCAGGTGTCAGAAGTTGGCTTCGGCGCCTGGGCTATAGGTGGGAACAAGCACGGCCACAGTTACGGTCCTACGGATAATCCTGAATCTACGCGAGCCATTACACGGGCTCTGGAGCTGGGTTGTACGTTTTTCGATACGGCAGATATCTATGGGCACGGATTGAGTGAGAAACTTCTCGGGCAAGCACTGCAGACACGTCGACACGAATGCGTCATTGCTACCAAGGTCGGCAATGACTTTTATCATGGTCCATTCCGCCAGAATTTTGATCCTGACTACATCCGTTTTGCCCTGGACAAGAGTTTGACGCGGCTACGGACGGATTACATCGATCTCTATCAGTTGCACAATCCGCCGCTGATGATGCTGCAGCGTGGTGAGCACTATGCGGTGTTAGACGAGCTGAAACAGGCTGGCAAGATCCGCTTCTACGGTGTCTCTGTCCATGATGCCTATGAAGGGAGCATGGCCATTCATACGGGAAAACCGGACGTGATTCAGGTCGTCTACAATCTCCTCCGCGCCGATGCGCGCGATGAGCTTTTGCCGCTGGCACAGGAAGAAGATATTGGACTCATTGTCCGTGAACCGCTGGCGAGTGGGATGTTGACAGGCAAATACACTGCTGAGGCGACATTTCTTGAGGGTGACCTCCGCGCTACGTGGCCCCGGGAGTATTTCCTCATGCAAGTACAGCTGGCTGAAAAGCTGCACTTTCTCGTCACGGCAGGGCAACGTACCCTGGCACAAGCCGCACTGCGCTTCGTTCTCGATGAGGCCGCGGTATCCGTCGTGATTCCCGGCATCAAGACCGTGGCGCAGGCCGAGGAGAATCTCGCCAGTAGCGACCTGCTGCCGTTGTCCGAGGCAGACCGGCAGGCCATTAATGCCCAGCTCGAAGGGGCGATGGACGATGTGTTCTAAGCGCCAGGCGGGTGAGTACTCTACGACGTCCCTTCTTTTGGCGTAAAGGTGGACACCCGGAAGATGACCGAGAGCATTTGGCGATTCGTGAGCCCTGGCTTGATATGCAGCCGTTTGATCTTCATGAACTGCGGTGAGTTTTCAATCTGATAAAGATACTGGATGAACTGTTCGAGGGTGACCCCTTCCATTTTTATCTCCACGGACTCCTCTTCATACGCCTCGCTGGGAGTGCTGACGGTCGGCTTCATGTATTGAATTTTACTGCGAATGCCCGTCTGTCCGGCGAGTTCCTCGAGACGGGAAAAGAGGGCAAAATTCTGCTGGCGTTTGAGCTGGGCATTGATCCGATCCAGCACACGTTTCTGCCTGCCGTATTCTCGTTGCAGGGTTTGCAGTTCCTGTAGCTCCCGTTGTGCCGTCAGGAGCTGCCGGTCAAGACGGGCAGAATGCGCCAGCATTGGATCAATGACGAACATGAACAGCAGCGCCAACAGCACTGCCACCCCTGCAGTGGTAATAAAGATTTTTTCACGTGTCCCGAGGTTGCGGAAGAAGTTCATGATGACGTATCCAAATTCTTTACCGTGTTAATGGTGAGTTTGAAGTTGATTTTATTGTCCGCATCGGCCTTGGTATTGTTGATTTTCACCGTGGTAAAATAGGGCGAGGCTTCCAGCGCATCTTTTAATTTCTGTACGTCATCATATGACGTGGTCGTCCCACTCAAGTCCGAAGTATCTGTCGCGATCGTGAGGTTGTCGACATTCACCGTGATGGAGGCGGGAATGCGGGCACTAATTTCTCGCAGGATCTGCAAACCCGAAAGTTGCGCCCCTGCGACCCCTCCGAAAGCGCGCAACCGATCTTCCAGTTCACGCATTTTTTCGCGCATTTGAAACGTCGGCTGGGTCATGCGGACGCCTGGAAAGGTGTCGCTAAATACGCGGTTGGCCTCGCTGCGTAATTGTGCATGACGGGCAATTTTATAGGAGTTGTTGAGATACACACTGAATAATCCCAGCCCTGCCACAAACACCAACATGATGCCGACACCGATCAAACGACCGCGGAGTTCCTGAATGTCGCGATGCAGGGCAAAGTGTTCCCGCCGCAAGTTCAAGCCGACAGCCTGGCGGTGCAGGGCCCGCATGGCGGCTCCAAACGCCACCGCGTATGGCGCGTGAGCCGCAGGAGGGAATGCCGTTTTTCCTGGTTTATGATGGTCACTGGTGATACGCCACACAGCAGTAGGCAGGCTCATCTCCTGGGCCAGGGCGCTCGACAGCGGGTCAAGCTGCAGACTATCCGTCCCAGCGATGCAGAGCACCTCTGGCACAAACGCTCGCTGCAGCGCATGCTCACAGGCATAGAGCGTGTGCTGTATGTGCTTACTCAGGCGATTGGCCAGGGTTGGCACATCGGAGGACGAAGGACTGTGGGGAAGACTGCGGGCAAATACCGGCGTGCCGCTCTGCAGCATGGTCAGGAGCGTCCGCTCTGCAGCATGGTCAATGAGCACAGCATTGTCCGGCAGAAAGGCGGAGCCAAAGACTGCGGCATTGGCCAGAGCAAAGACGTCCAGATCGACCATGGTAGGCTCTAGCCCCGCCTCCTGGAAGAGGGCGAGATGCGCGGCCATCTCTTGTTGAGGCAGGGCGGCCACAAGCAGCCGTGTTACGCCAGTAGTCTGGGCAGGAAGAATCTGAAAGTCGACGACCACCGCATCGGGGTCGAACGGCATGTGTTCTTCCAGATCATACTTGATCGTCGGCCGGATAGTGCGAGGTTCTTTGAACGGTGAGTTGAGGTTGCGCAATACCGCTCCCTGGGCCGGTATGGTGGTAACAATAGTATCCGCCTGCAGGTGATGCGTCCGCACCAGCTCTTGGAGGAATTGTCGCTGCAGAGCTGGGCGTTCCCCGGGCTCCACCGCATGCGGCCAGGCCTCTTGCAGGGCGGCAGTCACGCTATACGATTTGGGTGTTCCCGTGACCTGGACAATGGTAACGTGTTGCACTCCACACTCGATCCCAAGCACGTGTTTTGGCATATGGCACACACTCTCTTACACAAGTTCACAACCTAACGGACGACCGAATTAATCTCAAAAATAGGCAGTAAGACGGCAAGCATGATAGCAAAGACTACCACGGCCATCACCACAATAATGACTGGTTCCACGAGCGAGGTTAAGCCTTCCACGGTCGTGTGGACTTCATTGTCATAGGAATCGGCGACGCGCAGGAGCATTTCTTCAAGCTGGCCACTTTTTTCCCCAATGGAGATCATATGAGAGACCAGGGGAGGAAAGTACCCACTGGCTTTGAGGGGACCGGCAATATCTGCCCCTTCCCGAATCGCCTCCTTCGCCTCAGTGATGGCATGAGCGAGCACCGTATTGTTCACCACGGCGCTGGAGATATCCAGGGCATCAAGCACAGGAATGCCACTGCGCAGCAGAATCCCCAGTGTCCGAGTGAAACGTGACATGGCAAGCTTCAGGGTCAGTTTGCCAAACACTGGGGCGCGGATTTTCCAGCTATCGAAGCGTTGCGTGCCACGCGCCGTGCGACTATAGCGCTGCACGAGTAGCACCATGCAGACTATGCCGATGCCCAGCAGCCACCAGAAGGACCGTAAAAAGCCACTCACGGCAATGAGGACGACCGTTGGCCAGGGCAGGGTTTGTCGCATGTTCGCAAAGACGGTCGTGACAGTGGGCACGACATACGTGAGCAGCGCAAAGAGTACCAGGCTGCCAATCGCCACCATAAACAGTGGATAATACATTTTTGAGGTGATGCGCTTGCGGGTATCGAGTTGATGCTCGCTAAAGTCTGCCAGGCGCAAGAGGACGATGGGCAAGGCACCACTTGCCTCACCGGCCCGCACCATGTTGATGAAGAGACTGGAGAACACCCGGCGGTGTTGATCCAGTGCTGCAGCCAGACTACTCCCTTCGTTGACACTTTCGCGCACCTGCGTGAGCGTTTTTTTCAGGCTCGGGTTTTCCGTTTGCTCAATGAGAGCCGTCAGTGAATCGACTACAGTGAGGCTCGCTGCCAGCAAAGTAGCCAGCTGCCGGATCATAATCGTGATGTCTTGGGGGCGGACGCGTCGGAACAGCGAGAGTTCACGGAGAGAGCGACCCTGTTGTTGGGCTTCAGCCTCCTGGGTCTCGAGCAACTCTGTGGGAGAGAGGCCCGATTGCCGGAGCTTTGTCCGCGCCGCTCGGGCGCTATCGGCATTAATAATGCCTCGGGCGAGCTTGCCGCGTCTATCCAGGGCACTATAGTTGTAGACAGGCATTTATTCACTCTCCTGCGTGACGCGCAGGACTTCTTCTGGCGTCGTGTGCCCCTGCAGAATCTTTCTGGCGCCATCGTCTAAGAGTGTCCGCATGCCACGCTGCAGGGCCGCTGTCTTGATGGTATTGGCATTGGTTTGCTGCATGACGAGCGTCCGAATCGTGTCGTCAATGACGAGTAACTCATAGATGCCTGTGCGGCCACGATAGCCAGTACCACGGCACGCGTCACAGCCATTGGCACCATAAAACTGGCCGCCCTGCTGCAGGCACTTCTCCTGGGTGAGACCGAGTTCGCGCAATGTCTCTGCATCTGGAGTGACCGGCGAGCGACAGGCTAAACAGAGCAACCGCACCAGGCGCTGTGCCATCATCGCCAGCACCGACGACGAGATCAGGAAGGGCTCGACGCCCATGTCGAGTAAACGGGTAACAGCACTGGCGGCATCATTGGTGTGGAGGGTGCTAAAGACCAGGTGTCCAGTGAGAGAGGCTTGAATGGCGATCTCAGCTGTTTCGCGATCGCGAATTTCTCCCACCATAATGATGTCGGGGTCCTGACGGAGAATCGAGCGCAAACCGTTGGCAAAGGTCAAATCGATGTGCGGGTTCACCTGGATTTGCCCAATACCATTCAGCTGGTACTCGATGGGGTCTTCCACGGTGATGATATTTACCTTGGGCGAGTTGATGCGCTGGAGGGTGCCATAGAGGGTGGTCGTTTTGCCACTGCCGGTCGGTCCAGTGACCAGGATAATGCCATGTGAGCGGTGGATAAGGCGGTTATAGATCTCGAAGAGATCGCGCGAAAAGCCAGTGTCCTCGAGCTCGAGGAGCGTACCGGACTTATCGAGCAAGCGCAGCACCAGGCGTTCGCCAAAGGCCGTGGGCACCACGGAGACACGAATGTCGACCTCTCTATGGCGCACCCGAATGGTGATCCGTCCGTCCTGGGGGAGGCGCTTCTCGGCGATATTTAAATCCGCCATGATCTTCAGACGGGAGGTAATCGCCGATTGCAGGCGTTTCGGGGGGGAGAGCATCTCGGTGAGAACGCCGTCAATACGGTACCGCACCTTCAAAGAACGCTCGAAGGGTTCGAGATGAATGTCACTCGCCCGATCGCGCACGGCTTGGGACAGGATGGAATTGACCAGACGGATGATCGGCGCCTCGGAATCCTGATCCAGGATGTCCTGCGTGCGTTCGAGATCATGTGCCACAATGCCCAGCTCTTCGGCGTCGAGGTCTTCGATGACCTGCGCGGCGGTCTGCGAACCAGAGTCATAGAGACGATTCAGCGCGCTGAGAATTTCCCCCTCAGTACTGAGAATAGGTTCCACTGGAGCATGGAGCAACGTACTGACATCGTCAAGGGGCTGCAAGTCGAGAGGATTGCTCGTGGCTACCAGGACCATACCGTCTTCGCTGCGCACAGGAATGAGCTTATGCTGACGGGCAAACGCCAGGGGGACCTGCACCATCAGGGCAGTGTCAAAGGCACTTTCTGGTAACTCTTTCCAGTACGACAATCCGAGATGTTCCGCCTGCAGCTGTCGCAGTTCGTCTTCACTGATGCAATGTTGCTGTAACAGGGCTTCATCGAGACGGAGCCCTTTTTGCGCACTCAGTTCTTCAGCACGGGCGAGTTGCTCTGGTGTGAGAGACGTGGCGCTACGGAGAATGTCCGTAAAAGAGGTGCGTCGCATACTGCCGCTCCCCACTGTGGGTAAAATATAACGCGATAACCAGCATTCTACTTTCTACTTTAGTTTAACAAAATTTCGAGATTCTCTAGAGGACGATTTTCACGTAATTGTTCCTCGATCTCTGGTGCTCTATCGGATTGTTGCCGTTTGTGGTCCGTAATACGGCGCACATCTTCTGGGGATGTAATGATGTGCGGCGTAATGAAAATCAGCAGATTGGTTTTTCGCTTGCGCTCCGAGGTTTGTCGAAACGCCCAACCCAGCACGGGAAGATTCCCTAAACACGGTACCTGGGTGTGGCCCTCATTGTTGTTTTCCTGGATGAGGCCACCGATCACGATCGTCTGGCTATCGTCGACGATGACAGTGGTTTTGGCGGAGCGTTTCGTGGTGGTCACTGCCCCAGTTTCGGATTCTGAGACAAAGTTTTTAATTTCTTGCGAGAGGTTCAGCCGGACGGTTTTTCCCTGGCTGATTTGTGGGGTAAGACGCAGCGTGATACCCGTATCGCGGAATTCAAACGTGCGTACGGTTGATACCCCGGTCGTCGTGCCGCCCACGGGGGTGTCTTGCGCAGTGCGTAGAAAAGGCCGCTCTTCACCGATGACGATTTCTGCTTCTTCATTATCAGTCGTGAGTAAGTTCGGAGTGGCGAGGACGTTGACGTCGGAATCGCCCTGGAAGGCCCGTAAGATGGCGGGAATGTTGAAAACTTCTCGGCCACCGATGGTGATCGATTGGCGTAGCGCGCCGATCAAAAACCCTGGGGTCGGGGTTAAGGGATTGAGCGTGAGCGCATCAAGGACACCAGTGGCGGTAGAGCCACCTGCGCCGGTGGAACTCGCGAACACCTGCGTGCCATTCGGCTCATCGATGACGCGCCACTCCACGCCGAGGGCCTTGGCTTTATCGTAGGTTATCTCGGCAATCAGACTCTCAACCAGGACCTGCGAGCGGCGCACATCGAGTTTTTCGATAATGCCTTTGATGGAGGCGTAGGCCTCTGGGGGAGCACTGATCACAAGGGAATTCGTTGGTTTATCGGCAGTGATGGTAATGCCTGTCGCCGTCGTAGCAGTCAGTGGCGAGGTGGAGGTGGGGGTTGTGGGTGTGGTGGGGGTTGTCGGTGTGGTCGGAGTCGTCGTCGGGCGGCGCACGGCTGAGCGGGTAGTCGTCCCGGTCGTCTCACGGCCGCCTGTCGTACGGGAGGTTTCTCCTAATTGCGCCGTGAGGACTTTGGCGAGTTCTTCCGCATTGGCATGGGCCAGATAATAGACGTGAATCTGGCCGCGGCCTTCGGGCGTCGGAATATCGAGTTTGGTAATGAGATTCTCCGCCGAGGCCATGTCAATAGGCGTGGCAATCACCACCAAACTGTTGGTGCGATTATCCGGGATGATTTTCGGGGCTTTCGCAGTGGGCTGGGTCGCCGCTGTTGCTTGTGTACGACGCGTTCTTGGCGGCGCGCCTGTTTCCCCGTCAGCGCTGCCTACCTGGACGAGACCTTCCAGGGCTAATTGCAACGAGGCCGCAATTTGATCGGCCGCGGCATACTTGAGGGCGATCACCTTCAGAACCGCTGCCGGTGACTCAACGTCCAGAGCCCGAATGATTTTCAACAGGCGCGAGATGTTGGACGACACATCGGTCAGAATCAAGGTGTTCGTTGGCGGGTAGGCGAGCAGGCTGCTTTGTTTCGAGACGAGTGGCGTGAGCAGGGCCCGGATTTCATTCGCATCCGCATGCACCATCGGAATGAGCTGGGTGACGAAGGCATCGCTGGTGGCCGATGGCGGACGCTGTCCGTCAATCCCGATAGGGAGAGGGCGTTCCTTCACCTCCCGAGAAGGCACGATTTTCGTAATAGGGCCCTGTGGCACGACTGTGAATCCCTGAATTTCCAGGAGTGAGAGGAAGACTTGATAGGCTTCGTCAAGGCTCACAGGCTTTGGCGCGATAATGCGTTACTTTGCCTTTGACTTTGTCGTCAATCAAGAAATTTTTACCGGTGAGTTCACTCATAAGATTAATGATTTGGAGGATATCAGCATCTCTGAAATTCAGATGAATCAGGTTGTCAGCCTCTGACTTCCCCTGCGTGGTTTGCGCCGCGGGTACGGGCTTGGTGGGGAGTTTGTCTTCCGTATCCAGGCGTGCTGCATATCCTCGTCTAAGGCCCAGGCTCGCCAGGGCGAGAATCGGGAGCAGGCCAAGCAACACCGGCTTGTATATGTGCATATGCCCTCACATCACACAAGAATGTGCATCGTTACTGCATTTCATAGGTTAGCGTCGTGGAGCGATTACGGCGGAGGAGCTCCAGGCGGACTGTCGATTCATTTTGTAGTTGTTGGAATGCTTGTAGTGCTTCTGCTGGAGAATTGATGCTCTGCCCGTTCACTGTTTGAATAACGTCACCGGCTTGGAGACCGATTTTTTGCAACATACTTCCAGGGACGAGGCTCAGCAAGCGAAACCCACGTGGTTGGCCCTGGACAATATAGGGCATGCCGCGAGCCTGTGCCGACAAATTGCCAAAATTAGCAAACTGTTCCAAGACCATTTCTCGGTTCAGCCGCCAGGTGGCTGCATCAACACGTACAATGCCGCTGTCATCTCCCGCTGGCACGGCCTCAGTGACAGGCCCGGGGGCAGTCTGTTCTGACAAGGGACCTGCCTCGTCTCGTTGAAAGCAGAGGGATTCGTATTGCCCACCTTTATCTAACAGCACACACATATGCCGAATTTCGGCCACCACGGCGTTCTGCACGATATCCCCAAGGTGGTACACCGCCTGGGAGCCGCGCTTGCTCAGATCCTCAATAATGGCAAAGTATTGATTATTCGCACCAGCCACGGTACCAATCAGCTTGAGTTGCAGCTGTGTGGCCTGCACGGGGGGAGCCACTGGGGGCGGTTCTTTCTCAGGCTCGGGGGGTGTCGCCTGCGGTGGATTGGCATCGAAGATGTTCCGCGTGCTGATGACTTGGTAGTCCGCAAAGGTGGTTTGTATTGGGCGTTGAGGCGCAGTACTGGTCTGCGTTGGTTCGAGAGAACGTGGCGCGGCGAGCTTGGTGCTCACATAGGATTTGACCATGTCTGCCCCCAAGGCCGCCACCAGGGTCACCAATAGCAGATAGATGAGCCAAAAGTAGCGCTTCACCATGATCATGGTCCTAGGAGTGCCTGGACAGCCGGCGTGGCTCGGACAGGGGCGAAGTCGTCATCGGTCTGCGCCCAGATACGCGCTTGTGGCTCAAGAGCCATCGCCTGTTGGAGATACTGTGCGGCTGCAGTACTGTCTCCCGCCCGCGCGTAAACACAGGCCAGGTTGTAATATGCCAGCCCATAGCCGCTATCTGTCTGAATGGCCTTGTGCAATTCTGTAAGAGCGCGGTCGTCCATGGCGAGCTGCATATAGGTGCTCCCGAGGTTGTTACGAGCTTTGGCATACTGCGGATCGAGAGCCAGGGCGCGCTCATACATCACGATCGCCTGCTCATACTGCTGCTGCTGATGGTGCAGATTCCCCAGGCTGTTATAGGCGACTTTCAAGGCAGGATCGAGCTGGATCGTTTGTTCCAGAAGCGTGCGTGCGTGGTCCAGGTCCCCTGCCTCCTGCGCTTCCATCGCTTGGTTAAACAGCGCCCGCGCTCGGAGTTGCTCCGGCTGGGCGGCTTCTGCTGGCCCTGTCGTCGGTGACGACACCAGCTGCACTGGGAGAGGCACCGCTGGCGTGGCAGTGAGCGGTGCAACACGGGGGAGACGAGCTTGGGCGCTTGCCGGGTTCAGCGCGGTCATAGGTGGGGTCTTTGGTGCGGGAGTATCGCTGTGTCTATCGAAGAATGCCGGGCCAGGAGTAGAGGGGCGCGGCACCGTATCGGTAAGTGGCATGACCGCAGGCGTCACGGACGGTAGGTCCGAGGTGACGAGTGTTAACTGCGGCAGGGGTTCTGGTGCGGCATGGGCCCCGACACTGTTGCCCTCCGGCGGTACAGTGACCCAGGCATGGAGGATAGCGCCCAGGCCGAGCGCCACAGCAAAGCCGGCGAAAATCACTCCCCCCAGCCTGTACTGAGCCGCGATGCCAGCCTGTTTCCATCCCGACAGGGGTGGCGTTGTACGCAGCATTTGCTCGCGTTGGGCTTTTTTTAAGGCTTGATTAATGATACTCATATGGACTGCTTCCACCTACATGGTTTCTTCGAGGATATGCCCGCCAAAGTGCCAGAGTACCATCAGCGTCTGCCGACCAACATGCCCATCAATCACGAGTCGGTTGTCACGTTGGAACCCTTTGACGGCATAAAAAGTCTGCGCATCGAATCGGCCAGACGGAACATCCGGAAAATATCCGAGCTCTTTCAGTACGTGCTGTATAGCCTGTACCCGTGCGCCTTGCATGCCTTGTCTGAGGACCACCCCACGATATTTTCCCTCTTCGAGTGTCAGGTAGAGTTTACCATACCAGAGGCGCCGCAGCTCCTGCAGCGGCACCGCTGTGAGCCCTTCTGGCTCACGGTAGATGAGGGCGTGGTCCTTGAGCACTCTGCTCAGCACCCAGACAGTGGGCTGTGAGACCGATGGTTCTGTGCCAATCTCGATGAAACATGGGCGCAGTACGCGTTGCAGTTGGGGAAAACTGGCCTGCAACGGTGTCACTTCGAGTCCCATGGTGACCGACACTGCTGACAGTACTGTCTCCCATGCCGGGCGTATCCCTGCCGTAGCCCGAGACATCTCCCCTTCGGCGTGTATTTTCAGCTGCCATAAAGTGCGTGCCAGGGTGAGTTCTGCTTCTGGGACTTGGGGTAGAGACGGGGAGACTGCCACTGGCGTGAGAACTGCCGGGGAGGCCAGCACTGGCTGTGGGAACGGCGGGGGCTGGGAGGGCGTTTGCCTCAAGGCGAAGACCTGATCGGGAAGGGCAAACGCCAGCTGATCGCGCACGCTCGGATGGCGCAGGGCCCCTCCCAAGAGGCCAAGCACCGCAATACCCGCCAGACCCGGTCGCCAGGTGCGTCCCCAGATAGAACGGTGCGGTGACCAGGAGGCTCGCCTGGGTTGCTGTGTTCCTGTCAGGTCTTGCAGGCTCTGACGCACCACCCGGGCCGTGATACGCTGCGTATTCCGCACATAAGCAGTGATCAGGAGGCGATCACAGAGGAGATTGATACGGCGTGGAATGCCGGCGCAGTAGCGATAGATCATCGCCAACGCCCGGCGGCTAAACGTCACGGCATTGGCTGCACCAGCGACGCTCAAACGATGTGAAATGTATTGGTACGTTTCACGATAGGTCAAGCCCTGAATATGGAAGCGGACCGCAATGCGTTGCTCCAGCTGCCGCATCTGGGGGGTGGCAAGGCGGTCGCGGAGTTCGGGCTGCCCGACGAGAATCACTTGGAGCAGTTTGCCACGTTCGGTCTCGAGGTTGGAGAGCATGCGGAGCTGTTCAAGGACGCGTGGTTCCAGATTCTGGGCTTCGTCAATCAGGACCACCGCGTTACGGCCGGCCGTGAACTCGTGCAACAGATACTGGTTCAAGGCATCGATGTATCCCTTCCGCGTTGCCTCGTGACAGGTCAGACCAAAATCGTTGGTGATCGCTTGTAAGAGTTCAAGTTCATTGAGATACGAGTTAAAAATCAGGGCTGTCGACACCGTCGCATCAAGACGATCGAGGAGGGCGCGACAGAGAATGGTCTTGCCTGTCCCTACCTCGCCGGTAATCTCGATAAATCCCTTGCGCTCCTGGATGCCATACAGCAAATGACTGAGGGCTTCCTCGTGTTGCGGGCTCAGAAATAGAAAGCGCGGATCCGGAGTAAGACTGAAAGGGTGTTCCCGCAGATTAAAAAAGCTGAGGTACACCTGTAGTGGCCTTTCTCTCGGAGGGCCAAAAATGCGAGGGCTAAATCAGAGTGCAGGCACTTCGTACACGTGACGACCGGAACATGCTCCGACGCGCGCTGACGCGCTCACGTCTGTGTGCCAATGTGGTGCAGTCCGATCTAGACATATCTCAACAGCTACTCGCAGCGTTTAACAGCTGGAAATGTAAAGGATACAGGCCATTGTGTCAATGCTTTTCCCCACCGGGATAGGGCTCATGAGACCGCAGAGCCCGCAATTGCAGTTCGACGGTATTCCGGCCTTGCCAGGTATTGAGCGTTGGCAGAAAGGCGATGTCCAGGAGACCAGCATTGGCGAAGGCACGTACTTGTTCGGCCATGTTGAAGGCGATGACATCTATGGTCGTGCCGTTTTGCGCCATACGACATCTCACATGCTGACCTTGTTGCCCTAGCGCCCGCAGGGGAGGCACGATCTGCACCTGCTGGGCACCGAAGAGCGGTGTGGGATTGTGTGCTCCATGGGGTGCGAGAGTGGCCAGTTGTTCTACCAGGGTCGGCGTGATATCCGCCAGGGTGACGAACACATCAAGGTGCAAGGTGGGGCGGAGGTCGCCAGGGGTAAGTGTCTGTTCAGCAAAGCGCACGAAATCTTCCTGGAGATGCGGTAGATGCGCTGCGTCCATGGTCAGCCCGGCGGCGTATTTATGACCGCCAAACTGCCGCAACCAGCGCGCGCAGTGCTGCAGACCCTGGTATAAGTCGAAGGCCGGGATACTCCGCCCTGAGCCGCGGGCCGTGTCCCCCTGTATCTGCAAGAGAAAGGTTGGGCGGTGATAGCGTTCCGCAATGCGGGCTGCCACAATGCCGACAACCCCGAGATGCCACTCGGGATCGCCCAATACCAGGGCGGCTGGTGGATGGTCGCCATATTGCCGCGCAATACAGTCGTGTACTGCCTGCTTCGATGGACTGTTGGAGGGCACGCCGTTCTTGGTTCACGGCGTCGAGGCGTTGGGCCAGAAAGGCTGCGTCCTGGTCGCTCTCGGCGAGCAGGAGAGCCACACTTTCTGCGGCCGACCCCAGGCGCCCACTGGCATTGAGCCGGGGCGCGAGCTGAAACCCCACTTCTCCCACCGTGGCCGATTTGTCCAGCCCGGCCGCTGACCTGCCGCAGGGCCTGCAAACCGCGTTTGCGCGTCTGCGTCAGTTCCTGCAATCCGTATGACACGATGACGCGATTTTCCCCTTGCAGGGGTGTCACGTCAGCAATGGTGCCCAGGGTCACCAGGTCCAGATGGCGTTTGAGGTTTGGCAGCCGATCGGTAAACAGATTGGCCTGGCGCAGCGCCGCTCGTAGTGCTGTGAGGAGCTTGAACATCACGCCAACGCCACACAGCCCTTTATTGGGATAGGTACAGGCAGGCTGATGGGGATTCAGCAAGGCCCACGCATCGGGTAACACCTCAGAGGGTTGGTGGTGGTCAGTAATGATAACATCCATGCCCAGGTGACGTGCCAAAGCGATTTCGTGCACGGCGGTGATGCCACAGTCCACGGTCAGGAGTAAGCGTATGCCCTGACGCGCCAGCTGTTCTATGGCCGCAGCATTCAAACCATAGCCCTCAGTGGCGCGCTCGGGAATATAGTACGGTACCGTGAGGCCTAATTCGCCAAAGAACGTGACCAATAAGGCCGTGCCAGTCACCCCATCCACATCGTAATCGCCATAGATGGCGATCTGTTCGCCTCTGCTGTAGGGCTGTCAGCAGACGTTGTACGGCGCGCTGCATGCCATGCAGCAAGAATGGATCGGGCAGATCGTGGAGCGAGGGAGACAAAAACGCCCTGGCTGCAGCAGGATCAGTAATGCCACGGTTAATCAGCAACTGGCATAAGAGCGGGGGAAGAGCAAGGCTGGTGGTGAGTATATGCTGGGTAGTGCGAGTCAGGATCAGCAACGTGCCACTGGGTCAGCATCAGGCGTCCTCCGTACTTGCAGAGTCACTGCGGACTCTTGCCCTTCGCCTGCTGCGCCACCTGAGCGGGCCACAGGGTCTTGCGCCGTTGCATGCCCCACGTATCTTCGTTGACCAGGTGGCAGACGCGGCATTCTGTGGTGGCAGTATAGGGTTCACGGTCGTAGAGGGCATGCATGCGCGGCATGTGCGGCATGGGGTCAAAGGCGCGATGAATATGACAGCTCTGGCAATACTCCGTGATGACTTGGTTCCCGTCTGCAGTGGGTAATTTGCCTTTCAAGGCTTCGTCGAGCTGATTCGGCTGACAGGCGGTCAGACTCAGCAGGGCACAGCCCAATCCAGAGCAACCACAGGAGACGCACAGGGAACCTCATCTTTCCACGGCAGGAGAGAGCGGAGAGAGCGCGAGACGGGATTTGAACCCGCGACCTTCAGCTTGGGAAGCTGACACTCTACCGCTGAGTTACTCGCGCTTGATATTCCTGGCAGTTCTGCGCCAATGACGATACAAAACTTCGGGGGGCCTGTCAATCGCTATTCCACCCGAGACGTAAAACGGGCCTGGAACTGTGTAGGCTCAATGTCGTAAGCCCACTTCTCATGTTGCATCATCAGGGCTCCCAGGCGACCGATTTCATCCGCCGATTTCGCCGCGCTGCCATTGCCACCGACGAGTATACCAACGCGACCTCCCGCTAATTTGTCGGCATAGAGTTGCTCGGTTGGGGTATGGGTAGTGACACAGGAGTCGGTATGCATGGCGACCGGCCGCAAATCACGGATGACGGCGTGCAGTTTTGCCGCCAGGAGCTGTGCGGCTTCCCGGTGCCCGGGGCTGCGGAACCAGGCTTGGAACTCTGCCAGAGAGTTGAGCATCGGGTCATGCGGGTGCCCGCCAATTTTTACATAATACTTGCCATCAGGATACTGAATCGGGGGCAAGATGTAGCAGCGTTCGGCCTCGTCCCGCGGTCGGTATATAATGCTTGGCATGTCATGCAGTCGGGCCACTTCGGCGGCGTCAAGTTCCATCAGCACGATGGTACGGGCGTATACTATGACCTCAAGCGGCTGCGGCAAGAGGGGTATGGCGTTACAGAAGCCACCGGTGGCGATGAGGACCTTTGCGGCGCGATACACATGGCCCTCATTGGTCCGCACCTCAACATGGTGTGCCGTCTGGTGCACGGCCTCGACGATGGCTGGAATGACCGCCGCCCCTTGCTTCTGGACCACTGCGACCTGAGCGCGCACTTGGGAGCGTGGACTGACGTGGCCAGCCGTGTGTGGTTGATATGTCCCGAGTGATCCAGACTCGAAGGCAAGATAGGGAAAACGCTCAGCAAGCGCGGCATCGTCATAGGTTTCATAGGTCACGTGCAGTTCGTCGGCTACCCGGTGTACACGCGCCACGAGATCTTCTGGGGCGTGCGGTGCTGGGCCGACCAGCAAGTGCCCGACCTCATGATAGAATGGTATGCCGCTACGGCTCTCGATGTCCCGGTAGCGCGCAATAGAACGCTGTGCGAGCACTGCCCAGGTGCGGTCAGGGTCGAGGATGCGTGTGATCCGCCCTTCGTCGTAATGGCTTCCGAAAATCCCCTGATGACTGGAACGCTCGGCTGGCTCATCCGGTCCGATCAACGCCACACGCGGACTCGTGGCAGAGAGATGCCGCGCCGCTGCTGCTCCCAGTAAACCCTTGCCAATAACTATGTAATCATAGACTGAGTTGTTCACCAATGTGCTCTCCATAAGGGTTAAG
>CAVZBC010000061.1:0-98844 GCA_963773125.1 uncultured Gammaproteobacteria bacterium | reverse complement strand
GGTGCTGGAGTTCTTGGCGGTGAAGTCGTCGCCGGCGATCTCGCGCAGGAAGTCATTGACCTCGCCGGAGTTGATGGGCGTCGGCCGCCTGCTCGCCCAGATACTGGAACAGCTCCTGACCGCGCAGCTCCTGCATCTGGCGGACGAGGCGGGCCAGGCGACGATCACGCAGCGTCACCTCATGCTCCTTGCCCAACTTGCCGCGGAAGCGGAACCGCAGCTGCGCGCCCTCGGCCTGAAAGTGCCGGTCGCGCATCGTGGGTCAAGCCGAAGGTCTTGTTGGCCCTGGCGTACTCGTCGTTGCCAATTCGGATCAGCGTCGTCTCGAGCAGGCGCACCACGGTCGCCAGCACCTTGCGCCGACCCAGGCCGGGCTGGCGCAGCTCGGCCTCGACGGCGGCGCGGATGCGCGGGAGGGCGTGCCCGAAAGCCAGCATCCGCCCGAACTTGGTCTCGTCACGGAACGTGCGCCAAGCCGGATAGTATCGGTACTGCTTGCGCCCTTTCGCGTCCCGGCCGGTGGCCAGGAGATGGCCATGGCGAATGGGCGAGATCCACACCTGCTGCCAAGCCGGCGGGATCGCCAGCCCGCGGATCCAGCTCAGGGTATCCCGGTCCTTCACCAGCGACCCGTCGGGCGCGCGATAGCTGAAGCCGCTGCCGGCACGGCGTCGCATGATGCCGCGGATCCCATCTGCGACGTAGCGCAGCCTCAGCTCGCGCAACTCGTCGCGCACCTGGCCCGCATCCGGCTCGCTGACCGCCTCGACGTCCATCCTGCCCACCGTCGTCTGTGACGAAATCCGAAGGCGTCGCCGACGAGAAAACATCGCCATACTTCAGGACGAAGGGGATTGTGGCTTCCGGGCGGCTCGCGGCTCGTTCGGGTCGACGGCCGCACCGCCGTTCAACGTACCAGGCCAAGCCTGCGCGGCGCCACCCAACCGGTTGCTGCCGGCATAGAGCCGCCAGTAGAGCCGCAGATAGTTGCGGGCCATCACCGTGGCCGTGAAGCGTTGCTCGAACACGTCGCGTACCCTGCGCCGGTCGATCAGGTGCAGGCGTTCCAAGGCCTCCACCGACTTCTCCTCGGTCGCGACGATGAAGCCGGTCTCGCCATGGTCGACGATCTCGGGCACCGAGCCGCAGCGCCAGGCGACCACCGGCGTCCCGCAGGCCATGGCCTCGATCATCACCAGGCCGGGCTGCTCCCGCCAGTCGATCCGGAGCAGCAGGCGCTTTCTGCGCCGCCCAGAAACGCCGACTTGGGCCATCGTTGACCCGCCGACGAACTTGAGAAAGTGGTCGTCGAGCAACTGCTCGACGCACTTCGCGCGAGCAGGCCTTGGATCGCGGGCATCGACCTTGGCGGCCATCGATGGCAGGCCCCAGCGCCTGGCCACGGCAATGCGATGTTGGTGCGCTTCTCGGTGTAGATCGTCGGCGACAACGTAGTAGTAGGGATCGACTGGGGGCGGCGATCAGGTGGGGATGTTGACGCTGACACCCGAATGCCAGGCGCGGCCAGCCAGTTCGATTGTACGTGCGCCCGCCGCCTTGATCTTCAGGACCAGGTGGAAGACCGCGCCAGGGCATAGGCCTCCGGGATGCTCCCCGCAGCATCCAGCTGCGGCGAGGAGGTGGTTACGGTTGGGCCGCGGACTCCGCAGAAGATGTACGCGTCGAAAGAGGCTACAGCGACGATTGCTTCTTCGAGGAGTTCGCGGCCCAAACCGTGACCACGCTGCACGGCCGGCTCGATCTCAAGGACCTGCCGGAAGCCTACGCCCGCTGGCGGGAATATCCCCTGGTCTCGATCTCCGACGACCAGCGGGCACCCTTGCCCGACGCGAACTGGCTGGCCACCATCCCGCACGGTCTCGCGGAAGGCATCTACGCCTTCAATCCCTCGCCCGAGCGAGCCCTCCTATCTCGCGTTCCTCGGCCGGATCTCGCCGGAAAAGCGCCCCGACCGCGCGATCGCCATCGCCAAGCGCTCGGGTCTGCCCTTGAAGATCGCCGCCAAGGTCGACGCCGTGGACGCGGCCTACTTCCGCGAAGTCATCGAGCCGCTGCTCGACGACCCCTTGGTCGAGTTCGTGGGCGAGATCGGCGACGGCGAGAAGTCGGCGTTCCTCGGCAACGCCAGGCGCTCCTGTTCCCGATCGATTGGCCGGAGCCGTTCGGCCTGGTGATGATCGAGGCCATGGCCTGCGGAACGCCGGTGGTCGCCTGGCGCCGCGGCTCGGTGCCCGAGATCGTCGACCACGGCGAGACCGGCTTCATCGTCGCGACCGAGGACGAGGCGGTGGAGGCATTGGCACGCCTGCACCTGATCGACCGGCGCGGGGTACGCGACGTGTTCGAGCAACGCTTCACGGCCACGGTGATGGCCCGCAACTATCTGCGGCTCTACTGGCGGCTCTACGCCGGCATAACCGGCGGGCGGCGCCGCGCAGGCTCGGCCTGGTAAGTTGAACGGCGGTGCGGCCGTCGACCCGAACGAGCCGCGAGCCGCCCGGAAGCCACAATCCCCTTCGTCCTGAAGTATGGCGATGTTTCTCTCGTCGGCGACGCCTTCGGATTTCGTCACAGACGACGGTGGGCAGGATGGACGTCGAGGCGGTCAGCGAGCCGGATGCGGGCCAGGTGCGCGACGAGTTGCGCGAGCTGAGGCTGCGCTACGTCGCAGATGGGATCCGCGGCATCATGCGACGCCGTGCCGGCAGCGGCTTCAGCTATCGCGCGCCGACGGGTCGCTGGTGAAGGACCGGGATACCCTGAGCTGGATCCGCGGGCTGGCGATCCCGCCGGCTTGGCAGCAGGTGTGGATCTCGCCCATTCGCCATGGCCATCTCCTGGCCACCGGCCGGGACGCGAAAGGGCGCAAGCAGTACCGATACTATCCGGCTTGGCGCACGTTCCGTGACGAGACCAAGTTCGGCGGATGCTGGCTTTCGGGCACGCCCTGCCGCGCATCCGCGCCGCCGTCGAGGCCGAGCTGCGCCAGCCCGGCCTGGGTCGGCGCAAGGTGCTGGCGACCGTGGTGCGCCTGCTCGAGACGACGCTGATCCGAATTGGCAACGACGAGTACGCCAGGGCCAACAAGACCTTCGGCTTGACCCACGATGCGCGACCGGCACTTTCAGGCCGAGGGCGCGCAGCTGCGGTTCCGCTTCCGCGGCAAGTTGGGCAAGGAGCATGAGGTGACGCTGCGTGATCGTCGCCTGGCCCGCCTCGTCCGCCAGATGCAGGAGCTGCGCGGTCAGGAGCTGTTCCAGTATCTGGGCGAGGACGGCGGCCGACGCCCATCGACTCCGGCGAGGTCAATGACTTCCTGCGCGAGATCGCCGGCGACGACTTCACCGCCAAGAACTCCAGGCACCCCTGCCGTCGCGCCCGATCGAGCGGGGACGCCCCGGACCCGGCCTGCTCGCCCATGTCCTGGTCGCCAAATATGGCGATCATTTGCCGCTCTACCGGCAGAGCCAGATCTTCGAGCGTGAGGGCATCGACCTCGACCGTTCGACCCTGGCGGACTGGGTCGGCAAGTCGACGGCGCTGCTGGAGCCTCTGGCCGATGCGATCGGCCGTCATGTCTTGGGCGGTCAGGCGATCTTCGCCGACGACACGCCGATCAAGCTGCAGGCGCCGGGCAATGGCAAGCACCAAGACGGCGCGGATCTGGGCCTATGTCCGCGACGAACGGCCCTGGCTTGGTCCTGATCCGCCCGCCGCCTGCTATCGGTTCACTTGCGATCGCAAGGGCGAGCATCCCGCCAACCACCTGGCTGGCTACAAAGGCTGGATGCATGCCGACGGCTACGCCGGCTTCAACGAGCTCTATCGTTCAGGCGGCGTCCGCGAGGTCGCCTGCCTGGCCCACATCCGGCGCAAGTTCGTCGACGTCTTCCAGGCCGAAGGCTCGATCATCGCCGAGGAGGCCATCAAGCGCATCGCCGGGCTCTACGCCGTCGAGAAGGAGGGGCGCGGCCAGCCACCCGACGAGCGGGTGCGGCTCCGGCAGGCGCACGCCCGTCCGATCGTCGATGACCTGGAGAGCTGGTTGCACGCCCAGCTGCCACGGATCTCCGGCAAGTCCGAGCTGGCCAAGGCGATCCGCTATGCCTTCGCCCGCATGAGGAAGCTCAGGCCCTATCTCGACCATGGCTGCCTTGAGGCGGACAACAATGGTGCCGAAAGAGCCCTGAAGCCCGTGGCCCTCGGCAGGAAGAATTTTCTCTTCGCCGGCTCCGACGAGGGCGCTTCATGCTGCTCATCTCATCATGTCATTGATAGATCGAGTAGATCTTGCTGGCGGTTGTCAGGCGGCGGGCGGCGCGACCGCCGTGCATCGGCTTGGCGGTGTATGCCGTCTCGCTCGAGATCGGATCGGCGAATGATCCAGGGAGCGCCTTTGCAGTGTTGGTTCGCCGCGAGAACTCCCTCGGCGATGAGGCGGCGGATGGTCGACGTGCTCACGGCGAGGGCCGCCGCGGCCTCGTCGAGTGTCGCCTCGCCGCGGTCGGCGCGCTCGCCGTCACGGTAGAGGGCGATGCCATACTGACGGCGCAGGGAGCAAACACGCCCCCGCGTCCAGCTGTTGCCGTGGCCGGTCGACTTGCCCGATCGGTTGAGCACCGCGGCGATCGTCTCGTCGGGCATCTGACGCGCCAGGGCACGAACGAGATCAACCACCTCCACGTCGGTGGTCCATCGCGTCTGACCCGCACGGTTCCGCTTCACCGTCAGACGGGTGTGGTCGCCGCCCTGCCAGTGGACGATCAGCTCCAACGTGTCGCCGACGGTGTCGACGATGATCTCCGAGATGACCGTGCGAATGATCTTCTTGCGCCTCTCCGGCGTGGTGCCGGGGCTCTCCCAAGCTCGGGCGAGGTCCTGACCAAGCGTCATGAGCTGCTCGCGGTCGGCCTCGGTCAGGGCCGGCGCCTCGTCGGCGTCGAGCCGCTCGATCTCGAGCTCAAGATCGCGCACCGCGACCAGGCGCTCGTTCCATCGCCGCTCCAGCTCGCCGGCCACCAGGCGGTTCTCCGGGTCGGTGGCATCATACTGGCGCTGCACCCTGGCGGCCTCGTAGCGAGCTTGCTGGAGGGCCAGCTCGAGCTGATCTTTCCTCGCGGAGCGCTGCTGGCTGCGTGCTTCGATGGCGGCCAGCGCCGCCTCCACGCCTAGGGGCTGGAGCCTGGCCAGCACTTCCTTGGCAAGAACCCGGTCGACGCGCATCCCGCCGAAGGTGATGCACCGCGCCGCTGCGAGTTGATTGAAGGCGCCCACACACTCGTAGCGATAGGTCTGGCCATAGCGGACGCGAAGCTTCTTGCCGCACCGGGCGCAGCGGAAGAGGCCGGGCAGCAAGGCCTCTCCAGGGCGGACAGCGCCCCGGCTCATGAATCGCTTGCCGTTGGCGTTGTCGGCAATCAGCTGTTGGTTCCTCTCGAACTCGGCCCAGGAAATGTAGCCCTCGTGATGGTCGCGGATCAAAACCTCCCAATTGCGCCAGTCGCGCTGCATGCTCCTGACCACCCGCTTGCGCCCGTTCTCGATCGTCACGCGCGCAGTCCGGCGGCCGAAGGCGTAGGCGCCAGCATAGACCGGGTTGGTCAGCATGTGATGGACCGTCGGATAGACAGGCAAACGCCAGATGATCCGACCACCAGTCGCGGCATCACCCAGGGCCGGCAAGAGGATCCTCTCCTGTCTGCACCACACCAGGACCTGACGGATGGTCTGAAGCTCGGCGAACTTGCGGAAGACCAGCAGGACGGTCTCTTGGACGCGTCGATCCGCATCCTTCTCGATGCGGTCGCCGCTGGCCTTCACATAGCCGACCGCCACGGTGAGGAAGAGCTCACCGCGGCGCGCCTTCTGCTTCATCGCCTCGATCGAGCGTTGCCGAAAGACAGACAACTCCATCTCGCTCATCGTGCCCTTCATGCCGAGCAGGAGCCGGTCATTGGGCGAGGCCGGGTCATAGACGCCGTCCTCGTCGACGATCAGCGTGCCAACCAGGCCGCAGAACTCCAGAAGGGTGTGCCAGTCGCGCCCGTTGCGCGCCAGCCGGGAAGCCTCCAGCGAAAACACGGCGCCGACGCGGCCCTCGCAGATCGCGGCCAGAAGCCTTTCAAAGCCGGGCCGCCTTGCGCCCGCGCCCGACCGACCAAGGTCATCGTCGATCACCGCAACGTCGGGCCATCCCAACTGACGCGCTCGCCCGGTCAGACCATACTGCCGCCGCTGGCTCTCCAGGTTCTGCGCGACCTGAAAGGCCGTCGACTGCCGAACGTAGACGACAGCATCGCGCACCAGATGCTCAGGCGTGATCTTGGTCATCGCCTGCCTCCGGCTGGTCTCCCGAGATCGCCACCGCCTCCATTAGAAGCGCTTGGAGCTGCTCCAGCGCCTTCGCCCGCTCCGTCGCCTCGAGCCTCGTGCTTGGCGGCGGCTCCTCGAACAGATCCTGCTGTGTGCTCGTGCGATGCTTCGCCATCAGCGCCTTCCTCGGGGATCTCTTCCCCCAGGTCGCAGGCTAGGCCAGAGTCCAAGAACGCCCTCAGATCGAGAAGCCGGGCGATCGACAGGCACGGAGCATCGACGATCTTGACCGATGCGGCCTCAGGATCGGCCATCCAGGCCGGAACCAGGAAGGAAGGCCCTTCTCCCGAGCGCAGGGTCAAATGCCGGGTGCCGTTGTGAAGCTGATCGCCGATCACGATCGCGGACCGCCGGAACAGCGGGTGGAACGGATAAGCGACCTCTACCTCGCGTCCCAGGATCCGGGCATTATGAGGTCGCGTCGGAGGGCGGCGGCCAGCCATTGCGGCGATCGCCGACACCCTGATCGAGACAGCGCCAAGCTGAACGGCGTCGATCCGCAGGCCTGGCTCACCGACGTGCTCGAGCGCATCGTCCCGGCCGGACCAAGGTCCACGAGCTCGACGAGCTGCTGCCGTGGAACTGGAAGGCAACGTCAACCGTCAACCCGTGACGACCGTGGCGCCGGCGCTCCGCTTACTGTTTGCGCTGGGAAGGCGGCAGAAGTCTGCTGTCTTGAGTATCAAGGAGACGATAATGCCTGCCGCCGCTCACGACGTCCTGCGGGCAAGATGCCAGCTCCAGGTCGGTGACCTCACCTACGATTACTTCTCCATCCCCGAAGCCGAGAAGGCGCTAGGCGACCTGTCGCGCCTGCCGTTCTCGCTCAAGGTGCTGCTCGAGAACCTGCTCCGGTTCGAAGACGGCCGCAGCGTTACGGCCGACCATCTCAGAGCCATGCGGGCCTGGATCGACGCGCGCACCTCCGAGCAGGAGATCGCCTATCGCCCAGCGCGCGTGCTGATGCAGGATTTCACTGGCGTCCCGGCCGTCGTCGACCTCGCTGCCATGCGCGACCGTGCGCATCGAGAGCTTTGCGACGGAAGCGGAGGCTGCGGCTGAGTTCAGCCGGAAGGCTCGCGAGAAAAAGCGCCGGGGCTATGTCATCCGCCCACACCAAGCTGTCAGGTGGGAAAGGCCTTGCCCGCATCGAGCCGCTGGTGTAAGCTATAAGCTTATGGTGTAAGACAAATGCAGACGCCCGACATGAACCGAGAGAGCGTGACCTTCCGCCTCGACGCCGAGAAGCGGGCGGAGCTCGACGCTGTGGCCCGCGCGATGGACCGCGACCGTAGCTATGTCCTCAACGAGGCCGTCGAGGCCTATCTCGATGTGCACCGCTGGCAGGCTGCCCACATCCGGGAAGGGCTCCGCCAGGCCGACGCCGGTGAGTTTGCCTCGGATGAGGAGGTTGAGGCCGCGTTCGACCGCTGGAAGTCGTGAAGCTCCGCTACACCCGCCAGGCCCTCGCCGATCTTGACGAAGCCCGCGGCTATATCGCCGAGCGCAACCCGCGTGCCGCTTCGGCCACAGTGGCCCGTATTCGCCAGAGCATAGACGGCCTTCGGATGTTTCCCGAGCGCGGCAGGGAAGGGCGGATCGAGGGGACGCGCGAGCTAGTGGTCCCGGATACGCCCTTCGTCGTCGCCTACCGTATCGCCCGCCGGCACGTCGAGGTGCTGGCGATCTTTCACGGCGCACGCCGCTGGCCCGGGTCATTTTCATCCTGACCTCGCTCTACAGGCAACAAGGAGCGAGTGTGATTATAGGCAGATATTCAACGTTTATGCCGCGCTAGGCATAAGTGCGGAATCCTTGCCATGGCCCCGAATGGGTCAGACGCGATCCAGGAACTCGAGCACTCGCCTGGTGAGCAGCGCGGTCGCATCCGCGTCGTACGACGGGAGCGAGCTGTCGGCGAAGTAGTGCTGGTCGCCGGGGTACAGGAAGAGCTCCGCGTCCTCGACCTTCTCCACGATCTCGCGGGCGGCGTCGATGTCGCCCTCGCCGACGAAGATCGGGTCGTTGTCCATGCCGTGGATCTGGACCGGGACGCCGTCCGGCCAGGGTCCGAAGGCCCACTCGCCGCTGATCGGGAGGCAGGAGTAGAAGAGCAGGGCTCCGCGGGCTCCGGGCCGTGTCTGTGCGAGCTTCTGCGCCGGCAGCACGCCGAACGAGAACCCGGCGTAGACGAGCTCGGGAGGCAGTTCGTCGGCGACGCGGACGCCGCGCTCCCGCATCTCGTCGAATCCGATCTCACCGATGTAGGCGAGACCCTCGTCGATGCTCTGGAACGTGCGTCCGTCGAACAGGTCCGGCGTGTGCACGATGTGGCCGGCGGCCCGCAGGTCGTCGGCGAACGCGCGCACGCCGGGGGTCAGCCCCTGTGCGTGGTGGAACAGCAGGACCTCGGCCATACGGAGCCTCCGGGTCGGATGGTTGGACGCACGTTCGATCACTCTACGGCGCCTTCCCCCTCGCCGGGAAGAGTGCGCCATTGTTGACACCTAACGGCCTTGAGGACAGGGGGCCTGCCACCGGTGTGGCCATGCGCCCGTGCGGCCTGCAGGCCGGCCAGGGTGCGCTCGCGGATGACGCCGCGCTCGAACTCGGCCAGGGCCGCAAAGATATGGAAGGCCAGCTTGCCGTCCGCTGTGGTGGTGTCGATCGCCTCGGTCAGCGATCGCATGCCCACGTCACGTGCCCCGACACCCTCGATGGTCTCGAGCAGCTGACTTGTTGACTGGCACATCTCGGAGGAGCAGCGTCGATTCCAGCAACGGGTGCCATCTTGGGGAATCCCAATTGAAGAGTGATCACGCCCTTGGCGGCGAAGACCGCGTGATCGTCCAAGGTGACATTCGGCCCACTGGCATCCTTCTCCTAGAATGGTAATTCTAGCAATGAGGACGTGCCGATGCAAGCAGTCTTGCTGTGGTCCGCGGCGATCACCTCGATCGTGACCTTCGCGGTTCATGTCTTTGCAGGCGGCGTTTACGTCGCACGCCCGCTTCTGGCGGATCAGACGCTGCCCAAGGCGTCGAAATGGCTCAACTATTATTGCTGGCATATCACGTCCGTGCTGATCCTTTTTCTGGGCGCCGCCTTTGCGTTCTCGGCCATTCATCCTGATCACCTCGAACTCGCCGCGTTCGCGGCCGCAAGCACGATCTCTTTGCCCGCGTCGAGTGCTATAAGCTGACGCGCAACATCGCATTTGCCCGCGGCGTGGCGTATGATGATGCCCTTGATGATCCCCTTGCCTCGATGAGTGCCACATACATGTTGAACACTCCGACGCAGCGGCGTAGCAAAGCCAGGAGAGAACCGCATGACTGCATCGCTTGAGTCGATCATCGAAGCGGCACGGTACCACCGAGATTTCGACCGCATCATCGAGGCCATTCCCTACGCGCGTTTCCTCGGCATTACCGTCGACGTAAAAGGTGATGAGATCACGACATGCATGCGGTACCGGCCCGAGCTCATCGGCAACCCACAGCTCCCGGCATTGCATGGCGGCACGCTCGGCGCACTCCTTGAACACGCAGCGATCTTCCAGCTGCTCTGGTCCGAGAACGTCTTACCCCTACCGAAGACCATCAACCTCACCGTCGAGTACTTGCGCTCAGCCCGCCCACGGGACACCTATGCGCGGGCCGTCATCACGAAGCACGGTCGACGTGTAGCGAATGTGCACGCCATTGCCTGGCAAGATTACCGAGATCGGCCAATGGCGCAGGCACACGCGCATTTCCTGCTGCGCTCCCCCGAGGCATGAAGGCCACTAAACCAGGCGCGATCTTACTCCCAGTGCCGGACGGAGGTGGCCCTGCTGCGGGCGCTCGCGTGAAAAGCGAGACTACTGCACGGCTTGCTGCAATTCCGTACCGCGGTCGCAGGCTTCCCAGGGAAATTCTGCGCGGCCAAAATGCCCATACGCGGCAGTCGCCGCGTAGATAGGCCGCAGCAAATTTAACCGCTGGATGATGAACTCCGGACGCATGTCAAAGACGTCGCTGATCGCCTGACTGATCTTTTCCTCAGCCACCACCGGGTTCACCGTCTCAACACGCACGCACACTGGCTGCGCATGGCCAATGACATAGGCAATCTGCACCTCACAGACGTCAGCGAGCTCTGCAGCCACCACATTCTTGGCGATATAGCGCGCCATGTACGCTGCCGAGCGATCGACTTTACTCGGATCTTTGCCAGAAAAGGCCCCGCCACCGTGTCGTCCCATACCCCCGTAGGTATCGACGATGATCTTCCGTCCTGTCAAACCGGCATCCGCCTTCGGACCACCTTGCAAAAACGCTCCCGTGGGATTGATAAAGATCACCGTACTGTCCACCTTATCGCGCTCACGGTCCAGGGTACTATGGGGTAACAACCGATCAGGGATGACGGGTTTGATCACATGCTCGATGAGCTGTTGCCGCAGATCACGCAACGACAGGCTGGCAGCATGATGCGTCGAGATGACGAGGTTGGCAATCGCCACGGGGATGTTGTTTTCGTACTCCACTGCCACCTGGGCCTTGCCATCTGGATAGAGTCCCTGGATGATACCCTGCTTGCGCACCTCTGCCAGGCGCCGGGTGAGACGATGGGCAAAGAAAATCGGTGTCGGCATGAGTTCCGTATCCACATCATTCAAGCGGGCTTCTTTCGTGGCGTAGCCGAACATCATGCCCTGATCGCCCGCCCCTTGTTCCTTGAATAAACCCTGCCCAGAGACGCCTTGCGAAATATCGGGGCTCTGTGGCTTCATGCGCACGAGACATTCACAGGTATCCGCACCAAACCCAATCCCCTCGACGGCATACCCAATATCACGCATGGCCTGACGTGCAATAGCTTCAATATCCAATGTCTCCAGCACGGACTCGCTGACTTCGCCAGTGATCACCACCAGATTTTCTGACACCATGGTTTCACACGCCACGCGCGCCTTGGGGTCCAACGCGAGCGCAGCATCCAGCACACTATCGGAGATCTTATCGCACACTTTATCTGGATGACCTTCCGTGACACTCTCTGAGGCAAACGTTACCCGCATCAATTCTCCTTTGCTTTAGCAATCCCTGCAGCGATCTCAGGCTGGTCAAGGTGGTTTTTCTTAGTGCTGCGCACGGCTAACAGGTGTCCATTGCACCACCGGGAGTCCTCAAGGAAGAAGGGCTGTATTACGGACACCTTGCTCTATGGCGCTGTACTTAGGCACTCGATGGCACTCCCTGCCGACGGACTATCGGCGTCAGGAGGGTATCAAGGTATCCCCACAGCTGATACCGTCCTTCTCGGCTCTGGGCTGAGAAGAGGAACAAGGGCACGTCCGTCGGCATGGCCAGGCCCTGTCGTACTACACGAATATGCTCGGCGCGCTTGCTTGGCTTGATCTTATCCGCTTTCGTCGCCACTGCCACTACCGGGACGCCGTGATGCTGGAGCCAGTCGCGCAGTTGTTGATCCTGCTCTGTCGGAGCATGGCGGAGATCAACAATATGCACCACGGCACGGAGCGTCTCGCGCTGTTGCAGATAGGTTTCGACCATCGGTTGCCACCCGGCCTGGACGGCACGCGGCACTTTAGCATACCCATATCCGGGCAGATCGACGAGCAAAAAGCGCTGATTAATCAGAAAAAAGTTGATCGCCTGCGTTTTCCCGGGTGTCGCACTGGTCTTGGCTAACCCCTTCCGGTGCAAAAGCGTGTTGATAAGCGACGATTTGCCGACATTCGACCGACCGGCAAACGCCACCTCAGGAAGCAGCTGCCGGGGATAGTGTGCCGGCGCCATGGCGCTGACCAGAAATTCTGCCGCAAGGATCTTCATAGATCAAAACAATTGATCACCAAGCCCGTTGGCAGCTTGGGATAAAAATAGGTACTTTTCGGCGGCATGCGCTCTCCACCCCTGGCGATCTGCACCATGTCCTGCAATGGCGTCGGATTCATCAACACCGCCAGATCATACGCACCACGCGCCACAGCGCCAAACACCTCGTCCGCCGGCGCGCGCATACGCTATGGTGGGCTGCGCGCCTGGCAGACGGGCCTGCAGAGCCGGCAGCAGGCCATAATGCAGGACACTCACATCCAGCCGTTTCCAGGCTGGTGAGGCGGTCTCTGCGTGCACATGCTGCATTGCCGCCGCCTGCAGAAACGGTAATCACATAACAGCTGTCGCCACCCGCATACAGAGCAAACACACTACCCTGTTCCTGCCGCTCACGCAAGAGCCTTTCTATACGGTATTGCCACTGCGGCAAACTCTCACTCGCAGTGTGCCGCGGCACGACTTCCGTCTGTATCCAGGGCACCTGCTGGAGCAGTGTCGCCAGATCTGGGACAGGCATGTGGTGCACGAACCGATGCGTTGGCAGGATGACGACCCCAGCATCGTATATGTTGGCGCAATACATCATGATGGAGTCGTAGGGAGCTACCGGGCCGCTTCGTGGGTACTGTTGACGCATGGCCTCACGCAGAGCCAGCCCTGTCTCATAGCGATGATGCCCATCCGCAATCACCAACGGCTTATCCTGCATAGCCCGCTGTGCCTGGGCGATCGTCGCCGGATCGGTCACGACCCAGAGACGATGCTGTCCTTCCATCCAATGTTGCACTTCCCGTTGCGGGGGGGTGGCCAGGATCGGCGCAAAGAGCGCGTCGAGGGTACGCGTTGCATCCGCATAGACGGCAAAAATAAGGCTCAAATTGGCTTGACAGGCACTCCACAGCCGCAACAAATCGGCCTTTGGACCAGCAAACGTCTGTTCGTGCGGCACAATATCGCCAGAGTCATACGACGCCAGCTGCACGCGGCTAATGACGCCGGTACGTGTAACGGGCACACCATGCACGGAAAATTCTTGCTGGTAGAGATAGAGCGCTGGCTGGGGCTCTGGGACGAGGACGCTCTGGTGCCGCCACTCCTGCAACAACTGCGCCGCCCGGGAAAACCGATTGTTCTCCACCGTATCTTCGGCATACTCAGCGCCCAAGATCAGGTGGATCATGTTATAGGGACTGCGCGCCATGTACGCCGCCCGTTCGGCCTCGTTGATAACATCGTAGGGCGGCGTCATGATCTCCCCAAGATGCGGCAGACACTGCGCGCTATAACGCACTCCCCGGAACGGCGTAAGCACAGTAGGCATAGAATGTCTCAGGATTTCCGCCGCCGATCCCGCAAACCGGCCAGATAAAAATGCCAGGCCTGGTCAGTAGAAGCCTCACTGGCACTCCGGCCATCTCGAGACAGCGTCGTACGCCGACGCCGTTCCTCGGCACGGTGATGCACAATGGCTTCCAACTCTCCATAGGCGTACTCTGGCACAGTCTCTGGCAGGATGTCGCGGCGCTGGCGTGGGGTGGTCCAGGCGCTGGGAAGCAGGAGCTGACGGATAGCAATTTCACCGACAAACAGACACAGAGCCAACACGACAAACCACGGCCAGTAGTCTTGGAGCGTCGAGATGTTTTGGGCCGGAGTCGTAAACAGCATCTGGGCGGCGTCCTCCACGGCCTCCGGACGCAACACCTTGCCGCCCGTACGTTCTGCAAGCCGATTCAGCAAGCTGTAATTGATATCCAGACCGAGGTATTCCGGAGAGTATGGCACACTGACCCCAACGGTCTTTGGACCAACCGTCTGCGCGTCTGTTTTGCCCACCAGACTGAGCAGATATTCTCCATTGCCTTGCATGGGGAAGTGCCCTTCATACCGCCCTGGCGCGGTCTGCGAGAACGGCAGGGGCAGGGTGTCCTGATTTGGCAGCAGCAGACGCCCCTGGAACTCGAGATTGTTCATGAAACGGCCATGCGCATCGTAAATATCCGACTCCACAATGCCCTGCCCCTTCGCGCAGCTGCACCCGTACATCAAAGCTCTCCTTCGTCCCCTGGCGCTGGAGCCAGCGCACCAACTGTGCCGCAAACTGGCTGAACTCGGCCCACTGCAACCAGTCTTTGCCCCAACGCGCGCGAGAGGTCAGAGGTAAATGCCGCCGTCCGTCCCAAGCCATAGCGTTGCACGGCGAGCAGGGGATCCGACTTGGGGGTCACCAGCAACATTTCTGCCGCGGGCTTGCCATAGGTCACGACATAGCCATAGAGATTCGGCGCCTGTGCCATGTCGAGCCCACGTAACAACTCATGCTCCGCTTGCGGCACCGGCTGAAACGGCTGCTCCTCGATCAGACCGCGGGACACCAGAATAGTCTCTGCAGTAAAGATGCGCGGCACAAACAGCTGGTCATCCGTGTAGTAACTGCGGCCCTGACCCCAGTGGGCGATCGCATCCATCAAGCGTGCGATCGGCGTCTTTGCCCAGCGCTACCGTGCTGACCGTGATGTTCTGGGCCACCGCATCGCGCATCAGTGCCTCAAAATCCATATTCGGCGTGAGACCATCCGAGAGGGCAATGAGATGTTTCTTGACGGCACGCACTTCTTTCAAGGCCCGCAGCCCTTCCTGCAGTCCCTTGTACAGATCCGTGCCGCCACCATGCGTCAGCGCCGCCAGTCTGCCAGCGATCTGCTCCCGCTTGCCAGCCTCGCCAATCGGCACCGTCCATTCCCAGTCGGCATTGAAGGCGAGTAAGCCGACTTGATCGAACGGGTTCAGCAGCTTCATGGCAGAAAACGCCGCAATCTTTGCCACCTCCAGCTTGGTCGTGCGCTCTTCCATGGCGCCGAAGACCTCGTCTCGCTGAGACTGCCGCCCATGCTATCGGACCGGTCGATCACCATGACCAGACACAGGCTCGGGATGGACATCTTGGTCGGGACATCCATATCGACCGGCAACAGTTTTTCCAGTGGCGTACGGTAATAGCCGCCCGCCCCAAAACTTTTCTCCCCGCCGAGCATCAGCAACCCCCCGCCCATATCGCGCACATAGCGTTCTAACACCTCCATCTGCGACACCGAAATGCCAAACCCCGGGACATTGTCAAAAATCAAGGCGTCATATTCGAGATAACCACTCAGCGTATGCGGCAACTCATTCCAGGGCAGTGCGCGTACGACTAAACCCTGTTGCTGCAACGCCTCGAGCAACAAGGCCGGAATTTCCAGGAGGATCGTACAGCAACAAAATTTTCGGCGCGTCCAATCACCTCCGACGAAGGCCTGCCAGCGATTGTTATCAGGGATGGTATCCTGTGGACTATTGACGATCAGTTGGTAGAGATGGGTACCTTCCTCAGCCGTGCTTGCTGGAGAAACCTGAAGCGATTCTTGCCAGGCTGTAACATCACTTCTTGATGCCCGACAAAGGCGCCTTCGCGAAACAGTTCTAAGGATGCAGGCGGTCTCAAACGTACTGAAGACCACCGCTTCTACGTGATACGGCGCCCCGGCTTTCACCTGGGACGGCACCAGGAGATTATCGACCCGTACCTCTGGCTCGCCCGGCAGGCGGCCAAGAGGGAGCGAAAAAATCTCCGCCCCAAGTGAGCGGGCAACGAACGCCGTATCCGCCGCGGCCGCGACATTTTCATTCCCATCACTGAGCAGCACCAGACGGCGCGCGCCGTCGGCAGGGAAAGTTGGCCAAACCCACCTGTAATCGCCCGGGCAATATTCGTGGTGGTCCCATCGACTTCTGTCGAGATGTCGCGCAGCGTGAAGTCAGCAGAGACGGGCTGTTCCAGTGACGCATCGGCCCCGAAAACCACCAGACCGACTTGATCCTGCGGGCGCTTGTGCTCACGACCGCGCGTAAGAAATGCCAGCGCATGCTGGCGTGCAGTCGTGGCAATGCTCTGTGACATGTCTAACAGAAACACCACATTGGCACGTTCATATGCCTGCAGTAACTCCAGACGAACCAAGCTGCCAACCACCAGGATGAACACCACGATACGCAAACCCATGAGGAGTCGGCGACGCAGAGGGGACAGGCGGCGTGGAGTGTGCCGCAGCCAATACCAAAACAGCGGCAGGAGCACCAGTATGGCAATAAAATACGGAGTAAAAAATGCGCAGCTGCACGTGTTATTCCTTTAGAAATCCCGACACCAGACATACCATTCCCCCACCAGAACCACCAGCGCCCTCAAGAGCAGTAAGGCCACAATGGGGTCTCGACAATCCCGCGTGATGCGCTCTGGTGGTCACCGCCCGTGGGCGCAAACGATGCCAGACTCGCCGCAGGGGTGATATCCGATTCCGCCTCATCGAGCAAATTCACCGTGAGATAGCGTTTTTGCTCACCCGCGCGCATGATATACACCCCAAGCGCTGCGTGTCAGAAAACACCCAGGGATTTCCCTGCACGTCATAATCATGCTTTGCCCCCGACGGAGTCTGTACGGTGACACGGTTCACCGGCGGATCGAAAAACACGGCATACGGCATGCCAGCCTGAATCTGTCCGGCCGCTAGTTCCTCCTGCTGTGGATGCAACCAGCGCAGCAGATTATTGATCAGACACGGGAAACGCCACCCGCAGCGGCAGATCAGAACGCATGAGATCAAAAGCCACCGTCACCAGACGGAGCCGCGGTTCTTCGATGACACTCAGCAGCGACGTGCCCTTCTCCTTGCACCAGGCTGTGGCCACCGACTTGCGGATGATGTACCAGCGCTTCTTCAATATGCAGATCGGCAAGTCCACGAAGCGCAACAGTGGATGCTGCCGCTCCCAGTCGAGCACGCGCGGTTTGACCACCACACCATCAGCAGTCAGCCGCGTGTCCTGCGGCGAGGTATTGAGCAACAGAAAATTGCCCACGTGCAACGGCGGGGGTTGCACCCCGTTGAAAATAATCAGATGGTTTGCCTCAAGAAGTCGAGGCAGGCTGGCGTCAGTCACTTCTGGAGCCACATTCACTAAGACCCCGGGCAGAGACGTAAAGAGTCTTTCAAGAAAATAGTTACTCTCGCCAACGAGGAGAATCCAGGTGTGGGTTTTTTCTTCCAGAACCCCATAGGCCCGATTGTCGAGCGGAAAGTCGTCGTCCACGCAACAGCTCAGCCTGCGCCACGCCCTTGACGGCAGTGCTGAGCGGAGCGACCATCACTTCTTCCTGCCCGGCTTGTAAAGTCAACTGGCGTTCGAGCAATCGCTGGCGGCGGAGCGTCAGCTGCAGCGGTACTGTCAACGGGTTGCCGAGAAAAATTTTTCACCGCCAGTAAGCACCTCGTACTGCTCCTCAGTGCCGAGCAGCTGCCGAAACGCCAGGCGAATAATCCCGACATTCCGTTCCCCGCCAGTAATCTGGATATGCCGGAGCTGCTGACGCGGCACATCGGCTTCCGTCATGCCGCGATAAGCCCCATCGCCAATGACGACGATTTCCTGCGTCGACAGCGCCCTGGGTGAACGACAGGGCGAGCAAGAATCGCTTCACGCATATTGCCCGGGGCATCATCCGCTTGCAACTCTGCTAATCGCTTGCCGTAACAGCACCTTCTCGTTCGTAAAGAACGTCAGGACGCGGGGTTGGCGGCCAGCGGCGATCAGCGCCATCTGCCGGTCACTGGGCAGGGCATCAAGGATCTCCAGGGCCTGACGCTGGGCTTCTGCGAAGCGTGTGCCCTGTGGGGTGCGGGTTTGCATACTGGCGCTGACATCGAGGACCAGCACAATGTCTTTATTCTGCGCCACGGCGGTCGTACGGGCTGGCCTGGCCAAGGCCGCGGTCAGCAGGAGCACCAGGAGCATCTGCAAGAGCAGGGGCAGATTTTGCACCAGACGACGCAGACCTAGGGTACCTTGCATCTCCCGCGCCACGCTCTCCCACAAAAACAGCGTGCTCACCCGCACATCCCGCCGCCGATAGCGCAGGCTATGCAGCAGAAGGATGATCGGGATGAAAGCCAGGAAGGCAAACGCTGCTGGATTGAGCCATGTCATAAGGACGTCGTACAACCTCAGGCACTAATGGAGATAAAAGCCGCGCCGTAAATACTGCAGGACCAGATCTTCAAAAGGTATCACGGTGCTGGCACGCAGATACTCAATATTGCGCTTGGCACAGAATGTTTCAATCTGCTCGAAATACGCCGCAATCTTCTGCCGGTACAACGCCAGCATACGACGGTTGACCGTCAGACGGCGCTGCTGCGTACTTTCAATATCATGTAGTCGTAAGGCGCCCTCGAATTGCGGATTGATCTCCGCTTCATCGACAAGTTGAATGAGCAGCACGTCAAAATTACCATATGCTAGCGCATCCAGTCCACGCTCATAGCCATTGGCATCAAAGAGATCGCTCAGGACAATCGCCAGGCCCGTTTTCGTGCTCTGTCGGGCATAATTGCTCAGCACGCGATTGAGGTTGGTGCCGCCCTGACTTTGCAACCCCTCAAAGTAGCGAAACATGGAGAAAATTTGTTGGCGTCCACGCTGCGGCGGCATGGGTGTGCCGAGTTCGTCGGCAAAGGCAACAACGCCAACGCGATCGAGACTATTCAGGCCGATATAGCCCAGCGCCGCAGCGACACGTCGCGCGTAATCGAGCTTGGGTGGCTCGCCAAAGTGCATGGACTGGCTGGCATCGACGAGCAGATGGATGGTGAGATCTTCTTCAGCGCTAAAGACCTTGAGGAACAGATGATCCAAACGGCTGTAAACGTTCCAATCGATATAGCGAAAGTCATCACCAGGGTGGTACTGTCGATAATCGGTAAACTCCAGGCTTGAGCCACGTCGCAGGGTCGTCCGCTCGCCCTGGCTCGGGCTGCGGAAGACCTTGCGTGCAAGCAGGCGCAGCGTTTCCAGCTTGCGCATAAACTCGGCATCAAACAACGCGCTCTGCATACTGCTCCTTCGTACGACGAACCACTATTAGGAAGCCACGCTGGCTGCACGGGCGGCGTGTTCCGGCAAGTGCTGGAGAATGTCGCTGATGAGATCAGCACTCTCGATGCCTTCAGCTTCTCCCTCAAAGTTCAGAATGAGTCGATGCCGGAGGCAGGGGATCGCCACCGCCCGAATATCCTCGAAACTGACGTTAAAACGTCCCGCAAAGAGGGCCCGCACCTTGCCAGCGAGCACTAACCCTTGCACGCCCCGCGGGCTCGAACCGTAGCGCACATAGCGCTTGACCTGGTCTGAGGCCTGGGAGGCCTGCGGATGTGTCGACAAGACCAGCCGGATGGCATAGTCCTTCACGTGTGACGCAATGGGGACCTCGCGCACAAAGCGCTGCGCTTCCAGGATCTTCTCATGTGTCAAGATCGGCTGGAGAACCGGCTCGCGGCGTTGTGTCGTCCGATCAACGATTTCACTCAGTTGCTCGAAGGACGGGTACGACACCTGTAGCTTCAAGAAGAAGCGATCCAATTGCGCCTCTGGCAGCGGATACGTGCCATCCATTTCGAGCGGATTTTGCGTTGCCAGCACCAGAAAAGGCAAGCGCAGCCTATGCTCCACACCGGCGACAGTCACGGTTTGCTCTTGCATGGATTCGAGCAAGGCCGACTGCGTTTTCGGCGTGGCGCGATTAATCTCATCAGCGAGCACAATATTACTAAAGATAGGGCCCTGTTGGAACTCGAAGTAGCGCCTCCCCTCTTCATCTTGCAAGACGACACGCGTGCCAATAATATCCGCTGGCATAAGATCCGGCGTAAACTGGATGCGCGAAAATTGCAGATGGAGGGCGGCACCCAGGCTTTTCACCAGCAACGTCTTGCCTAGCCCGGGGACGCCTTCCAGAAGGGCGTGCCCACCGCACAGCAGACAGATGAGCAGCCCCTCGACCACCTCATCGTGACCCACAATAATTTTGGCGATTTCTGCGCGTACCTGTTGAAACTCTGTGCCAAACTGCTCCACGTGTTCCCGTGTATCCATAATCGCCCCTGTCCGTTACCGCTTCGCTTCTGGGACCATGCCAATCGCGAGAAAGTACTGTTTGATCTGTTCCCGATACACTTGCGGAATCTGTTCCTGATGCAGCACTTCTTCGGCAGCGTGTTGATAGCGCCCGACAGCCTTGTCAAAGGACTCACGGGTGTCGTTCTGGATGGGCAAATACCGGACATAGCTCAACCGCATGTCGCCTTCCCCGCTCTTGACTGGCACTTTGGAGACGGGCTGATTTGACTCGCGGAGCGTCCGAGACGGCCCGTCACGCATATTCCGGGCGACCCCAAAGCCCTCCTCCATGCCCGGAGCGGAAAACTCCTCCATGCCTGGCATGTCTTCTGACATCATGCTTGGATCATACTCCTGTGGACCGTCGTGACGAGAGGCGTCCTGCGGATTGGTATCGCCTGGTGTGGCCTTCTCGTCCGACTCGCCATGCTGGAGAGTGCGCGAAGAGTACTCCAGGGCGCGCTGCGCCCGTGCCATATGCTCCAACTCCTCCGCCGCTTGTTGCTGCTGCATCACATCTTGGAGGAGTCGCCGGGCGGCTTCAATGTTCCCAGCCCGGAGGTTCTGTACGAGTTGTTCTAACTCGGGGTTCTGCCCCATGCGGCGACTCAAGCGCAGAATCCCCTGTTCCGCCGCGCTCGCCATCTCACGTGGCAGCGTATCGTGTTGCAGCAGCTGCAAAATATCGCGTAGTTCTTGCTTCACGCTCTTGCCAGACATCAAGACATTCTGCGCCGTCATGGCACTCGCATCACCCATCAAGGCGCGCTCCTGGAGTTCCTGCTGCATGCGTTGCAGATACTGGGAAAGCGTCGAGATACGCTGCGCCACTTGCGCTGTCTCGCCCCCTTCACGCTGCAGACGTCGGCCGAGTTCCTGCATGTGACGCGCCAAAACCAAACTACGGTCGAGTCGCTCGTGCTGCGCGAGTTCCTCCAAGCGTCGTCCCCACCGTTCTAACCGTTCGCCTTCGCGCACCACTTCGCGCGGCACCTCGTCGCGGCTAAAATCCGTCAAACGTAACGGCGCAATCTCAAGCAGCCCAAACCCCACCATGGCGGCGACAACAACCGGGATGCCCCACACACGGCGGGGCAAACGGACGGGAAAAACCACGCCAGGATCCACGTGCGGAGCAACACGCTCAGCGTCCGCAGCCAACGCTGGCACAAACGGGTTGTCGCTATACTGTTGCAGGTATTCATACGCCGTACTCAACCGTTCCTGGAGTCGGAGCGTGGTGTCGGCGTGGATCAAAGCCGTCAATGCTGGCACCCGCACCCGCCAGGCCAGCACGAGAAACACGCCCAAGGCCCCAGCCCCAATACCACTATAGACGAGCAGCAGCGGCACAGCCCAGCCGCCGAGCTCGATCATGACTGTGGCCAGCACACAGGCCACCGCGGCGCCTAGGAAGACATCAAGCCCCAAGACACAGCGCCTTAGCGACACAAAACGTCGTTGCAATCGCCGACTGACCGCTGCTATATTTTCAGACGTTTCCACTCTCGGCGCCCCCCTCTTCACCGACAGAAACTGCAGCGTGACGTTGTATCCAACGCACGCGTATCAGGGCGATTATAAAGAACAGCCCTCCGAGAAGCAAATGCACGACGACGGTCGCCCGCCATCCCTGTAACGTGACGCCAGGCAGCACGATGCTCCCCAGAGTGCGGGGCCAGATACTCGCATCGGCAAACGCCAAGACGGGATTGCACACCGGCACCACAAAACCGCTCACCAAGACAAAGAAGATAAAGCACAGGCGCACGAGGATATAGAGCAAAAATTCGTCACGCTCCAGGAATGTCAGCAGGGTGACACCTATGATACGATAGCTCCCCACGCACAGCAAAATAATGCCCAGCCCCGTGCCGAGATGCGCCAACGACTCTCCCGATACACTCGCCGCCAAGATCAGTAAGGGCAGCGATAACGTCCAGTAGAAACAGAGATCCACCAGCCCGACGGCAACATACCCCCGCAGAAACGTTCCGGCGCGCAGCGGGGCAAGCACGAACCAATCATGGACGCTGACATATTTCGAACCAAAGGTTTTATGTGAACCCTGGCTGAAGTTGAGGTACGCCAGAATAATGACGATGGAGCCACCGAGAGCATTGTAGGTAAACGGCAGGTCGCGCAGACTGAGGAAGCCTTCCTTAGGCCACGTGATGAACAACACGATGCAGAGGACAATGAGGTAGTTGAGCCCGTACGATCCGCGTGTACTCTGCCGGCAAAACTCTTCCATGCCGCCACGGAAAATAGGGTTACGGCAGGCGGTACGAAACGGCATCCAGACCAGATATCGCATCTGACACTCCCACAGGCTTCACAGCAGCAGGCGACTCACGACAAGTGTGAGCGCCCGGGCTGACTCCCTCTCGGCCCCCAAAGCGAGCGACGATGGCGCCATGACCCAGCCAACGAGGAGGGGAACCTCACTGGGTTCTGCCAGACGTTTTTCGCCAAAATAATGTTGCAGGAGGACTTCTTGGAGATAGGTCACGCGCGCGATCTTTGCCAACCGGTCGGAGCTTGAGCAAGGTCTGCCAGATGGTCTCTTGCTTACTCTCCACCGGTTGTATGGTGACATAGAGATCCTCAAAAACCTCCTCGCCAGCCGACAAAGTGCCAAGGGGAAAGACTCTTCCCTGATAGAGAATACTCAGGCCCTGTACGGGGAGCGCCCCACGATTCTTCACCTGTATGGTCAAGCCAGCAGCATGGCGTTTAGATTCTACCTGCAGGGGCGTCGGCGCCACACTCTCGACGCTCAAGATCCGTAAGGCCCAGGCGCCAAGCGCGATGCCCCGCACGGCCACGGCCTCCGTAGCCGCCACCTCGAGGGCTGCTCCGGCTTTCCCCGCGCCACGGTGAAAAGTGTGACGCAGAATCGTCGTCGGGTGCTGAAAATGCAGCGTGTACTCACCCCCGCGGGCAGAAAAGATGCCGAGGTGCCCCTGCGTGTGACTATATTCTGTCCCTGGCAAGACCTCCACGGTCCCCAGGTCAAGCAACAGAGCCGACCCACGCAGACCGTGCTCGGGAAAGAGCTTATAGGCGCCCACGATGGCTCCCAGAACAACCAGGCCTGCCCCCATCCAGTAGCGCCCATGTCGAGCGCCAGATTTCCCCATGCGCCAAAACAACACCCCAAGAGCGCTACAATAGGCAAGGAGGAACAGGCTGAGGATCATATGCGAGGGGTAGAGCAGAATAGGTCGCCGCAACAGTTTCATGACCGGGTAGGCATCGTCGAGCAAGCCTAATTCGGCAAACACGCGGCTAAAATCAATATGCTCGGTTGGTTTGAGCATGGCATGCCACAAGGCCTTGTTGCCTTGCCAACCACTCAGCGGTTGGAGCGCATAATCAACGGCAAGAAAGATCACCCGTCCCTTGCCAAAAAAGCGTTCTGCTAGCAGCGGTCTCTCCGCTGTCCCTACCATCACCTGCCCTTGGCGCAAGCGGGCACGCACTGCCAGCAGCGGCACTGTCGGTATGGGCACCCCATACTGTTCAGCAAAGTCTGGCAAACCGTCACGCTGTTCAATGCCCAGCACCTCTACCGGCAATAAGGCCTGTAAGCGCGGCTCCTGCAGCAGCGCATACTGCGAGTCACCGACGACGACCATCGTGCCGCCACGGGCCAGCCACTGCCGGAGCGCAGCGCTCTGGCCGTCGGTGAGAGACTGCAACGACACGCCCTTCACCACCATGGCACTGATACTGTCATAGCCACTCCAATGCTGCGGCAGTTCTGGCGCAGAGACATAGGCCACACGCGTGTGCTGTTGCAATATAGTGGCTAAGAAATCCAAACTGGGGTCCCGAGTCAGGCCCAGGATCACATGCTCGGCGCTGAACGCATCACGCAGATCGAAATGCTGCTCTACTACCACAGTGTCGCCTTGACGCAGCGACACTTCAATGGGATGGGCGATGCTCGTGATGGGGATAGCAAACGTGTAGCGTTTGCGGGAGCGATTCGGCAAGGTAATAGGCTGGGTGAAGGTGGTGATATGAAAATCCTGGCGAAACTCACTGCCCCGCCAGACGCGCACTCCGAGCGTTCCGGTCAGCGACACGCCACTGTTGAACAAGTGCACAACGACAGGATTCCACCGTTCGAGGCGCACAACGCTCTGAAATCCCAAGTCAACAGTCATTGTGACCTGAGCCGTCACAGCGCCCGGGAGTATGCCTATACCCAGGGCAAGGATGCAAAATCCCCATTTCCACATCTGGTACTTTTCCGACGCAGCTGACCACCGACTGCGTCAATATGGGTACGACTGACCATGAGCTTGGCGCATTTCGCCCCTGGTTGCAAGAGAAACAATGTCCGGTAGTCGCCCTGTCAAGCCCGTGCGCACTGGCAGACTGTGTCTCATGGCGTGAAACACTCACTATACTCCAGGAATTTTTGTATTTCTAATAAATATCGGGAAGCAATTTTTAATTATCACATACATAAAATGTCTATATAGCAATGCCTGCATCAGTCCCCCGGGCATCACATATCACTCGTCGTGCCTTCGAAGTCAACGGTATTGTGCTCAGGACGACCGACACCCCAACCCACTTCGAGGCGCAGTCTCACGCTGATCCGGCGCACTGGTATGCCATCGTTGTGGCCGAAAATCAGCCAGAACACCACTGTACTTGCGAGCCTGCTCAAGCCACCACACAGCCCTGCAAACATGTACTAGCCATGAGAGAAATGCTGTCACAGCCAGACCGTCGAAGAACGCCCGGAGACCTGTCGGGAGTACTCTATGGCCGTCGGAAAACCGACACACCGAAGCTACGGAAGTCCCAATGCCACACACTCTGCCATGCACCCAAAGAACACAGTGGCCTAGCCAGATGGCATCTCAAAGTGATATATTGGATCCACACTTATCCAGCACACCCGCCTACCCCATAAACATATCGACCAAATCTACGAGCATTTTTTTATAAACTTTAATGATTCGTAATAGTCGTTTTATCTTACATATAAAAGACGTATAAGTCATAGACTGAATTATATTTTGTACCTTATAAAATTTTCTTTACTATTTACATACTTTTTGGGAAAATCGTTTTCCACTGTATGGCTCAATACTGCCCGCCAAAACAAGGTCTGAGATCAGAACCTGCACAGGCACGCACCACCAGCGTCACCGTATAGGACGAAACACCCTCTACGGATCTGCTTGACAATCTTGAGAGGTCCTCTGCCCGGGTCCGAGAAGCGCCGAGACAGTTTTGGCCTGGGAAGAGGTCAGGTCGTAGTTGCTGGCGTTGATAACCAGGACAAATGAGGGAAAGCAATATGGCCACAGACACATGGCGAAAAGTCTCGACTTGTGCAAAAGATCCCCCGGCGCGCCGAGCCATTATCCCCGGTGTATGCCGCCCCCTGCTGCCGAGGGCAGATGAGGATTGGCGTACATGGGCTTGTCTGCTTTGGCCTGTTGGTGTGTGTCGTCTTGTTAGGAAGCCCCAGAGTATGGGGAGAGAACTTCCGACGCATTATCGTCTTCCAGACAGACACACCGGTGGTGGGACAAAAGGAGATTGTGGCCGAGAGTGGCAGTACACTCTTGCATATCCTGCCGCTCGTCAACGCCGTGGTAGTCAAACTGCCCGCGGAGCAGGCCGAGCAGGCACTCGCCACGCTGCAAAGTCGTCCGGAGGTGGTGCAGAATCCATGAGGATCCTGCCGTGTCGGCAGAAGGCCTGGCAGCCAGCGAGGGCGTGGAGGGGAGCTTGATTACTCCGACCCCTTCCCCGGTCGAATGGGAGCGGTGGAATTTTGACCAAATAGACTTCAATCCGGGGAAAGGCAAGTATAAATGGCGAGGCATACGGATTGCAGTACTCGATACCGGCATTGATTACTTACACCCCGACCTCGCTAGAAGAGTGGTGAGCTGTTACAATGCCCGTGCCGGGGAACCGGAAACCGACTGCATGGATTACAATGGGCATGGCACGCATGTGGCGGGGATTATCGCCGCCAGCATGATGCGGTCTAATGGCAGGCTGGGGCGGGCACCGGGTATGGTTCCCCTGGCTCGGCTCTACGCTGTGCGGGTCCTCGATAACGCTGGCGGTGGCTTCGTGTCGGATGTGATCAACGGCTTGAGCTGGGTCTACAATCATCCGGAAATCCGTCTGATCAATATGAGTCTAGGATTTTACAAGACGAGTCCGTACCCGCTCCTGCAGCGGGTTGTCACGATGCTCTATGAAGCCGGGGTGATTATGGTGGCCTCGGCAGGGAATTACCGGGCCGACTGCATTGCCATCGTCCACCAAGTGGCTGAGGGCAGAAGGCGGCGATGGCATAGTGGCGACGAATGGCCAGCCCTGCAACAGGCTCGTCAAATTTCCGGCACGCTATCCAGAGACGATCGCGGTGGCGGCCACAGACAGTGAGAGGAACATCACCAACTACAGCATTCGTGGCCCTGAGGTAGACGTGGCGGCGCCCGGTGGCACACGCTTGCATCCGGTGATCTCGACCACGACCACCCAGCGACTCCCTGTGGCGGGAAGCGCGTGCGTCTTCGGGGCAAGCGTCAGCTCGGGAGCGACGGGGGAAGACGGCGATGGCCAGGGGGCAGCCGGTGCAGGGGGGGATAGCCAGGTAGGAGCGACGGGGGAAGGCGGGGATTGTTCGGTGGCGGCCGGCGAAGGCGGGGATAGCCAGGTGGTAGCGACAGGGGAAGGCGGGGATGGCCAGATGCTTTATGGCGGAGGCAGTGGCACCAGCCAGGCGGCTGCGCATGTCACAGGATTGATAGCAAACCTGCTGATCCAGAACCCGCTGCTGACCCTGGATGACATCCGCATGATTCTCTATGCTACGGCCGTGGATCTCGGTGTGTCGACTCTGTCACAAGGCGCTGGCCTCATCGATGTGGAGGAGGCTATCGATCTGGGGGAGACATGGCGCTAACAAAGGAACGAGTTCCCTTGCCGGGCTGAGGAGAGGTGAGAGCATGCGCGGAAGCAGATATAGAGTGTATATTGGCACGCTCCTAGGGCTGTGGCTATTTTTTCCCCTGGCGCTGACGCAGGCGACGGAATTTTCCATTCCGCAGGATTTCCCTGAACGCTTTGGAGGCATTTACAGGCGGCCTCTGGCGCAGGCTCCAACGTCTCTCGATCCCGCTCGCGCTACCGATGTATACGCCTATATGGTGGTCAATCAACTCTTTGATGGTTTGGTGCAGTTTGACGAATACCTTACGCCGCTACCGGCCATTGCCGGCTTCTGGGAGGCGTCCCTCGATGGCCTGAGCTGGACATTTTACTTGCGGCAGGGGGTGAAATTTCACAATGGCAGAGAAATAACTGCGAACGACTTTGTGTATTCTTTTACACGTATTCTCGATCCGGCCCTCCAGTCTCCTGTGGCTGAGCTGTTCCGGCATATTCGTGGGGCCGAAGATTTCCAGGCTGGAAAAGCCTCGACAGTGGAGGGCTTGCAGGCCCTCGATCGCTATACCCTGCGGATATTCTTGCGGGAACCATATACGCCCTTTCTCTCGATCCTGGCCATGGCGAACACCAAGGTCGTGCCACGGGAGGAGGTCAACAGGCTTGGAGAACAGTTTGGGCGGCAGCCGGTTGGCAGTGGTCCGTTTATCTTTCGCTCCTGGGAACCCACGCAGCGTCTTGTCATCCAGGCTTTCGATTACTACTATGAAGGACGCCCATTTCTGAATCAAATCGTGTTTGAGATTGGGAAACAAGAGATGGAGAGCTTCAACGACTTCCTGGAGCACAACCTGGAAGAGGCGATTGTGCCGGTGAGGAAGGCAGCAGAGATCCGGGAACTGCCCCGTTATCATGCCTATGTCCATCTGAAAAAGCCGATGTTGCACCTGCTCTATATTGGGTTCAACACCCAAAAGGCCCCCTTCACGAACCCGAAAGTACGCCAGGCTTTTAGCTACGCTGTCAATACAGAGGCCATCATGCGGGAAATCAGATTGGGCATAAGCACCATTGCCCAGGGCATTCTGCCGCCGGGTATGCCAGCCTACACTCCCGATGTCGCCAAGATATTACTATAACCCGCGACGTGCGAAGCAACTGCTGGCCGAGGCAGGGTATCCAGACGGCAAAGGCATACCGATCATCGACCTGTGGTACAGTTCCAAGGAGGAAAGCACTCCCAAGGAGTTAGAAGCCTATCGGGAAGACCTGGCGGAGCTTGGCGTCACCGTCGAAATTCATCAGGCGGCCGATTGGCCCACGTTCCAGAAGCTGCTCGCAGAAGGCAAACCCCTGATGTTTCGCCTTGCCTGGTATTCCGATATCCCCGATCCTGATAATTTCCTCTACCCCCTCCTCCATTCGCAGAGCAAAACAAACCGCACGTTTTATCGCAATGCCCGCGTGGACCAGCTGCTGGAACAAGCTCGCAGCGAAACCGATTATCTCCAACGTATCCAGATTTACCGTCGGGTTGAGCAGATTGTCCTCCAGGATGCACCGTGGATTAACCAGCACCATCGGGTGTTTGAATACCTCTATCAACCGTATGTGCGAGGCGTAGAAACCAGCCCCCTGGGAGCACACTACGTACCCATGAAAAAGGTCTGGTTGAAACTCCCAAGCACCGGCAAAGAGACAGTGGCAAAGTAAGTGGGCTTTCACAAAGCGAGTATGCTATGCGAGTGCACTGGTGGCAGAGCCTGCAGCACTTGTGGACCTCAATGTCGAAAAGCTTACAGACAAAATTTGTCGTGGTTATCGTGGTCGTCCAGTTCACGGTCATGGGGCTGGTGACATTCGTAGTAGAAAAGCGCCAGCAGGCCATCATCATGCAGGAGTCGCAGGGGCGAGCGCAGACGCTGGCCGCCAATCTCGCCGCACTGAGCGAAGTGTACTTGCTCAGCTATAACTTCATAAAGTTGGTGCAACTGGCCGAGAAAACTGCCGCAGAACAAGACGTCGCGTATGCTATTATCCATCTGCACAACGGGCAGGTGGCGGCCTCTAGCGGCCATCCCGAGAAGCAGGGCAGCACCCTCACTGATGCCATCAGTCGCCAGGCGCTCTTGGCAGATCAACTCCTCGTACAAGAAATTACCACAGGGACGTCGGTGGGAGAGGATACGACGTGGCCTTGCCGGTCTTTGCCCAGGGAGGGACGCGCAAGTGGGGCACGGTGCGTATTGGTTTTTCGCTCAGGCGAGCCATGCACGAAATCCGCAAGACCCGCAACAACCTCATCCTCCTTGGCATAGTAGCCGTGGTGCTGGGCACAGGCGGGGCAATTTTCCTGGCCCTACGGATTTCCAAGCCCATTCAACAGCTCGTCACTGGCGTCGAGGAGGTGGCAAAGAAAAATTATGATGCATGCCATCGCCGTCACCTCAGGCGATGAGATCGGTCACCTGGCGCGGCGCTTCGAGGAGATGCGGATGGCACTCCGGCTGCATGTCACCGGTCTGGCTGAAGAGAAACGGCGTCTGGAGCGCGCCAACAAAACCCTCAAGGAGACACAAGACCAGTTGATCCAGCAAGAGAAGCTCGCAGCAGTAGGGAAACTGGCGGCCAGGGTCGCCCATGAGATCAATAATCCCCTGGCGATTATCAAGACCTCCTTCGATATTCTCGAAGGCGAGTCTCCTCCTGAAGCACACACAGAAAGAGGACGTGCTGGTCATCAAGGAAGAGATCGACCGGATTGCCCGTATCGTCAGACAACTCCTCGATTTTTCCCGCCCCCCAAGCGACGTTGTGGCTTTGTCGGTCAATGACCTGATTCAACAGCTCATCAAGTTTATGGAAAAAGGTCTGGCCAAGCACGACGTACAGGTGATGCTAGAATTATCCTCCCGAGGCACCAATCGTACAGATCTCACCCGATCACCTCAAACAAGTGCTCTTAAATCTCGTCAAAAATGCCCAGGAAGCCATGCCTACAGGAGGAACACTGCGCATTCGAACAGTGCGATGTCAAGGCAAAGTGACCATCAGCGTCATGGATAACGGTGTGGGTATTGCTGATGCACATCTGTGTTCTCTCTTTGAGCCGTTCTTCTCTACAAAGAAGCATAGCGGGGGGATAGGTCTCGGTCTCTCAGTGTCGTACAGCTTGATCAAGATCTATGGTGGCTCGATCGAGCCGGAAAGCCGTCTTGGCCATGGCGCCACGTTTCACATTGTGTTGCCAGAATACGCCTCGGGCATGGAGGCAGGCGCGACCGATGGTCTAGGCGCTATCGCCTAAACCAGGCACCCCTCCCATACTCCGGGCCGCCCGCACGGCTCGCCCCAGGCAGGTGGCGAGCAGCTCTGCAGCAATCACGCCAAGTTGCGTGAGGTCAGCGCTACTGCGCCAGTCGACACGGCGAAGACAATGTCACCATCGAAGACGGTATGGGCCGGAGACAGACCGCGTACGCATCCGTGTTGCGCCAGTTGCGCCAGTTTTTGGGCCTGTGGCTTGCTCAAATGGGCGTTCGTCGCCACCACCGCCAGCGTGGTGTTGGTCCCCTCTACGCGCCCTCGGCTTTACCCCATCGCGGAGCAGTTTGGCAGTATCCGCCAAGGTCATAGTGTCAGGGGCCTAGCGCGTTCCGGCCAGCAACTGGCCAGTGACGCGGATCCACGACATCGCCAAAGGCATTACACACCACCAGTGCGCCTATCCAGAGGGAGTCGTGAGACACTGACTCGCAGTGCCGACCCCTCCCTGCATGGCCTGCGCCATGCCAAAGAGTTTGCCAACCGTTGCCCCTGTCCCGGCACCAGCATTGCCTTCTTCGACACTTCCAGCCACCGCGGCCCGGCAAGCAGCATACCCCATGTCAGCATCTGGACGGCGCGTGGCCGAACCGATACCAAGATCATACACAATAGCTGCCGGGACCAAGGGCACCCGTGCCGCACGAGTTGGAAAACCAATACCCTGCTCCTCCAGAGCACGCATCACCCCACCTGCAGCATCAAGCCCAAAAGCGCTCCCACCCGCCAGGGTAATGGCATGCACGCTCGACGCCAGGTGCAACGCACTCAACGTGTCGATCTCTCGCGTGCCCGTGGCTGAGCCACGAATGTCCACCCCGCCCACGGCGCCGTCTGGAAACACCAGGACTGTACAGCCCGTTATGGCGTCCATATCGCTCACCTGCCCGACGAGTATGCCAGGCACATCGGTGATGGCGTTCCACATATGCCCCCCTCACGCGTCGCTTCCCATGCCGCCATATGCTGTCTGCACCTGGGCGATCAGCCCCGCCATATCCGCCGGTAACGGCGCAGTAAATTCTAGCCATTGGTCAGTGTCCGGATGCTGAAAACGCACCTGTTCGGCATGCAGCGCTTGGCGCGGGAAAGCCCGCACTGCACGCTCCAAGCCGGGGTGTCCTGGGAGATGCCACGCTGCCACCCCATACACCGCATCACCAAGCACGGCATGCCCCACATGCGCCAAGTGCACGCGGATCTGATGGGTGCGACCGGTCTCCAGTGACACGCGCAGCAGGCTGATCGGTCCCCAGGCGTCCAGCACCTGATAATGTGTACGTGCCGCCCGGCCACTGCGGGTGACGACCGCCATTTTCTTGCGCTGCTGTGGGTGACGCCCGATGGGTGCGTCAATAGTACCGCGTGACGCTGGCATAGCACCGCGTACCAACGCCATATAGCAGCGCCGCAGTTGCCGGGCTTTGAGCTGCGCGGCTAAGTGCCGATGACTGCGATCATGTTTGGCCACCAGGAGCAATCCAGAGGTATCCTTATCGAGCCGATGGACGATTCCCGGTCGCACTTCTCCCCCCACGCCGGAAAGTGTCTGACAGTGGAACAGTAACGCATTCACCAGTGTCCCAGAGCGGTGCCCCGGGGCTGGATGCACCACCAGACCTGGGGGCTTATTGAGCACCAAAACACTGTCATCTTCATACACGATCTGCAAAGGGATCTGTTCCGCCGCTGGACGCGCCGGTTGTGGTGGGGGGACCCAGAGAGTGATCCTGTCGCCCCCCTGCACCCGATAGCTGGCTGTTGCAACACCATGTGAGAGCTGCACGTGCCCCTCGTGGATAAGGCGCTGGAGCTGTGTGCGTGAGAGAGCCACCAGGTGGGCAGCAAGGTATTTATCGAGGCGCGTACCGGCCTCGCTCGTCATGACCGCGAGCGTATATGCTTCAGCGTGTGCCATGGTCCGCGTCGGCCGCTACAGGGGACAGGGAAGGATGCAAGAAAGCATCGAGGAGCAAGCAGCCAACCCCGACACAAATGGCGCTATCGGCCACGTTAAAGGCGGGCCAGTGATACGTCTGCCAGAAAACATCCAGGAAATCGATCACTTGCCCTAACCAGAGGCGATCGATGCCATTGCCTATCGCCCCCCCGATAATCAGGCAGATACCCCACAACGTCAGAACACGCTGCCGCGGGGTATGTTGGAAATACAGCAGCAAGATGACCACAGCGCATAGCGTCACCGCCGGGAAAAACAGTCGCAGAAACGTGGCGTTTTGACGCGCCAACAGCCCGAACGCCGCCCCGGAATTCCGCACATAGGTGAGATGGAAAAAATCCGCCACCACTGGCCGTGACTCGTGGAGCATAAAGGTGTGATGGATGTAAAGTTTCGTCCCCTGATCGAGCACCAGTACCAGCCCGACCAGGAGGAGAAAAAACCGCCATTTCTTGTGCTGATGCATCATGTACCCTGCAAACATGTGCCACACCGCCCACAGACGGTGGGATGGGCAGCAACACTACCAACGTCTTCCTGATACCGCCAACACCGCTCGCACTTCTCGCCAGGGGCCCGATGCACGACCAGGGCGAGACCGGGAATCGCCTCGCTGGCGAAGGCATGCGCCGGCGGCGCTCCGCTCGCCACCGTGACTTTTGAGACGATGCACAGCGTATCCAGGATGTCGGCGTATGCCGTCACCACATCACGCCAGGAGTCCGGCACATACAGCTCCACATGCGCATCCAACGATTGACCGATTATTTTGCTCTGGCGTACAGGTTCCAGGCCTTTCGCAACCTCTCGACGCAGCTCCAGCAAGCGTTCCCAGCGCTCGGACAGCGCCGTATCCACACGCCCGGCAGTCACGTCATCGAAGCCGGTAAGATGCACACTGGGCGCCATCGCCTGGGCTCCCGGAATATAGCGCCAGAGTTCTTCGGCAGTAAATGCCAGCACCGGCGCCATAAGCCGGACCATGGCCATGAGCACGTCATACAGCACGGTTTGCGCGGCACGCCGCTCAGGGGACGTGGTCCCGAGCGTGTAGAGGCGGTCTTTGAGGACATCCAGGTAGAAGGCACTCAAATCCACGGCGCAGAAGTTATGGAACGTGTGATAAAACACGTGATATGCATACTCCTGATACGCTCGGCGGACACGTGAGGCCATAACCGCCAATTTGTGCAGCATGAAGCGGTCGATTTCCGGGAGGTCTTCATAGGCCACGCGATCCCTGGTCGGATCGAAGTCGTAGAGATTCCCCAGCAGAAAGCGGCAGGTGTTACGGATACGCCGGTACGCCTCGGTGAGACGCGTGAGGATCTCTTGTGACAAGCGGACGTCCTCGCGGTAATCGACGTGCGCCACCCAGAGCCGAAAAATCTCGGCACCATACCGGCTGATCACCTTTTGCGGATCTTGCACGTTGCCAACGGACTTGGACATTTTACGCCCCTCGCCGTCGACGACGAAGCCATGCGTCAACACAGTGCGATAGGGGGCCGCGTGCCGCGTCCCCACTGCGGTGAGCAGCGAACTGTGGAACCAGCCGCGGTGCTGATCGCTCCCTTCCAGGTACATGTCCGCTGGCCACCGCAGGTCTGCATGGGTCTCCAGCACGGCGGCCTGACTCACCCCAGAGTCAAACCACACATCGAGGATATCCTCTTCCTTACGGAAATTTTTACTTCCACAGTGCTCACACTGGAAATCCGGCGGCAGCAGCTCGCTCACCGGACGTTCAAACCACACGTCCGCGCCATGCTGCTCGACGAGTGAGGCAACATGCTCGGCAACCTCCTGCGACAACAAAAAGGCCTCACAGTCAGTGCATTGCACAATCGTAATAGGCACACCCCAGGCACGCTGCCGCGAAATGCACCAATCAGGTCGATTGCTGATCATGTCGTAGATACGGTGTTCGCCGCGCGGCGGAAGCCACTCGACGCGCCGGATCTCCTCCAGGGCGCGCCGGCGCAAGTCGTTCACGCTCATCGAGATAAACCACTGGGCCGTAGAGCGGAAGATGACCGGATTTTTGCAGCGCCAGCAGTATGGATAGGGATGCACATATGTCTCGGCGAACAACAGACTGCCGTTGCTCCGCATCTGCGCCAGAATGGTCTCATTGGCCGCAAACACCGCCTGGCCAGCCACCAGGGGGGTATCGGGCTTGAAGCGCCCATGATCGTCGACCGGATTATACACCGGCAGGCCATAGCGCTCGCCCACCTCGAAGTCCTCTTGCCCATGTCCAGGGGCGGTGTGCACAGCGCCGGTGCCTTGCTCGAGCGTGACGTGCTCCCCCAACACCAGCACGGACTCCTGGTCGAGAAACGGATGGCGCGCCTTGAGATGTTCAAGCTCCTTGCCTTTGAACTCGGCGAGGATGCGATCAGCAGACAGGTGGAGTTTTGCGAACACTGCCTCGGCTAAATCCTTGGCCACGATGTACACCTGCTCTCCCACTTCGGCGGCCACGTACTCCAGGTCAGGATGGAACGCGACCGCCAGATTGGCGAGCAGCGTCCACGGCGTGGTCGTCCAGATGAGGATGGCCACTTGTTTGCCCTGGAGGGCAGAAAACTTTGTCCCCACCTCGGGCAGCATGGGAAAGGCCACGTAGATGGAGGGGGAACGATGCTCCTCGTATTCCACCTCTGCCTCTGCTAATGCCGTGACGCACGAGGCGCACCAGTAGACCGGCTTGAGACCGCGATACACTCCGCCATTGCCCAAAAACTTCCCCAGTTCTCGGACGATCGCCGCTTCATAGGTATACGACATCGTCTGGTAGGGATGTTGCCAATCGCCGATGATGCCGAGGCGCTTAAACTCTTCGCGTTGGACGTCGATAAAGCGCTCGGCATAAGCATGGCACCGACGCCGGATTTCCGCTTTACTCATGGTCGCCCGTGCCGATCCAAGCTCTAAAGCCACCTGATGTTCAATCGGCAAGCCATGGCAATCCCAGCCAGGCACATAGACCGCGTCAAAACCCTCCATCTGTTTGGTCTTCACCACCAGATCCTTGAGGATCTTGTTCAGCACATGGCCCTCGTGGATACGGCCATTGGCATAGGGCGGTCCGTCATGCAGAATATACTTCGCTTTGCCGTGCGCGTTCTGGCGGAGCGCCGTGTAGAGCTGCATGTCATTCCAGAACTGCAGCAGTTCTTGCTCCCGTTGCGGCAAATTGGCCTTCATGGGAAACGGAGTTTGGGGAAGGTTCAAGGTCGCCTTGTAATCCATGGATCATCTCCGCACTGCATACCCTCTCCTGCGTCTCTAGTACTGCGTACCGCAATTACCCCGCCAGTTTGGCGGGGTGCGTCATCGGCTCGCCGTGCGTGTGCGCAGTTATTGACAACTGATGAGGCAGTTACGCCGCGTGGTACTAGATGTGCACGGCATCACGCACCTGCGCCATCGTCTGCTGCGCTACTTGCTGTGCACGTTCGCTGCCAGCCACCAGCACCTGCATGGCGTCATCCGGGTGTGCCGTATAATAGGCGCGTTTCTCATGCAGCGGTCCCAGGTCCTCGACCATATGACGGATGAGGATCCTCTTACAGTCCAGGCAGCCAATGCCAGCCGTACGACAGCCATGGGCCACTTCCTGACGCTCCGCTGTCGTACTATAGATACGATGCAAATCGAACACCGGACAAATATCCGGATTCCCCGGATCGGAGCGCCGCTGGCGCGCCGGATCGGTCATCATGGTCTGCACTTTGCTGGTGACGTCGGCGGCGCTATCTGACAAATAAATCACGTTGTCATAGCTCTTGCTCATTTTCCGCCCGTCCAGCCCTGGCAGCTTGGGCACTTCGGTTAATTTTGCCTGGGGTTCTGGGAAAATTTCAACATTATAGAGGTGATGGAAACGGCGCACCACCTCCCGTGTCAGTTCAATGTGCGACACCTGATCGATCCCGACCGGCACCCAATGCGCTTTGTACATAATGATGTCGGCCGATTGCAGCAAGGGATAGCCAAGGAATCCATACGTATTGAGGTCGCGATCCTTCAGCTCCTGCTGCTGCTCTTTATAGGTAGGAATACGTTCCAGCCAGCCCAGTGGCGCCAGCATCGACAGCAATAAGTGCAGCTCGGCATGCTCAGGCACGCGGGATTGGATGAACAAGACACTGCGCTCCGGGTCGAGCCCGGCGCTGAGATAGTCCATGGCAATCTCACGGACCCAGGCACGTATCTGGGCGGTATCGGCATATCCTGTGGTCAAGGCGTGCCAATCGGCCACAAAATAAAAACACTCATAGTCTTCTTGTAGCTGTACCCAGTTTTTTAGGGCCCCCAGGTAGTTCCCCAGATGGAGTTTCCCAGACGGCCGCATTCCACTCACGATCCGCTCTTTTGCCATGATACGTCCTTACGCTGCATGCAGTACACACGACAGGCCCGACACTGGACACTGGGAGTAACCGTGGCGCCTCCACACGCTTTCTCCAGCCACCAGTCACGACAGCCGTAGGCCAGCAGAAACGCGGGACAAAGCCATCTCATACCATACGGTTGAGAGGTCTGTCACTCCATCCTCAAGTATGGAACCACACAGACTCTGCGACCCTGCGCGGGACCTATGGAGGCTATAGTAGGAGTGCAAGGGCTGGAAGGGCGCGCACTTACGACCTTATTGCGGCTAAATGTAGCCAATCTCCCTGTCTCCGTCAAGTCTACGCCAGACGAGGAGATTGCGGACAATTTTATTGCTTCTCATATTCCGAGAAGAGTACACTGCTAGGAGAAAAAAGCTGGTGCGTGCTCTGATGTTGTATCGCGTATACCTCTTAGGTGTTGTATGGTGACATGGGTTTCTGCGTCGACCGTTTTCTTGTGCGCGGTGTCTCTGTGGTGGAATGTGCAGAGCGCAAGCGCTGCCAATCATATTGATGTCCACACCGTGGAAGGGGTGATCAATCCCGTCGTGGTGGAATACATGCTCGAAAGTCTCGAGCGGGCCCGCGTAGAAGAGGCGACGATGGTGGTGTTTCAGCTCGATACCCCAGGGGGCCTGGTGGAATCGACCCGTCTGATTGTCAAAGCCCTCTTGAATGCTGAGATGCCAGTCGTGATCTACGTGGCGCCAAGTGGTGCGCGTGCCGCCTCAGCGGGGACCTTTATCACCATGGCTGGGCACATCGCAGCGATGGCTCCCGGCACGAATATTGGCGCCGCGCATCCCGTGTCTGGGGGCGGCAAGGACATCGAAGGCGACATGCGCAAAAAGGCCGAGAATGACCTGGCGGCTTTTGCCCGCTCTATCGCCGACAAACGTGGCCGCAATGCCGATTGGGCTGAGGCAGCAGTACGGGAAAGCGTGTCGATTACTGAAACTGCCGCCCTGGAGAAACACGTCATTGATCTCATTGCCGACGATGTGCCAGCGCTCCTGGCGCAGTTGGACGGCAAAACCATCTCGATCGCCGGGACAGAGAAAACGCTGCGGACTGTTGCTGCGCCGGTGCGGTACCACCAGATGAGCTGGCGGCAACAAGTTTTGGCGGTTATTTCGCATCCGCAGTTTGCGCTCATGTTGCTCAGCCTGGGGTCACTGGGATTGCTGCTCGAGTTATACAACCCGGGTCTGATCTTTCCGGGAGTTATTGGCGCTATCTCTCTCCTCCTGGCCTTTTATTCCCTGCAAACCTTGCCGATCAATTATGCCGGGCTCTTGCTCATTGGCCTGGGCATGCTCTTATTCATCCTGGAGGTGAAGGTCACGAGTTTCGGCATGCTCACCATTGGTGGCCTCGTGTCCATGTTCCTCGGATCGTTGATGCTCGTTGACTCTCCTGCAGACTATCTGCGCATTCCGCTGGCCACTATTTTTCTGGTGGTGGGGAGTACAGCCGCGGTGTTTACCTTCATGGTAGGCGCCGCCGTGCGGAGTGCCAGACGGCAACCGGTGAGTGGCATGGAAGGCATGATCGGAGAAATCGGTACGGTCAAACAACGCCTCGCCCCGGTCGGGACTGTCTTTGTGCATGGAACCTTGTGGAGCGCTCAGGGCACTGCGCCTATTGACGTCGGAGAAAGCGTCAGAGTCATTGGCGTGGCGGGTCTGAAATTGACCGTGGAAAAGATCACAGAGGAGAAATAAGCCATGCCAGGTGGAATTGTTTTTATACTCGTGTTCCTCTTCCTTCTCGTCTCCAACGCTGTCAAGATCCTGCGCGAATGGGAGCGCGGGGTGATCCTCCGCCTGGGGAAATTCCAGGCCGTCCGCGGACCAGGGATTACCATTGTCATCCCCCTCATTGAAAAGATGTACCGGATCAATACCCGGGTTGTGACGGTCGATGTGCCGCCGCAGGACGTCATTACCAAAGATAATGTGACGTTGAAAGTGAATGCCGTTGTCTTCTTTCGGATTCTTCAGTCCTAAAGAAGCCGTCGTCAATGTGGAGGATTTCTACTCGGCGACGTACCAAAAAGCCCAGACAATACTGCGGAACGTCTTAGGCCAGTTCGAACTCGACGATTTGCTCTCTGAGCGCGACACGATCAATCACCGTCTGCAATCGATCCTCGACTCAGAAACCGATCAATGGGGGATTAAGGTCGACTCAGTAGAAATCAAACACGTCGACCTGCCGCAGGAGATGCAACGTGCCATGGCGCGGCAAGCCGAGGCTGAACGCGAACGGCGCTCGAAGGTTATTGCGGCAGAAGGCGAGTATCAAGCCTCGACGCGACTGGCCGAAGCCGCCGACATTATGAGTCGGCACCCCATGTCCTTACAGCTGCGCTACCTGCAAACGCTGGCAGAAGTCGCGGTTGAAAACAACTCGACCATCGTCTTCCCGATACCTATTGACCTCCTTAAGCCCTTTATAGAGATGGGTGCACAGGACCATCAGCCTGACGGAGCAGGCCCGACAGCACTTCCAGCCTCGGTGTTGCTAGCAGGAGAACGTCACGCTACCGTGCCCCCCGCACAATAGCGTCGATGGCCTGTACCTGAGCGCAGCAGGGCTGGCAAATCCGCCAGCTTGAGCATGTTCGGACCATCCGAAGGCGCACGGTCAGGATCAGGATGGACTTCCATAAACAGCGCATCCACCCCTACACCTACTGCGGCGCGCGTCAGGAGCGGCACAAATTGTCGCTGTCCGCTTGACGTCTTGCCGGCGCCGCCCGGGAGCTGCACGCTATGCGTGGCATCGAACACCACGGGATAGCCAAAGGTGCGCATAATCGCCAGGGAACGCATATCCGCCACTCTCGAGGCCCGGGACAATCGCCACTGTTCGGGTGGTCAGCACTCTCCTCCTTTTCCTGTCTTGCTGACAGAGTATCTTCTGCCACTTCGGGATGCCGCAGTATCTGCTCAGCGCGTGAGACATCCTCGGGCGTATCCACCCCCACGCTCTCATACGTTGTCTGCACGACACGTAACCGGTAGCCATGCTCTAGCGCCCGCAACTGTTCCAGTTGTTCCACCTGCTCGAGTGTGGTTTGGGGCAAACGGGCCATATGCAAAAGCACCTCACGGCGATAGGCGTACAGCCCGAGGTGACGGTAACACCCTGGCGGCAGGGCGATCGACGTACCCGCGGCAGCCAGTACCTGGGGGGCGTGCGACCACGCTTGTCGGTCATAAGGAATGGGTGCGCGCGAAAAATACAGGGCATACCCCTGCCGGTCCACGACCACCTTCACCACATGCGGCGTAAGCAAATCTGCCACGTCTCGCAGCGGATGGGCCAGTGTTGTGATGGCCACTGCGGGATCAGCACGTAACGGTTGAATCATCGCGTCGATCGCCTGTGGCGCAATACACGGTTCATCGCCCTGGACATTGACGACGATATCATACGTCTGCTGGGCAGCGACCTCGGCGATGCGATCTGTACCAGAAGGATGCGCCGCCGAGGTCAGCACCACGTGTCCCCCAAACGCTTCCACCGCCGCAACGATCCGTACATCGTCAGTCGCCACCAGCACCGCATCGACAAGCCTGGCCCGGCTGGCACGTTCATAGACGTGCTGAATCATCGGACGACCAGCAATCGGCACTAGTGGTTTGCCAGGAAAACGCGACGAGGCGTAGCGTGCTGGGATAATCACCACACATGTCGGCATGAGACAACTCCTGCAGCGTGAGAAAAAGACGCGCTCACTGGAGACGATAGGTCAGATACACATTCCCTACCCCAAAGCCTACGCTCGTGCTCCAGGCAGCGACAACCGGGGGGAGCTGTCCGCTATGCCCCATGGCTATCACCAGCGAGTGTACCACCCAGTAACTAAATCCGCACAACAACGTCAAGCCCACGGCGCGGACGGTGCCCCCGCTGCGGTTCAAACGCAACGCTAACGGCACCCCAAACCCTGCCATGACGACACACAAGACAGCAAACGCCAGCTTGCCGTGGAATTCCACCAGGTATCCCCGCGCTGGTTCGCCTCGACGCTGCATGTGTGTGGCATAGGTCAACAGCTCGCGCAGACCCATCTCCTCAGGCATTTTCTGTACTGTACTCATGTCCGTCAAGTTCTCCGAGAAATCCACCTGCCGCTGGGCGAAATACTCTGGCGGTACCGCAAAGACCCCATCTGCCCCAAAGGTGCGCAGCGCTCCCTGGAGGAACAACCAGCCCTGCGGCGTCCAACGCGCCTCAGCCACATCATAGCGCTGCCGGATGGCGCCGGTCTCGTCCAGTGCATAAATGGTCACACCCAACAAGCGATTTTCTGCGGGCAAGCCAAGCTCGACACTCCACAGCCGTGACGCCGTTCGATACCAGAGACGTCCCTGCTTCACCACACCGAGAGGCATGGCAACTGTCTCACGCCGGACGCGGGTGTGCCAGAAGAGACGGTACGCATGATTGGCATAGGGGAAGAAATACTCCTGCGCCACAAGCAGCAAAAGACACCCTATCCCCCCCAGGAGAAAGATGGGCCTGGCAAGACGTAACGGGGCAATACCCCCACTGCGCATCGCGGTAATTTCGTTATGCTTCGTTAACGTGCTAAACGTCAGCACCGACGCCAATAAAAATATCGCCGGCACGATCTGATAGACAAGTCCCGGCAGCTTCAGGAAGAGATAGTACACGGCATCAACCCAAAACACCTGCCGTTCAATGAAGTCATCCATGCGGTCAAACAGCTCAACGATGAGGAAGAGCCCGGCACAGCCGAGCAATCCGAGGCAGAAATACCGCAAGAAATAGGCACAGACATATCTGGATAGCAAGCGCATGGGTGGGGTCTACCCTGCCGCGTCAAGATGTCCCTGTTCTTGCCCTTCAAACTGAATCTTGTAGAGACGACTGTACACTCCCTCGCGGGCTAATAACTCCTGGTGCCGGCCAATTTCAGCAATGGCGCCATCGTGCAATACGACAATGGTATCTGCATGTCGCACCGTGGAAAGGCGATGCGCAATGACGAACGTGGTACGATCTTTCATGAGGTTTTCCAGCGCATACTGGACGATCTGTTCGGAGGCACTATCGAGCGACGAAGTGGCCTCATCAAGAATCAAAATGGCCGGGTTTCTCAAGAGCGCCCGCGCAATGGCAATACGCTGTTTCTCCCCTCCTGAGAGTCGTATGCCACGCTCACCGATAACGGTCTCGTAGCCATTCGGCGTGTGTATGATGAAATCATGCGCATACGCAGCACGCGCCGCCTCGACGATTTGTGCATCCGTGGCATCGAGATTGCCGTAGCGAATATTTTGCCAGATGGTGTCATCGAACAGCACAATATCCTGCGACACCATACCAATTTGTGCCCGCAACGACGCCAGCGAGACGTCTCGGATATCTACGCCGTCAATACGAATATGACCGCTCGCTGGTTCATAGAACCGTGGAATGAGATGCACCAGCGACGTTTTCCCAGCCCCACTGAATCCCACCAGCGCCACCACCTCACCCGCTTTGACTGTGAGAGTGATGTCATGTAACACCAGCGGAGTATTGGGGCGATAGCGCATGGAGACACGCGTGAAGGTGAGATGGCCGGTGATCGGAGGGAGGGCCGGCTTCTCAGCTTCTTCCGGATGCTCTGCAGGAGTATCCAGGACGGTAAACACTCGGTCCGCTGCCGCCAGTGACCGCTGCAAGACACTATTGACACGTCCGAGCTTGCGCATCGGTTCATAGAGCATAATAATGGCCGTCAAAAAGGAAAAGAACGTGCCAGGCGTGGTGGCGCCAGCGATAACCTGCTGGCCGCCATAAAACACCACCCCAGCAATTCCCAGGGCGCCAATACATTCAAGAACCGGTGCGCTGAGCTCTTCCGTCCGTATGACCTGCATGACTAAGCGGTAATACTCCGCATTGCGATGCTGGAAACGCCTCCCTTCATAGGCCTCACGACCAAAGCCTTTGACGATTTTGATGCCACTAAACACTTCCTCTAAGAAGGCGTTGAGGAGGCCCATTTTTTCCTGCACCCGCCAGCTCAACTGGCGCAACCGGCGGCCCAGGTAGATCACCAGGACACTGGTGAGCGGTAAGACAAGCATGGCAAAGGTCGCCAACTTCCAGTCACGATAAAAGGCCACACAGACCAAACCAATCATCGTGAGGCTCTGCCGTACCGTGTCGCTCACCACACTCGTCGCGGCTCCCTCCATGACTTTGATGTCGTGCAGCACCCGGGACATCAATACACCCGTATGGTGGTGATGGAAGTAGACCAACGGCATATGCTCTAAGTGCCGAAAGAGGGTATTCCGCATGTCGCGGATGATGCGCTGGCCAGTCGAGAGCATGAGATAGGAGTGGCCGTATTGGAGGACACCACGGACGCCGTAGACCAGAAGAATAACCACAGGGAAAAAAAAGAGTTTCGTCGTATCACGCTGCACGAAGATATCATCGAGCACTGGTTTGACTAAAATAGCCAGGACAGTTGTCGTCCCTGACAACAACGCGCCACAGAGAATCGACAGGAGAAGCCGTCTATAGTACGGACGAGCATAGGCAAATACACGACGAAAGAGATCCATGGATATTCCTGTACAGTGATACAGCCAGCCAGCAATGCAGCCCCAGACAGTCTCGGTGCCGGGGGGAGTCTACTCTATCCAGGGCCTTCCGGCAACTTTTCTTCCGCAACGGGCGCCGTCGCAGTGCCTTGTTCCCCCTCTGGCGTGCTCTGCAATACCTCGGAGGACGTTTACGACGCGCATGCCTAGCGCTATAATTGCCCTACCACAGGGCATCGTTGCTCGAAGGAAACTCGTTGATGTCTTCCAAGGTGACGCGCATTTGTCTGTATACCAATTCCTTCTTCCCACTCGTCGGGGGGGCCGAGATGGTTCTGCACAATCTCGCCACCCACTTGACGGCTGACGGACACCATGGCGGTCGTCCTGGCGCCATACATCCGTCGCCGGGATAACCATGTGGACGCCTCATATCCCCTCTACCGCTATGCCAAACCGACATCAAAGCGCTTTGGCACGCGCCAGATCCTCGTCCATGTCTTCTGGCTCTACTGGCGACATCGCTTTCAGGTCTTGCACTGTCATGCCGGCTATCCCGCTGCCTACGTTGCGGCAACCTTCAAACGCCTGTCGGGCATACCCTTTGTGGTCCGGCCGCATGGCTGTGACGTGCTCCCAGATGATTATATCCGTCAGCACCCACGGCTGGAGCGGCGCCTGCGTCGCGCCCTGGCAGCAGCAGACGCTGTCATCGCGCAGGGGCGCTTCCTCAAAGACGTCATCTTAGAACTCGGGCGTAGAAGAAAAGCGCATTCACGTCATCCACAACGGCGTCGATGTGGCGGCATTCGCCGTCGGCACGCCATTTCCCCATCCACGGCCATATATCTTGAGCATGGGCAAATTCAAACCGCACAAAGGCTTCGATATTCTGCTGCGCGCCTATGCCCGGCTCCACAACCCACCCGTTGATCTGCTCATGGCTGGGCATGGTCGACAACAGCCCGAGTTAATGGCACTGGCCCAGCAACTCGGTATTGGTGACCGTGTGCGCTTTGTCGGATTTGTTACAGGGCAGGAAAAGATCAACTTATACCGCTCGGCAACGGTTTTTGTCTGTCCCTCGCGCCGCGAACCATTCGCCAACGTTATTTTGGAAGCGCTGGCCGCTGGATTGCCGGTGGTTGCTGCCGACGTTGGCGGCAACCCTGAGTTAGTCCATCATGACAAACATGGCTTGCTGTTTCCTGCCGAAGACGATCAGGCACTGGCGGCGCTCCTACGGTGTCTTGTCGACACTCCAGCCCTGCTCACCCGCCTGCGCGCCAACGTTCCGGGCTTTGTGCAACAATTTGACTGGCCAAGCGTCACGCAACGCTATCTGGCATTGTATCGGACATGCCTCCGTCCGACATGAGGGCGCTACTCGTCCCGTGCGTCTGCCCTGCTGGCGTGTAGCACTGCTCGCCGAGCCAGGTTTTCATGGTCCAGCACAGGCGACCGCCACGACGCATGGCCAGTGCTACACGTCGACGCTGTCGCTCCTGATCAAGAAAATCCCGTGCTGCACGGACAAATTCTTCAGCGTATCTCTCCATGGTAAACATAGACAGGGCAAGCCGCTGACTCGCGGCAGCCAGGGCTTGCGCTTCGTCATCATGCGCTATCCACCAGTGCACTTCTTGAATAATTTGTTCATCCGGCATATCAGACTCAATGCCGACCATATATCGCCCAAGGGTATTATGCAACTGCCGCGGCACATCCCCAATAAGGAGACAACCAGCCATGGCCGCTTCAGGATATTTCGCCAGGGCGTAGTCGAATTTGATCCCCAACACCAAAGCAATACGAGAGCGGCCGAGATGCTGCGCATAGTCTACGAACTGATCGCGTATACGCTCCACTCCTGCGATACGGTAGCCGGGGTGCAGGCGGATTTCGCCGGGCAGCCGACCCGCTTGAATGAACTGAGCGCAACGTGTCCGCAGCGGGTAGAACTTGTATCCTAAAGAGCCCGTGAGCAATACCGACACCGTCCTATCCTGCCATGGCCTGGCAGTCGGCTCAAAAATTGCTCGCTCGGCGCAGTGTGGAATATGTACGAGGACGCGTCCGTTAAAGAATGGCCAACGCCTCTTGAGGATAGCCAAGTCGTTGGCATGGTGGAAGATGACGAGCCGAACGTCATGCCTGGAGCACCTCTTTGATGGTCGCCTTATGGTTCCATGCTTCGTTGTAACTGATTGACTTAGGAATTGGACAGGCAGCGACTCCCTTGTGATCTGCGGGTTTGTATACATACACGAGATCAAAGGCTGTCGCACCGAAGACACGCTTGATGTTGTCGTATAGCGGTGCGTCGTCGTCATAGTCCGGGAAACCCTTTCCCCAGACCATTGTCGACGCTCCTGCCTGACGACCGACTGCGGCCATTTGCTGGAAGCGATCACGCGACATTTTCTGCTCGTAGTACGTATAGGACACCAGAAACAAAACGTTCATGCCATCCTCTCTGGAGCATCTCGAATGCTTTGAGAAAAATCGCTTACTTCTGCACCGGCAGGATACGGCTGGTCTCTTGCGGTTCAGCCAGAGCTTGCCGCCCTACTGTGCCGCGACACCTGTGCTGGAGTTCCCATAACTTGGCATACTTGGCAAAGTTGCTATAGGAGGTGAGCACAGCGATGAACAACCCTGGGTAGCCGTCCTGAAAACCCCGACAGAGCAGATACTTCTTGAAAAACGTCAACACTGGGCGCAGTGTCACATCGTACCAACAGGCCCGCTTGCCTGCGGCGAAAAGTTTCTGCGCGCCAAAAGTGCTATACCGATCGATCGTTTGCAGGTTATGCGACAGATCCCGATACGTATAATGCAGGAGGTCACCGCGCAAATATCCCACTGTACCAGTGACACATACTGACTCGTGGACTTCCCCCCCGTGCCAACGCGCTCGGCTCTTGCGGAACAGTCGAAGCTTGTAGTCCGGATACCAGCCAGAATGCGTGATCCAGCGGCCAAGAAAATATGCCCGACGTGCTATATAGTACGCATCCGCCTGCATCCCTGTCGCACAAAGCCGCTGGAGTTCCTCCTGCAGCGCCGGTGAGAGGCGTTCGTCCGCATCAAGGCTCAGAACCCATTCATGACGCGTCTGCTCCATAGCAAAGTTTTTCTGCGCCACAAAACCCGGCCAATCGCGCACGAACACGCGCTCCGTATAAGCCCGAGCGATTTCCACCGTGCGGTCGGTACTGTGGGCATCGATCACCACAATATCGTCAGCCCATTGCACAGTTTCGAGCGCCCCCTGAATGTTGTCTTCCTCATTGTAAGTAATGATGCAGACACTCAATGGAATCGCTGTCACGGGAATTCTCCTGCCCGTACACCCTCGCTACCATCTCAGACCGTTTGCCCTGGCCTCTGGCGTCATTTCCAGTGCAGGTTAATGTGCCGCAGGCGGTTTTTTCGGATGTAGTGCCGTAACTCGTCCGTGTCTTTTTTCAACGCTGGAATCTTGTGATCATGGGTTTCCACAAAGATATGCTCCACCAGCCCTATGACATTCTCGTGGATCAATTTTCTGAGAATGCGACACTCGGCCCCTTCAACATCGATTTTCAGAATTTTTACGCGTGCGTGCAGCGACTGTATGAATTCCGCCAGATCGATGACCTCAACGTCGATAGCATGGTCCTGCATGACATTTTCCTTGCCCGCAAACAGCGATGAGCCCGTGGACCAATACACCTGATCTGTGCCGGCGTTTTCGTGCAGATAGAGCGGCATGACACGATTACAGTCAAGGACGCCTTTTTGCAGACAATGCACATTGGGAGCGTCCTTAAAATTGTCTTGCAGCACGCGAAAAGCATACGGATTGGGCTCAAACGCATAGATAGTCGCCGCTTGCCTGGCTAAGAGTCGAGTAATTTTCCCGACATTCGCCCCACAATCGATGGCGATATCCTGGTGCGTCATACGGATGGCAAGAAACGCCTGCCGGGCTTTTTGTCGCGGCGAATGTGGCTTGAGAGCCTGCACGACTTTTTTGAAGGCGGTGGGCATCATACTTTGTGTTGTGTCTCCATGCCACCTGCCGTCATCGCTGCCCCGCCCTGGGGCTTTTTCTTCTTCGGCGCCACGGCGATGACGGTGCGTGCTAACGCCTTACGCTGGTGCGGCGGGATCTGAGCCGCTACACAGTAGGCCTTCCAGAAGCGCATGCGATCGGTCTTGGTAACCCCATAACGCCATCGATTGAGGCGTTTCAAGTTCCGCAGCCGCTTGCGTCGGGGCAGCACGCGGAACTGTCGCGTATGTTCGTTATCTAACCAGATAAAAGACATCGTGCCGTTCGTACCCCGATACAGGATATTGCCGACGTGCAGATCTCCGTGACACACTCCCACACGATGCATGTTCCCCACTTCTGTGGCGAGCGCCTTGAGCACGGCCCGCTTGTGAGCCAGCGTCCAAGGCCGCTGGGCGGCAGGAAGCCGCAACCAATCCCGCAGCGGCGTAGCGTCATCACACGCTTCGCTAATCATAGCGCTCTGCCCTACAAGACCAGCACGCCGCTCCTGCATCACACAATATGTCCGGGGCACTTGAAAACCCAGGGCCTGTAATCGCTCTTCGTGCCGCACCGTGCGTATGGCTCTTGAGCCACACACGACATGTTTGAGCCAATCCCGCCTCTGACGCAGCAAAAACCGTTTAAAGTAGTAAACGCGGCGGCTTCCAGCGAGTTCTCCTCTATGCACCAGCGTATAGCGGGAGCTCGCCACCGCACAGAGCCCGGCAAGACGCTGCTGCCAATACACCATCGCCAGCTCGACCCATGGCACCTCAGCGTCACGATAGTAGATCACCAGGCTGCCATATTTTGCCTTGCGCCACGGGACAGAATCACGTGGCATGCACTACCTGCTCCACAATAGCCCTCTCTAACTCCCTAAGGCCTCAAGAATCATGGCATAGAGCAGCGGCAGCATGATTTCGTGATGCCCGGTGAGACTGTAACCGCGCCCACTGTCCTGCGTCGGTCGCCGCACCACGTTGTATTCAGTGCGATAGTGTTGCACCATATCGAGGTTGACCGTGAGAAAATCCTCCACCCGAGGTCCCAGGTTGCGGCACAGCGTCAGGGCCTTGAGGAACACTTCTGGCAAGAGCACTGCCGAGCCCACGTTCCAATAACACCCTCCATCATGCAGCCCGCGCAGTAACAGAGTCAAGCGCTGAAAATCCGTATAGGTGGCTTGCCCGAGTAGGGCCCCATTGGTGGACGGATGCATATGGATCGTATCGGCTCCAATGGCCACATGCACCGTCACTGGGACCTGGTACGTGTAGGCTGCGGCGAGCAGACTATAGTCTTTGTAGGGATACGCGCCTTCAGCCAGGGCCCGCCCGACGTGCAGTACCAAGGCCGACGTGGGCGCTACTGTACTGCTGTATCGCCGCATTGATCAGGCACGGTGTTTCGTGTACCATGCCAAACGTGCCCGTCCCAAGGTGGGCCGCGACATCTTCTGAGGTCGCCCCGACCAGGGCGACTTCAAGATCGTGAATCATCCCAGCGCCATTGAGCACCAGACGCGCTCAGCCAGCCGCGGCGCATCATATCGATGAGCAAGGGGCTCAAGCCACATTTGATGACATGGGCTCCTAACGCCACGATGACGGCGCGGTCCCGCCGCCGGGCAGCCACAAACCCGTCGACAACGGCGGTCAGGTCTTGCCCTTTCAAAATGCGCGGCAGCAGAGCTCGCAACGTGCCCCTGTGCGCGCCACGCCTGGAGATCAACGAAATCGGCGACACTGACCTTATGGGGGCGCTCCTGGATAGAGAAGGTGTGGACCTGCTGTAAGGCCTGGAGAGCTGCGGGCTCAAGGTCCATGGACGTCTCCTGGCTGGCTCAGGTTGTCACTATGGCGCTGCACGATCGTCTCGACCAGGGCCGTCGTGGACACGCCAGACACGTAGGGAGCAATGTGTACCATACCGCCATAGGCCTCGACCACATCGCGTCCCACGACTGTGTCGGGAGTATAGTCACCGCCTTTGACCAGGATATCGGGTCGCACGAGCTGGATCAACGCCAGAGGCGTTGACTCGCTGAACAGTCGTCACGTAATCGACGCAGGTCAGGGCCGCCAGAATACGCGCCCGTTCATCCTGGGGCATCACCGGCCGGCCTTCGCCCTTTCAGGCTGACGCACGGAGGCATCATCGTTGAGCCCGACGATCAAGCGCTCCCCGAGTGCACGGGCATGCTGGAGATAGTGAATATGACCAACATGCAACAAGTCAAAACAGCCATTGGTAAACACAATGCGCTCCCCGCGCTGCCGATGTGCCTGCACCACCATGGCCAGGCTCTCACGCGGCACAATTTTCCGGCTGCCTGGAAACGGCTCTTCCCGCAAGGCAGTGCGCAGTTCCTCCGGCAACACCACGGCTGTGCCAAGCTTGCCCACCACGATCCCAGCCGCCACGTTGGCCACTCGGGCCGCTTCGACCATCGAACAGCCGTTGAGTAATGCCATGGTAAACGTCGCCGTCACGGTGTCTCCTGCCCCGGTCACGTCAAAGACGTCACGCGCCTGGGCGGCAATATGCACCGCGGCCTGGGCGAGGGCTGAAACAGCGACATACCATCTTTGCCACGCGTCACCAGCATGGCCTCGGCCTGGCTGTGCTGCAGTAGCGTCTGCACCGCCTGCGCCAAGGCCTCGGGTTGATCCACGGTGCGCCCACTGGCGCGCTCGACCTCTGCGACATTGGGGGTCAGGACCGTCGCTCCCCGATACAGGGCAAAATCTCGCACCTTTGGATCGACGATGATCGGACGTCCGGCCGCCCGCGCTGCGGCAAAAAGCGGGTGCGAGCACGGACGCCACACACACCCCTTTGGCATAATCAGAGCAGACAACCCCGTCGACCTCCGCGAGCAACGTGTTCCCCGCCTGCACTATTTGTGCCAGCGAGATCTGGCGCCAGTGGCGCCCGGCTCTCCTGATCGAGTCGCAGCACCTGTTGCTGATGCGCCATGAGACGTGTTTTCTCTGTCGTGGGCCGCTGCGCATCGTCAAGCAGCCAGGTGTCAGCAATGCCCTGCTGGCTGCAGCAGCTCTCGCACACGTTGCCCAGCGGTGTCTGCGCCCACCACGCCGAGCAACCGTACCCGACAGCCCAGGGCCTGCAAATTGGCCGCGACATTCGCCGCCCCGCCCAGGACGTATTGCCGATCTTGACACGTCAAAGATTGGCACGGGCGCCTCAGGCGATATGCGCTCAATCGTCCCCCACAGGTAGACGTCACACATGACATCCCCGACCACGAGAACAGTCGGGTGACGTGACAACAGGCCATGTCTCTAGGACCGTTTCCACGACGTCTCCTCAAGTGCCGCACTGTGCTGACAAGAGGCACCGTGCAGAGATAACACACGCCGTTCAAGCGCACCACAGACGATGTGGCCCACCGTGATATGGACCTCTTGAATACGCTGGGTGTGCGTGGATGGCACGACCAGGGCGATGTCAACCAACTGTCGCAGCGCCCCACCGTCTCTTCCCAGGAAGCCCAGGGTGCGCAGTCCCCGACAGCGTGCCGCCTCGACTGCGCGTACCACATTGCGGCGAATTCCCGCTCGTGCTGATAGCCAGGAGCACATCGCCAGGACGGCCAAGCCCGGCGACCTGGCGCGCAAAAATGGTCTCAAAACCGTCGTCGTTGCCTGCTGCGGTCAGGAGCGACGTATCCGTCGTGAGCGCCAGGGCGGGTAACGGTGCCCGCGGCACCTGCAAACGCACCATACATTCGGTGGCGAGATGTTGCGCATCGGCCGCACTCCCCCCATTCCCGCAGAGCAGTAGTTTGCCTCCCTGCTGCATACTCTCCCAGACACAGTCGATCATCGCCTGAATGATCCCGGCCTGGGTCGATGCCACCTGCAGTTTGAGCGCCGCACTGTCCTGCAGTTCCTGGGCGATGTCTTGCATATCTCTCCTCCATCCCTCCATCCCTCCATCCCTCTACCCTCCTACCTCAGGGGCAATGCGCGTGTCTGCCCTCTGCAAGCAACCGTTCAATGGTCGTCTTCACCCGCTGCGACGCCCGTCCATCCAACCCATAATAGAAATAGTCGCGATAGCGACGCGCCACCTCACGCCGCGCCGGATCATCGCGTAATGCCATGACCACCGCCTCACCAATTTCAGACGGATGGTGGATATGCAAAAAGGCGCCGGCAAGAAACTGCCGCAGATCTTCAGAGAGTAATGGCACGCCGTTGTGGTGCGTCAGCTGCTCATCCGGCAGGGCGATCATAATACCCGTCTTGTTCAGCGCTAAAAACTCGAGCATAGTGCTCGACGCCTCACTGATGAGCGTGTCCGCGGCATACAAATAGGGCAAAATGTTGTAATCGTCCTCGGGAATCAGCACCGCATGCCTGTAGTGCGGCACTGCACGTTCATAGAGCCGATGATGCCAGTGGGGGGCATATTTCCCGCGCCAGCTATAGTGGTGCAGCTTGATAATGAGATTATACTCCCGGGTTTCCGTCAAGATCTGTTCCCGCACGATATCAATACACGACGGTTTATAGGTAGGGGCAAACAGCACCGTCGGCTTGTCAGGGTCAAGCCCAAGCCGCTTGAGAATCGTGGCGCGTTTGGGGAAATTGGGCCAGAATAACGGATCGAACTTTGTCATCCCCACTTTATGGACGGTCGAAATCCCCTCGACACCAGCCTGGCGGATTCTTTCCGCCCGATAGTTCCCCTCAACAAAGATCTGATAGCGTGTGTGAGGATGCGTCTTGAGATTTCGGTAGAGCATATTTTTAATACCGGTACTGTGATTCACCAGACACAAGAGCGTCCGACCATAGCGGGCCGGATCACGCACCGTGTCTCCCACGATGACGACATCAAAGCCGCGGGTCTCCTCTGCCACGGCTAAACTTTCAGCCCGGAAGCGTGCTTCAACTTCCCGTCTGAGCGAACGCGTAAACACCCCGAAGAAGCGCTCAGCCTCAAAGGAACAGACAAAGGCAATCTCATAGCGCGGGTCCTGATGCAACACCTGATACAGGGGATCAAACACCGCGCGGTGATAGAGATGTCCCACTTCAAAAAGCAGCTTGATCATGCCAGACCTCTTGACCGTCCCACAAGCGTTGCGCTGCGGACAACACCTCCGCCACGGTCACATGCTGCATACAGTGATGATGCCCGACGCGGGCATCGTGCCGAGCCTTTTGTACTGCAGGGTCGGCATGCCAGGGTGGTGCTGATGACCTGCGCCGTGGCTTGAAAGGGATAAAAGCCAAATTCTTGCACGGTCGGCCCAAAGATAGTCACCACCGGCACGTGCAGGGCTGTCGCCAGATGCATCAAACCCGAATCATTACTCAGGAGGAGTCGACAGCGCTGGAGTAACGCCGCCGTCTGCATCAGTGAGAGCTTGCCGGTACAGTCCAATACTGGGACATGCAGCCGCTGGCACAATGCCTCCCCGAGCGACACGTCTTCTGCGCCTCCCAGAATGACCACGGCCGCACCCCGCGCCGAGGCAAGGTCCTCTGCCACTGCCGCAAAGCGTGCCAGAGACCACCGTTTCGTCGGCCAACGCGCGCCCGGCGCCAGGGCCAGCAAAGGACGTTGGTAATCATGCGGCAAAACCCGCTGCACATGCGCCTGCATGGCCTCAGCGCTGCCAGGAGCCAGATGCATCTCCAGCGGCGTCAGTGGCGTCTGCATGCCGAGGCGCCGCAGCGGCGCGGCATAGAGCTCTGGCACTGGCGTCATGGCCCGCAAAGTATTCCAACCGAAGAGCACCAGGAGCGCCCGACGCACAGTGCGTTTACGATAGGCCAATTTGTGTCGTGACCACAGGCCGTGATAGAGCAGGCGGCTGCGTAACGTGCGCTGCAGGTCTATGACGAGATCATACCGCATCTGGCGCAGGGCGCATACTGTCTCCAGGAACGATTGTTCCTGACGCACACACAGCACGCGATCCACGCAGGGATGCGCCCGCAAGAGATCGTCATACGCCGCTTTTACCAACACATGAATCTGTGCCTCAGGGCAGTGCTGCCGTATGAGCCGCAGCACCGGCGTGGTCAGTAAAATATCTCCCAGAGCGCTGAGACGGATCACCAGGATACGCTTGAGCGCCTGCACGGGAATGTCGTGAAAAAGTCTACCGAGCATTGTTGAGTAACCGCCGATAGAGCTGCAGCGTGCCGGTCGCCATCTGCGGCGCCGTAAAATGTTGTTCCACGCGTTTGCGACCCGCCTCGCCGAACCGTGTCCCCTGCTCCGGATGACGCAGGATCTGGTACACCGCCTGGGCCAATGCCTGGGGATCACGAGGCGCAACCACGCGTCCGGTGACGCCATCTTGCACAACTTCCGGGATGCCACCGGCGTGCGTTGCCACCACTGGTTTGCGCAACGCCATGGCGTCGAGCATAGCAGTGCCTAAGCCTTCGAGGTATGACGAAAACACGAACACCTCAAACTGTTGCATGACCGCCAGGACATCATCACGAAAGCCCGTAAAACGGACGCGTTCGGCAACCCCCAGAGACGCAGCGTGCGCCTCTAAGGCTGCCCGCAGCTTGCCGTCCCCCACGATCACTACCCCCACACGTGGTTCAAGTTGGAGCAAGTATTTGGTAGCGTCCAGCAGGTAGCGATGCCCCTTATGTCCGGCAAGATGTCCAACCGTCCCCACCACCCGCGTGCCAGCAGGAAAAAGCGCCGGCGCTGGTGCCACGTCATCACAACGCTGCAAGTCAATACCGCTATGGATCGTCTGCACACGTAACGCCGAGATACCGCTGTCAATCAGGATCTGCCGCACCGCCTCGGAGACGGCCACATAGTGCAGCATCGGACGCAGGTATTTCCAGCGACTCAGCACATTGCGCAGCGGTGGGAAATCGACGCGTCGCGACACGACCTTGCGGATATGCGGCTGCCGCAGGCTCGCCAGCAGACCGATCGTATGCGCGTGCGGTGTATGCATATGGAGAATGTCTACCCGCTGTCGCCGCAGATAGTTGCCGAGCTGCCACGCAGCCACCACGTCCCCCTCGTACCGCATGGGCAACGCCTTGATGGGGAGGCCCGCCTCCTGCGCCCGGTGATAGAGCATACTCTGGGGCGGACAGGCGATCACACAGTCATAGCCACACGCATGCAAGTACTGCGAGAGATACAGTACTTGTTGCTCTCCCCCGCGCCACGACAGATGCGAATCGAGCTGGACGATCTTCATGCGCGCTCCTCATCCAGAACAGGCAGGCGGCATAACAACCGTTGGACACTTGCTGCAACACGTTCCACCGACAGCTCCATCATGCAACGCCAGTGAGACAGAGGACAGCGCTGCGGACCATGGGCATGGCAGGGACGACATGCCAGGGTCACACTGACGTCCTCCCAGGGCACCCCATAGGGCGCAAAACCCATCTCCGCAGTCGTTGGTCCGAACAGCGCCACAATTGGTCGCCCCACTGCCGCCGCAATGTGCATTGGTCCCGTATCGTTGCTCACGACCACCGCGCACCGCTCCAGACACGCGGGCAACTCCTGTAAGGTGGTCTGGCCGATGAGGTCCAGCACCGGGACAGTGCATCTGGCGCGGATGGCTTCTGCAATGGAGCGATCTTGCGGCCCCCCAATGAGCGCGCACTGCAGGGCCTGCCGTACTCGCCAAATGGTCGATCAGTGCTGCGAAGCGCTCCGCTGGCCAACGCTTTGTGCCCCATTGCGACCCGGGGATGAGTCCCACGACGACGTCTTGTGCAGCAATACCACCACGGGTGAAGTATGCCGCGGCTGTCTGACGGGCTGCGGGGGTGACACGCAGCCTTAAACGGGCTGCAGGAGAAACCGCATACACGCCAAGAGCCCTCAGCAGATGCACATTGCGCTCGACCTCATGCCCCTTGACAGGTCTTGGCACCGTGGTGGTATACGCCCAGCGGGTCAACCAGCGGGCAAAACCGATACGCCTGGACGCCCTGCTCCAGGCCACAAGCAGCGCCGTACGTAGTGAACGATGCGGCGCCAGCACCACATCATATCGGCGCGCCTGTATCTGGCGCATAACCGCGAGGAAGCCGCGCATCCCTCGTTGCTTGCCACGCTTATCATAGGCGATCACCCGGTGTATCCCCGGTTGCTGCTGTAACACCGCGGCATGCGCTGGCACAGTGAGTACATCCACCTGGACGCCCGGAAAGTGTTGCTGGAGCGTCGCAATGAGTGGCAGGGTTAACACGACATCCCCTAAAAAAGCCGTTTGGACAATGAGCACACGCACTGCCACCCGCCTCCCGTTTGCACCTGCAACACGACGCCTGCACCAGGCAGTCTTGTATCGCACTGGTATGTCCACTGCCGTGCCATGCTGCACAGCAGCTAGTCTGTTACAATACCTGATAATGGCAAGGTTGCACAACTCCTCTGATACGCCTGATAGCGCTGCAACTCCGATTGCCCACTGCTGGTCATCATGCCAGGGTGACATGCACTGACACGGCGCCATGGTTGCTGCACTGTTGACTATCAAAGTTTGCATGCGTCATAGGTCAAGCGGTATCGTGAACAAGTCCCTGACTATTGTCCATACCGAAGCGTCAGTATCATGGGGTGGGCAGGGCGTGCGGATTCTCCGAGAAGCCCTGTGGATGCGCCACCATGGGCATCGCCTTGTCATCATCGCGCCGGCACACAGTCGCCTGTTGGCCGAGGCCCAGCGTGTTGGCTTGGAGACCGCGGCTCTCCAGTTTACGAAAAATACCCAACTCCTTGACCTGTTCAAACTGGTCCGCTATCTGCGCCGCCTGACCCCCGATGTGTTGAATACCCACAGTAGTGTCGATACCTGGGTCGGCTGTCTCGCTGGCAGATGGTGTCGTGTCCCTGCCATCATTCGCACCCGACATTTGGGAGCACCAGTGCAGACACATCGCTTGAATCGTTGGCTATATGGAGCGCTCTGCCATCATATCTTCACTACTGGTAATGGCATTTCCCAGGCGTTGATCACCGGTTTGGGGCTCGCCCACCAGCGGGTGAGTACGATTTCGACTGGCATTCACCCTCCTGCCGTCTTGCCCACTCCTGAAGAGGCCCGGCTGTCCTTCGTCAAGCAGTTTAACTTGCCGCCGCGGTCGAGATTCATCGGATGTTTAGCCGTACTGCGGCACGGCAAGGGACATGCGGTACTTTTAGAGGCTTTCCACAGCATCAGCCACGACATCGCCGAATTATCATCTCCTCATCATTGGCGATGGTCGATACCGGCACACCCTGGAAGGTCTGATCACCCAGTGGAACTTGCAAAGCAGAGTACATTTTACCGGCTATCTTGCCGACCCCTGGTGCGCTCTGCGGGCGCTGGATGTCAATGTCCTTGCCAGCACGAGCACGGAGGGGACCCCGCAGGCACTTGCTGCAAGCGCAATTCGCTGGCTGCCCGGTCATTGGCTCCCAGAGTGGCGGCATTATGGAAGTCATCACCCATGGCACCACCGGCCTCCTGGTCCCGCGGGGGGACGCAGTAGCGCTCGCTGCAGCGCTGCTGCGCCTCCTCACAGATCGGCAGTATGCGGCGTATCTGGCACACCATGCCAGTCAGTATGTCTCGCAGCATCACACGCTGGATATCATGGGGCAGAAAATTTTAGCCGTCTATGATGCCCTGCTAGCAGGACGCTAAAGTCGTTAGCGTTGTTTCAAGGCGGCAACCTCCATGAGGACCGCCGTGCTGGCTTGCAGTTCGCGCTCCGCACTATAACGCTCCGCCTGGGCACGCACCACTGGCGCACCCTGCTGTAGTTGCGTTCGCCCTGTCCAGTGTAACAGCGCTTGCAGGAGGGGCTGGGGAGCGTCTGTGTCCGGTAATACCGCCCCATGGACACCAGGAACGATAACCTCACAGCCGCCGTTTGTACTCGTCGTAATCACTGGCACACCAGTCGCGAGTGCTTCCAGAGTGGCATTGGCAAACGGGTCGTAGCGGGTGGGGAGGACATAGAGGTCGCTTGCCCCATAGCACACCTCTGGATCACGCCGACCGCCGAGGAAGCACACCTGCGCTGCGAGTCCACGCGGCTGTACACGGGTCTTCCAGCGCGGTAAATCTGTGTCGTAACCAACGACCAGGAGACGTGTCTCGGGACGCTCGCGCAGCAGTGCCGGAAATACTTCCAGCACTCGGTCAAGCCCTTTGCGATAGTAGCCCGTGCCTAAAAAGAGCAGCACCACATGCTCGGCCTCGAAACCACACTGTTGGCGCAACGTGGCGCTGGAGCCAGTACGATGACGGGGATGGAAGCGGGCGAGATCTACGCCGTTTGGGATAACGGTAATCTGCTCTGCCGGACTACCGTAGCGCGCTCATGACATCGTCGCTTGACCATGTCTGAATTCGTGATGATGCGCACGTAGGCTCCGGGGGCGAGGGCCCGTGCTTCAATGGCCAGGGTCTGACGGCTTTTATACCATCCCACGCCGAAACGTCGCCGCCACCGTTGTCCTGGGGGACGAGAGGTGCGGTCAAGGTAGGTCTGGTAACATCCCCCGCCCAACCGGAGGACATCCTGCGACCAGGTCTTTCCAAGTCCGAAAACGACGTCGTAATGAGTGTGCCTGACGTGGTGCTCCACCGCCCTGGCAAACGTCACCATGCGGTGGACACTGCTAAAGGCCAGAGGACGGAGTACGGCAAAGCGGACAGCAGCGTGTGGTGCTGCCTCATGACGTCGACAGACAATGGTCACCGTATGCCCTGCTTCCGCCAGGTGTACTGCGAGGGCATGGAGATAGCGCTCTGTGCCACCAGTATGGGCATGCCGCATGTGCACGAGGGCAATGTGCACTGTCCTCTCCTCCTATTTGCGGACTGCCAATTCAAACCTCAACGTACTGGCCCGAAAGATAAAGCAGAATTTTTTCTCATACGTTTCCGGGCTCCACCGGAAAATGAGCCGCCCGGTGAGCCCGAGGAGTCCCCCCCCAAAGGACAGTGTACGCCGCACGACCGTCAGACCTCCCCCAATATAGTGCTGGGTGGAAGGCTTGGCAAAATGGTCAAACGAAAAGTACGACAGATGGTGTACATGCGTCGGATCTCGCCACGAGGCCAGGGCACTAAAGTGGGGGGTAATCACCGTCACGGGCGCGCCGCATATGGCGACACGGACAATCTCCTGCATCAGAGCAGGAATATCGAAGACATGTTCGATGAAATTGTCCATATGCACCGCGGCAATCGAATTGTCACGGAAAGGCAGACCTTGTGCTACATCGCACAGGACATGTGCCGCCTCGCAGGGATAGCGATCCACCCCGATAAAACCTGCCAGCTGCTTGTTGCCACACCCGAGATTCAGCTTCACAGCCTACCCATTCTTCTGCCAGGCATTGACGTGCTGCTTTCGTGCATCAGCGCCTGTAGCTGTTGTCCCAGGGAGAGATGGTCCTGGGGAAATTGCACCCCGATGCGCAAAGCGTACACCGGCATTGGCGCCGGCCAATCAGGCGACAGCCGCACGGCGTCCTTCTCGGTGGTAATGAGACAGGACGCTTGCTGCTGCTGTGCCAGCGCCACGAGAGAGTGCCAATCGTGTGCTGTATACGCATGATGATCCGGAAAGGCGCATAATACCGCCACGTCGGCACCGAGCTGCTGTAGGGTGGTAGCAAATGCCGACGGATTGCCGATGCCAGCAAAGGCAATGACCCGGCGGTGCTGCAACCACGTGACCCCCTCAGTGGCCCCTGTCATGACGTGACGTAAGGTTTCGGGCACCATTGCCATGGCATACAGCGGTTGATGTGTCGCCCAGCGACGAATGTATTGGCCCAGGGCGGGCAGGGTGTCTGTTGCACTCTCTACGCGTGTCAGCACAATCGCGTCGGCTCGGTGCAAGGCTCGCACGGGTTCCCGTAACGTGCCTCGGGGGAAAAGCGTGCCGTGTCCGAAGGGATTCGTGACATCGAGCAGCACAATATCCAGATCACGGTGCAATGCCAGATGCTGAAACCCATCATCGAGCAGCACCACCTGCGCCCCGAAGTGCTCGCAGGCATACCGTCCGCTGTGGTAGCGGTCTTTGCCAATGAGGACGGGGACTCCTGGAAGGGTCCGTGCCAAGAGATAGGGCTCGTCCCCGACGGCGCGCCAGTCGAGGTGCGGACCATCACCGCTAGACACCACCTGCAAAGAGCCAGGAGCCTGCGCCTTATAGCCCCGACTTAACACCGCCACCCGCCAGCCATGCTGCTGACACCACTGCGCCAGCCACTGTGTGAGTGGCGTCTTGCCTGTCCCACCCAGCGTTAAATTGCCCACGCTGATGACTCGGCAAGGCAACCGTCGGCGACGCCACGCCCCAGTGCTATACGCTGTATACCGTGTTGCCACGACACCCCGAAAACCCTGTGCCGCGACCCATAGCGGCAGCAACCCGAGCGCCAGCCATGTGGAAGGTGCTGCAGAGCCGTGCATACAGGCATATAGCCTCTGTACCCAGGACGAACGGCCCATCCATAGCGTTTCCATCAGCGTCTCCAGACCATCTGCTTTCCCCCCTGTCAAGGCAGAGTTGACGGTTGGGTGAGCAGCGCAGTGACGGCCTGCAGGGTGCGTTCGAGAGCCCCACGATTGGCTGCCAGGGTTTGCAGTGCCCGCTGTCCTATGGCATACCCCGCCTCTGGATGCGCCAGGATATCGGCGAGGCGTTCGTATAGCTCCGCCTCGCTCTGCACCTGCACTGCCCCGCCAGCAGCACACAGCAGCGCTGCGAGTTCTGGGAAGTGCTGCATGTAGGGGCCAAAAATGACCGGCTTGGCGTATACGGCGGGCTCCAGAATATTGTGTCCCCCGATTGGCACCAGGCTACCACCAACAAAGGCGACGGTACAGAGACTATAGAGCGCTGCCAGTTCTCCGAGCGTATCCAAAATGACCACCGGCGCATCAGGCGACCCTCTCGGGTGGCAGCCCGTCGCACTGTGAGCGACGTAGCGCCTGCAGCTGTGCCCCCTGCACATGCTGCATGACCACTGGCACGCGCTCCAGGTGCCGCGGGGCCAGGACGAGCAGCACATTGGGATACCGCTGGCGTAAACGTCGATAGACTGATAAGAGCATCGTTTCTTCCCCTTCGTGCGTGCTGCCACCTACGAGCAGGGATTTGCCTTGTACGAGTGCCGCCAGCGGCGGCGTTTGGGGAGCGTGCTCGGCGACGAGTAGCGCACGGTCAATATTGGTATTCCCCACCACGTGTACACGTGGTATTGAGGCGCCAAGACGTTGAAAACGCTGCGCACTCTCAGCAGTCTGGGCCAACAACAGGACGACGTTGGTCAACACCTGCCGCATAAACGGGCGCACCCAGAGATAGCGCCGCAGGGCGCGTGGAGACAGGCGGCCATTGACGAGCACCACGGGCACATGCTGTTGCGCCGCAGCCCGGAACAGATGCGGCCACAGCTCGGTTTCCTGGACGATGAGGGCGCGCGGTCGGAGCTGCTGTACGACACGCTGCATAAGCCAGGGAAAATCGACCGGCAGGAGGAAGACAGCGGCCTCAGGCACCACTCGCCGCGCCATGGCCTGGCCAGTGGGCGTAAAGGTCGACAGGACGACACGGAGCGTTGGGAATTGCTGGTGGAGGGCGGCCAGAATTGGCTGGACTCCCTGCACCTCTCCGACAGAAGCAGCGTGGAACCACAGGCACTCACCTACACCGTGGGACATCGTGCGGGCTATCGCTGCCGTACTAAAACGTGCGGCGACATCACGCAGAGAGGCCGTGCCGCGCAGGCTGCGCCAGACGAGCCGTGGCAACAAACAGAGCCCGACCAGGAGGAGGAGTATTGTATAACCCAGATACATAGTCGTCCCCACCCAGGCACAGTCATCTGTCTCCCCTGTCCCACAGCCACCTGCACCCATGGTATCGCCGCCGACGCCTGGTAGAGTAGCCGTTCTCAACTACTTGCAGATGGCAATGGTGGTGGACACGTGCCAGTCAGGTACAGAAAATGGCTGACACGCCGAGCCGCACGACGGGCACTATCCCCCTCACCCAGGGCGGCACGCACGACCCCAAGCGCCTGTCGCATACGCTGCGCTTCTTCTGGGCGTTCTAAACACCGTAGGGCATAGGCCGCCATAGCCTGGGGCTGTACCTGCTCTTGCCAGAGCTCGGGCACCAGCTGTGTGCCAGCCACGATATTCACCAATCCGATCCACGGCACCCGCAACAAACGGCGCGCTAAGACGGCAGTGAGCGGATGCGTTTTATAGACCACCACCATTGGCGTGCCAATAACGCCTGCCTCAAGCGTCGCTGTCCCAGAACTCACCACGGCAAACGTCGCCGCGCAGAGTGCCTGGATACTGTGCCCTTGGAGAACGGTCAGACCCGGTGGGGCGTCCTGGAGATAGCTGTGCATCTCGGCACGTTGTAAGGTTGGCGCCACAGGAAGGACCCCCTGGGTGTGTGGGAGTCGTTCTGTGATAAGCTGAAAAGCTTTGAGCATGGGTGGTAACAGACGTTGTATCTCCTGGCGCCGGCTGCCAGGGAGTAACGCCACGATTGAGCGCCTACTGTCAAGGCCGCACATCTCGGCAGCCTGCTCTGGCGTCGGCAATGTCTGCAAACGGTCGACGAGTGGATGGCCGACACATTCCGCGGTCAGTCCTGCCGCCGTATACAACGGCACTTCAAAGGGAAACAGCGTCAGCATGGCATCGACACGTCGGGCAATCTTTTTCACGCGGCCTTGACGCCAGGCCCAGATCTGCGGGCTGACATAGTAGACCACCTGCAATCCTGCGCCCTTAAGCCAGCGCGCCAGGGCGATATTGAAACCAGGCGCATCAATGAGCACAGCGACACGTGTGCCTCGGCGTATGGCTTCGGCACGGAGAGCACGGGCGAGCTGCAAGGCTCGCGGAATCTTGGCGAGGACTTCCACGGCGCCAACCACGTTCAGCGCCTCGATATCACTGAGCACCTCCACCCCAGCCCGGCGCATCTGCTCACCACCGATGCCATAGGGCTGCAGGTGTGGATGCTCCTGCCGTAGCGCCTCAATCAGGGCGGCACCATGCGCGTCACCCGACGCTTCGCCGGCCACGAGCAATACACTGGACGATGCGGTCTTGTGGGTGTTTTGGCCACGCACGCCTAGTCCCCCTCAGCCCCCATCTGCTGTAACAAGCTCTGTGACACACCCACCAGAGCAATACGATGCGCGCGTGCCGTGGCAATGAGTTCCGAGAGATGGATGATCAACGTGGCGCCAGCCTCCACCGCCAGTACCGTGGCACGCCCAGCAATGAGTTCCTGTAAGGTCTGGGGTCCAACGGTCGGCACATCAAAACGCCTATCCTGATGTGGGCGACTCACTTTGACCACCACAGCACCACGGTGACCGAGGCGACAACCGCGTTGAATCGCGGCATCGGTCCCCTCAACGGCTTCCACCGCCAGCACAGTCCGACGGCGCACCACGATCGTTTGGCCAACGTCCATCGCCGCCAGCCGCTTCGCCTGGGCAAAGCCGTACCCAAGGTCATCCCATTCCCGTTTACTTGGCCGTCGCTCACCCAGCACCCCGGCGGGGGCGAGCAGATGGCTGAGGAGCCGTGTCTGCTCAACCACTTCGAGTCCCTCGCGCGCGAACTCTGCGAGAAAGGCATGCAATAACGTCATATCACGGTAATCACGCGCCCGGCTGAGCACACGCAGTGTGCGGAGGTCGAGGCGTGGCGTAGAAAACAGCAATTGTTTTGACATGTTGCCGATGACCACCACCTGGTGCACATCTTGCTGTTGCAAGGCTCGAATAATCTTTGTGAGCTGTCCAGGGCTGTAGTGCACAAGGCAGGGACAGTACGGGGCCAGGTGCGCCGCCACCGGCGCGGAAAGCGCCACCGTCGGGAGGGGCTGACCACGCTGAAAAGCTTGTCGGGCAATAATTTCCGGCAGCTCTCCGGTCCCGGCAATCATTCCAAGCTGTGGCACAATGGACTCCGATTAGACAAGACCATCTTTCTCGAGCAATTCGAGAATCTGGAGGGCGACACGGAGGGAGCGCAGCTCTTCATCGACCGAGGCGATCCGAGGTACTCCGTTGGTTGCACAATCAATCAGATGTTTAATCTCGAGTTTGAGCGGATTATCTTTGTGCACGAAAATACGTTCAATGAGCGATTCCTGCCGATAACGCAACGCGCCCCGTGTGACGATATGTTCCGAGGAGGCCTGGCGATGCACGCGAATATCCTGATCAGTATAATCGAGGGAAATATACGCATCACGCTGTGTAATCGCCATCGTACGGACTTTGATCTCCGTGGCTCGCGAGGCAATGATATTGGCGATACAACCGTTTTGAAAACACATTTGCACGTTGGCGAGATCCTCACGACCAGAATATATCGATTTCCCGAGCACATAGATCTGCCGTACGGGAGAATCGACCAGATTCAGGATGATATCGATATCATGGATCATGACGTCGAGGATGACGCCGTCTTCTTTGATGCGCGGCACAAATGGTCCGAGACGACGACTCTCAATTAACCAGGGATTGTGGACAATCTTTTTGAGTTCCTGGATGGCCCCATTGAACCGTTCAACATGCCCAATATTGAGCACCACGCCATTGACTTCAGCCAGACGAAACAGCTCACGAGCCTCTTCCATCGTATGCGCGATCGGTTTTTCCAAGAGGACATGCACGCCGGCTTTGAGAAAATCCCTGGCGACAGTGTAGTGCAGGGAGGTCGGCACGGCGATGCTGACGACGTCCACCGCATCAAGCAAATCATAATAGTGCTCAAAGGCTTGTGTGTTGTAGCGCTCGGCCATGGTCAGCGCCCGGGTACGATCACAGTCGGCAATGCCTACGAGCTGCACGTTAAAGAGTTCGCTATAGACGCCAACGTGGTACTGCCCCATCTGTCCAACGCCGACCACGCCGGCCTTCACTTTCTGCATACTCGTCTCCGCTTTCGTAACGGACCAAGAGACAGTCAGGCACAGAGGGTTGCATCACCGCGTGCCACTTCCAAAGCCAACCTATACAATATCCAACAGCAGAGAAAAGAGGCGATGGGTTGTTATACTGTTGCTCCGCAGCTACGTCAACAACCGCGCCGGTGGGGAGAGCACCCCAACTCATGAACAGATGCCGCGCTTTGAACCTTCTATGAAACGCACCAGATGGAGCACAGAGGCGCTAAGATTCGGCTGGCGCTTTATTGTATCAAGGGCTTGACTGACGTTCAAGTCAGAGCGATAGAGGGTTCGATAGACCGCTTTCAGCTCACGGCGGATCGCCGGCGAAAATTCCGCGCGGCGGAGTCCTACGACGTTGAGACCACGCACCGTGGCAGGATTCCCAGCCGCGATCATAAACGGTGGCACATCCTGCCCGATACCCGAACTGCCGCCTACCATGCTGTAGGCGCCAATGCGGACAAACTGATGGGCTCCTACCCCGCCGCCGAGGACGGCCCCGTCTTCCACCTCGACATGGCCAGCAAGACCCGTCAGACTGGTCATAATGACATGATTCCCCAGCACACAATCGTGGGCAACATGCGTCTGTGACATGATAAAATTGTGTGAGCCAATAATCGTCCATCCCCCTGGCAAGGCGCTGCGTTGGATCACCACTAATTCGCGAATATCATTGTCGTCGCCGAGACGTAAGTAACTTGGCTCACCACTATAGTGCTGGTGCTGCGGATCACCGCCAAGCACTGCCCCTGCCCCAATACGGCAGCGGGCACCGATGGTGGTCCAGCGCTCAATAACGGCATGCGGACCAATGGTGGTCCGCTCCCCAAGGCGTACATCTTCCCCGATAACCGCAAATGGTCCGACCACCACTCCATCAGCAAGCTTCGCAGTAGGATGCACGATTGCCCGTGGGTCAATATGGATCGTCACGTCTGGAATCCTTCCGGGGGCCTATCAGCAAGAAAGACTTGCAATTGCGCTTCAGCGGCCAACACCTTGTCCACAAACGCTTCCCCTCGTACACGCCAGACCGGACCGCGTCGTCGCAGAATTTCCAGACGCATGTGCAGTTGGTCGCCTGGCACAACCTGGCGCCGAAACTTGCAACGATCGATGCCGGTAAAGAAGGGGACCTTATGGCGTGCGACTTCGTCCGAATAATACACCAACACGCCCCCGACCTGTGCCATGGCCTCAATCACCAGCACCCCTGGCATGACCCGGTATGACGGGAAATGCCCTTGGAAAAATGGCTCATTGAGCGTCACATTCTTCAGTCCAATGGCATACTCATTCCGGACAACCTCCAGTATCCGATCCACCAGGAGAAAGGGATACCGGTGCGGCAACAGCGCAAGGATGTCTTCCGGTCCTAAAGAGATCACGTCGCGTTCTCCTGGCGTTCCAGCGCTTCAAGACGTCGTTGGAGCTGCGTCACTTGTTGGAATAAGTGCTCTCAACCTGCGGTGATAGACGTGCGTGCGTTTAAAGAGCATGTCATCTACGGCCGGAGTGCCCAACACCTTCGCTGCTGGTGCAATATCAGTAAGTACTCCAGCCTGAGCGCCAATCGACGCCCCTTCTCCCACCGTGCGATGATCAGCCACGCCAGCTTGTCCGCCCATACGCACCCGCGGCCCGAGTCGTACACTGCCTGACAAACCCGCTTGTCCAGCCAGGACGCTATGCGCGCCGACAACCGTGTTATGCCCTACCTGTACCAGGTTATCGAGCTTGACACCCGTCTCAATGATGGTATCGCCCATGGTGGCTCGATCGATACACGTATTCGCCCCGATCTCTACGGCATCACCAATGATCACTCGACCAATTTGCGGGATTTTACGGAAGGACCCGTCTGGGAGAGGGAAAAACCCAAACCCATCAGCCCCAATCACTGCCCCGCTATGGACGATGACGTGCTGGCCAAGTTTCACCCGGGGATACAGACTGACATTGGCATACAGAATGCTCTGTGCACCAATCTCGCACCCGTCACCGATATACGTTCCTGGGTAGATGATGACCCCATCTCCCAAGCGGCACCCCTGGCCAATGACCACATAAGGCCCCACGCTGACCTGCGCCCCTAATTCCACGTCAGGAGCAAGGACGGCACGCGGGTCGACAGTATACGACGGCTGCAGTGACGGCGCAAAATACTCCAAAAGCGCCAGAAACCCAACCCGTGGATCAGCAACCCGGATAGCAGGGCGATCAACCGGCAAGTAGCGATCAAGCAGCACCGCAGTGGCGCGTGAATCGACAAGTTGTGCGACATACTGCCGCGCCACAACGACCGTGATATCTCCCTCTCGGGCCTGCTCAAGGGGCGCAATGCCCTGGACGCACGTCTGCCCGTCGCCGACCACTTCTCCCCCTAAAAACCGCGCCAGGACAGCAAGTGTTACCTGCATGAGACGGCCTCGACCTAGCGCTTTGACGCCGAAGCCTGATCGTAGCGCTGCACGATTTTCGGCGTCAAATCAATGGTCTTGGTGAAGTGGAGGACTACAGTGGCGTTTTCGTTGCCTTCCAGGATGAGGGTATAATTCTCCTGTTTGCCAACCTCAGCCACGATCTTGCGGATTTCGCCCAGTAACAGCTGCGTTTCGCGCGCTTCTCGCTCACGAAACTCTTGTGTGGCATCTTCAATGAAGCGGTTCGTGTCATCAATAAAGCGCTTCAATTCACGTATTTTGTTGCGAAAATCTTCTTCTTTGGCAACTCGCGCCGTTTCACTCAGCACCAAACCCTGACTGCGGATCTCTGTCCGTAGCTTCTGGAGTTCCTCCTCACGCTTGTCTTTAAACTCGCGTTTGGATTTGATGTCCTCCTGGAGCTTGACGCTGAGTTCCTTCAACCGATCCTTGGCAGCTTTCCCACGTACGGAGCCGTCGAGCACCGCTTGGAGATCAACCACCCCGACTTTGAGCGCTTGTTGCGCCTGCACGACCCCGACGCTGCTTAGCCCCATGACCAGGCCCAACACGCATACCCACAAGCCGTATCCTCTCAATCGATATCCCCTCATACTTCACCCCATGCTCTGCTTATGGCCCTCACCTTCTTCTCCCCGCGCTGTCTGGCTGCCTACGCTCTCCCTGAGAAGCCCGTATTGGGCAAGCCCACCCTTTTTAAAAGGTGCCGAGGAGAAAACCTAACTCTCCAGCATTTTCTCCAGGACGTCTGTCAAGTTTGAAACCCCAATCTAACCGAACCGGCCCCACTGGGGTTAACAGGCGTATACCAAAACCAGCACTACGACGCAACTCGCCAAAGTCGAATTGATTCGATACATCGTAGACATTGCCAGCGTCTGTAAACGCGACCACACGAATGAACCGGCCAAAACTTCGTCCAATCTCAAGATTAAACTGCAGGAATGAAGTGCCACCCAGTGGGTTGCCCTCTCGATCCTGGGGGCCTATGTCGCGAAATTCAAACCCACGCACGGTGGTGACGCCACCGAGAAAGAAGCGCTCAGCCGCCGGCAGATTTTCTCCCCCATAGCCCTCCCCAATACCAAAACGCCCTCGCACAAACCCGGTCAACCCACCGGGCAAGGCAAAATGCCAGGTGGTGCTCCCAATGACCTTGAAGAAACGATTCGACCCTCCTAAACCGGCCAACTGCACCTCCAACGACTGCACCGACCCATCCGACGGATCGAAACGATTGTTCCGTGAATCCCACAAAATGCGCGGTGTAATGCTACTCGTCTGCGATGTCCCTTCCTGCTCTTCTAACAGCTCAGACGCGCTCGGATCAAGATCGTCGATCTCAAGAATCTCAAAGCCATAACTGATCGAAACACGGGCAAACTCCCCCAGGGCGCGGCCGATGCTCAAGGACGCACCCGTCCGTATGGAGTCAAACGTGAAGAAGTCCGCGGTTCGACGATAGAGGGTCGCACCGGCAAGAATAGGTCGACCAAAAAGCCAGGGCTCCTGAAAATCGAGGAGAATATCTTGCGACAATCCACCGATCCGCGCGCTCGCCGTAACCGCCTGCCCCCGCCCAAATAAGTTCCGTTGCGTCACGGAAGCCGTAAAGACGACCGTCTCAATGGAGCTAAACCCCAGCCCAGCAGTAAACTGGCCTGTCGACTGTTCGGTGACCTCCACGGCGAGATCCATGAGATCTTCTTCCGTACGACGTCTGGTGTCAATTTTCACTTCCTCGAAATACTGCAGATTGGTCAACCGTTGACGCGACCGCCGCAGCTTGCTCCCACTGTACAACTCCCCTTCATCAATCCGTAGCTCGCGCCGAATCACCTGGTCGCGCGTCCGTTCGTTACCAAAGATATCAATCCGCCCGATGTATACACGCGACCCAGGACGAGTGCTAAAACTGAGATGCACCAAGCGTGTCTGCTGGTCAATCGATACCGTTGGCGTGACATCAGCAAAGGCGTAGCCACGGTCAGCATACGCCTCAGTGAGCGCCAGAATATCACGACGGACCGCCTCGCGACTATAGACCTCCCCTGTTGTCAAGCGTGTCTTCTGGCGGAGTTCCTCTATGGTGAACACCTCGTCAGCGGTCAGTGTCACTGTGCCTATCTTATACTGTTCCCCTTCATTGGCAATCGGCACAGTAATGGTGATCGCTCCGGCTTCACGATTAATCTCCACGATAGGATCACCAAGCTGTATATTGATAAAGCCGTGATTCTGGTAAAAGTTCTCGATGAGCTGGAGATCAACCCGCAGTGCTTCAGGTCGATACAGAGATGACGCGCCACTAATGACCGGCAGCACGAATTCTTTGAGCTGGATTTCTTTGCGCAATTCCTGATCGGTAAAGTGGGCATTGCCGGTGAACCGGATGCGGTCAATGCGAATCTTCCTGCCTTCAGTAATGCGGAAGTGCACATCAACCTGGTTCCCATCAACCTCGGTGACCTCTGGACTGATATGGGCGAAGTAGTACCCCTCTTGCCGGTAGTGCTCCTGCAGCCCCGTAGTCGTGTCATTGAGACGATTGCGGTCAAATGTGGCGCGCTCTTTGAGCAGAATGCGCTTCTGGACTTCCTCGGCAGTAATAAAACGATTGCCGCTAAACGTGACCGAGCGCACCGCCGGTTTTTCTGTGACCGTAATGATCAACCGCACCCCATCGGGAACCGTCTCGGCGGTCACACGGATGTCGTCAAATGTCCGCAACGCATAGAGACGCTGAATGTCCTCGCGCAACGCCAGTGGAGAGAACGGCTTGCCAATTTCTGTCTTGAGGTAAAAGCGAATAGTCGACTCTGGGGTGAGACGCTGGCCGCGAATTTCGATATCCCGCACCACGGCGCCTGGAGTAATCTGCGCCTCCGTCTGCGTCACCACACCGATGCAGAGCAGAAAGACAGCGGCAAGTCCGACTATGCGTCTACGTATTGCTGGCATGCGTTGTCCTGGCCTAGTACAACAGCTACCTGTGCATTGCAGAGGTGGACCAAACAACTCAAAGCCCGATGGAGGATAAGCTCCACCGGGCTACAGAGCAAGGGGGGAATTATCGAGGCATCGATTAGTTATCAGACAGGCTCTCTACCGCGTCTTCACGTTTCGAGATAAAGACCAGCTCCTCTCCCGCCAATTTGATTTGCACGACCCCGCCAACGCCAAACTCACCACGCAACACTTCTTCAGACAACGGATCCTCGATATGGCGGCGAATAGCGCGACGCAGTGGCCGAGCGCCGTAGGCTGGATCAAATCCCTGGTGCGCCAACCACGCTTTGGCATTGTCATCGATTTCGAGTGTAATGCCTTGTTCAGCCATCTGCGCATTCAGACGATCCAGCATAATATCAACAATTTCTTTCATGTGGTCAATGGTCAACGGATGGAACATGACCACTTCATCAATCCGATTGAGAAATTCTGGATTAAACGTGCGCTTCAACTCGTTCATGACGTTGTCTTTCAGCTTCCCAAAGGCGTGGGTCTCATCTTCCCGCTGGAAGCCAATGGCGGTGTTCTTCTCAATCACGCGCGCACTCAGGTTCGACGTCATGATCAGCACCACGTTCTTAAAATCTACTTTGCGTCCGTAGCTATCGGTGAGGTGGCCGTCATCCATCACCTGCAACAGGACGTGAAAGATATCCGGGTGCGCTTTCTCCACCTCGTCGAGCAGCACGACCGAATAGGGCTTACGCCGCACTTGCTCCGTCAACTGCCCACCTTCATCGTAGCCAATATATCCTGGAGGCGCACCGGTCAGACGCGAGACGTTGAAACGCTCCATATACTCGGACATATCCACCCGGATAAGTGCACTTTCATCGCCAAAGAGAAACTCGGCCAGGGCCCGGGCCAGTTCGGTTTTGCCCACGCCGGTGGGCCCGAGGAAGATGAACGTCCCCACCGGCCGCCGCGGATCTTTCAAGCCGGCGCGCGACCGCCGAATCGCCCGTGTCACCACGGCGATCGCCTCATCCTGCCCGACCAGACGCTTGTGGAGCTCCGCCTCCATATTGAGTAAGCGGCGCGACTCCGCCTCCTCAATCTTGGACAGCGGAATGCCGGTCATGCGCGACACGACATAGGCCATGTCTTCCTCATTCACAATGAGTTCGCTTTCCTCCTGGGACTCTTCCCATTCGCGTTTCAGATTTTCGATCTGCCGCCGAATATCCTCTTCCTGATCCCGCAGTTCGACGGCCTTTTCAAACTCCTGATTCTCGATCTTTTCTTTCTTGACGCGCACCAGGTCATTGATCTTGCGCTGCAACTCCCGCACCAAGGGGGGCGGGGTGACACGCCGCAAGCGCACCCGCGCGCCCGCTTCATCCATGACGTCAATGGCCTTATCCGGCAGGAAGCGATCGGTGACATAGCGGGCCGAGAGCTTCACGGCCTGCTCAATAGACGCATCGGGAATGCGCAGATGATGATGCGTTTCATACCGATCCTTCAAGCCCTTGAGAATCTCAATGCTTTCTTCAATGCTCGGCGGATCAACCATAATGGTCTGGAAGCGACGCTCCAGTGCCCCATTCTTTTCGATATACTTGCGGTACTCGTCCAGCGTCGTCGCCCCAATACACTGGATCTCCCCACGCGACAGCGCCGGTTTCAGCATATTGGACGCATCGACGGAACCCTCTGCCGCCCCTGCACCGACCAGCGTATGCAACTCGTCAATAAAGATCATCACATTCTCAGCCTGCACAATCTCTTTCATAATCGTTTTCATGCGGGCTTCGAACTGGCCGCGGTATTTCGTGCCCGCCACCAACGCCCCCAAATCGAGGGCCACAACACGTTTATCAAAGAGTAACTGCGGCACATCCCTATTGATGATGCGCTGCGCCAGGCCTTCGACAATGGCGGTCTTGCCAACGCCTGGTTCGCCAATCAGCACCGGATTGTTCTTGGTGCGACGACAGAGAATCTGCACCACCCGCTCGATCTCGTTCTCACGACCGATCACCGGATCGAGCTTCCCGGCTTGCGCCAGCTCGGTCAGATCGCGCCCAAATTCATCCAGGGCCGGCGTTTTGCTCTTTTCCTTGGTTTTCGTGGCCGGCTCTTGCAGGAGGTTGAGGATTTTTTCACGCGTTTCGACCAACCGCACGCCAAGATTGTTCAACACCTTGGACGCAATGCCTTCCTTCTCCTTGAGCAACCCCAGCAACAGATGCTCCGTGCCGATGTAGTTATGGCCCATGAGCCGCGCCTCTTCGACGGCATACTCGAGCACCTTTTTGGCTTTAGGCGTAAACGGAATTTCTCCCACGATGAGCGAATTGGCATTGCGCGGCAAGTGTCGTTCGACTTCCAAGCGGATTTGATCGACTCCCAAGCCGACCTTCTGCAGCACCGTGATGGCAATACCACCACCATCTTTTAACATGCCCAGAAGGATGTGCTCGGTACCCAGATATTCATGATGATGACGCTCGGCCTCTTCTCTGGCGAGAATGATGACCCGTCTGGCCCGTTCTGTAAATCGCTTAAACATGTATTCCATCCTCCTCAGGCTGCGCTGACTTTGCCGTCGACAAGGGAAATTGCTCGATCCATATGCGCTGCGAACTCTCTATCATGCGTGACAATGACGAAGGTTTGTCCCCACTCCTCGTTGAGCCGGCGCAAGAGTTTTTGTATGGCTTGACCCGTGGCCCGATCCAGGTTGCCAGTGGGCTCATCAGCCAGGACGACAGCAGGTTTATTCATGAGCGCCCGCGCCACCGCGACGCGTTGCTGCTCGCCGCCCGAGAGCTCACCAGGCCGATGATGGAGTCTATCGCCCAACCCGACACTTAGCAAGAGCTGTTGTGCCTCCTGGAGTGCCTCACGTTTAGGCCGACGCTGGATGAGGGCAGGCATCATGGTGTTTTCCAGCGCCGAAAACTCCGGCAATAGGTGATGAAACTGAAACACAAAGCCAATACGACTGATTGCGAAAATCCGCCAGTTGCTCATCCGGGAGATGCGTACAGATCTACCTCTCCATAACGAATCGTCCCACTGCTCGGGCGCTCAAGGCCTCCCATGACGTGTAAGAGAGTACTCTTGCCTGCCCCAGACGGCCCAACGATAGCAACCATCTCCCCGGCTGCCACCTGCATGCACACCCCACACAAGACTTCGACCTGAGTCTTGGGCTGCATGTAGCGCTTATATACGTCCTCAAGGTGAATCAGCATCGGCGTGCAGGACATCCTCTTTCCTCACAGGACTACCCCTGGCTGCTTAATCATAGCACGAACTATTCATATCGCAAAGCCACAACTGGGTCAAGTTTGGCGGCATTCCAGGCCGGATACAGCGTGGCCAAAAAACTCACCACCATGGCGCCGTACACACAATCAATCCCAACATCAAGAACATCAATACGCGCTGGGAGTTTGTCAATAAAATACACATCCGGCGGAAAGAACTGAATGCCCAGCAACCGCTCCACCGCCCCTGAGATGGTCTGCAGATTCCAGGTAAAGACCAGTCCGGCGATGCCCCCAAGCACCGTCCCACACACCCCGATAATAACCCCCTCAATCATGAAAATCTTGCGGATACTCGCGTTCCGTGCCCCCATCGCTTTGAGAATGGCAATGTCAGCGCGCTTTTCCATCACCAGCATCACCAGGGTACTAATAATATTAAACGCCGCCACCAGAATGATGAGCACCAGAATGATGAACATAATCACCTTTTCTTGGCGCAACGCCGCAAAAAGATTGCGGTTCATCTCCATCCAATCTCGCGTCCAAAACGCCACGCCAAGTGTGCGTGCGAATGGCCTGGGACACCTCACGCACACGATAAATATTATCGACTTTTACCTCAATACCGTGGACGGTCTGGGGCATGTCAAAAAACTCCTGCGCCTGGGGGAGGGCGATAAACGCCAGCTTGGCATCGTATTCATACATGCCAGTCTCGAAGGTGCCCGTCACCGTAAAGCGACGCATATTGGGCAGAATGCCCGCTGGCGTGAGGACGCCCAGAGGAGAATTGACCAGCACCGTCTGCCCCGGAAATACTAAGAGCGCGCGCGCCAACTCTCGCCCTAGCACAATACCATGCGGCGGCAGGGCCGCCTCGTCCTGCCGCCGTTGGTGACTCTGCGCCGCACGGTCTGGGAGGAGGAGCTGTTGCAAATCTTGGCCGCGAAAGTAGTGGCCGAGATCGGCCATAAGGTCCTTTTGGGCCGGATCAATCCCGCGCAGCAGCGTTCCAGCCACCCGCCCTTCCGTCATCAGCATGACTTCATGGGTCGTAAATGGCGCCACCAGAGTGACATGCGGTATGCGCCTGACGCGGCTGGCAATATCCTCATACTCTTCGATATAGCGCGTCGTTTGGGGCAAAATCCACACATGCGAATTCATCCCCAAGATCTTCTCCTTCAAGGTGGTCTCGAAGCCACTCATCACTGCTAAGACCACGATGAGAACCATCACCCCCACGGTTACTCCGCCGATCGAGATGACCGTGATGAGCGAGATAAACGTTTGCCGCCGCCGTGATTTCAGATACCGTAGACCGACTACAAACTCGTACGTCATGTTGTTGACTGTTGCCTCGCATCAGGAGCAGCACACCTGGTCTTGGCCTGCCGACTAGCGCCGCTGTGCAAAGAGGTACGCCGTGATAAAGGCATCTAAGGCCCCCTCAAACACCGCGTCGACATTGCCCACCTCGACGCCCGTACGATGATCCTTCACCAGTTGATATGGGGCCAGCGTGTACGACCGGATCTGATTCCCCCAGGCGATCTCTTTCTTTTCCCCATGCAACTCCGCCACTTTATCGCGCTGTCGTTGTTGCTCCAAGGCGTAGAGCCGGGACCGTAAGACACTCATGGCAAGGGCCCGATTCTTATGCTGCGACCGCTCGTTTTGGCATTGCACAACGATTTTGGTGTCCTCATCAACCTGGTAGGTCAGGCGGATCGCCGAATCAGTCACATTGACATGCTGTCCACCAGCCCCGCTCGAACGATACGTGTCTACGCGCAAGCGGGCTTCGTCGATCTCCACGTGCACGGAGGCATCGACCTCGGGGGAGACTAGCACCGCGGCAAACGACGTGTGGCGACGCTTGGCAGCGTCAAACGGCGAGATCCGCACCAGACGATGCACACCGCTTTCCGCCTTCAGATAGCCATAGGCATGTCGGCCTGTAATGCGGAGCGTGACACTCTTCACGCCAGCCTCTTCCCCAGGTTGATGATCGAGGATGGCATAACTGTACCCATGAGTTTCGGTCCACCGGATGTACATGCGCAGCAACATATCCGCCCAGTCTTGCGATTCTGTGCCTCCCGCGCCTGGATGAATGCTCAGAATGGCATTGTGATCGTCCATGTCACCACTCAGCATGGCTTCGAGCGCAAAATGGTCCACCTCGAGCGTCAGCTTGGCGAGCTCGACCTCGACCTCCTGCATGACCTCCGTATCGCCTTCTTCCTCGGCTAGCTCAAAGAGCCCTATGGCATCCTGGACCTGCTGCGCCAACTTCTGCCACTGTTCCAGCGGGGCTTGCAGCCGGGCACGACGTTTCAAGATGTCCTGTGCCTCGTCGACCTGATCCCAGAAATCATGGCGCGCCACGTGCTTATCGAGCGCCGCGATCTCTTCTTCTGCCGTGGCAAGATCAAAGATGACCTCGGAGCACTGCGAGACGCTCGCGGAGTTCGTGCAACTGGGATGTGAGCTCGTCACTCGTCATGGTCCTCTCCTCTACTACCGTTCTAGAAGGGCTGCGGCAAACTCCGCCGCATCAAAAGGACGCAAATCGTCTACCCCTTCTCCCACTCCGACATACCGGATGGGGAGTCGAAATTCATCAGCGATGTGCACCACGATGCCGCCCTTCGCCGTCCCATCCAATTTGGTTAACACCAGGCCAGTCAGCCCAAGATCGGCGTGGAATTGGCGCACCTGCATAATACCATTTTGGCCCGTGGTAGCGTCCAACACCAACCAGATATCATGCGGCGCCCCTGGGAGCTCACGACCCAGAACACGGGTCATCTTTTTGAGCTCTTCCATGAGGTGGTGTTTCGTATGCAACCGCCCTGCCGTATCAATCAACACCCGATCAGCCTGGCGGCTCTGCGCCGCGCGCACGGCGTCGAAGGCTACTGCCGCAGCATCGCCGCCCGGTTGTCCCTTAATGATATCCACTCCAGCCCGCTCAGCCCAAATCGCTGCCTGCTCAATCGCCGCAGCACGAAAGGTATCCGCCGCCACTAACATCACCCGTTCACCTGCTGCGCGGCACTGATACGCCAGCTTACCCAGGGTGGTGGTTTTGCCCACCCCATTGACCCCGACCAGCATGAGCACCCAGGGACGTACGAGCGGCTCGTCGTGCGGCGGCGGAGCTGCGGCGAGTAAAATATCACGAATCGCCTCAGCCACCCCAATACGCAATCCGTCACCCGCCTGGATGACTCTCTGTCTTTACACGCTGCGAGACCTCTTGCAAAATTTTCCCCGTCGCCTGTACGCCGAGATCGGCCATGATGAGGGCTTCTTCAAGTTCTTCAAGGGTCTCAGCATCAACCCGGGGCCGCGTAAAAACCGTCTCTAACCGTTCCTTGAGCGCTTGGCGTGTCTTTTGTAGTCCCGCCCGTAAGCGTCCAAAGAATCCGCCCTCAGCCATATCCCTCCTCCTCCCTCTCTCCTCACGTTGGGAGTCAGGGTCGAGACGCCTTAGTATAGCGGCGACCAGACAGACACAATCAGCAGAGAGAAACGTCGTGAACACAAGGCGTGATCAGGAATGACGGGGCTCCACCAACAATTGTTCGAGGAGCTGTTTGGCCGCCTGCTGCTCGGCAGCCTTTTTACTCCGTCCCACTCCGATACAGCGGTACTCACGGTTCACCGTCAACTGCACGTGGAACGTTTTTTGATGTGCCGGGCCTTCCTCACGGATGACGCGATAGGCTGGTAAGCACCCAAAGGCACTTAACGCCTGCCCCTGGAGGAGCCCTTTATAGTCACATTCCTGGGTCGACCGCACATTTTCCTCAATAGCACTGGCAAAACAGCCGAGAAACACTGCCTGGGCTTGCAGCAATCCGCCCTCTAAATAGATCGCCCCGAGCACCGCTTCGAGTGCCGCGGCGAGTATGGAATCCTTGTGGCGCCCGCCGGTCTGTTCTTCGCCACGACCGAGACGCAAGAAGCGCCCGAGATCAAGACAACTCGCCAACGCTGCCAAACCGCTCTCGCTCACAATGCGGGCCCGCAGTATGGAGAGTTGCCCTTCGCTCGCCGTCGGGTAGGCCCTGTACAGGTAGGCGCCAATGATCAGACCAAGCACCGCATCGCCCAGAAACTCCAAGCGCTCATAGTCTGCTTGCGCCGCAGCGAACTCATTGGTATAGGATTTATGCGTTAAACTCCGCTCCAGAAGCGCCTGGTCACGAAAAGTATACCCCAATTGCTCCTGGAGCAGGGCCAGGTGTGCAGTGCGTTCGGCGTCGTTCACTCCGTCTCCGTGTATTTCTTGAAAAGCACGCAAGCGTTCGTGCCCCCAAATCCCAATGAGTTGGACATCGCGACGTGCAGAGCCCTGGCGCGGGCCATATTGGGGACGTAGTCCAGATCACAGTCCGCGTCACGTGTTTCCCAGTTCATGGTCGGAGGCAAAACGCCTTGGGTGATGGCTAACACGGTGAACACCGCTTCCACCCCTCCGGCACCGCCGAGGAGATGGCCCGTCATGGACTTCGTAGAGCTCACGGCAAGCTGATAGGCATGCTCGCCAAACACCTTCTTGATCGCCATGCGTCTCGTACTTGTCATTATAAGGCGTCGAAGTACCATGGGCATTAATGTACTCCACAGCCTCGGGAGCCAGCGCCGCATCCTGTATGGCGCGCTGCATACACAGCGCCACCCCATGCGCCTCAGGATCAGGCTGCGTCATGTGATACGCATCGGCACTCATCCCGTACCCCACGAGCTCCGCATGGATCGTCGCGCCACGCTGTCGGGCATGGTCGAGATCCTCCAGCACCACAATGCCAGCCCCTTCCCCCATGACAAAACCATCCCGGTCTTTATCAAAAGGCCGACTGGCGCGTTGCGGCGTATCGTTACGCGTCGAGAGGGCCCGCATGGCACAGAATCCACTCAACGCCAACGGCGTAATCGCCGACTCACATCCACCACTGATCATGACATCGGCGTCGCCACGCTGAATAATTTTGTAGGCATCACCGATAGCGTGTGTCCCTGCAGCACAGGCGGTCGCGACACACGAATTGGGCCCCCGCAAGCCAAACCGGATACAGACCTGACCAGCAGCCATGTTGGCAATGAGCATCGGCACAAAAAATGGCGACACCCGATCCGGCCCGGCCCGTAACAACGCCGCATGGTTGCGCTCCAGGGTTGCCATGCCGCCAAAGCCAGCCCCAATGAGGCAACCAGTGCGTTGCAGCGTGTCAGCGGTGTGCGCAAAACCAGAGGACTCAACTGCCATCGTCGCTGCTGCCAGAGCAAACTGGGTAAAGCGGTCCATGCGCTTGACGTCTTTTTTGTCGACGTATTCTAAGGGGTCAAAATCTTTGACTTCCGCCCCAATCTGGCACGGGTAGTCGCTCACATCGAAACTGTCGATCTTGCCGATACCGCTCTCGCCCTTCAGAAGCGCTTCCCACGTTTTCAGTACCCCTGTCCCCAGAGGGGTCACCACCCCCAGGCCTGTTACGACCACCCGCCGCTTCACGTCATGGTTTCCTTTGCTGACACGCCTACGCCTCCCAATAGAGTAGTTGCGCCCACACCGCTGTCTCTCTCACAACCTGTGGGCAAGGAGAGGAGCCGTCCTGCAGACACCGCGCGCTGCGGTGGTGCGAGTCGGCACTAATTGCTGTTGGTCTTTGTCTTGATATATCGCACCGCGTCAGCAACAGTCGTGATCTCTTCAGCATCTTCATCAGGAATTTCGATATCAAACTCTTCCTCAAACGCCATGACCAATTCCACCGTATCGAGGGAATCTGCCCCCAAATCATCAATGAACGACGCGGATTCAGTCACCTCTTTCTCGTCCACGCCGAGTTGTTCCACAATGATAGCTTGCACCCGCTCTGCGATACTCATGGTTCTCTCCCTCTTATAGGGCTAACGCTCTGACTTGCCGTATCTCTATGGCCAGCGTCACACACGCCGGCCTGCGCCTTAGATAATCAAGCCACCACTGACACTGATGACTTCACCGGTGATATACTGCGCGGCGTCCGAAGCAAGAAACAGCACACACGCGGCGACGTCTTCAGGGGTGCCAAAACGCCCGGTGGGAATCTGCTGCAAGAGCGCCTGACGCTGCGCCGCAGGGAGCGTACGCGTCATATCCGTATCAATGAAACCCGGCGCCACGGCGTTGACCGTGATGCCACGTGGGGCTAACTCTTTCGCTAACGCTTTGGTAAATCCCACCAGGCCCGCCTTGGAGGCGGCATAGTTCGTTTGTCCAGCATTGCCGACCAGGCCAGCAATAGACGTGATACTAATGATACGCCCCCAGCGCTGGCGCAACATGGTACGCGCCGCGGCGCGGGCGCAGTGAAACGTGCCCGACAAATTGGTGCGCACCACGCTCTCCCAGTCCTCCGGTTTCATCCGCACCAAGAGTTGATCGCTCCGAATACCCGCGTTGCTCACCAGAATATCGAGCCGGTCAAAATCGCGGCCGATCTGTTCGAACGCTGCCGTCGTGGCCGCATAGTCCGCAATATCAAACTGATAGACTTGCCCGTCACTCCCCTCGTGGCGCAAGGCCTGCACCACTGCCTCTGCCGCCGCCACGTTGGCGTGCACACGTGATGGCCACACGGGCCCCGGCACGTCCAAGAGCCAAGGCGATCGCCCGGCCAATGCCACGCGACCCCCCGGTGACTACCGCCACTTTATCCTGACACTGCATCATGGCGACGCTCGTCTCTAGAATGCCAACAGGTCATCGAGCGCCAGCACCTGCACGTGCGGCGCAATCCGTCGCATCATGGCCGAGAGCACTTTGCCTGGCCCAACTTCCAAAAACGCCTCACCTCCCTGAGCCACTGCATACTGCATGGATTCCTCCCAGCGCACCGGCGCGCAGACCTGTTGGACCAGGAAGGCTTTCACCACTTCGGCAGACGGATACGGGGCGGCGCTCACATTGGCCACGACAGGCAGCGCAAACTGTCCCGACGGGACATCTGCCAAAGTTGCCGCCAACTGCTCCGCGGCAGGATGGAGTAACTGGCAGTGAAAAGGGGCACTGACATTTAAGAGGACGGTGCGGCCGAGGCCGCGCTCTTTGACGGCGGCGACAGCAGCATGCACGCAGGCCGTATCTCCAGCGATGACAATTTGTCCCGGGGCATTATAATTGGCCGGCTGGAGGACACCTGCACCAGCAAATTCCTGACACAGCGCCTCAACATCCTGTCGCGACACCCCTAACATCGCCGCCATACTGCCTTGCCCAGGCGGCACAGCCGCCTGCATAAAGGCACCGCGCCTGTGCACGACGCGTACCGCGTCGGCAAACGTCAGCACGCCCGCGGCCACCAGGGCAGAATATTCTCCAAGGCTGTGCCCAGCGAGCAATATCGGCTGCACACCGCATTTCCGCAACAACGTCCACGCCGCAATACTGTGCACCAGGATGGCAGGCTGCGTATTTTCCGTCAAGCGTAACCGCTCCTCAGGGCCTTCAAAACACAGCCGCTGTAGGTCGTAGCCCAGCGCGTCGTTCGCCTCCTGGTACAGGGCCCGCACCTCGGCATCTGTCTCAAAGAGATTTTTCCCCATTCCGACAAACTGCGATCCCTGCCCTGGGAAGGCAGAGATGATGCGTCCAGTCATGCACTTATCCTATTGTCAGGCAGTTAGAGAATAGGCGTGTGGGGTGAGGGGAGATCCTCGTCGACTTCTCCCACCCCATCTTCGCGGTCGCGTTCCCCACGAAACGACATATGGCTGCGGATATGACGCCAGAGCCTCCGGCTACGGGTAGCTCCTGCTTCCTGAATATCACTATTCCGTTCGATGTCTTCCTGGATACGTTCCGTCACCCGTTCATCGAGAAAACGCTGGGCCATATGAATGGCGTTTTTGATCGCTTTTGGCGTGGAACTGCCGTGCCCAATAATACACGTACCGTTCACCCCGAGAAGGGGCGCGCCGCCATATTCTGACGCATCCACACGCTGGCGGATATCGCTGAGCGCCGGACGCAGCAACAGCGCTCCCAGACGGCGCCAGAGGGTTTTGGTAAAGCCCGCTTTGAGGGATTGGCCATACATCTCCGCCAAGCCTTCGCACATCTTCAGGGCAATATTGCCAATAAACCCATCACACACCACCACATCGGCAATGCCCCGGAAGAAATATTTGCCCTCCACATTGCCGATGAAGTTGAGATGGCTTTGCTTCAGCATCATAAACGCTTCTCGGGTGACATCATTGCCCTTCGTATCCTCCTCACCGATGGCCAGGAGTCCGACGGCAGGAGACGGCTTGCCAAACACGCATTTGGCAAACACGTTTCCCATGATACCAAACTGGAATAACTGCGTCGACTTGCAATCGACATTCGCTCCGGCATCGAGCAGGATGGTAAAGCCTTTCTGCGTCGGCAAAAGCGTCGCAATGGCCGGGCGGTCAATGCCTTTGAGCGGCTTGAGAATCATGGTCGACGCAGCCAGGGCAGCGCCGGTGTTGCCAGCACTCACCACGGCCTGGGCTTCGCCACTCCGGACGAGTTCTATCGCCACACGGATGGAGGAAAAGCGCTTTTTCCGCAAGGCCATGCCAGGCGCTTCGTCCATGTGGACCACTTCCGAGGCAGGGCAGATGGAAATGGGCAGCTTGTGGGCCTGCAACCGATCAAGTTCGCGCTCTAAGCGCCCTTCGTCCCCAACAAGAATAATATTGGCGTTGTGCTGCTGCGCTGCCAACACTGCCCCTTCAACGATCGCTCCAGGGGCATAATCCCCGCCCATGCCATCGACTGCAATCTTCATCGATGATGACACCTTGCGAGCATACGCTCGAGACGGCGAGGGGTGTTTACGCCCTCACCCGTGTGTTACGCCTCACTGACCGGTTGTATCTCTCGTCCCTTGTACGTCCCACAATTGGGGCAGATATGGTGTGGGAGCTTGATTTCCTGACACTGCGGGCACACACTACGGCCCGGCAGGTGAAGTCGCTGATGCGTACGCCGCTTGTCACGACGCGACTGCGAAACTTTTCGCTTCGGCACACCCATGGTCTATTACCCCTTCCTGAAGTCATGAAGCCCCTGGCGGACGTAGCTGTTTCAAGATAGCAAAACGTGGATCGTCGCCTCCTACCTGACACGCACACGGCGTCAGATTCCGATTGCCGCCACACACCTGACACAATCCTGCACAGTCATCTCGACACAGCGGTTGTACCGGATACGCCAGCACAACTTGTTCACGGACCAGGGGTCTGAGATCGATTATCGTACCGTCGTGAATGTATAGGTCAAGTTCATCCGAGAAACTCGGCCTGCCCTCTGGGCTCTGAACTACATCGGTGGATGTAGGGGGAAGAAATATGACCCGTGTCTCAACGCCAAAGTCGATATGCACGGTTTCCAGACAGCGACAACAAGGAACAGTGACACTCCCTTGGAGCCGGCCGTGGAAGTATACTTGTTCTGCTACCTTGGTCAGCCGACCTCGCACTTGCACGGCTGCCGTGACGACTGCATCCTCAGCCTGGGGTAACTGTATGGATTCTGGCCGAATCGCCACAGCGAGCAGCAAGCCATCGTCAGGGATTGCTGCCAGCCCCACGACCAAGGCATCAGCAGCATCCTGCGGAGGTGCCACCAGTACCATCCTCTCAAAGCTTTTTGCATGATAATACCCTGCACAGCTGAGAGCAGGTCACAACCTGCGCTGCGGGACGTTAAGCGGGCAGATTATAGCCCTCCCCCCGCCCCTTGTCAAGTGACCAGCGCCCTCACAAGGCACCGTTTTATTTGCGGTTCCGGCTCTGAGCAGGTATTTCCTCACAACCGAGCACCGCCCCGAGAGTCCCATGCCTGCTGCCGCTACTCCACCGCCCTGAGTGCCACAAGCAGCCGTGTGGCAGAGGCCCGGAAAGTTGGCAGACATGGCAAGACAGAGGCGTCGCTGCAACAGCAAGGGACACTGGACCAGGCGTCATGGTGCTATAGAGCAGTGCCCCCTGTGTAAGGCGGTTTCATCCTACAAAAATTCCATGCTCCTGACAAGCTCTTTCACAGCTTTGGCACTGGCGCAAGCCGCGCCTGCGCCTGCGCACCTCTGCTGACCTGCAGACCAGGAGACGCTTGAAAGGGTCCTGAGCTTACGAGTATATTTCCTAATACGGTTTTCGGAATACGGTTTTCGGAGAGTCTGTTTGTACGCTATTCTCGACACAGTCACCCTGGGCAGGAGACACCCTGCATCGCCAAGGCGCATCGCGGACTCCCCAGTGGCTGTCAGCACAGGTCGTCCCTTGGCAGGAGTAGGCATTATGACGAGTTTTCTCTGGCGCTGTCTCCGCACTGTCTGCATGGTGGGAGCATGCTGGTTCCTCTGGGGGGGAGCTGATCATGCCGCCGCTGCCGACACGACCCGCTTATGGCAAGAGGAGACGCAGGCCCTCAGCACGGAAATCCAGCGCGGCCTCGACATCTTTGCGAGCCTCGCTGAAAAGCTCTCACCCGCGGTCGTCAATATTAGTACTGTGCAAAAATCGACCCGACGTGGTGAGCGCCCCTTCCGAGGCTTTCGCAGTCCCTTCCGCGAGCGTGAGCCGTTTGGGACTGACCCCTTTCGCGAATTCTTCGAGCGCTTCTTCGGCGACCTCCCCCCCCAGGGTCGCCAGAGCCTTGGCTCTGGCTTTATTATCAACCCGAACGGGCTCATCATCACCAATAATCATGTCATAGAGGAGGCGGACAAAATCAAAATCATCCTGTTCGATGAACGGGAATTCGAAGCGCAGGTGATCGGACGAGACGCCAAGACTGACCTCGCTCTCCTCCAGGTCCGCACCGACGTGGCCCTCCCCACTGTGCCGTTAGGCGACTCCAACACGCTGCGGATCGGGGAATGGGTGATGGCCATCGGCAATCCATTCGGCCTCTCACACACCGTGACGGTGGGCATCGTCAGCGCCAAAGGACGCATCATTGGTGCCGGACAGTACGACGATTTTATTCAGACCGATGCCTCCATCAACCCTGGCAACAGTGGCGGACCACTGTTTAACACCCGGGGGGAAGTCGTAGGCATCAACACCGCTATCGTCGCTGGTGGCACCGGCATCGGGTTTGCCATCCCGGTCAACTTGGCGAAGGAACTCCTGCCCCAGCTCCATGAGCAGGGCAAGGTGACCCGGGGCTGGCTGGGGGTAATGCTGCAGAAGGTGACACCAGAGCTGGCGCAGTCGTTCCACATCCAGCAGCCAATCGGCGCGCTCGTCGCGGAAGTCATTGAGGGTAGCCCGGCGGCAAAGGGCGGGCTGCAACGCGGCGATGTGATCACGAGCTTCGACGCGTCGATCATCCATGACATGCACGAGTTGCCACGGGTCGTGGCGAATACTCCCGTGGGCAAGCAAGTCAAAATCGATGTCCTGCGTCAGGGGAAACCATCGACGCTGACTGTCACCATTGCGCCCCTGAAGGAAGAGGCTGCGACGTTGGAGGTCGATGTGGCCAGGCAATTGGGTATGGAAGTGGCAGAGCTCACCGCTGAGCTGTCGCAAAATATGGGTCTCCGCCACCTGGAGGGGGTCGTGGTAACCACTGTGATGGAGGAGGGGCCTGCCGCTACCGCTGGCATTCGCGAAGGCGATGTGATATTGGAGGTCAATCGCGAACGCGTCCGCACCGCGAAGGACTATACCATGGTGCTGCAAAAAGGGGCGGGAAATCCTCTGCTGCTCCTCATTTCCCGCGGCGACAGCACCCTGTACGTGGCGTTGAAGCAGTAACGATACGCTGATACTGTTCGCTGATCGTAGGCAATGCTAAAAGCATTTATGCTGGTGAGGTCTGGACTATGCATATTCTTGTCAAACGCAGCAAACCAGAGGCAGCAGACGTCGACGTCCTCGTTGCCCCTGTGTGGGAAAAAACGTCTCTGACTCTGCCGGATCCTGTGGCACAACTCGACGCCCACCTCGGAGGGGTCGTCCGGGACTATCTCGACAGCGGGGACTTCCCTGGGACGTTGAACAGTACGTTGCTCCTGCGCTCACGCGGAGGCATGCAAGCGCCGCGGCTCCTCCTGGTGGGTCTGGGCCCCCCTGCAACCTTCACGCTCGATCACCTCCGGCAGGCGAGTGCCAGCGCCGCCACGACAGGGCGCAAATTGGGGGTGCGGTCACTGGCTATGCTGCCACCAGCCTGTGATATGCCCATGTCAGACATCGGTCAGGCCATCACAGAAGGTGCCCTGCTGGGCCTCTACAGCCTGAAAAAATACAAGAGTGCCGCAGGAGATGAGGCGCAGGATCATCTGCATGACTTCCATATCCTGTCAACCGGGGGGAGCGCCCAGCAAGGTCTTGCCGACGGCATTGAACGCGGCCGTATTCTGGCAGAAGCAGTGAACATGGCACGCGACCTGATCAACTGCCCCGGTAATGAGGTGAATCCGTCGTATCTCGCCGAGACCGCCAAATCCCTGGCCAAACGGACGTCGCTGCGCTGCAAAATTCTGCACACCGAGGAGATGCAGAAACTCGCCATGGGGTGCCTGCTCGGCGTGGCCCAGGGGAGTGTGCAGCCCCCTGTCCTCATCCAACTTGAGCACACGCCAAAAGGCGCCTTTGGTGCCCCTATTGTCCTGATCGGCAAGGGTATCACGTTTGACAGCGGGGGCATTTCTATTAAGCCAGCGGCAAGTATGGAAGATATGAAGATGGATATGGCCGGGGGAGCTGCCGTCCTTGGCACGATGCAGGCGCTGGCCCAGCTCAACTACCCGCGCCGCGTCATCGGCCTGGTTCCGGCCTCGGAAAACCTGCCGAGCGGCACAGCGATCAAGCCAGGCGACATCCTGCGCGCCATGTCAGGGAAAACGGTCGAAGTCATCAATACCGACGCCGAGGGGCGGTTGATTCTGGCCGATGCCATATCGTACGCCATACAACAGTTCAAACCCGCCTGTATCATTGACCTGGCAACGTTGACGGGCGCCGTGGTCGTGGCGCTGGGGAGCCACGCTACTGGCATGATGGGAACCGATGACGCCATGATGGAACGCTTGCAGGCGGCTGGAGTGCGTAGCGCAGAGCGGGTGTGGCAATTGCCCCTGTTTGACGAATACAGTAAACAGATCAAAAGCGACTTTGCCGATATCAAAAACGTTGGCAGCGGCCGCGACGCCGGCTCCATTATCGGTGGCGCCTTTCTCAAAGAGTTTGTCGGCGATACCCCGTGGGTGCACCTGGATATCGCCGGGACGGCCTGGACGCGTGACGGCAAATCGTATATGCCCAAAGGCGCCACCGGGGTCGGCATTCGTCTGCTGGTCGAGACGCTGCACGGTCTCGCACCCTCCCCAGCCGCACCACCGGCCAAAAAGGCCCGGGCCAAATCCTAAAGCGGGCCGGACAAACTGCCACACGTCCAGGGGTGCGAGTACGCCTGGACGTGCTCCCCAAAATATTCCTTGACTGCGTGGGGTCGTGTGTTAGAATCCCGCCGGGTCCATGACACGTCTCGATATACCCCCCTGTCCACATGAGGCTCACGGCACGAGCCGGATGGGTGTCCAGGCTCCTGTCCCCATGTGCACTCTGGGGGAGCAGGGCCTCCCACTTGCTATAGATGACGGGAGAGTTACGTGCTCCCTCTCACCTGGCGGATTTTCTCTGCACTGCGCGTGTAAGCCACTGGTTTGAGGAGGAGATGAGGAGAAGTCATGTATAAAACGATTTACGTCCCGGTGGATAACTCAGAGCACTCGAATGCGTGCATTGATATGGCCATGGCCCTGGGGAAAGCGTTTGCTGCCACGCTCGTGGGAAGCCATGCCTATGCCGCGAAAATGCATGACTACCGGTTCAAACAGATGGAATTCACCCTGCCTGAGGAATACCTGGACGAGCAAGAGCTGGAACGGCAACGGAAGATCCACGATAGTCTCATCACTATGGGGTTGCAGCTCATCTCCGATTCGTATCTCGACGTCATGGAGCGCCGCTGTCAAGAGAGTGGCATGCCCTTTGTGCGCAAAATGTTCGATGGCCGGAATTTCCAGGTCATCGTCGACGACATCCGCCACAGTAACTACGACCTCGTCGTCATGGGCGCTTTGGGCCTTGGCGCGGTGCGCGACAGTGTCATCGGCAGTGTCTGTGAACGGGTGGTCCGCCGCACGCAGGTCGACACCCTGGTGCTGAAACAGCCCGTGACTTTGGCAGAATTGCCCCCTGGCCCCATTGTCGTTGGTATAGACGGCAGCCCGCAATCCTTTGCCGGGCTGCAGACGGCCATCGAGCTCGGCAAGTGCTTTAACATGCCCGTAGAAGCCGTTGGCGTCTATGATCCATTTCTCCATTATGTCATGTTCAATGGTATTGTTGGCGTATTGTCTGAAAAGGCTGCTAAGGTCTTCAAATTTAAAGAACAGGAAGCGCTCCACGAGGAGATTATCGATACGGGCCTGGCGAAGATCTACCAATCCCATCTGGAAGTAGCGCGCCGCGTTGCCGCCGAGGCCGGGCTTGACCTGAAAATTACCCTGCTCCCAGGCAAGGCCTACGAAAAAATGCTGCACTATGTGCGTGATCGCAAACCGTGGTTGCTCGTGCTCGGTCGTATTGGCGTACACAGCGACGACACCATGGACATCGGGTCGAATGCCGAGAACCTCCTGCGCTTAGCGCCCTGCAATGTGCTGCTCGCCAGCCGCAAATTCGTGCCGCCGATCGACGTGAAAGCCGAAGAGAGCATTGTCTGGACGACAGATGCAGAGGTGTGGATGGAGCGCGTGCCGCCGCTGGTGCGCAATATTGCCCGCACCGCCATCCATCGCTATGCCTTTGAACGCGGACACTCGGTCATCACCGTGAGCGTCATCGAAGACGCTGTCGGAGAAATTCTCCCTGAGGGCATGATGCGCTCGATGGGTATCGCCGCCGAAAAAATTGCCGTGCACAAGCAAAAGCTGGCCGAGGGCGTCACGTACATCTGTACCACCTGTGGCTACGCCACACGCGATGTCCTACCGCACGCCTGCCCGGTGTGTAAGCAGGAGGGTGCCCAGTTCAACAAGATCGATCGGGCCACCCTCGATGCCCTCGTCCCCTTAGAAGGCGGCAGCGAGGAGGAAACCAGCTTTGACGGCGTGAAACTGCGCTGGACGGATGAGGCCAGAAAATTGCTGCGCACCGTCCCGTCGGGGTACGACCGCCGCCGTGCCAAAGCCCGCATGGAAAAGCTCGCTCGCGTGCGCGGCCTGGCGACTGTTTCCAAGGCCATCGCGCTGGAAATCACCGGGGAGACGTCGGGCGCTGCCGTAGCGGCCCAGGCGGAACATGCCCCGGACAACCCTGCCACGTTGACCTGGACTCCCGAAGCCGAACAGCGCCTGGCACGCGTGCCAGCTGGCTTCATGCGGAACATGACACGCACCCGCATCGAAGACCTGGCAGGTGAAAAAGGCCACACTGTCGTCACGTTGGACATCGCCGAGGAAGCCATCGGCATGGCCCGTCAGCTCATGCAGGCCTCCATCGGTGCCTACATGCAGGGCGCCGCGGCGCAGCGCGACCAGTAAGTGATAATGTTATAGAATTGTAGACACGTGAAAACCTATGCCGATATCGTAGGCGACGCAGGCTCTCATGTCCTGGCGCAGGTACAGCAGCACGTAGCACGTCTGCAGGAACGCCTCAGGAGCGTGCGCCACATCGTGGCCGTGGTCAGCGGCAAAGGGGGTGTCGGGAAGAGCACGCTCACCGTCAACCTGGCCACAGCCTATGCCATGCGCGGGCAGCGTGTCGGGGTGTTGGATGCCGACATCAATGGCCCCTCGGTGGCAAAGATGCTGGGGGTACGCGCCTATACGCCGCAGCTCACCAGCGCCGGTGTACTGCCGGCCATCGGCCCGCTCGCCATGCGTGTGATGTCGATGGATCTGTTCCTGCCAGATGATGCCACCCCGGTGACCTGGAACGCGCCAACGCAGCAAGAGGCGTTTGTGTGGCGCGGTACCATGGAGATGACCACGCTACGCGAATTGCTCACAGATACCGTGTGGGGGGAGCTTGACTGCCTGTTTCTCGATCTCCCCCCGGGGGCGGATCGTTTACCGAATGTGGCGGGTTTACTGCCCTTTATGGCCGGGGCCTTGATCGTCACTATCCCCTCGCAAGTGTCGCAACTGATTGTGCAAAAATCGCTCACGCTGGCCAAGGCAGTGTTGCCAGGACGCGTCATTGGCCTGGTCGATAATATGCAAGGCTACGTCTGTCCACACTGCCATACGCTGGGGGAACTGTTCCCCGAGTCCAGTAGTGCGTCGACAGCCGCGGTGTTGCAGATCCCGTATCTCGTGGGCATACCGTTTGATCCCCGTCTGGCATCAGCCGCAGACCATGGTCGGCCGTTCGTGTTAGACCATCCTGAGACGCTGGCCGGCCAGGCGCTGCAAGAACTTGCTGCCGCGGTGGACGCCTTTCTCGTCAGCCGTGTGGTGGCTGGAGGTGCGCCATGAAATTTCTCTGTATCACCTGCGACGAAGCGTTGCGCCATCAGGACACGCGCGGCCCTGAAGAGGGTGTGATGACCGTCATCTTCGCCTGTCCTGGGTGTGGGTGGGAGATGGCGATGTTTACCAACCCCTGGGAAACGCAGATGGTGCGCAGTCTTGATGTCAAGATCGGTGGACGTACCGTGCCTGCCGAACCCCTCGAAATGCTCCGCTCCTCCTTAGGGCAAGGGAAAGTGACGTCCCCAGCTGCGACAAGTGACGACACCCCCAGGTGTCCGTTTGCTGACGTTGTGGCCAGTGCTTACAATGAGGCGCAGACACCACCCGAGCCGACAGCAAGTAGCGACCTACGCTGGACGCGGGAGGCGGAAGAGCGCATCGCCCAACGTATCCCGAGCTTTATCCGGCCAATGGCGCGTCTGGGGATTGAAAAGTATGCTCGCGAACGTGGCTATCGCGAAATTACTCCGCAAGTGCTGGACGAAGCCAAAAATATCTTCATGGGATAAGTGAGAGTCATCTGCTCCCGTCTTCCGGTAATGCGCAAGTGGGCTTGTGAGCTGGCGTCAGCAACGGTACACTTGCGATGATCACCACACGAAAGGGAGGGACTCATCATGGCTGGACGTACGGACACCATGTCACAGCAACAGTCTGGGGTCAGGGCGAGGAATGCGCTCCAGGCACGTCATACGATCGCAGCAGTCGTGTACTTCTTGTATGGCGTGTTTTATTTGTTCGGGGCCCAATATCTCACCAGTATGCGGATGACAGAGCGGGGCATGTCTCGTCCCAGCCTGTTTTTCATCATCGGCGCGGTGATTACCCTGCTGTTTCCACTGCTCATCTATAGTCGCTTTGCCCTGGCACTGTCCGTGTGGTGGAAACCACACGCCCACAGAAAAACGCTGTTTATAAGCTTCACATGCCTGCTTGGGCTGCTGGTGGTCGCACGTGTCATCGCCCTGCTGCGTGGGGGGCTGTACCTGAAAAGCCCACTGCATACTGCAGCGCTGATCATTGCCGCCCTCAACGCCGCCGCTCTCCTGTGGGCCGGCCTGAGCAAACCGCTGTGGGTGGCCCGCACCCAACAAGGACCCTAACGGCGATGCATCTCATAGACTACTATCTCCTCGCTGGCCTGTTCGTGCACATTGCCTTTCTCGGGCTCGTCGATTGGCTTGGGTACAACCATCTGGTGCAGCATGGCTATCATCCCACCCTGTTAGTCCTGGCGGCGTTAAATGTAGCCATCCTGATTGGCCTGTACTACCTGGTTCTCCGTCCACTGCAGCAGCGCATTGCTCGTCGTCGCCTGGCCCGGGACATCGCCAGACAACGTTCGCAGCCATAGTGAGGCAGACACCTATTGAGGAAAAAACCATGTGCCTGGCAAGATACGGGCTGGTGCTCAGTCTCTGTGTAAGTTCCCTACTCTGGTTGGTGAGCTGTAGCAGAGGCACAACGCCCCAGCAGGATCCCACTGCCTCGGTGTACGCGCCCACCCCACCACAGTCGCATGAGGTAGGTTCTCACCTGGCCGGCCCCATTGTGTATACGATCGATGCGCGCTCAAAAGAGATATGGATGTATTTTGATTTTTCGCGCGGCACCGTGGTGCCAGTGCAAGATCCCAAAACCGATGACTGGGATCTGGCCTTTCAGCGCTACGTCATCAAAACCAACGGGGGTGATACCAACCCGACTGGCCGCAGTGCGCTCTTCAGCCTGGAGAAACACGATTTTGCCAGTGTGACGCGTGTGCCGCATGACGCCAACTTCGTCAGCGATGTACGGACGAAAAATCGTCTGTCCTCGTACAATCCCGTCATCGATAAATGGTACAACTACAGCTACCTGGCTAATGTCCTGGCCCCCAAGCCGGTCGTCTATATTGTGCGCACCCAGGATGGCAAATACGCCAAAATGCGGCTCTTGAGCTACTACTGTAAGGGAGGAGAAGCCGGGTGTCTGACGTTTGAGTATGTGTACCAGGGAGATGGGAGCACACATCTGGCGGCACCGGCGGCATCTGGTAGGAGCGACTCGCCGAGTCGCCCGCTGGCCTGAGGCATACGCCACCGACGCTCTAGGCCTGTTGTTCCTCTTGCATCATGGTGCATGTTTCTGCCCGTTGCCGGTCCTCGTCGTTCTGATACTGCGGCGTGTCGTAGCGCGGCCGGCGGTCGTCTGGCCCGCGCTGGGCGGTGTCCTTCCAGGCATTATCCGTGGACCAGCGGAATGGCAGTGTTTTGATTGCACCGGGCGCAGTCAGCGACACAAAGGCGTCGAGGGCTTCGCGCAGGATGGCACGTTGCAACTCGGGCTGGTGCGGCTTGCCAGTGGTATGGCCCAGTGGAAAGTCGAGAAAGGCTGCGCGTGGCGGATTGACCGCCTGCGTAATGTCCAGCGCACTGGTCATGCATAGCGTCGGAATGCCTGCGGCTTCGACGTGACGGGCAATCAGTCCCACGGACTGGTGGCACACCGGTCAGACCGGCACGAGCAGCAGGATATCGACGTTGTCCTCTCGCAAGCGCTCGGTGAACTGTGGGGCGAGTTCTTCCCAGACGCGTCTGGCAGAATATATGCCACCCATGAAGGTGAAGGCATGCTCAGCCAGCGCCCCGATCACGCCTTCTGTCACCAGCTGGCGCAAAGGATCAAGGGGAAACACGACGTTCGGATCACGGCGCGCGTCTGTGAGATCATAGGCAAAGTGCGTGGCACGCAGGTCAGCAGTGTTGACGTTGGTCGGAATGACGCGATACGACGTGTCGTCCTTGTAGTGAAAGGCCACCTGGCCGGTGACGTAAATACCACCTGAGGCAATCAATCCGAGACGGCAATGCGCCAGAGGTTTCGACAATGGCTGCCACGGTGGCGGCGTGTCGCTATACACCCAGCGGTACTCCGGGTAGCCGAGCGTGGCGTATTTTTCCCGAATGCGGGCCATGTAGGCAACGGGTTTGTCTCGTGCTGAAGGCATACGGGTCCTCACTTTGCCGCCAGGTCCTGCATGACACGACGCCAGTCAATTTTCTTCGCTGCCGGTTCGTAGGTCAGGTTCAAAAACAAGCGATCGACAAGCCCGTCGAAGCGCGCGCGTAACGCCTGGCCAAGATGCTCGGGTGTGCTCATGACACAAAACGCTTCCAGCATCTCGTCGGTGATTTCCCGGCCCATGGTCTCCCACTCGCCACGCGCTGCCATGGCGTGCAAGCGGTCGGTCAGGTCTCCCCAGCCGTGGGCCTCAAGCACGACTTTATACGTGCGCGTGGAGGCATAAAAGGCAAGGCGTTGGCGCACCGCGGCGCGCGCCAGATCAAACTCCTCCTCGGTCTCCCCAAGGATCGGGAATACCGTGCCGCGCAGCGTAAATGTGTGTCGCGAGCGACCACTTTTCTGTAAGCCTGCTGTAATGGCCGGCACCACCACATCACGGATATAGGTGGCACTGTTGAGCGAATGCATCAGTAAACCATCCGCCACCTCCCCGGCCAGGCGGCACATGTAAGGATTGACCCCACCGATAAAAATGGGCACGTCCGGATGCTCGATAGGCCCTGGGTTGAAGAATGGCGTCATCAGGGTATGGGTATAGTGCGGGCTCTGAAAATGCAACCGGGTGCCCTTTTGCCAGCTCTCCCAGATGGCACGAATAGCCAGAATCATGTCGCGCAGCCGCGGTCCTGGAGGTACCCACGGGACGCTGAAGCGCCGTTCGTTATGGCCTTTCACTTGCGTGCCCAGGCCCAGGATAAAACGTCCTGCAGAGAATTTAGCCAGATCCCAGCCAATATTGGCAAGCACCATAGGACTGCGCGGAAACGCAATGGCCACGGCTGTCCCCAGACGCAGGCGTGTGGTGTGTTCGGCAGCCAGCACCAGCGGCAGGAAAGGATCGTGTTTGGTCTCGGCGGTCCACAAGGCCCCAAAGCCGAGTGCCTCAGCCTCACGGGCCACCTGTGGCACCTGGGCTAACTCTGTAAAGTGGGTTCCGAGGCCTGTATCGAGCTGGATCATAGTCTGCGTCCTCATCGCACTGGTCAGTATCATGGTATCGATATGCTAGCATTCAGAGCACTTGCAGGCAACCCAAACCCGGCTAGTGCGGCGTCACGATCTATGGCACAATGGGCCGCACGCGGCATGTGTGGCGACAAACCTGGGGGAGGAGGAGAACATGTATCAGACCGTTGGCTCTTCTGTGCAGCGCATCGACGTCTTTGACAAACTCATCGGTACGGCGGCGTTTACCGCCGATATCACCCTCCCTGGCATGCTGCACGCCCACTTGCTGCTCAGCGACCATGCCCATGCCCGCATTCTCTCTGTCGACACGCGTGCCGCGGAGCAGGTGCCTGGAGTCGTCGCCGTACTGTCGGCCAATAACACCCCCCCATACCGCTTTGGCAGCGAATTTCCCGACCAGGAGCTGTTTGCCCGGCACAAAGCGCGACATCGAGGTGAAGTCATCGCGGCAGTGGCGGCACAGGATGCCGCCACTGCCGCAGAAGCCGTACGGTGTATCACCGTGCAGTACGAACCGCTGCCAGCCGTCGTCGACGTGCTCGACGCCATACGGCCAGAGGCGCCGATTGTCCACGAAGAGTTAGCCAGCTACCCTGGCGTCAACCCGCAGCATGTCGCTGGCAATATCTGCTACCGCACCTCTGTGGCCTGGGGCAACGTCGAAGCCGGCTTTGCCCAGGCCGACCGCCTCTACGAACACACGTTCCGCACCAGCACCGTGCATCAGGGCTATCTCGAACCCATGGCGACTGTCGCCCAGGTGGAGCCGAACGGCAAGGTCACTGTGTGGACGAGCACGCAGAGCACATACGTGGTACGAGCGCGTCTGGCACACCTGTTTGATCTCCCGTTCACCCAGGTGCGGGTGATCGTGCCACACGTCGGTGGCGGCTTTGGCGGCAAGCTCCAAACAGCCATCGAGCCATACTGCGTACTGCTGTCTCGCCGTACCCGTCGGCCTGTCAAGCTGGTGCTATCGCGACAAGAGGAGTTTTTCCTGGGGAAACCACGTTCAGCAAGTGCTATCACCATCAAAACTGGCGTCACCAATGCTGGGCGATTGACGGCGCGGCAAGCCACGCTTTACTTCGACACCGGCTTTTCCTGCCATCCCCGTAGTGTGCAAATTGGCCCGCAAGTTATCCGTGGACCATACAACATTCCACACGTCCGTTTTGACGGCGTGTGCGTTTATACGAATAAAATGGGATGTGGCTCGTTCCGCGGTCCTGGCGGGTATCCAGGCGCATTTTGCCTCCGAATCCCAGATCGACATCATCTGTCGCGACCTCGGTATTGACCCTGTGGAGTTTCGGCGTCGTAACGGCGTCAAAATGGGAGATATCTCCGCGGCAGGGGTAGCGCTGCGGCAGGTTGGTATGCAGGCGACCCTGGAAGCAGCGGCGCAGCATGCCGGCTGGGGCGCTCCGAAGGCGGGCGTCAAGCGCGGCCGTGGTATTGCCTGTGCCGAGTGGCGTCTGGGCGGAGGACGCGGCTCTGGGGCCTGGGTGAAGCTCAACGAAGACGGCACGGTGGTGCTCAATGCTGGCATCACCGAAATCGGTAGTGGTTCGAGCACGGCACTGGTGCAGATGGCCGCGGAGGTGCTCGGTGTACGGCCCGAACGCGTGGCCCTGGTGAGTGGTGATACGGAGACGACCCCCTACGATACGCTGACCGCGGCGAGTCGCGTCACCGTCGCCATGGGCAATGCCGTGACCCGCGCTGCCACAGATGTACGCGAGCAGCTGCTGCACCTGGCTGCCGAGCGCCTGGAAGCGCGGCCTGAGGATATGCTGTTGGAGGACGGCCGCGTCTTCGTCAAGGGAGCTCCCGATCACGGCTTGAGCATTGGGCAACTCGCTGTCTATGCCCAGACACTCGGGTCTGGACCAATCCTTGGCCGTGGCGCTTTCTCCTCCCGTATGCCGCAGTCGCTCCACTGCTACGGGACGCAGATCGTCGAGGTGGAAGTCGACGAGGAGACAGGGGCAGTCAAGATCCTACAGATCGTCGCTGCCCATGACGTGGGACGAGCCATCAATCCGCAGGGCGTGGAGGGGCAGATCCAGGGGGGAGTGACACAGGCGATCGGCCACTCCCTGATGGAGCAGGTGCGCTATGGTGCCGATGGTGCCCTCCAGACGCAAGGATTTCTTGACTATAAAATTCCATCGTCGCAGGACCTGCCAGACGTGGCAGCGGTGATTGTCGAGGTGCCTGACGACGAGGGGCCCTTCGGGGCGCGCGGTATTGGCGAACCCCCGATTCTGGCGTTTGCGCCGGCAGTGGCCAATGCCATCTACGACGCTGTCGGGGTGCGTATGACTTCCCTGCCGATTACCGCGGAGAAAGTCCGGCAAGCGCTCAAGGCCAATAGGCCGTAATGCCCATCCTGAGCAAAGGCTGCGCATGACTGAAACACTTACGTTAGCACCATTTCCGGAGGATTGGGAACGCGCCCTGGCGGTGGTGGCCCACCCGGACGATTTAGAGTACGGGACGGCCAGCGCCATCGCCCGCTGGACGTCGCAAGGCAAGCACGTGCAGTATCTCCTGGTGACGCGCGGCGAAGCCGGCATCGACACGATAGACCCGGCCGAGGCCGGTCCCCTGCGCGAAGCCGAAGAGCGCCGCAGTGCCGCTATCGTTGGGGTAGATACTGTGGAGTTTTTAGGCTACCCTGATGGCGTCATCGAGTATGGCTCGCCCTTGCGACGGGACATTGCCCGCGTTATTCGGCGTTTTCGTCCCGACATCCTGATTACGTCGAACTACCGCCTCACCTGGCCAGGGGGAACGTTCAACATGGCCGACCATCGCTGGACAGCCTTAGCGGTGTTAGACGCAGCCAGGGACGCAGGAAATCGCTGGATCTTTCCCGAGCTGCTCACCGAAGGTTTTGCACCCTGGAATGGCGTGCGCATGGTCTGTGTTGATGCCTCACCCGCAGCCACGCACGCGGTCGATGTAACAGCGTTTATTGAGCAAGGCATTGCCTCGCTGCAAGCGCATCGGGTCTACTCTGCAAAATCTCGGAACTGACTTTAACCCACACACCTTCCTCTCGTCAACATGCCGCTGAAGTAGGTAAACGTTGTGGTTATCAGTATGCGCTAGTGAGCTTTGAAGTGCTCAATCCTAGAGGAGGTAAGGTACACCTATGCATACCGTATCAAAATGGCTGGTTGTCTGGGATAGTCGGAGTGGTGCTGCTCGTCTGCACCAATGTGGGCCTGACGCAGCAACCGGCGCAACCGCCAAAGCGGGATATTACCAAGATTGCTGGTGATCTGTATCGTTTTCAAAACAATTTTCACTACTCAGTATTCCTGGTGACGCCAGCCGGCATCATCGTCACCGACCCCATTGACGCTGAAGCGGCCAAGTGGCTCAAGGCTGAGCTGGCGCAACGCTTCAAGCAGCCGATCAAATACCTTATCTATAGCCATGATCACCGGGATCACATCGCCGGTGGCGAAGTGTTTGCCGACACGGCAACCGTGGTGGCGCATGAGAACGCCAAGGCTGCCATCATCGGCGAGAAACGGCCCACGGCCGTACCGAATGTCACCTTCTCCGACAACCTGACGATCGAGCTTGGTGGCAAGACGGTGGAGCTGCTCTATGTCGGGCGCAACCATTCAGACAACTCGATCGTTATGCGCTTCCCGGCCGAGCGCGTCCTGTTCGCGGTGGACTTTATTCCGGTGAAGGGCGTGGCCTTCCGTGACTTCCCAGATGCCTATATCACTGACTGGATAGAGTCTCTCAAGCGTGTCGAAGCGATGGATTTTGATGTGCTGGCACCCGGACACGGTGCCCTCGGGACCAAGGAAGACGTGCGTGCCTACCGTGGCTATATGGAGGATCTGCACGCCGCCGTCCTGGAAGCCTCCCGGGCTGGCAAATCCGTGGACGAGATGAAACAGACCATCAAGCTCGACAAATATAAAGACTGGTTCCGCTACGAGGAGTTTTTGCCGCTGAACATCGAGGGCATGTACAGACGCGTCAATATGCACCGCGTGGGGAACTGAGAGCAATAGAAGCCCCTCGACATCTGCATCTGCGACCCATATTCCCTTTGAAGGGCCGCGCGGTGCGCGGCCTCTGTACACTCCAGACGGTAGTGTATGTCCCTTTTCGCGAATGCTCCGAGCCTAGGCCGCACTACGACACGCAGCTCGCTGTTTCGCTGTCTCGCATGGCGCCCTATACCAGAGGACCTCACAGCATGCGACACTGGAACTTTCGTAGAGGTCTGTTGTGGGCCACTGCCATCGTGGGGCTCGTTTTCGCATGGTCTTATCTCGACTCTTATTGATTTTCCTAGGACGGAACAGCCACATAGCATAACCTATTGATTCTCTATGAAAGAGAGTTTTTGAATGTCACTATTTTCCCCCGACCTCCAAAAAACTCTCCCGCAGGTAATAGCAGAAGTCCTCTATCGGCGTTGCTCGATCACCTCATGGATAAAGTTGAGCTTATGGGCTGTGATGACGAAGACGACACCATCGCCGACAGCTAGTTATTTAGTCTCGCTGAGGCGGATGGTGCAGCCCTCGAGGACGTCACCTTCGACTTCTCTGAGGCGACGATTTTCGGCTTCCCAGGCGAGTCAGCGACCCTGGCGATTGGCGATGCTGCAGCAACCTTCACCCTGACAACCAGTGGCGGGACAGTGATCAATGGCATCATCACCAAGGAGACCAGCGCCACTACGTCGTGTCGACTGGCGCAAAATCCGGGGGAGGTTGGCGTGGGAGAAGAACGATTTGATGAGGAGTACAACACCTGCGAGGGGACTGTGAAGTCAGCTGGAGAACTCGCCTTTGGTAGCTCGGGCGCTGGCACGGTCATTCTCAGCATGAGCAGAACAGGCGAGACTCCCGTCGCATCAGACCCGGAGGATGTCACCCTCAATCTCAACGAGAATGGTACGGTCACGATCAATGATAATGCTACGCCGATATAGACACTTCCTGTGCGGTGATCGCCCTGTCGCTTCATTACTCTTGCCAGTATGCTATCAGCAGTTGACCTCGCCCAGAGAACTCGCTATAAGGGTGCATACACCGTGACACCATATCTCTCACTCG
>CAVZBC010000060.1:0-7419 GCA_963773125.1 uncultured Gammaproteobacteria bacterium | reverse complement strand
GGGTGGGAGCATCATGGACGAAAAAGGCGCGCAGCGGATCCGCTCCCTCACACTGCAGTCCGGACGCGCCGCGTTCCGTCTCGTATCAGAGCCGAATCCCAAAATTGTCACCGTCTCCGTTCTCAGCCGCAACCCACTCCTGGCAAACGCGGAGATTCAGATTGAGTTTGTGGAGAAATCACTTCTGGTTCGTTAATACCAAGATGGCTCGCCTTGCGCAGCCGCACTGGGGCTTCGAGACGAGAGCATCAAAGCTCTGGGGAGAACCTGGCAGTCTGGAATCGGGATAGGAAGAAATCTCCTGCTGGTGGCAGACGCCATTACGATGTAGGTGTCCCATCGAGCACCGTGAGAAAAGCCGCGGCGACCGCATCAGAGCGCAGAGAGGTAATGGTGTCGGCCACCTCGTGAGGTGCGCAGGGAAAGCGTGCAGGAGAGAGATACGTCTGCAAAGCTGCTTGGCGATGGAAGGTCTCGAGTTTGAGCAAAGAGCAGATGCGAGCGCGCATCTCCGGAGCATGCTCGGTCAGTGTGACGAGGGGAGACAGGCGAAGGTCTTGTTGTATGGCGTTGTCCAGATCTTGTTCTGCTGTGGCGAGTGCCGCAGACCATTTTGCCTCGCGGGGTTGGTGACGAAACCGATTGATCGTCACTCGCCAGGGGCCTGTAGCATGGGCTGAGAGCTCGTGCAGGAGGTGCTGCACAAATTCCTGACAGTCGTCCAGCTCCCAGTGGTCGAAGTCACCCTGGTGCACTGAGAGGCCCAGCACCAGGTCATAGGCGGTCGTATAGGCCTGGGTTTTTGTCCCTTTGAGGGTCCGCATATGCTGCGCCAAGATATCCAGCTGTACTAAAAGACTCTGTGTACCAGGGGAAGAAAACAGAGCAGGAGGATATTTGGTCACGGCGTCTTTATAGGCGTTTATGAAGGGTACGAAGTGATCGAGCAGGGTGGTCTTGCGCTGGGCCTCGCGTTTGGCCCGGAACTCGTGATATACCTCGGCAGCGGTTTCCAGAAACGGCGACGCAATGGCGAACACTACGCTCAAGGCTATGCCCAGAAAGACGACCTCAACCGTGTCCGTGACAAGCCAGATCAGGGTACTGATGTAGGAGGGAGTCAGGATGCGGCCAAAGAGCCTTTTGCAATACCGGCGCATGTTCATAGCACACAATGAAAGATCAGGAGGTCGCTGTCTGTGACGCCATTGCGGCACGTTTCCTGTCAATTATCCACATTGTGGGAGCGGCGCGTCAGGGTGGATAGGAAGAATTAACACTCTTTTTGCGCCAGCCCCGCCCACGCGCCACGGCAGCCCCACCGGAGCAGCCCGCAGCTCGGTCTCTTGCCACGTTTTTTCTGGCCCGCTGTACCTTTTTGCAACGCCCGCCTTCGCGTAGAAAACCGTCTACGTACCGCGCGTCAATATCGTTGCCGGTCATGCTATCGCCATCGCTGGTCACGGCGATGTTGGCAAACTCTAGATTCACACCGGACACATCGTGCGGCTGCATGGGCGTGCTATCGGGCACTTGCACGACGACAAGCAACAGCCATGTACCGTCTTGGCGTAGCACCATGCCTGCCGAGGTTCGTATTGGTTAAAGTGCTGGCGTTAATAGGCCCCCATGACGAGCGCGACGAGAATCCGACTGAAAACCGACTCTGACCCAGTTCACTACCCCTCACCAAGGTATCAATCTTTTTGACCTATCTCTCTAGGACGCCTATGCTACAATGCGCCAGGGTTACTGTGCCATATATGCCTGGTGCCGAGGCACCGTGCCTTTCTCCGCCATGCAAGACAGACGCGCGAGAGGGCAATAGGCAATATAAGGGGAGAAGGTATGCTATACGAACGTGGTGTGAAGCTCGGGGTATTGTGGTACATCGTGCTCCTGTGCGGGGTCATGGGGCTCGCTAGCACTACGGCGCAGGCGCAGCTGGCGACTGGCAAGGCGAAAACGGACCGTCTGGTGATGGGGTTGATTACTCCTTATCTCGATTATGTACGTCCGTGGATTGCTGGTACAGCAGATCACAACATCGTGCATGATCCAGTGTTTGAGTGGCTCATTGAGGTTGATGCCGAGACGGGCCAGTTCAAACCCTGGCTTGCCACCAGTTGGGAAATGGCTCAGGACGGGAGGTCGTGGCGGGTCAAATTGCAAGAGGGGGTACCGTTCCATCATGGCTATGGGGCGTTTACGGCCAAAGACGTGGTGCATACTCATGCCCTGTGGTGTGATGAAAACTACCCAGGGCGCAAAGATCCGCCATCAAGTGGCTACCGGTCTGGCATCTGTGCCGTCGAGCGTATTGAGGTCGTCAATGATTATGAGATCGTCATGCGCTGTAAGATCCCCTGCCTGGATATGCCGTTTTACTACTCCAGCGCCGCCGATATCATGATATTTAGCAAGGCACAGTGGGATAAAGAGGGAGAAATGGCCTACGAGACGAAACCCGCCGGGACTGGACCGTATGTCTTCAAGGAGCGCCAGTTGGGCCGCTACTTCCTGTATGAACGTGCCCCTACGCCGCACTGGAAGCACGGCACGGTGGATTGGAAAGAGCTGCAGATGACCTGGACCCTCGAAGAACCCACGCGCTTGGCGCAATTGCTCGCCGGGGAGACGCATCTCACCGAAGTGAACAAAGATCTCACGGATCAACTGGTGGCCAAGGGCTATAAACTCATCCGCAGCCGCGGTACAGCACAGCAGATTGAGATCATGTTCGGTGGGCTGTATTTTGGGACTGAGGACAAGCAGACCGGACGCTATACCGAACATGGCGGTACCACCGGCAAGCTCGATACAAAAATCCCCTGGACGGAGAAAAAGGTACGGCAGGCCATGAATAAGGCCATTAACCGTGACGAGATCCTGAACGTGCTGTACAAAGGCCGAGCGCGTCTCATGTATGTGCACGGTTTCTATCCCGACCTGCCGGGCTGGGATCCCACCTGGGAGAAACGCTTCCCGGAAATGTATGGCTATGACCCCGCGGCGGCGAAACGCCTGCTAGCAGAAGCGGGTTATCCCAAAGGCTTTAAGGCCAAGGCCTTTTTGTTTCCCTTTGCTGGGGCACCAGAACTCATGCCCCTCATGGAGGCGCTTGCCACACAGTTACGCGAGGTGGGCATTGAGCTGGAGTTGGAAGAGAGCGACTGGGTCGCCAAGGTCATCCCCACTATGCGGGACCGCAAGGCTCATGGCTACCTGGCTGCTCTACCGCCCTCGAAAAAGGCGGTAGAACCACAGATCGCGGTCTTTAATGCTGGCAAAGCCATCGTGCATCAGTTTGAGACAGATGAGATCTACAAGATGTGGGAAGATCTGCGACAGCTGACCGACGCCAAGGCGGTGGATGAGCAGTTGCGCAAGATCGGCAACTACAAGTTTGAAAACTTTGAGATTATGCCTCTCTTTGACGTATTCATCGAAGTCATTGTCGATCCCAAAATCGTCAACGATTGGCCATTCCCTGGCTGGGATGGAGGGGATATTGGCCATACGTGGCTCATTAGCGCCTGTAAGCAGGAGAAGCCGTGTGTGAAATAACTGGGCTCAGCGCCAGTGTGGCGCTCTCAGTGCAGTGTAGTACTCCTCCACATAAGACTGCACCCATACAGCCACCTCGGCCAGGCGATGGCAAGCTGCCTTCGACGTATAACGGTAGTGTCTCAGTTTGAATTTTTTGTCCAAATCTCTCAATGAGTTCAGAGGCAAAGTGAGACACTACCCAAAATACATGATGGCAATGATGATCGTCGCCCAGAACAGACCACCAAAGCCACCTGTCGCAAAGCCCAGATTCCACCCGGAGAATTGTCCCGAGATTACGGCACCGACACCCAACGCCCACAACGACCAGACCCGTGCGTGCCGTCTGAGACCCCGCTGTGCGAAATACGCCTTGTCAGCTTGCGAGTAGGTTACGCTGCCGACGGTTTTCTTGTCAGTCATGTGGTCCTCCCAAGCAGCTCGCAAGAGCAACATGCACCTTCTATGTATCTGGACATAACTTCCTATCTGCCTGATGGGGAATTTGCGCCGTCTGGTGGTGCGCTGGGAGCGCCACATTACGATGTACAGCGCGTTTTTTCAAGTGGGGTGTAAAAGGTATTTGCTCCTGACACCAGAAGTGCGGGCGCATGAGGCAGCAGATGTGGATTCTCTGCCCGCCCTGGCATACAATCTGTCGTGCCGTCTCGTTTCTAAGACGTGGCCATAAACCCCAAAGTGGTAGAAGGGCAGATATACGGTGGTTTGGCGCATGGCATTGGACAGGCGCTGAGAGAAGGCCATAATCTATACCTCGGACGGGCAGCCGCTCACGGCGAGCCTGGCGGTGTAGGAGAGCGATGCAATGCAGCAACTTCGGCCAGTCGACAGGCTTGTTGTAGATATAGCGCTGGATAATCTCAGTGACAATTATTCCAGTAAACCCCAGCACGTCTCGCCTGAGTTCAATAACGTCATTGCCGCTGGCGCCGCGGAAATTTCGGGCCGTACGCTGTGCTGTGCCCAACTCGGCCTGGCGCTCGTCCTGACGGCGTCCGTGGGCAATCGTCACTACAAGCTGCTGTTCGATGCCGGGCCCGAAGGGCCGCTCTTTCTCAGAAACTGCCAGAACCTTGGGGTATCGCTCGCTGCCGTAGAGGCCATTGCCATCTCGCACGGCCACTGGGATCATATGGGGGCGCTGCTGGATACACTCGACCATATCACGCAACACAATCACGGCCGCCAGGTGCCGTGCCATGTGAATCCGGGGATGTTCTTCGAACGCGGCGCCCGCTTGACGAGTGGGCAGATTGCCCCCTTTCAGCGCGTGCCCTCGCCCGCAGAACTCACGGCGCACGGCGCACAGGTGGTCAATAGCGGGGAAGCGCGGCTGCTGCTGGATGACGCCTTCTACGTGAGCGGCGAGATTCCCAGGACGTCGAGCTTCGAAAAAGGTCGCCCGGACCATCTCTGCCGGCGCGCCGCCGACCAGCCGTGGGAGCCCGATCCACTGATCATGGATGAACGCTTCGTCGCAGTGCATGTGCGGGCGAAGGGGCTCATTATCTTCAGTTCCTGCTCGCATGCGGGCATCGTGAATGTCCTACTGCATGCGCGTGAGGTGTTTCCGGATGTGCCGCTGTATGGTGTACTCGGAGGCTTGCATCTGGCGGGCGCAGCCATGGAACGACTGATTCCCGACACCATCGCACATTTGCAACAGTTCGAGCTACAGCAGATCATGCCAGCACATTGCACCGGATGGCGCGCCCTCTGGGCCCTGTTGAACGAGTTCGGCGAGTCGGTGGTCACGCCATCCGCCGTCGGTAGCCGCTTTACGTTTTGAGATGCAGCACCAGTACTGCATACCGCAATTGCCCCGCCAGTTTGGCGGGGGTGTCCTCTGCTAGTCGGGCTCACTCACCGCATTTGAAACTGTTAGAGAATTTCCGCCGCGCTGTACAGTCTGGCACAGCATAGCTTCTGATCCCGCTGGCAGGAGGGCATGCCCCGAAGCTATGCTCCCGGTACTGCCCAGCACCTGAGGTGGTAAGCTTGCGGCCGGATGACGGTGCCGCCGGTATGACGGTGGGACAGCGCGTGGGAGTGGTAGTGTACGAGCCTACATGGTAGAACGTGGCCAACGGACGCACGTGCCGCGTCTGACAGCCAGGTGTATCACACAGTGGGAATCGCGTCGGCCAGTTCCTGTAAGTGCTGTTGGCGCTGCAGGGCCAGCGCATGGGGCTCAACACCAAGTCTCTGGAGAGCGTCGAGCCATCTGTATACCCAATCGTGTCGCCGCAGGCAGTTGACTATGTTATTGTACCGAATGCGCTGCACACGCTCCGGCTGCGCCTCAAGCTGGCAGATGAGTTCTGCCACATCAGTGCTCCCGAAAGGCATCTCGATAACTGCATCTGGCCAGTCGAAATTCTCCTCAAAGGCAATGCACTTAGGGCTCTGCCCGAGTAGCACGGCGCCGGCCCCTGCGCCTTCATAGAAGCGCGGTCCCACCTCCTGCTGACCACCGATTTCTTCGGGCACGTCGATCTTCGAAGGGTTGACAAGAAAATAGCGGCAACGCTTGATGAGACTGGCGACGAGACGTCGGTGCGCTTCCAGGCTCCATGGGGAAGCGTGTCCGCTGACGGAGTCGTAGAGGTAGGTGGAGCCTGTCTGTTCAGCCCACTCCAGGAGGGCGTGGTGTGTATCCATCGAGCAGCGTCCCATGGCATATACATCGATGGTGCGCCGCGGGGGGTGGGGATAGGGGCAGAAGCGACCCATGTCAATGCCGTGTGCCAGATAGGTGACTGGTCTGCCAATAGCGCCTGACAGCCTCTCGCACATACCTCTGCCGCCGAACAGGATGTGATCGAACTTCTCAAGGGGGCGGATGAGATACTCATATTTCAACCACGGGGGCCACAGCTCCTCAAGGTAGCAGACTGCCAGGCGGCAGTGGTCGCGCAATGTGTCGAGCATATGTTCGAGGTGGCGGAGCTCGTGCGGGCTATTGAGAGCCACGAGAAGTATATCGTAGTGCCGGGTAAGCCTCGGTCGTTGCAGCCTGGAGCGACGTTTGATGTCAAGGTGTGCATGGCGTGCCACGAACTCGAAAAGGTGCTCTTCGTAGGGTAGACGGAACGACACCATGCGTTCTGGAGCAAACACCTCCGTATTATCTATGCTGCGGATCACATCCTCAAACTCGTATTCACTGGAGCGGAATATAGGCCTTCTGTGACCTCGCTGACTGACCAACAATATACGTGGTGATATACTGTCACTCATGTTATAGAACCTTTAAAAAGTGCATTAACCTTATAAATTAGACTTAATTTAAATTTTTTGCGGCGATATTCTATATTTTTATACTTTTTTATTCAACATTATTCGTAAATTTTTCCATTTTTACTATTTTGATGTGGATAAATAAAGGAATATTTGAGAATGGATACTATGGTCTGTGGCGCTGCCGCATTAGGGTGTCCCGCCGGGGTGCTGCCGATGCCTCTGCTCGAGGAGCGGCAGCCGCCGCACGCGGCAGACCTGCACGTGGTTGAGAGCGTTTGCCACGCCTGCGCTTGCATGTTCCCGCCAGGTCGTTTACGCTGATGCGACCATAGAGCACAGGCCTGAGCAGCCTCGACGACAGTCCGCATGGACACGCGGCCCCAGCCCCCCTGTCCATGCCCAACCAGGAAGGAGTCCCGAGCATGCCGTACGACGTGTTGTTGCGTGGTGGCCGGGTCATCGACCCGGCCCAAGGGCTCGATGGCGCTTTGGATGTGGCGATCCAGGATGGGCGGGTCGCGGTGGTGCGGGCGGCGATCCCGCCGGACAGCGCCAGGGAAGTGCTGGACGTGGCCGGCAAACTCGTGTTACCGGGCCTCGTGGACA
>CAVZBC010000059.1:0-48413 GCA_963773125.1 uncultured Gammaproteobacteria bacterium | reverse complement strand
CTCGTCAATCGCAGTCCAGGCGATCGCCGACGGCCTCCGACCTGCTCCGTCACGCCGATCATGCGTCCTAGGGCCATGATCGGCCCGGCTCTGCGGCCATGATCGACGCTGCATGATCGGCGTTGCGGGTAGGCGCTGCGGGCGGGCGTTAGGGCTTGAGGTCGTCGGGGAAGTCGAGGCCGGCGTCGGTTGCGGTGGCGAAGGCGGCCGGGTCGGCGAAGTCGTCCTCGCTGGGCAGCAGGTCGGGGTGGCCCCAGACCGCGTCCCGGCCGGCCACGCCGCGGTGCTCGGTGAGCGCGGCCCACAGGGCGGCCGCCTCGCGCAGCCGGCGTGGGCGCAGTTCGAGCCCGACCAGCGCGGCGAAGGTCTGCTCGGCCGGGCCACCCGCGGCGCGACGGCGGCGGAAGGTCTCGGCCAGGCGGACCGGCGTCGGGCAGGCGCTCGGCGCTCGCGGCCTGTCGACCACGTGGCACACCCAGCCCTCGACCAGGGCCAGTGCGGTCTCGAGCCGGGTCAGCGCCGCCTTCTGCGGCCGGCGTCCTCGGCCGGTGAAGACGCCTTCGATGGCGATGTCCTGCATCGACTCCGGGTCGGTCGGGTCGATCCGGCCCATCGCCTCCTCGACGGCCTCCCGGTCGACGGTGATCCCGGCGGCGTAGGTCTCGACCGCGTTGAGCACGTGGCCGCGCAGCCACGGCACGTGGCCGAAGAGGCGCTGGTGTGCCGCCTCGCGCAGCGCCACGTAGAGCCGTACCTGGTCGTCGGGATCTCGAGCCCATCGGCGTAGGCGGCGATGTTGGCCGGGACGAGCGCGGCCGTACCGGCCGGGCCGAGCGGTAGGCCGATGTCGCCGGCCGACAGCACCTCGCCGGCCGAGCGAGCGCGAGCGCGCTGCCGAGCTGGCCGCCGAACAGCGCGCCGCCGACCGAGGTGAGCATGGCGGCCATCGGGCCGAGCTGGGCCGCGCATCTGCTCCGGCACGAGGTCGCCCATCGCGCCGCACCATCCGGTCGGCGACCGGGTCGCACAGCTTGCGCCACACCGGGAGGGTGTTCGACGAGCCAGTCGCGCGCGGCGCCAGGCCTCGATGGACCGGACGCCGGAGGAGGCGACGACTGCGCATCGAGCCAGAGGTCGGCCAGGCGCAGCGCCTCGGCGACCGCGTCGCGCTGCGGGGACGCGATCGGCCGGGTCCTCGGTGAGCTGCGACTGGGCGACCTGCTTGGCGAGGTCCCAGTTGACCGGGCCCGACGACGGGTTGGCGAGAACCTATATCTCCAGGTGAACCTGCCGTCCCACAAAGGCAAATCCTTGCCCAAGCTCCAGCAGAAATTGCTGCATATGGTCGATCAGTTTTTGTTCCAACTCGGCTTCGCGGCGCGGATCTGCTGTACCAAGAAAGTCAAAAATATACGGGTCTTTGAAAATCTGGGCAGTCATGTCCGAATCGGTTGGCGGCAAGGCGGTAGGAAAATTGGTGATGGCCTTGCCCTGGCGCTCATGGAGTCGATTCTCGATTTGAATAACCAACATGTCCTTGCCCATGCCAAGTTCCAAAGCCTTGTGGGCATACCAAAGCCGTGTATTCGGATCGCTGAGTTTATCCAACAGCGTCAGATTGCTGCGCCAGGGCAATTGTGCAACGGTGCGTTGCACAATTGCCCGATCCGGCCAGGCGTCGGCAAACTTCCGCATGTACTTGAGGTTGCGCGGAGAGAACCCCGTCATGCCAGGGAAAGCGGTCTTCAGGTCATGCGAAAGCCGGTCGATCACCCTGGCACCCCATCCTTCCTGTTGTTGGCGTTGTAAGATACATTGACCGATGTCCCAATACATCAACACCATGGCGACATTGGCCGACATGACCGCCTTGATACGCTCACGGGTAATGATCTCTTTTATGCCGGAGAGGAGCACGGAGTAACCTTCCGGCATCCCTGCCAGGGTGTCGGGAACGGGCATCATCACATCCGGTTTGACTCTTCCCAAAGTTTTTCGGCTGTCCGTCGCGGTGATTTTTCGGCTTTCGCTCATGGCCTAAATCCCATCCTTTCCAGATGGCGGTTCACTTTCGCCTCCAGCTCGGCCACGCGGCTGGCCATCTGCGGCAGCGGTATTTCGTAGCGTTCGGCCAGTTCCTTCACGCGCTGGGTCAGTGCCTGGCTGATGCGCTCCATCTCGCCGTGGATGGCGGCCTCCAGCGCGGCGAGCCATTTGTCGTCCACCACCAGCGTCTTGACGTCATCCTCGGTGAGCCTGGGGTATTGGGCGTAGGCTTTGGCGTCCAGCGCGGCCTCGGCGTCTTTCAGCTTCTTCTTGAGACCGGCCTCCTGGTTGCTCAGTTCCAGCCACTCGTCGAGCACGGCGGCTTCCTCCCTGGTCTCTTCGTCATCCGTGGCGAAAAGTCCCCTGATCTCCTTCAGGCGGGCGGTGACACTGGCCTTGTTCACCTTGTCCAGCGCAGAGAAGACCCCTTCCTCGCCGCCGTGTTCCTCCTCCAGCTCGCTCATCCGGGCGGTGACGCTTTCCAGCTCGGCCTCCAGTTGGGTGATGGCTTCCTGCTCTTTGGCGAAGTAGCGGGCGACGATGAGGGCCTTGGGGACGAGGTCGCAGGCCCAGCCTTTGTCCTTCTCCTTGCCCTTCTTGTCCTTCTCGATGATGCGGTAGGTCTCGGCCTTCCAGCCGTCGGCGGCGATGAGGTAGCAGTCGTCCTGCATGGTCTCCGCCCAGTAGTCCATCAGGTGCTGGTAGACGTCGTATTTGTCGATGAGCGGCTTGCCGGCGTAGTGCGCCAGCAGATCCTCGGCGAGGGCGGCGATGACTTCCTTCGGGTGAAAGCCAGCTTGCAGGGCCTTGAGCGTGGTGGCGCTCTTCTGCCGCCATGCGGCAAACAGGGCGTTCATGCGCTCGGTGAAGGCGACGAACTCGGGGTGCGCGTAGATGGTTTGTTTTAATTGAGAATGGAGAATGGATAATTGAGAATAGTGGTCGCGGAGCGGATGGAAGAGCGCGGATTTGAGTCCGGGGAGAACGGACCAGTATTTTTCGAGTGCAGCGATGTCGCAGTTGGGAATGCCGCCGCACAGGTGTCCCGCGATGTCCTGCATGTCCTCCGGCTCCTGGCTGTCGATGTAGCGCGGCAGGTTGAGGTTGAACTCATTTTTCTCGATCTCCGCAAAGCTCACCAGGCGCGAGTATTTGGGGACTTCGAGCTGCCGGGTGAAGACATCGACGATCTTGTGGATGTCCTGGGCGCGCAGGCGGTTCTTGGGGCCGTCCTTCATGTAGCCACTGCTGGCGTCGATCATGAAGATGCCCTGGCGCGTGTGGGCGTCCTCCTTGTCGACGACGATGATGCAGGCGGGGATGCCGGTGCCGTAGAACAGGTTGGCGGGCAGGCCGATGATGCCCTTGATGTAGCCCTTGCGGACCAGGGCGCGGCGGATGTCGGCCTCGGCATTGCCCCGGAAGAGCACGCCGTGCGGCAGGATGCACGCCCCTTTGCCGGTGCTCTTCAGCGTGCGGACGATGTGCAGCAGGTAGGCGTAGTCGCCCTGCTTGGCGGGCGGCACGCCGAAGGGCTTGAAGCGTTCGTAGGAATCGTTGGCCGGGTCGAGGCCGGTGCTCCAGCGCTTGTCGCTGAAGGGCGGATTGGCGACCACGTAGTCGAAGGTCTTGAGCGTGTCGCCGTCCTTGAACTTGGGATCGGCCAGCGTATTGCCCTGCACGATGAGCGCCGTGGGGTTGTTGTGCAGGATCATGTTCATGCGCGCCAGACCGCTGGTGGCAGCGTCCTTTTCCTGGCCGTAGAGGGTGACCTCGGTGCGGGCCTCATCGGCCACCTTCAACAGCAGTGAGCCGGAGCCGCAGGTGGGGTCATACACGGTGGTAGCGCTGGTGGTCCTGGCGTTGCGGATGCCGAGAATCTGCGCGATCACCCGGCTCACCTCGGCAGGCGTGTAGAACTGGCCCTTGCTCTTGCCGCTCTCGGTGGCGAAGTGGCGCATCAGATATTCGTAGGCATCGCCCAGGATGTCGTCGCCGTCGGCGCGGTTCCTGGAAAAGTCGAGGGCCGGGTTCTCGAAGATGGCAATGAGGTTGGTGAGGCGGTCCACCATCTCCTTGCCGCTGCCGAGCTTGGTGGCGTCGTTGAAGTCGGGGAAGTCGGACAGCTTGTTGGCATTGGCCAGCGGGGCGATGATCTTCTTGTTGATCTGGTCGCCGATGTCCGGCTTGCCCTTGAGCGCGACCATGTCCTTGAAGCTGGCGCCCTCGGGGATGATGATGGGAGCGAAAGGGCACGCCGGCATATTTGTCGCTGATGTATTTGATGAACAACAGGACGAGGACATAGTCCTTGTACTGGCTGGCGTCCATGCCGCCACGCAGTTCGTCGCAGCTTTGCCAGAGAGAGGAGTAGAGTTCAGATTTTTTCAGCGCCATACGTTGCTCTGTTACTGCTTGCCCCTGTGCGAGTGGTTTGTTGTAGATGACCACCTGGCACCTCTATAACCGAGGCACGACGAGCACCTGGGTCATAGAGCACAAAAAATCCGCTGCCCCGAGTCGCCCTGGGAGCAGACGGCTCTGGAGGCTCCAGAGTAACAAAATAGTTGCGTGCCCGCAAATGCCGATCGCGCCAGAGGTCCTCACAGGAATCATGCTGCCGCCCGTGCATTCGTGGTTGCGCAGCGGGCGCCTTTCCCAGTATGATGGCGCCCGCGTTGTCTCCCGGTCAACGTGTGCAACCATCCAGAGGAGGACAGAGCATGCGCGCCAATCTTTGCACGGTAATACTACAGCAAACGTGAGGTGTCCTGGTGGGCTTCCCAGCCTCCAGAGCCGGCGAGGACTATGCCTGGCCGGGGTGCTGTTGTGCCTCCTGGCATTAGGAGTCCAGCTGGCAGTAGCCGCCGATCCTCCACGCCAGGAGACGGTTATTCTGGCCTTTGATGCGGATCTCCCTACCATGGACCCGCATATGCACATTCTCTGCACCGGGGTCATCACTTTCTACCACAGCTTCCTGGGGCTGGGCATCCAGCCGCCGACCCCATCGTGGGGCGGCATGCTGGGCGAGGGCAAAGACTACATGTTGCTACGCTGGTGGCTGGCGACGTTTCCGGGTCTGGCCATTTTTGTCACCACCCTGCTGATTAACCTGGTGGGTGATGGCCTGCGTGATTGGCTGGACCCCGCGACAAATAGGTGAGGCTCCGTCGTTGATTCAGAGACGATAGAGATCCAACAAACGGCGGGCAATAACCAGGCGCTGAATTTCGCTGGTCCCTTCGCCCACGGTGAGAAGTTTGGCATCGCGATAATAACGTTCCACAGCAAAATCCTCGGTGTAGCCATAGCCGCCATGAATCTGGATGCCTTCTGAGGCGGCTTTTTCGCAGATCTCTGAGGCAAAGAGCTTGGCCATACCAGCTTCCAGATCGCAACGTTCCCCGCGGTCTTTTTTCGCCGCTGCTTGATAGGTGAGCAAACGCGCCGCGGCGATGTGCGTGGCCATATCGGCAAGTTTGAATTGAATGGCCTGGAAATTGGCAATGGGTTGCCCAAATTGCTCTCGCTGTTGGGCATAGCGAATAGAATCTTCAAACGCCGCCCGTGCCATGCCCACTCCACGTGCGGCAATGTTGATCCGGCCGACTTCCAGGGCCGACAGCACGTACTTAAACCCTTGGCCTTCTTCTCCTACCAGGCAGTCCCGTGGGATACGACAGTCTTCGAGGACGATCTCGCATGTGCGTAACCCTTTGTAGCCGAGCTTCTTTATACGACGCCCGACGTGAAAACCCGGACAGCTCTTCTCCAGGAGGAAGGCACTAATGCCGCGGTGTGGCGGCTCGGCCGTGGTATCGGTTTTCGCGAGCAGCATAAATGTATTACCATGTTCGGCATTGGTGATAAACATCTTGGCACCGTTGATGACGTACGCATCGCCCTGCCGGACAGCCGTGGTGCGCATCGCCGCGGCATCAGAGCCGGCATTCGCCTCGGTCAACATCAGTCCGCCGCGACGTTCGCCGCAGGCAAAGGCCGGTACATAGGCACGCTTTTGTGCCTCGGTGCCATACCAACAGGTCATCAAGGCCATCATGAGGTGAGAATTGAGAATTCCCGCCAGACTCATCCAGCCGCGCGAGAGTTCCTCACAGATGATGGCGTAGCTGATGTAATCGATGCCCTGGCCGCCATACTCCGTCGGTAGAACACAGCCAAACAAGCCCATGTCTGCCATCTGTGCGACAATGGGGTCGGGGTAGGCATCGGCGTGTTCATATTCGCTCGCCACGGGGATGACTTCGCGTTCGACAAAGCGCCGCATAGTGAGTTGCAGTTGTCGTTGTGCGTCATTAAGGGTGAAATCCATGGCCGTCTCCCTGCTCGCCACTGCCTGTCTCGGGACGGTTGTCATTGTGCCACCATTATACGGAACCCACCTGTCGATGTCGAAGGCAGGCCGACGCCGCAGTATGAGGAGCTTTGGTGAAATACGCTTGCATGTGGGTGGAGTTATCTTTACCGTGGAACCCCTTCCCCTTTCCATACCACGCGTTTGAAAAGAGTATTGACGTCCAGAGAGAGATAGAAGGAGACAGACTATGGAGCGAACGAAGGTGAATATTGCACCGGCCCATGGGAAGCTGGGAGTGCTCCTTCCCGGCATGGGGGCGGTGAGTACCACGCTGATTGCTGGTGTGGAATTGATCAAAAAGGGCCTCGGGCGACCTGTGGGCTCGCTTACCCAGTATGGCACCATCCGGCTCGGCAAACGGACGGACAACAACACCCCGCTCATTAAAGATTTTGTCCCCCTGGCGAGTCTTGACGACCTTGTTTTTGGGTGCTGGGACATCTTTGCGGAAAATTGTTACGAAGCAGCGCTCCATGCCGGCGTCATCGAAGCGGCGCGTCTGGAAGTCGTGCGCGAGGAGTTGGCAGCGATACAGCCCTGGACGGCGGTGTTTGATCAGCAGTATGTGCGGCGCCTCTGTGGACCGCACGTCAAGGCGGGGAAGAACAAATATGCGCTGGCGACGCAACTGATGGAAGACATCGAGACCTTCCAGGGACGGCACGGTGTCAGCCGCATGGTGATGCTCTGGTGTGGCAGCACGGAAGTCTTCATGGAACTCGATGACGTGCATAAGACCCTGCGCCGGTTTGAGGACGGCCTCAAGCACAACCACCCGGCGATCACGCCAAGCATGATCTACGCTTACGCCGCCTTGATGTCTGGTGTGCCGTTTGGCAATGGGGCACCGAATCTCTGCGTCGATATGCCCGCTCTGATGGAGTTGGCGGCAGACAAGGGCATTCCCATCTGTGGGAAGGACTTCAAAACCGGCCAGACCCTCATGAAAACTATTGTGGCGCCGGGGTTAAAAGCTCGCATGCTCGGCGTGCATGGCTGGTTTTCTACCAACATCCTGGGGAATCGCGATGGGGATGTGTTACACGACCCTGACTCCTTCCGGACCAAGGAGCACAGTAAGCTCTCGGTGCTTGACTATATTTTGCAACCTGATCTCTATGAGGAGCTGTACGGACATTATGAGCATCAGGTGCATATTCACTATTACAAGCCGCGGGGTGATAACAAAGAGGGCTGGGACAATATCGACATCTTCGGCTGGCTCGACTACCCCATGCAAATCAAGATTAATTTCTTGTGTCGTGATAGCATTCTGGCCGCGCCTGTCGCTCTCGATCTGGTCCTGTTCCTGGATCTCGCCCAACGCAGTGGGCTTGGTGGCATTCAAGAGTGGCTGTCGTTTTACTTCAAGAGCCCGATGTGTGCACCGTTTCTCTATCCAGAGCACGATCTCTTCATTCAATTGACCAAACTGAAAAATACCCTGCGCTATCTCCAGGGCGAGGCACAGATTACCCATCTGGGTTTGGAGTACTATCAGCAAACGTAAGCAGCCTGTGTGCTAGTCTGAGCCACAGCGGGCATCTATAGCGGCTGGCCATTGGGTGTACGATGCGGGCGCACTCCACAAGCGTGCGCCCGCCGTACAGGCAATGGCACACCGCTCTAGATGCTGCGTTGGTCGAGGCTGCGCAGAATCACGTCGCGGATGCACTGATAGTCTGGGGGAAGATTGATGGGACGATTGCTGTAACGCGGTGAGACGTCGGCCAACTGGCCCTCATGATATTTGATCTTAAACTCCGGAAACTTCAGGGCATTGGCGGTCGAGATCACCACCACGCGGTCCTGTGGACGAATGTCGCCACGCTCGACGAGCTTGAAGAGCACGGCCAGAGCCACGCCAGTATGCGGACAGTTGAACAAGCCAGTGCGGTCGGCCCGGGCTGCAGCATTGGCGAGCTCGTCTTCGCTGGCTTGCTCTACCACGCCGTGAAAGGTTTTGAGCGTGCCGATGGCCTTCTGCACGCTCACCGGATTGCCAATCTGAATGGCATTGGCCAGGGTGGGTTGCGCCTGCATGGGCTGAAACTCCCGAAAGCCATTGAGGTAGCTGACATACAGTGGGTTGGCACGTTGCGCCTGGGCACAGGCAATGCGGGGGAGTTTGGAGATCATCCCGAGCTCACGCATCAACAGAAAGCCGCTCCCCAGGGCGCTAACATTTCCCAGGTTTCCACCCGGAATAATGACCCAGTCAGGGACTTCCCAATCGAACTGCTGCACGAGCTCGACACTGACGGTCTTTTGCCCCTCGATGCGCAGGGAATTCATAGAATTGGCCAGGTAGATATTGTTGCGGGCACATATTTCTTGCACCAGGGCCATGCAGCCGTCGAAGTCCGTATCAAGGGACAGGGTCAGGGCACCATGCGCAATTGGCTGGATCAGCTGGGCCATCGACACCTTATCCCTGGGTAAAAAGACGATGGCGGGAATATCCGCCACGGCGCAATAAGCTGCCAGCGCTGCAGAGGTGTCGCCGGTAGAGGCACAGGCCACCGCTGGGATGTCCTGCCCTTCAGCAATCATCTGCTGTACCATGGAGACAAGCACAGTCATGCCCAGATCTTTAAACGAGCCCGTATGACTGTTACCGCACTGCTTGATCCACAGGTCAGAAACGCCAATGGCTTTGCCTAAGCGTTCAGCCCAAAAAAGATTGCTCCCTCCTTCAAAGGTAGAGACGACGTTCTCATCCTCGACTTCGGGACACACGATCTCCCGCTTGCCCCACACCGAACTGCCATAGGGCCACTGATTGCGTAGAAAGCGGCTATCGAACAACTGCTTCCAGTATTCTGGGGGATGCTGCTGCAAACGCGCCAGGTCGTGCTGCACCTCGAGGAGGTTGTCACAGGTGGGACACCGGTACATGACCTGCCGCAGGTTATACTGTCCAGGACAGCCGGCAATGCACTGAAACCAGGCACGATATCCTGTGGCTGAGGACACGTTGGACCGCGCTGTTTGCATGACACGTCCTTTTATCGTGGGAGAATATGTCATCGTGTGGGGAAATTATACGCCACCTCCGAGAGGAGCTCAACTTGCCCAGGATCCGTCGAGTCATGCGGCGGAGCGGTACGCAGTACTAGCCGTAGGAGCGGCGGAGATCCTGCATGGTCTGCGTGAAGACCTCCCAGACCTTGGGAGCATCGGCACAGGTGTGCGAGGACATATAGGCGGTCGCCAGATAGCTCCACAGCGCCATGTCTCGGATGCCGCATTGTGCCATGAGGCGCATTTCTTCGCCGAGGAGTATTTCCTGGCCAGCGGGCACGCGGAAACCCTGGAGCCACATTTGCGCGCCTTTCTCATGTTGTTGGCAGGAGCGCTGTAAGGCCTCACAGAAGACTTGCGTTGTCGCCACTTCTCTGCCGTGCCACAGCGGATACGGGTCCGTGGCGAGCACATCGAGATGAGGATCGGTAGCAAAGAGATTAAACTTCGCTTCGAGGGCGTCAAGATATTCGTGTTCGGGGAGAACACAGACGATGTTCTGTAATCCCTGTGCGGCTGCAGTGGCTGTCAGTTCCCTGAGGAGCTCCGCCACAGCATCTTGCTTACACTGTCGCACCTCGTCTGTTTCCTCAGCGGGCCAGGGACGCTGATACGTCGTCACAAAGCGTTCCTGACAGCGGTGGCAACAACACCCCCACATCCCCTGTGTGCGTGCCGTGCCGTAGGGCAGGTAAAAGTGCGGTTCGTCCCAGAAAATGGCCTCGGCTTGCAGCACCTCCGCCACAGTGGTAATCCATTGCCCGAGATACGTCCGCACTTCGGGAGAGTTTGGGCACAGCAGTGGGAGCGGTCGTCCATCACTCCGTCGCTGTTGTCCTTCTATGTCCCAGGCGCCGCGTTCGGTAAATGCTTCACCGCCAAAGATGCCACACACCCCCCACGGATCAATCCAGGTTTTCAGGCCGTGCTGACGGGTACGTTGGACACACTCAGCCACACTGCCCCGATAGAAACGGTGGTCATCCTCAGAGAAGGTAAAGACGATGTAATCGAAACCGAGACGGGCGATGTCGTCAAGATCGCGCTGAAAATGCTGTGGATTGCGCACGCCAAAATAACTCACACCAAATTGCAGAGAGGCGTCTGAGCGCCAGGTGTTTTCCATAGTGCGATACTTTACAACACGTTGGTCACCGTGACAGGCGTGCGTACTGCAGCTTCCTGCAGGGAGGGGGGAGGCAACGTGAGGACTTGTCCGGGTCTGAGCTGTTGTCGTGGCTTGAGGCCGTTCAACGCCGCCAGTGTCGGGACGGTGGTCCGAAAGCGTTGCGCGATGCTCCACAAGGTGTCCCCTAAGCGCACCTGATAACGTTTGGGGGCTGCCACAGCAGGCCGCCGTGGTACAGACTCAGCCGCAACAGTCTGGGGAGAGTCTGACGGCAAAGAGAGCACCGTTCCTGACTTAATGGACCGTTGTTGCTTCAGGCCATTTAAAGCCACCAGCGTCGGCACCGTCGTATCAAAACGTTGGGCAATACTCGATAAGGTGTCTCCTGGTCGTACCTGGTACTTTTTGGCCGCGACGCGTTTCGCCGGCGCGACCGTTGCCTGAGCCTGGATGGGTGCAGCCACCACCTTCGGCGCAACCGTTGCCTGGGCCTGGATAGGTTCGGCCACCGCCGGCTGTGCGGTGGTCGGCGGCAGCGTAAGCACCTGTCCGGCGACGATCATGTCACGCTCCTGAATACCATTCAAGACCGCCAGAGCCGGTGCAGTGGTATCAAACTGTTGCGCGATGCGCGACAGTGTATCACCTGGCTGGACGCGGTATTCGCGGGTGACAGATGCCCCTGCAGTCGCTTTCGCGACGAGTGTCGGGCTGGGCGGGTCGCTTTCCGCCGTCTGTATATATGGAGAACGGGACAATGCGAGGTCGGCAAAATGGAGTTTGTGATGCTTGATGACCTCGATGGCCGCGAGAAATTCTGCATAAAAATTCTTCGAGGCAAACCCGAACAGTGGCCCTCGGTATTGTTGCACGATGGTGCCAAAATCCGTGGTGCCTACGGTGGCTACGGCTTGCTTCATGCCGTTCGCGCCGTGGTTGTATGCAGTAATCGCCAGAGGCCAGGTCCCCAATTCTTCATAATTCTCGCGCAGCAGCTTGGTGGCAGCAATGGTCGCAAGCCGGACATCAAAGCGCTCATCAACACGGCGGTCAATGCGCATAAAGCGTTTGCCAGTCCCTGGCATGAATTGCCAGAGCCCTGCCGCACCCGCTTTGGAATTGGCCTTGCTGTTGAAGGAAGATTCGACATGTGGTAACAGGGCAAGCTCAGGCGGCAGCCCGGCCGCAACAAAAATACGCTCGATGTCTGGCAAGAGGCTCACTGACCGCACCAGCCCATCAGCAAAACGGTTACGTATGCCGGCTTGGAAACGGATGTTGTCCGCAGCCTCGCGTAGCACTGCTGGGGTCTGTTTGCCCTTGAAGAGCGCCAACACCCGCGCCTCGTCGCTATCGAGGTTCTGGCGTTTTCCCTGCGCCAGACTCTCCAGGATGTGACGATACTGCGCGCGATAGGTATCAAGCACCTCTTGCCGTTCCTGTAAAGATTCGGGGAGGTCGTAGAGGGTATGATAGATGATGCTGACATCATCCGGGTCGTGAAGGACACCGCTGCTGGTATCCAAAACAGCAAAGATGCGCTTCCAGAACGCGACATTTGGGCGTAACTCCTCGGGGAGCGGAAAAGTGGGTGATGCACTGGCCGCCATGTACCCTGCCGGCAGCCAGAACAGCACGTAGGACACCGCCCCTAGCAGCCAGGCAGCGAACCATTTCCCGCCACCACCATTCCAGCTCCTCTGCAGTTGCTGCACGATACGCTCTCCTCCTATGCACGAGTACGGATCACGGCAATTTTCTCTTCCAGCTCCTGTTGGAGCGCTTTCCTGGCTTCTTGAAACTTCTCCTGTAACTCCTTGGCGGCAGCCGCCGCTTCATGCGGTGGGTGGCGCTGCACAAGACGGCGTATTTCCGCTTGCAGCATGATCTCTTTTTCGGCAATCTTGGCCTCGTACTGCTTCCGCACATCGCCAATTTCCTGCCGTTGTGCGTCGCGTCAGAGGTATCGTGTCGTCCTTGGCGTGGAGCTTGCCAAGCTTTTCCATCGCTAACTCTACGGCACTCTTCATACCTGCCATTCCCCTTTCTCTTCTTGTCGTGGGTCGACACTACTCACCACGATGGGCACACCGAGGACAGAATCGGACGTGTCACCCTCCGCAGGCCTACGGCATAACATCCATCCTGCGCCCGGCTACGCGTAGGGCTAGGCCAGTTCGGGACCTTAGCGCGCGCACCTCCAAGAATGACGACGCTGCACGTGAAAGAGCCAGGAAGGCCACCCAGGTTATGGGCCAGTCCCAGTTCTGCCTTCTTGACCTGCCGTGCCCCAGCCTTGCCCTGGAGTTGCTTATAGATCTCGTACAGCATGCGCAGCCCACTGGCACCAATGGGGTGACCAAACGATTTGAGGCCGCCATCAGTATTGACCGGGAGTTCGCCTTCAAGCGTGAAGACGCCATCGTCGATGGCCGGTCTGGCTTCACCTTTCTTGACAAAGCCGAGGTCTTCATAAATCAGCAGTTCGGTGATGGTGAAGCAATCATGCACTTCTGCCAGGCTGATTTCTTGAAAAGGCTTGGTAATCCCAGCTTGCTGGTAGGCCTGTTGAGAGGCACGCACAGTTTCCGGGAAGTGGACAAAGTCGTAGGTAGGATCCATACGGCCCGTACCCGGTCCGACGGACAGGCCCAGGCCTTTGATGACCACATAGTCTGGGTTGAATTTTGCCGCCAGGTCTTTGCGACAGATCACTGCGGCGGCGGCCCCGTCGGTGGTGGGACAGCAATCAAAGAGCCCCAGAGGGTCAGCAATCATGGGGGCGTTGAGCACTTGCTCAACGGTAATTTCGCTCTGGAAATGCGCCTTGGGGTTGAGTGAGCCGTTATGGTGGTTCTTCACCGCGATCTTGGCCAGGCTCTCTTTGCCAGCGTCATACTGGTGGAAATAGCGCGTCGCCGCCAGCGCAAACCCCCCAGGAGCCGTGGCGCCAGCGCCAATGACGCCCACCTGTGACCCCGGCAAGCCGCTGAGACCAGAATCTTTCAGCTTTTCAAAGCCTAATGCCAGCACGACATCATACATGCCAGCGGCCACGGCAAAGCAGGCATTGCGCAACGCATCCTGGGCCGTGGCACAGGCGTTTTCCACGCGGGTGATGGGGATGTATTGTAATTTGAGCGGCCGTGAGAGTGATTGGCCCGTTGAGCCTGATGAGGTTGTGCCAACCCAGGCGGCCTGAATATCTTGCGGGGAGACCCCAGCATCTTCAAAGGCTTCATAGGCTGCATCGACAATCATATCTTCGGCACTTTTGTCCCAATTTTCGCCAAATTTCGTGCAGCCCATACCAATAATGGCAACTTTGTCGGCAATACTCTCCATACCGCCTCTCCTACCATATGCACATCATACGGGGGCGAAGGCCGCCTGTAAGCTCACCACAGCCCGTCGTCTTATCAACAGTGTACCAACTTTTTTTTCAGAGACCTAAAAAAAAGTTGACACCTGCTCTTGGCACAGACCTGCTGCACGCTCACTTCGAGGTGAGCAGGTCACTACCGGACCGGCCGGCACTTCCAATAGTAGTTATGAAATCCTCCCGCCTCATTGATTTTGCGGAACGTCATCTCCACCGGCATGTTTACCGTGACCGCGGCTGGTACACGATCCGTCATTTCGCAGAAAATGCGACCGCCGACTTTGAAATCGACGATGCTCATCACACTCGGGGGATCGATACTGGCGTTGAGAAAATCACGCGTGAAAGTAAACACCGTGCCTGGTTGATCCGACAGGCGGATGGGCGCCATCTGATCTTTCTCCTGGCAGCGAATGCACACCCGCTGCGGCGGATACTGCACCATACCGCAGGCCGTACATGTGTTGCCGTAGAGGCGGAAGATGGCATCGCGATCGCGCCAGGCAGCACTGGCCGAGGCCCCCACGGGCGGCCGACGGGCGCCTTCGCTGGTGAGCAGCTGCCGGAAACGGGTGTAGACTTCGTAGTTCTCCACCGTGTTTTTGGACGCGATGTGTTGGCGCAGGCCACGTGACATGTTTTTGCGGGCTTTGGCAATGTGGTTCGTGACCGTAAAGGCAAAGGCATCGGCGCCATTGCCGTAGGTGACGAGCAGCAACTTCTGGCCAGCTTTGGCCTCTTCCAGCGCGCCCACGAGCAGCATCGGCGCAAACGCCGCGCCGGTATTGCCCACGGTGTTGAACAGGCCGTCCTGGAGCTGCGTTTTCGCGTCCAGGCCGAACCCTTGGGCCGCTGCCACATGACTGCGTGGGTCAGGACCATACAGCGCCAATTTGCTAAAATCGCCCGGGGAGAGTTTGAGGCGCTGGAGCAGCGTGGTCACGGCTTCACGGGTGACTTTGAGATAGCCCTCACTGATGATAAAGCGCGCTTCCCATTGCTGCGGGAAGGGATCATTGTCTGTACGCCACACATCGGTGATTTCATCTTGAATGGCGACATTGCCGAGCGCCTTCGCTGCCAGACCAGTGCCGGAAATGACAAACGCCGCCGCACCATCGCCGAAAATTTGCTCATCCGCCGACCTGGGAACAGCCGGACGCGCATCGGCAACGACCACGAGCACGTGCCGCATCGACTTGCTGCCCACCGCATCCAGGGCGGCTTTCAGCGCCATGGTGCCGGCCCGCAGGGTATCGGTAAAATCGGCCGTATACACGTCTCGCCGCAGGTCCAACGCCGTAGCAATCACCTGGGCAGACTGTTTCTCTTTGTATGGCGCTGTAGTGGTGGCGAAGTACACGCCGTCAATGGTGTCGCGGGCCAGGGCGCCAAGCGCATCAATCCCCGCGGCCACGCCCATGGTAATACTGTCCTCGTCAAAGTTGGCCATGGCTTTTTCCCCTGGCGCCCCGCGGCCCCCCCAGTACTGGGCAATAGCCTGCCGACTTAACCGCAGCCAGGGAACATACGCCCCAAAAGCACTGATGCCTGCCATAATGCCACTCTCCTCAGATACAGGTTCACCGCCAGCGGTAGCGGCAGTATAGGGGAATGGCGCGAAGCCCGTCAAGCGTCAGGGGTTGACTTCACGTGTGGGAATTGTTAAGGATCCCTGCTAGGGATCCTACATGATGGTCTCAGTGCTCACGACCTCTATTGTAAAGGGGCGTCGCAACATGATCCGCTATCGTTACTCCGCCTGGGATGGGTCGCAAGAAAGTTTCTTTCCTTCCCCTGATGACGTCCTCGACAGTTTAGCCGAACACCTCCTGCAGGGTGGTGATGTGCAAAAGGCCCTGCGTATGCTCATGCAGCGGGGCATGACGGATCGCCAGGGCCGTGTCATGCGTGGTTTACAGGATGTGCTCAACAGACTGCGCGCCATGAAAGAGCAGCAGCTCCGTCAGTACGATCCGAACAGCGTCGTCAGTGACCTGCGACGCCGACTCGATGACATCATTGCCCGCGAACGCCATGCCCTGGGGGCGCAGCTCGAAGCGACTCGTAAACGTGCCGAGTCGCTGTCTGGGACAGACCCTGATGCGGCCCAGCAGCGGGCCAATGAAGAGCGGGTCATCCAGGAAATGGAAGAACTCGTGGCCGAGCGGCAAGCCTTACTCGATCAACTGCCACGCCAGGTCGGCGAAACGATCCAACGCCTCCAGCAATACGATTTTGTCGATCGACAGGCCCGGGAAGAATTTGATGCCCTGGTGCAAGCGCTTCAGCAGCAAGCCATGCAACGGCTTTTCGAGTCCATGAAGCAGCGTTTGCAGGCGATGTCGGCCGGCGACATGCAACGCTTACAGCAGATGCTGACTGACCTCAACCAGCTCCTTGAACAACGTGATGAGGGCCTGGACGGCGATTTCCAGGAGTTCCTGGAGCGCTATCGCGATATGTTCCCCGGTCAGACGCCGGAAAACCTGGAAGAGTTGCTGGAGCAGATGGCCCAGAATATGGAGGCCATGCAGTCCCTCCTGAACAGCATGTCTGAAGAGATGCGCCAGGAGCTGCAGGGGCTCATGCAGGGACTCTTTGCCGATCCGCACTTGCAGCAGGCGTTTACGGAACTCATGCAGCACCTGCAGGCGTACATGCAACAACACGAGCTTGGTGATCCGTTGGCCTTCCGTGGTGATGAGTCGCTGTCTTTGCAAGAAGCGTTGCACCTGATTGAACGTCTGCAAGGCATGGAACGGCTCGAAGAGACGCTGGAGCGGGTGCTGTGGGGCGCAGAGCCCGAGCACATCGACGACGAGCAAGTCCGTGAGCTGATGGGAGAAGAGACCCATGGCCAGGTGCAGGCCCTGAAAGACATGGCGGAGAACCTGGAACGCCAGGGCTACATTCGGAAGAGTCGCGACAAGCTGGAACTCACGGCCCGTGGTATCCGCAAGATTGCCCAGCGGGCTATGCAGGATATCTTTGCCTCGCTGCGTCGGGACCAGTTTGGCAAGCACGATATGACCCGGCGTGGGTACGGCGGCCAGCGCCTGGAAGAGACCAAACCCTATGAGTTCGGGGACCCCTTTGACGTCCACCTGCCCCGCACGGTGATGAACGCCGTGCAGCGTACCGCGGCGCACACGCCGCTACGGTTGCTGCCACAGGATTTTGAGGTCTACAGCTCCGAATCCCTGTCACGCTGCGCCACGGTGCTGCTCCTCGATATGAGTGGCTCGATGGAACGCTTCAGCCGTTTTGCCTCGGCAAAGAAGGTGGCATTGGCGCTGGATGCGTTGATTCGCTTACAGTTTCCGCGTGACACACTGCACATTGTGGGTTTTTTCACCTACGCCCAGGAAATCAAGTTTGAAGACCTGCCCTACCTGAAACCCAAACCATTCGGCTTTTTCCCCTATATGTACAGCGACATGTATCGCAATCCCATGGGGTATCTGGATCTGGAGGTGAGTGCCGCGGACATCGTCAGTGGTCAGCTCGACGTTCCACAGGCCTTCACCAATATCCAGGCGGGTCTGCAGGTCGCCGCACACCTCTTTGCACGGCAACAAACGATGAACAAGCAGATCATTCTGATCACCGACGGTGAACCCACGGCCCACATCAAGGACAACAAGATCTGCCTCGAATATCCCCCCTCGCAGCGCACGCTCCTCGAAACCCTCAAAGAGGTCAAACGCTGTACGCGTCAGGGCATCACCATCAACACCTTCATGCTGGGGCAGGACTACTACATGGAGCGCTTTGTCACCGAATTGACCCGGATTAACCGAGGCCGGGCATTTTTTACGTCGCCCGAAAATATTGGCGACTATATCCTGGTGGATTATTTGTCGCATCGGCGCAAGAAGATCGCCTAAGCGCTGCGCAGCGGCGACGCCGAGTCGCCCGCTGGCTGACTACCGCTGACGTTCTAGCACCGGCGCAGTCTGCATGGATGTGCGGGTGGCTGAGTGGCGTCTGGTTGTGTATATTTGACTGACCCCTACGCTACGTGTATCGTAACATCGTCGGAGCAGACAGGAAGTAAAGCGATGCCCAAGGCAACTATTCGTGATGTTCCCATACGCGGCAAACGACTGTTTCTGCGCGTGGATTTTAACGTGCCCCTGAGTAAAGACGGGCGTGTAGAAGACGACACGCGCATACGGGCAGCTCTGCCCACTATTACCTATGCCATCGAGCAAGGCGCGCCAGTCATTCTGGCCTCACATCTGGGTCGACCCCAGGGGCGTGTCAATGCAGCCTTCAGCCTCAAGCCTGTGGCAGCGCGTTTGCAAGAGTTACTCGGGACGCCAGTGCCTCTGGCGGCGGATTGTGTGGGCGACGTCGTTGCACAACAAGCCCAGAACCTGGCGCCTGGAGAGGTATTGCTCCTGGAGAATCTCCGTTTTCATGCTGCCGAGGAAGCCAACGAGGCGGCGTTTGCTCAAGCCCTGGCTCGTCTAGGGGAGGTGTACGTCAACGACGCTTTTGGCGCGGCGCATCGTGCCCACGCCTCGACCGCTGGCATTGCCACATACTTGCAACCGGCCGTGGCCGGGCTCCTCATGGAGCAGGAAATCACCTACCTGGGTAAGGTGACAGAACATCCAGAGCCGCCCGTGGTGGCGATTCTGGGTGGTGCCAAAGTGTCTGACAAAATTCCGCTTATTGCCAACCTGCTCGACAAAGTCTCGGGGTTGTTACTGGGTGGTGGTATGGCCTACACCCTGTTGCAGGCGCAGGGCTATGCCGTGGGGGATTCGCTGCTCGAACCAGACTGTGTCGCACTGGCCACAGAGCTGCTGGCCAAGGCAAAAGAGCGCCAGGTGCAACTCGTCCTGCCCAGCGATCACGTCATTGCCCAGGCTCTGGCAGCCGATACGCCAACGCGCACCGTGGCCGCAGAAGGCATTCCCGCTGGCTGGAAAGGCCTGGATATCGGCCCACAGACGGTCCAACGCTTCCGCGACATCATTCTGGCGGCACGTACTGTCGTGTGGAATGGGCCCATGGGGGTGTTTGAGCTGGCGCCATTTCGCCAGGGAACCATGGCCATCGCTCAGGCGGTGGCCGACTGCCAGGGCACGACGGTCGTCGGTGGTGGTGACACTATTGCGGCACTGGCACTCACCGATTGTCAGGAGCACATCACGCATATCTCGACGGGTGGTGGGGCCTCGTTGGAATTTCTCGAAGGCAAAGTCTTGCCGGGTATTGCCTGTCTCAATGAGCGCAGGGCATAAGCGTCCCTGCGCCACTCTGGACGTCGGGGATAGACAGGAAGAGCATGCGTCGACCTATTATCGCAGCCAATTGGAAATTGCATAAAACGATCGCCGAAGCCAGGCAATTCGTGGAGCGCCTGTACCACCACTGTCCAGACCCTGGCGAGGTGGACGTGGTCCTGGCGGCGCCCTTTACGGCGCTCGCCGCCATGCACGACAGTATGCGTGCCACACCGTATCTCCTGGCAGCCCAGGACGTCTTTTGGGAAGAGCGGGGGGCCTATACCGGCGAAGTGTCGGCACCGCTCCTGGTGGACGTTGGCTGTTCCTACGTCATTATTGGTCACTCGGAGCGACGGCAGTACTTTGGTGAAACCGACGAGACGGTCAGCAAAAAGGTGGCAGCGGCTCTCCGCTCTGATCTACACTCCATCGTGTGTGTGGGTGAATCACTGGCCCAGCGGCAAGCCGGGGAAACCTTTGCTGTCGTGGAGCGCCAGATCCGGCAGGGGCTGGCCACCTGTGATACATCGGCCATGACGCGTCTGGTGTTAGCCTACGAACCCATCTGGGCCATTGGCACTGGCGTGACCGCCACGCCAGCACAAGCACAAGAAGTCCATCGACACATACGGGAGGTGCTTGGCCAGGTGTGGGGGGCAGAGGTGGCCCAGGCCATACGTCTACAGTATGGTGGCAGCGTGAATCCGAACAATATTGTCGCGCTCATGGCCGAAGAGGATATTGATGGTGCCCTGGTTGGTGGCGCCAGCTTAGATGTAGAGACATTTGTCCACATTGTCCGATATAGGAGGAAAGAGGTGTGATAGCCATTCTGGTCGTTGCTGTGCATATCATCGTCGCTTTGGCGTTGATCTTGATCGTGTTGCTCCAGGTTGGTAAAGGCGGCTCGCTTGGTGCGGCGTTTGGCGGTGGTGGTTCCTCACAAACGCTTTTTGGTAGCCGTGGTCCGGCAACCTTTTTATCACAACTGACGGCGGTTGCCGCAGCGCTCTTCATGGTCACATCGCTCAGTTTGGCGTATCTGTCGTCGCGTGCGCGGCACGGTTCGACGATTACTGATAAAGTGCCCGCTACAGAAAGCGTCCCGCTGCAGATGCCACCGACAGACAACCCGCCGGCGCCGCTGCCGCCGACGGAAAGTGCGCCTACCCCGATGTCGCCGACCGAGGGCGGCAGCAGTCCTGCACAGGAGCCAAAGCAGCAACAATAGGGCTGGGCAGCTGCTCCCAGAACGGTGCAAAAGTCATTGACAAGTCCCTCGGACAGTCGCTAATCTCTACTGCCAACAGCCTTTAGCGACGCTTCTCTGCTGCCGAAGTGGTGGAACTGGTAGACACGCCATCTTGAGGGGGTGGTGCCTAACCGGGCGTGGGGGTTCAAATCCCCCCTTCGGCATTTGCTACGATGCACACGAGCGTGACATAACTGATACACAAACACCACAGAATCCAACACTTAGCGAGAACTCTCTTCTCTCTACCGAACATCAACAACACACATCTGAACACCCAAATGACATATTTTTGCACGAGAAGTGTGTCATATGTGTGTCACAACTTCCCGATGATCTCCGTACAATCGTCAACGCATGGGAGCGCCTTCCCAAGGGTTCTGTCGCAAGTTTTCCTTTGGGACGTCTTTGGCGTATGATCTCCCTCTGCGATGACCCAGACTGAGGACATGGGAGAGACCATGATCAGCTTCAAGGGCGCCCATTTTGTGAAGGATATCAGCCTGACCTGCGTGCGGTGGTACCTGGCCTATCCCTTGAGCTATCGCCAGGTGGAAGAACGCATGGAAGAGCGCGGCGTGTCCGTGGACCACGCGACGATCCACCGCGGGGTCCTGAAGTACAGTCCTCAATTGGAAGAGACGTTTCATCACCGCAAGCGCCCGGTGTGGGCCAGCTGGCGCATGGACGAGACCTACATCCGCGTCAAAGGAGAATGGCGGTATTTATATCGGGCCGTGGATAAGCACGGTCAGACGATTGACTTTCTGCTCACGGAGCACCGGGATACAGAGGCGGCGTTCCGGTTTCTGACACAAGCGATCCGCCGCAACGGGGTCCCTGAGACGATCACCATTGATGGGAGCGAGGCCAATGAAGCCGCCATCAAGCGCTACAACGAAGAGCACGGGACCACCATTATCATCCGGCAGGTGAAATACTTAAACAATATCGTGGAACAAGACCATCGAGCGATCAAGCGCATCGCCCGTCCCATGTTGGGGTTCAAAGCGTTCGACGCCGCCCAGGACCGCTGGTGGGGATCGAGCTCATGCACATGCTTAAGAAACGGCAGCTGATAGTGGAGGCCCGAGACGAGGGCCTCACAGCGGCCGAACAGTTCTACTCCCTTGCCGCGTAATCCCCACACGGACAGGGGCAACGACCCCTTCATGACCTTCTGAGCAAAATTTGCGACACAACCCGCCACAACTTTTCTTGCGTATTGCACATCCCTTATTGGGGTGCAAAAACTGCACATTCTGGCTAGGCCTATAGTTTGTCGAGTTGCGGAAAGACCGCTTGACTTAATTCTCGAACATTACGCCAGTGACTTTCGTTTACTACTGGAGTCCCTGAGGCTGATTCACGGACTTTCTGGCAATGCTGACAGTCTTGATTGACCATAGTGCCCACAGACTCCAAGTGATAATCTGCATGCTCACGTAGTCTGCGCAACTCACCGAGCCTGAAGCTAAGCTGACTCGTTCTCCCTTGCTTCAGTTCAAAGATCACTGTTCCATGATCAGAGCCACGACCGGCAGGCGACCAGCCGCGTTTTGTTATGAGACAATCCCTCGCCAGAAGATACGCTGCATAGTATATACGGCTTATCGCAGTGCGCAGGCTCGCTTCATTAATCTGATTGTCGACAAGCCAATTGGCGAGCGTACGAAATTCATGTGCGTCAAATGCCATGTTTCTAGACCCTATTCACAACAACAGAGACTCTCCTTTTGAGAAAATCACGCTCATCTGGAGAGAGTGAGCCCTCTAAATCTTCCAATCTGTTGGCCAAGGTATCCCATAAGGCAAATCTATCGTCCGCAGTTCCCCGCATTTCGACATAAATCACTACGCCTGTGTGCTCATCATATTCATTTGACCAGTCTGAAAGCACCTCTACATGGGAGAGTGGCATACTTTTGTTTCGAGCTTCGTCTCGTATAATGTTATACGCCCTTTGGAGCAACTGCTCACGTCCAAGAATCCGCCGTTCAGCCTCGGGAGAGATTTTTACAGGAGTCTCCTGGGGCGTTATAACCCAAATAGGCCCCGCGTCCGTATTTGCATGTCCGCCCGCCCCGTCAGCATCAAAAATTCGTCCGAACCATGCAGTAACGCATTTTGTTAGTTGCTGTGGCTGTGGCGAAAAAGCAGACGTATCAAACCCAGATCTGGTCTCGAAGCGTTGACATTGCGCCCTGCTAGCCTGAATGAGAACTACATTTCCAGCTAGATCCGATGCCTCCTCCGTTACGTTGACATCGATTTCGCCAGTGATAGCACTCACAGCGAATGACACGCACGTTACGGGCAGCCTCCCTTGCATGCTTTGGATGTAAAATACCCCATGACCAACCAGAGGTCTCGGCATCGTAGTGGTATCCGCAGTGTACATGTCGGATTCTTGTCTCATGATTTTCGCCTCCAAATGGTTTTTTGGATTTGAAGGTCGGTCAATTCAGCAAACCCGAGAACAAGCCATTCATGGGCAAGATCAAACCATTCATCCATAGTTTTAAGTGCGGTATATTCTCCAATTCCCCGGGCTGTGAGTTCGAACCGAAATAACGGACGCCTGTCACTCCGACTCGTTCCGCTTTGAATTCTAGCATGTACCCGCCCTGCACGATTGGGAAGAGGAAAGCTTGTGTTCCAATTAATGCTGTCCGGGAGGGGAAGGGAACTGTTTTCAGCGGCTGGCCAGGTAAAGTTTGAAAAAACTTTGCCGATATCGCTAAATGTTTCCCATCCTTCTCCCTGCATAATGAGGTTAATATACGTCATTTCGTATTGTAATGGTTTGACGACCCCTAAATTGTATTCTTGGAGAAAGTCCATGAACCTAGATAATTGCCCTCGGAACATCCCGATGATTTTGGGATAGCGTGGATATATATCCTCCGGCCGCATTTCTCTCCAGTTGTGGAGGAAGCGGTCGCGTTGAACCTGAATAATTGCATTTTCATTTGAGTGCACAAACCACGTTCTTGGCAGAGGTTGAACGTCAAGGAATACAGCTCCTTGTGTAGATGGGCTGTCAAAGCTTTCAATGATTGGCACAAGGGGAGAGACTTCTTGACAATGCGCATACTCAGGCTTGTATTTATCCCACAGCATCCCAAGATAGGGATTTAACAATCCATCGAGACGCTCAAAGTGAATACCACAAACCACCTCATTAATTGGTGGGTGGTCGTATTCGGGAAGATTTTTTAACCCTTCTTGAGTCACCGCCGGCCCCCCTCTGTACTATCGTCTTTTCGGCAGCGCACCTATTATGCATAAATGTAACTTATAAATCCACACCGTACTCCACCACCCCTGTCAAATCCGTTGCCTTTTTTTATCTCCACCCCTTCCTCCAATACTTCGGACAGTTTTGCCTGAGTGGTAGTCGCATGAGCCCTCATCCTCTAAGGTTGTGTTATGCAATGCAACCGAAAAGGGAGGTGCTCCATGCGGACTGTTGCAAAGTGTACTGAGTCGTCTCAAGCAAACCAAGAGACCACAGCACAAGTTCGTCACCCATCTGTTGGGACTTATGCTTATGCTCCCTGGACACGCCACCTTTCGCAATTTAAGTCGCTACAGTCCTTATCACGAACGGACCTTTGCACGGTGGTACGCCAGGGACTTTGACTGGGTCTCGCTCAACAAGGCCACCATCACCGAAGTGGTTTCCCCTGCGCATGCCCAGGCATTGGTGATGGATGCCAGTTTTGTGCCCAAAAGTGGCAAGACCACCTATGGCCTCGATCGCTTCTGGAATGGGAGCCATAGCCGCCCGGAAAAGGGGCTTGAAATCTCGACCCTGGCCTGGCTCGATATCACCCACAACTGTGCCTACTGCCTCAGTGTAGAACAGACACCGCCGACCGGTGACATCCCCGACCCGGAGGCCACCCGGATGGATGTCTACCTGGACCAACTGACCCGTGTGGTCACGGCGCATGACTTGAACTTTCTCCGTTACGTGGTCACCGATGGCTATTACAGCAAACAGAAATTTGTCGCTGGCGTATGTGCCTGGGGGCTGCACCAGATTGGTACTTGGCAAGTTGCGAGCGGACGCCAATCTGCGCTATCTCTACCAGGGACCCAAGGACGCCCGGGTCCAGGCCACCAAAAGACCTACAGACGGCAAGGTGAACTGGAGCGACTTATCCCGGTTTGACCTTCCGCTACCGAAGACGAGCACATCATGTTGTATCATCAAGTGGTCAACCATGTGCAGTTTAAACGGAACCTCCAGGTGGTGGTCGTAGTGGACACCCAACACAACCGCTATGCGGTGCTCTTTAGCACGGATGTCGACCTGAATGTCCTGACGCTCTACCGCTATTACAAAGCGCGCTTTCACATCGAGTTTCTGTTTCGCGATGCGAAACAATTTACCGGTCTGAGCGATTGCCAAGCCCGTTCCCAAGCCAAACTCGATTTTCATTTCAATGCCAGTCTGAGCGCAGTGACCCTGGCCAAGCTGGAAGCGCGTCAGCAAAACGGCAACTGCGACCAAGCGTTTTCCATGGCGAGCCTCAAGCGGCGGGCCTTCAATCAACATCTGATCGATCGAATTTGTGAGCACTTAGCCAACGGGCATAGTCTAGAAAAATCGAGCCCCGATTACGAAACGCTTTGTAACTATGGGGCCATCACCGAGACAGCGGCCTAAATTCTGCCCGCAGTATTGTTCCTCGACACGAGAAAAAAATGGTGCGAGAATAGTAGGGAAGCAGTACATGATAAACCGGATTATCACGTACACAATCAGGGGCACCCATGACACCAAAAAAAGCGCACAAACAAGACCACGAAAGCGCTCATCCCGTCAAGGAAGACGGGACTGGCGCGGGTGAGTCTCTCGAGCACTCGCCACGATTCCCGAAGAGGCCGTATGGTTGGAGAGTCGGAAGAGCGCACGCACCAGGCGGGCATACCGCACCGACGTCGCGCACTTCATGCGCACGTTCAACATCACGTCGCCGGAGGAGTTGCGGCAGATTGACCACCGCGCGGTCTATGCCTGGGAGCGACAGCTCCGGGAAGTGGAAGGGAAGGAGGCCTCGACCGTGCGCCGGCGGCTCGCGGCGTTGTCGAGTCTCTTTACACACCTCATCAAGTTCGGCGTGGTGGAGCAAAACCCGGTGCGCGATGTGGAGCGGCCGGCCGATCAATCGACGCGAGGGCATGACCCGGGCGTTTTCCCAAAAACAGGCGCGGAAGATTTTGGATGCGCCGAATCCGGAGACGCTCTTGGGCCTCCGCGACCGGGCGATTCTCTCCGTGGGCTTGCAGGTCGGATTTCGCCGCGCCGAGATCGCGAGCCTCAAGGTCAAAGACCTGCACGAGCATCTCGAGTATGACTCGCTCCGGGTCACGCGCAAGGGCGGCAAGAAGGGGAGTCTCGCGATTCACCAGCAGACGGCCCAGCGCATCCGGGCGTATTTGGAGAAAGCCGGGCATAAAGATGATCTCGAAGGCCCGCTCTTTCGGCCGGTCAAAGGCAACCGGGAAGGGCAGGACGAACGCCGGCACCTCCACCCCGATGTGATTGACCGCATCTTGCGCAAGTATGCCAAGCGCATTGGTTTGGAGCGTGGGTACTCGGCACACTCGATGCGCGCGACGTTTATAACGACCGCGTTAGAGAATGGGGCGGGGTTAGAGGATGTGCAGCTTGCGGCAGGGCATGCGGATCCGTCGACGACGAAGCTCTATGATCGCCGGGGGTACAACCCGGAGAAGAGCGCGAGTTTTTTGCGAATTATTAAAGAAGATATAAAGAGCCAGAGTGTTTTAAGTGGTGTTGTATAACAAGTAGATACACATATGGAAGCAAGTAAATTTTTTGTTGACACGAGATTAAATCACACATATCACACCTCCTGCTCAAAATGAAACGCAGCAACACGTGTTAATGCCTGATCCCATGCTGCAACCCTAGCATGATATTCCAAGTGCATCTATACGGTCCCCTAGAGTTAGAGGGCCTTGGTGCGCTTTTTGCTTGCGGGGCAGGATAATCCGCTGTGATGGATTCACAGGGATGTAAGCAGTGGCGACACAGCAGATTGGGATACAGAGAGACCGATTGAACCCGGCCAAGCAGTGGGGCCAGAATACGGTCGCCGAGGGGGCACCGCAGCGGGAAGAGGGAGCGGTCTCCCGTGGTGGGACAGTTGTCGGCTCTTGTCGGCGACCGACGTCGCGTTCGGTAGCAGAGGAACATAGTTGGCGGTGCCTTTCGCGGAATTCTACCATTCCTCAGCTGAGAAAAGGAGCAAGGACATGGCTTCGATCAACGACGTGTATAAACTGTTGGGCGACGTCAACGCAATTACCCTGAAACGCATTGAGGATAAAATCGATGCTCTCAGCAAGGAAATCCACGCAATCAAGACCAAATTAATCGCCGAGGGTGTGTTGAAAGGGTAACCCCCGTAGGGCTGGCAGGGAGTCGGCAAAGAACTGTGCAAAACTTTCGATAGGACGGCTCTAACGTCTCACTTGTCCCGAAAAAATGCCCGCTTCCTACCAAAGCGGGCATTTCTGCCGCCACTAGAATCGCAATGGAATCAATGCACCGGCCATGCTACGGGCTGTGAATAGCAATCGCGGAGAAAACGGTTGTGTCGCAAATTTTGTTCAGAACGTTATGAAGGGGTCGTTGCCCCTGCCCGTGTGGGGATTATGCGGCCAGGGAGTAGAACTGTTCGGCCGCTGTGAGGCCCTCGTCTCGGGCCTCCTCCATCAGCTGCCCTTTCTTGAGCATGTGCATGAGCTCAATCCCCGCCAGCGTAGCGTGAGCGGCCGCAAACGACTTTGAATCCCAGCATGGGACGCGTGATCCGTTTGACCGCCCGATGGTCTTGTTCGACCATGTTATTGAAATACTTCACCTGGCGGATGATCGATCGCGGTGCCGTGCGCCTCGTTGTAGCGCTTGATGGCGGCTTCATTGGCCTCACTGCCGTCAATGGTAATCGTCTCAGGGACGCCGTGACGGCGGATCGCTTGCGTCAGAAACCGCAGCGCCGCCTCGGTATCCCGGTGCTCCGTGAGCAGAAAGTCAATCGTCTGGCCGTGCTTATCGACGGCCCGATACAGATAGCGCCACTCGCCTTTGACCCGGATGTAGGTCTCGTCCATGCGCCAACTGACTGCCCACCGGCCGCTTGCGGCGATGGAACGCCTCTTCCAATGGGGGACTGTACTTCAGGACCCAGCGGTTGATCGTCGCGTGGTCCACGGACACGCCGCGCTCTTCCATGAGTTCTTCGACATGTCGATAGCTCAAGGGGTACGCCAGATACCAGCGCACGCACGTCAGGATAATCTCCTGTGGGAAATGGGCTCCCTTGAAGCTGATCATGGTCTCTCCCCCATGGCCTCGGCCTGAGTCATCGCAGAGGGGAGATCATACGCCAAAGACGTCCCAAAGGAAAACTTGCGACAGAACCCTAGGTGTGTACAATGCTCCTCTGTCGGGGGTGGCTGCCCGGCCTGCGGAGGAAAAAGGGCGTTTATTTTTTCTATTCGCAGAGCGATCCAGTGTGTCGCAGCCTCTCACCGCTTGAAGCGCCTCCACGTGTGCCAGGCGAGCGCCTAGGCGCGTGGTCTGCCAGACGGCGTTACGGGTGTGGGAGGTGGTGCCCGGTGGCGCAGGGTGGGCGACAGGGTGGGCGCGCAGTCGGTGGAAAAGGCCGTGCATTCCCCGACCGCTGCCGTTGTGGGGTACCATGCTGGCCGAATCGCAGCAGTATTTTTACATTGCCCGATGGTTGTCGGTGATCCCAGGCATTGCCATTACCCTGTCAGTTATGGCTAGCAACCTGACGGGGGACTGGCTGCGGGATCGTACCGGCCCTACCAGGCGTCAGCTCTAAAGGTGGAGCAGGAGACAATGACCAACACGCCGCGTAACAGTAGCGCTCCGCTGCTTGACATCCGCGACCTGCGCACGCATTTCTTCACGCGGCGCGGGGTAGTGCCGGCGGTCAACGGCGTGAGCTTTCAGGTATGGCCAGGGGAAACCCTGGGTTTAGTGGGCGAATCGGGTTCGGGCAAAACCATCACCTGCCTATCAATCCTCAAACTGCTGCCGCGTGGCGCGCACATTGTGACTGGGCAGATTCTGTTTCAGGGGCGCGACCTGGTGCCCGAGCCGGAAGAGGCTATGGAGCACGTGCGGGGCAGACAGATTGGCATGGTGCTGCAGAACTCTATGGCGTCTCTGGATCCGGTGTTCACCATTGGCTCTCAGGTCGGTGAACCCCTGGTGATCCATGACAAGATGTCCTGGAAAGATGCCCTGCGACGGGTTGTGGAACTCCTGAGGATGGTGAAAATCATTGCCCCTGAGATACGGGTACGGAATTATCCGCACGAGCTCAGCGGTGGCATGCGCCAACGCGTCTCCAGCGCCACGGCCATTGGTTGTCAGCCGACTCTGCTTATTGCCGATGAGCCCACCACGGCTCTGGATGTCACTACGCAGCGGCAGTATCTCGATCTGCTTATGGAATTACAGCAGGCAACGGGCATGGCCATTATCTTTGTCACGCACGACATCAGTCTGGTTGGCAACCTGTGTGACCAGATTGCGGTCTTTTATGGCGGCCTGGTAGTGGAATACGGACCGCGGGAGCAGGTGCTGACCCAGCCGAGTCATCCCTATACGGCGGCCCTTCTCCAGTCCATCCCACACCTCGGCGAGCACCGGGACCGGCTCCCGAGCATTGCCGGCGATCCGCCGGATCTCGGCCATTTACCCGGCGGCTGTCCCTTCCACCCGCGCTGCGACACGGCCCTGGATATCTGCTGTAGCGGCGACCCGCCGCCGGTGTTGCAGTTACAGGATGCACGACACGTACGCTGTTGGCTACGGGAGCACCATCATGGCGGAAGCCCTACTGGAAGTCCTCGACCTCGTTAAGCATTTCCCGGTGAAACGCGGCATGCTCCGGGGTCGGCTGATGGGGATGGTGAAGGCGGTGGATGGCGTCTCATTTGCCATCCAACCGGGTGAAACGCTGGCAATTGTTGGCGAATCCGGGTGTGGCAAAACCACCCTGGCCAATCTCATCCTGGGCCTGCTGCCGCCAACAGACGGCGCCATCTTGTTACATGGCCGGCCAATCTCGCACCTCTCTGCAGAAGAATTCATGGCCTATCGGCGCTCGGTGACCGCCGTCTTTCAGGATCCCTATGCGGCGCTGAATCCGCGCATGCGGGTTGGCGACATTGTGACCGAACCGCTGGAGATCCACGGCTATTCCCGGCAGGCGCGCCAGCACCGCCTGCACGAGGTGTTGCAGGCGGTGGGCTTGCCGGCCGACAGCGCCCGCCGCTTTCCGCATGAGTTCAGCGGTGGGCAGCGGCAGCGCATTGGCATTGCCCGCGCCCTGGCCTTGCAGCCCCCCCTGGTGGTCCTAGACGAGCCGGTGTCATCGCTCGATGTCTCGATCCGCTCGCAAATCCTCAACCTGCTGAAAGACCTACAGCGCGAGCTGGGGATCTCCTATCTGCTCATTAGTCACGACCTGGCCACCGTCGAACACATGAGCGACTGGCTGGGGGTGATGTATCTCGGCAAACTGGTGGAGATCGGCCGCGCCAGGGAGGTATGTCGCCAGCCCCGACACCCCTATACGGCCACGCTGGTCGCTGCCGCTACCCCCCCAGGACGCACCCCTCCCTGGGCCCTGCCTATTGTGGGCGAGGTGCCGCACGGGCTCGGTGTGCCCACGGGCTGCGCCTTCCATCCGCGCTGCCCCTATGTACTCCCCGCTTGCCAGACGCAGCCGCCACCGTTCACTCCGGTCACAGCACAGCGGCAAGTGGCGTGTCATCTTGTTGCCACGGCATCTGGTGAGGCATGGCCCCCGCCGCTGCCGCGCGGGGATAGTGCTGGCGCTCTATGAGCAGCCGCAATGGCACTGAGGAAGCGCCAGTTTTTGCTGAGGAAAGGGTGCACTGACACCCGGCGACAAAAGTTTGCAATGCCTATTGGCCGGCGAATATTTCTTGACACAGCAATAATTATCGATACAGTGGGCGAACGACGTGATTTTCACGGTACAGGATCACGGGTCTCAAGACAGCAGAAAACTTGGAGACGTGTGAGCCGCGTTGCCAGTCCGCAGCAGAAGAGTTTGCCTGGCTGTGCTGCATGCCTCTAGCGTGATGCCCCAAATGCGTAAACCTGTCCGGAGTGATTCTTCTTCGGCAGCCCGGCCACCGTTATTGTTTTCGTTCAAACGCACTATGAACGCCGACGTGCCAACGTCTTCCTCTGTCAACGTCTTGGCTGGCTCCCTGTCCACTGCTATGATTGGCGGCTGAACGCTGACAGGCATGCGCAAGGAGGGGTGTATGCTGTATCACCGACCTGGTCAAACCCGTCGACAGTTTCTGGCTCAGGTGGCTGGTGCCGCTGTGGGTCTCTATGGCCGGCGTGCCGCCAGCGCGGCAACAAGCGCCTTTCCACAACCGGGAGCCGGTGGTATCCCGGCCTCAGTCAACAAAGTCACAGTGGCGGTGGACGGCTGGGGCTGGGATCAGCTCAACGTGGTGGAAGGCAGTGGCCCGTGCTTTCTGAAGGACTACTTTGCCGGCTTCCTGCTTATGCGAGACGAGAACCACAATATTGTCCCCGGCCTGGCAACGGAATGGAGCGTCAGTGCGGAGGGTCTGAAGATCACGCTGCATCCCAAGGCCAAGTGGCACGATGGCACCCCCATTACGGCGCAGGATATCAAGTGGAACTTCGACGCCATGCGGGGGGACCAGGCACCGAAATTCAAGGGCCACTGGAACCGGGCCTCGCGCTTCCAGCCGTTGATCGAGGAAGTGCAGGTGCTGGACGACAAACACGCCTTCATCAAGACAAAAAAGCCCGTCGGAGACGTCCATATCTGGTATACCGGGGCTGGCTACCACAGTGTCCATTTTGGTCCGCCGCACTACCTGGAGAAAGTGGGAGCGCAGGGGTATGAAAAGGCGCCGCAGGGATGTGGGCCCTATATCGTCAAAGAGTGGCAACCTGGTGACCGCATAGTGCTGGAGCGCTGGGAGGATTTCTGGGGGGATTCGCCCTGGTATCAGAAGCCGCAACATAAGCTGCTGGAGATTATTCTGGCTCCCGACGCGGCTGCCCGCTACGCCTTGCTGAAGAGCAAGCAGGTCGATGTCGCGGTCAACATCCCCTACAACGTAGCCAAGGACCTGCCACACTCTGAAACCTTCCAAGGCCGCGGTGTCAACCCCAATAAAGGCGATGTCTGGACCCAGACGATCACTGCCACGGGGAACTACAATCTGGTCTTTGTGAATCTGCAAGCCATCAAGGATGCCCCGAACAAGCCAACACCCGAAGAATTAAAACCGTTTGACGACATCCGTGTGCGTGAGGCCATGGAACTCGCCTTGAACAAGTCGGCCATTAGCGACAAGGCCCACTTTGGCATGACCAGACCTATGGGTGGCCTGTGGTTCAGCAATTCCTTCGGCTACCAGCCCGGGCGGGAGGTGTCACGCTACGACCCAGCGCGTGCCAAACAGCTCCTGAAAGAGGCCGGCTACCCCAATGGCTTCTCCACCACCATCTACTACGGGCCCTTTGTCAACTCCCCGGGCATTAAGGAGTGGCTTGAAGCCGCTGCCTCTTTCTGGAAAGAAGTCGGCATTGAGGTGAAAATCTTTGAGATTGCCAGCAGTGAATTCTACTCGCGGTTTGGCGTTGGTCAGCAACAACCGGAACGCAAGTGGCGACCCCTGGCAGTACAGACATGGGGCCGCCAGGAGCACATGTTGCATATTGCCAACCTTGGTTACCAGGCAACTGGGACGTATAAGTGCTGTTTTGACGACCATAGCAGCGCGCTGGTGGAGAAGATTACCTCGACCATGGACGAAGCAGTGATGTTACAGGCCATGGCAGAGCTCGAAGAGTACGTGCTGCAGCAGCGCTGGGTGATTCCAATGGCAGAGGTGTCAATGGCTATCGGCTATACCGACCGCGTCCTGGCCCATCCAACGGCACCGCACGCTGCCTCGTTCGAGCAACTCTGGCGTATTGTGGCCCGGAAGTAGGGTGCCGGCGTAGCCCAGGAGCGTCATGCAGTGGAACGCTACGTCTTCAAAAGACTCCGTCGTGGTCTGATCACCTTGTGGCTGACGACGCTGGTGGTGTTTATGCTGCTGCGGATCACTGGCAATCCCGTTGATTTCCTGGCGACACCGGGCATGAGTCAGGACGATATCGAGAGTATCAAAGAGGCCTATGGCTTCAACAAGCCCATCTATGTGCAGTACCTTATCTTCCTGAAGAGCGTGTGCACCGGCGACTTTGGCAAATCCATGCGCTGGGCACAGCGGGATGCGCTGGAGATGTACATGAGCCGCCTGCCAGCTACGGTATTGCTGGTGGGGGCAGCGCTGGTCTTCTCGATGGGGCTGGGATTGGCCTTTGGCGTGGTGTCGGCAATGCGGCCCGAGTCAATGATGGATCGTGTGATGAAGGTCCTGGCGATTACCGGCCAGTCCATGCCGGCGTTCTGGCTGGGGCTGTTATTCATTCTTTTGTTCACCGTCTATCTGGGCTGGCTCCCCAGCGCTGGCGGACCGGACCGGGTTGGCCTCAAAGGGCTGATAATGCCGGCAGTGTCGCTTGGCTGGTTCCTGGTGGCTGCCAATACCAGGCTGGTGCGGTCGTCCATGCTGGACGCACTAGACTCGGATTACGTCAAGATGGTGCGTGCCAAGGGTATGCCGCGCCGAGTGGTCATCTGGAAGCATGGCCTGAAGAATGCCGCCCTACCGATCATCACTTTATTCGCGGTCAACTTCGCCCTGCTCCTGGGCGGCGCAGTGGTCACCGAGTCTATCTTTGCCTGGCCGGGGATTGGCAGACTCCTGGTGGAGTCCATCTTTTCGCGGGACTATACAGTGATTCAGACGGTTGTTTTCTTCTCCGCCACGATTACTGTCCTCATCAACATTGTTGTGGATCTGTGCTATGCCTGGCTGGACCCTCGCGTCAGGCTCGAGTAGGCAGGACAGTCAGATGCGACAACCCACCCCAGAAAGCGATGGTCTGGTCTTACAGCCGGCTTTGACCCAGCCCGTGCAGTGGGCAGGCTGGATACGGTGGTTTGCTGAGTTCCTGCGCGGCGCTCCAAAGCTGTCGCTGCTGGTGCTGACCGTGGCGGTACTCTGCGCCATCTTCGCCCCTGAGTTGGCGCCGCATGACCCGGTGAAGGGGGACCTGGCCAGGATGTTGGCGCCGCCAAGCCTTTCCAACCATCTGCTGGGGACGGACCACCTGGGTCGAGATATTCTGAGCCGCCTTATTTATGGGGCACGCATCTCTGTCACCGTGGGTTTTCTGGCTGTCTTTGTGTCCGGAGCCTTGGGCAGCATTATTGCCGTGCTCTCCGGCCTGTTCAAAGGCTGGCCTGATGGCGTGCTGATGCAGATAACTGACGGCTTTATGTCGCTGCCGTTCCTCATGGTGGCGGTCACGGCCATTTCCATGCTGGGACCCAGCATGCTGAACGTGATTATGGTCATTGGCCTGTTGCGCTGGATGAGTTACGCCCGCATATTGCGTAGCGAAGTGCTCAAAATCTCCGAGATGTCATACGTGCGTCTGGCCGTTGTGGCCGGCGCCACCAGGCGCCGCATCATTGTGCGCCATGTGTTCCCGAACCTGGTGAATACGCTGCTGATCATTGCCACTCTGGAGCTCGGCACGGCAGTGATATTTGAGTCAGCCCTCAGCTTCCTTGGTCTGGGAATACCACGCCCGCTCTCGTCCTTAGGCACCATGCTGGCCGAGGCGCAGCCCTATCTGTATACTGCCTGGTGGTTACCATTGTATCCTGGCATAGCTATTTCCCTGCTGGTGATGTCCAGCAACCTCACCGGTGACTGGCTGCGTGACCGCTTTGACCCGACCAGGCGGCAACTGTAGTGCAATGACAAACAGAGGAGCGTATGCATGACTCAGCAGATATCAGGCTCTCCAGACCAGACGAATAAATGGGGCGGCGTGTTCACCAGTCTACCCGACATCGACCTTGCCCCCGAACGTACCGCCTTCGTCATTGTGGACATGCAGTATCTGGATGCCCATCCTGACTATGGCATGGGGGCGGAGGCGAAAAAGCAGGGCACGGAGCAGAAGTACGCGTACTACTTCAGCCGCATCGAAGACGTGGTGCTACCCAGCATTCAGAAGTTGCAACAGGTCTGCCGGCAACGTGGCATTGAGGTGATCTTCTTACGCATTGCCTCCCTGGTCAAGGATTGCCGTGACGTGAGCCCCATTCACAAACGGCTGAAGCTGTTTGCTCCGGCTGGTTCACGGGAGGCGGAGATCCTGGACGAGATCAAACCCATGGACAACGAGCTGGTCATTACCAAAGGCTGCTCCGGGGTCTTCAATGGCACGAACTTCGACCAGATCCTGGCGAATATAGGCATTCAGAATCTCATCTTTGCTGGCGTGGTGACGAACTACTGCGTCGAGACCTCGGTCCGCGATGCCGGAGACCGTGATTACAATGTCATCCTGCTTGACGACGGCTGCGCTGCCCTGAGCCCCGACCAACACCGTCTGGCACTCGAAGTGTTGGACGATTGTTACTGCAAGGTGATGACCACCGACGAGGTCATCCACTTGCTCCAGGAAGGTACCGCGGGAGTCGCCAAACCCGCTGTGGCCATAGCAAGATAAAGCGCTGTCGAGCGCATAGGACAAATACACGCCCTTTTTCCTCCGCAGGCCGGGCAGCCCCCCGGCAGAGGACCCTCACGGGAGACATGGGTACGTTGCGTGGAACGGCGCGCCGAGAGTGCCCAGTGCCCCACGGTTCTCGGCGCGGAAAGGAGGCCCCAGGTGGTCTACATAGGCCAGTCGGTGAAAAGGTTTGAGGATCACAGATTGCTTACCGGCCAGGGCGCTTTTCTCGACGACTTACAGTTACCGGACATGCTCCACGCCGCGGTGCTCCGCAGCCCGCACGCGCACGCCCGCCTCATGTCGATCGAGACGACGGCGGCGCGTCACTTGCCTGGGGTGGTCGCAGTCATCACCGCTGACGACCTCGAGGGGGTGGTCGAGCCCGTCCCGACCAGGCGGGAGACAGAAGCAGATGCACTGCAACCTCCTGTCCACCCGGTCCTGGCTCGTGGCAAGGTGTGTTACGTCGGGCAACCTGTGGCCATTGTGGTGGCCCAGGACTCGTACCTGGCCCAGGATGCCAGGGAGATGATCCAGGTAGACTATGCACCTCTCACTGCAGTCATTGACCCGCTGGTAGCAGTGCAGGCTGACGCTCCCATTGTGCACCAGGAGTTAGGGACGAATATCGCCTTGCGCACGCTCAATGCTGGTGGCGACTTCGCAGCCGCCCTGGCACAGGCCGAGCACATCGTCCGGCAGCGCTACCGGGTGCAGCGCCTGGCCCCGGCGCCGCTGGAGACGCGTGGTATAGTGGCCTCCTACCAGCCCCAGGAGGATGTTTTGACGGTGTGGGACTCCACCCAGCACCCCCATACGATCAGGGACTACCTGGCCACGGTGCTACACCGACCGGAGAGCAGCATACGGGTGGCGGCCCCAGACGTGGGCGGCGGCTTTGGGGAAAAGGGGGGCCTGTACCCCGAAGAGATTGCCATGCCATACCTGGCCATGCGCCTGGGCCGTCCGGTGAAGTGGGTGGAGGAGCGCTGGGAAAATATGCTCGCCTTCCACGGCAGGGGGCATACGGTGGACGTGGAGGCGGCGGTGCAACGGGATGGTACCCTGCTGGGCCTGCGGGTGCAGATTGTCGCAGACCTGGGGGCGTATTTCCTCATGTCCACGCCCACGGTGCCCCTCCTCGCCAGCCATCGACTCGCCGGGCCTTACACAACCCCGGCTATGCACGTTGAAGTGCGGGGGGTCATCACCAATAAGCCGCCGACCGGCGCCTACCGGGGCGCCGGTGGCCCGGAGGCGGCCTTTTGCCTGGAGCGTACCATTGACTTGATTGCCGCAGACCTGCAGCTCGACCCGGCGGCGGTACGCCGGAAGAACTTCATTCCACCAGAGGCGTTCCCCTACGAGACCCCCACCGGCCTCACCTACGACTCCGGGGAGTATGCTAAAGCCCTGGACCGCGCCCTGGAGCTGTCGGAATACCACCGCTGGCGTGCACAATCCCGGCCACCGGCCTCTCCTGGTGCGCCGCTCGTTGGGGTCGGCCTGGCCACGGTGGTGAAGGGCTCTGGCGGCCGCATGCCTCCCCTCACCGACCATGCGCGCGTTATTATCGAACCCTCGGGGCACATCACCGTCCATACCGGCGTCTCACCCCATGGCCAGGGCTCAGAGACGACCTTTGCCCAGGTGGTGGCCGATGTGCTGGGCGTGACGCCAGCAGATGTCCGGGTGTTGCACAGCGATACTGCGATCCTGCCCGCCGGTGGGGGGACTGCGGCCAGCCGTGGCCTGGTTGCCGGTGGCTCGGCGCTATACGCCGTGCTGCAGGAAGCCCGCCAGAAACTCGCCCTGATTGCCTCCCACCTGCTCGATTGTCCGGTGGCGGATGTCCACTTCCAGGACCAGCGAGTCTCCCCCCAGCACCAGCCGGAGCAACAGGTCCCCTTCTCCCGGCTGGCCGCGGCGGCATACGACGACAAACTGCTCCCGCCAGGCGTGCAGCCCGGGCTGGATTTCCGCGGCAGCCACACGATCCGTTACAGTCCTTACGCCTTTGGGGCCCACGTGGCGGTGGTCGAGGTCTCCCAGGAGACGGGGGCAGTCAGCGTGCTGCGCTATGTGGCGGTGCACGATGCCGGCCGGATTATCAATCCCCTGCTGGCGGCGGGACAGGTGCACGGGGCCCTGGCCCAGGGCATTGGCCAGGCGCTGCTGGAAGGCATGGTCTATAGCCCGGAGGGACAGCCGGTAACGGGCAGTTTGCTGGACTACGCCTTGCCCAGGGCAAGTAACACGCCCGCCTTTACCCTGGATACGCTGGAAACACCGTCCCCCCTGAACCCCCTGGGCGTCAAAGGCATAGGCGAGTTGCCCACGCTGGCCGCCCCGGTGGCCATTGCTAATGCCATAATGGACGCCCTGTCCCACGTCGGCGTGCGCCATATCGATACCCCTCTGACGCCGGCAAAGATATGGCAGGCTATGCAAGAGCAGGGGCAGAGTCCCCACTAGAGTAGGCGCAGAAATGCGGCCGCACTGTCGTACATGTGCTGCAGCAGGGCCTGCTCTCCCAGCGCTGACCAGATGGGCCAGTTGATCACCAGGCCCGCCGTATCGGGGAAGTAGGCCTCCCCATGCGGATAGTCTGACTGGTGCATCAAGGCCCCGGGGCCCAGGATGTCGATGCACGCCTTGGTCATCTCCGGTCCCTCAAAGAGTTCGGCAGCGCACTTGAAACGCCTCTGTTGCACGTACTCCAGGGGGGTGTATTGTAGCCTGGGTGTGGTGCCCGACACATAGTGCGTCATTTGGCCTAGGCGGATGACCCATTCCGGCTGCCGTGCGGCGCTGACCGCTCGGGCACTCCCCAGAGGAGGAGGGTTCTCCAGCGGGAAGGGCTGGCAGTGGTTTCGTGTGAGCAGGGCCTCGGGCAAGACGGCAGGAGGAAGCAACCGTGTACATCAGGGGAAATGACGACGCACCTAATCCTCCATAGTCACGGGGAAAATCCCGCCCTGGGCCTCAGACGCGATCCGATTCTGTCAGAAGCTGTCGGACCAGCCGTTTTGCTCCGACAAGAAAAACCTCGGCTGCCGTGAGGACGACAGACTCATAAATCGTGGTGTATATTGTGACACGCACGGCTGCTCTCCTTGCGGCGGCTCTCACTGGGCGACAGCACCCAGTGCCGCGAGTGCCCGTGTGATAGGCCGCCGGTCGACCAACTGTGCCAGCGTGGGTTCCTTCCCCTTCAGTAGCCCGAGCGACTGCATCCTGGCAATTGTGTAAGTAAGCCGTTGGTCTTCGAGGCCATCATTGACCGGGAAAGCCCTGTTTTGTGCCAGCACCACCTCGTACGTCTTGTCCATGACGCTGGCATTGAAGCCGGTGGCCCTGGCGGCGATCCTGACCGTATCGGCTTTGTTCTGGTACATAAAGCGGTGTGCCTGAATCAGCGCCGTGAGATAGCGTACGGCCAGGTCGGGGTGGGTCGTCAGCCAGTCCTGACTCACGAAGTACGTGCCGTAGAAATACTCGGGCTCGACTTTGTATAGATCGACAAGGACATGGAACCTGGCGTCGCGTTCCAGGAGCTCGACCGCCTGTTCGGTCTGCAGGATGGCGGAGTGAATCTGGCCAGCAATCAACCCTGGAATGTAGCCGGGCGCAGAGACCGGCACATAGGACACGTCCTGCACGGTGAGTTTGGCGCTTTCGAGTACCATGCGGGTCATGACCTCGCGAAAGGCGCCGACATCCTGGATGCCAGCGTGCTTGCCACGCAGGTCGGTGACCGATGTAATCGTCTTCGGCGTGACCATGGAGACGGTCAGGCGGTTGGCATATGTGCCAATGATGGCCACTTTCCCACCCGCCACCGCAGCATTGACCACCGGCTCAAGGCTCGCGCCACCAATAGCGACATCGCCTGCGACCACCGCCTGCACCACCTTGACGCCCGAGTCGAAGTTCTGCATGCTGACGTCCAGCGCCTGCTGCTTGAAGAACCCCATCTCCTGAGCGATCACCACGTCAACGTTGGCAAAGCTGGTTTTCCCGGTGGGCAGCCCGATCTTGAGCGTGGCCGGTATGAGAGCGCCTTCCTGTGCCATGGCGGTAGTGGGACGCCCAGAGACCACTGCGAGGATGCTCAGTATAACGCAGAGGCTAATCGTCCACCGCTGGAGCATGGGAATCCTCCTAAGGTTGGGCCTGGCGCCAGGGCGCCAGGCGTGCTTCAGCTACTTCCAGCAGTCCAGTCGTGACCACACCGAGTATCATGAGGAGCACGACCGGCACAAAGACGCGCGCCGTCTGAAACGCATGGGCATTCGAGACGATGAGGTATCCGAGGCCGGCAATGGCGGTGTAGAACTCCGCCACGATTACGGCGATGAGCGCGCGGCCTATGGCCAGGCGAATACCCGTCATCATGAAAGGCAAGGCAGAGGGCAGCACGAGGTCGATCCATAGCCGGTACTCAGTCGAGCAAAACGCCCGTGCCACCTCGACGAGTCGCGGGTCTACCTCACGCACGCCGCGCATGGTATTGATGAGTACCGGAAAGATGGTAAAGAGCAGCACAACCATAATTTTTGCCGACGTGCCAAACCCGAACCACAGGACCAGGATCGGCACGAGAGCGACCATCGGCGTGGCATACAGTGCCGTCACCGGGATATCTAGCAGCGCTGCGGCCACCCTACTGCGACCGGTGAGCACACCCAGCACACCGCCACTCAGTGTACCGAGGACAAACCCGACCGCCAGTACATAGAGGCTCTGCCCCAACGCCTTGAGGAGAGAGCCATCGGCTAGCATGTCCAGGGCAGCGTGGGCAATCGCCGTCGGGTAGGTAAACAGAATCGGGTTAGTCCGCCGCCCATACCACTCCCATAGCACGAGGATAATGACCAGCGACGTGCTCCGCAACCACCAGGTCAGGCCCCGGCTGAGTTGGGTCCTGGCACGCTGGGGCACTGTCCGAGGTGGTAGAGCGCCATCTGGCAGGGTGGCGTGTACTGTTGACGTCTTCACTCGCATTCCTCTAGACGCACAGTGCCGGGCTCATTGGCCTGGGACATCGTACGACCCGCCTGGAGGGCCTCCCAGAGCTGACGGCGTAACTGTGGATAGACAGGATGAAAACGCAGCTCCTGCGGGGTACGTGGGCGCGGGATCGACACATCCAGCTCCAGGCGTACCTGGCCTGGCGTACCACCCAGCACGACAATACGATCACCTAGCAAAATGGCTTCGTCGAGGTCGTGCGTCACCAGGATAGCCGTGGTCTGACGGCGTTGGGAGTCCTCCCAGAGACGGATCAGTTCACTCTGCAGCGTCTCACGCGTAATCGCATCCACGGCACTAAACGGCTCATCCAGGAGCAGCACCTCGGGGCGCACTGCCAGAGCCCGTGCCAGGCCCACGCGCTGTTGCATCCCCCCAGAGAGCTGATAGGGGTAGCGTGTGGCATGGTCCATGAGCCCCATCACCTCCAGGAGACGCGCGATGGTGCCATCCTCGTCGCGCCGGCCCTGCACTGACAAGCCATAGGCAATGTTGGCACGCACCGTTTTCCAGGGAAACAGGCCGAAGTGCTGGAAGATCATCGCCGTCCGCGGGGTGGGACGCGTCATCATTACTCCATCAAGGAGGACACGGCCATGGTGTAGAGGCAGCAGACCGGCGATGGCGCGGAGCAGAGTCGTTTTGCCGCATCCCGATGTCCCGACGATGCACAGCAGGTCGTGCTCCTGCAGCACGAGAGACACATCCTGCACCACCATGCGTTCGCCAAAGGCGATAGTGACGTGGTCGAGGACGATCTTCGGAGAGCCAGCAGTCATACGCCCTACGTCCTCACACATGTGCTAGGGAATGATGACAATCTTGATCGGATCATCGATGCGCTCCCGCATGACCCGCAAAGCTTCCGTGATCTCCTCCAGGGGGAAGTCGTGCGTGACCAGATCACTGCCGCGCAGCCGTCCCTGGGCGGCCAACGAGACAGCGCGTTTGACATTGTTGCCGCCCTCACCACGGGTCGTGTAGATAGTAATATCACTTCTCACCACAGCGCTCAGGTCCAGGGTGACCGGTTTCTCGTAGAAAGCCACAACGAGAATTTTGCCACCACGCTTGGTCACCCGTACGCACTGTTGCGGGGTCTCCAGAGCACCCGAGCACTCGATCGCCAGGTCAACCCCGGCGCCGTCCGTCAGCTCCTGAATAGCCGTGACAGGGTCGTGCTGGCGCACATTGATGATATGGTCAGCGCCGAGGCGCTGCCCCATCTCCAGGCGACTGGCGCGCGTGCCCACCAGAATAACCCTGGCAGCCCCGAGCTGTTTGCAGGCCTGCACGGTCATCAGGCCCACTGGTCCAGGGCCAAAGATGGCGATGTCGTGCCCAACAATGTAGCCGCCGGCTGCGTCTAGACCATACAGGCCCGTCCCGGCGGTAGTAATCAGCACGGCATCCTGAAATGACACCTGGGGCGGCATCTTGTACAGCGAGCTGACGTGGTGCAGCACATACTGCGCGAACCCACCATCAGCGGTCATGCCAGTAGCGCGATGGCCCTTCGCCGGGTTGCCATAATTCAGGCACGCAGTATACTTGCCAATGAGGCAGTTATCACACCGCCCACAGCCGTGGTGCGCTTCAATACAGACCCGGTCGCCCACGGCAAACTCGTCCACGCCCTCCCCAAGCGCCACGACCGTCCCCGTCCACTCGTGCCCAGGCGTAAAGGCGCCATACGGCAGGGTGAGCGGGAAGTGCCCGTCATAGATCTTCAGATCGGTGCCGCAGGTCCCACACATTGCCACCTGCACCAGCGCCTCGCCAGGCCCAGGCTGCGGCACGGGACGGTCGATGACATGCATGTCTTGTGGCCCAAAAAGTACCGCAGCGCGCATCGTAGCAGGAATGCTGTATGGCTCCACGACGGCAGGTAAGGTCAACGCCATAACGTCCTCCGCATGTTAGGGCTGTAGTATCGCTGGGGCGTAGTAAGGCTTGTAGTGAGAGTATGTCCAGGTTCTACGGTCTAAGCCTTGTGCTACACATCCTAGCATACATGCTGGCCTACGCCTACCCTGTGTTGTCCAGAGTGTGGATGTGCAGGAGATGCACGAGCATGGGAGAAGCACAAGCGTGTGACCGGTCACGAGCGGTATAATAGAGCCAACGGGATATAAAGCGTGTGCTGGCTCAATGAGCAATCTGCGCTTGCGTGCGTCTACAATCCGCCCTTGGCCCAGACGGGATACACCACACAATACTTGCAATTCTACCCAGCAATACTTCGGACAGTTTTGCCTGAGTGGTAGTCGCATGAGCCCTCATCCTCTAAGGTTGTGTTATGCAATGCAACCGAAAAGGGAGGTGCTCCATGCGACTGCTCCAAAGTGTACTGAGTCGTCTCAAGCAAACCAAGAGACCACAGCACAAGTTCGTCACCCATCTGTTGGGACTTATGCTTATGCTCCCTGGACACGCCACCTTTCGCAATTTAAGTCGCTACAGTCCTTATCACGAACGGACCTTTGCACGGTGGTACGCCAGGGACTTTGACTGGGTCTCGCTCAACAAGGCCGCCATCACCGAAGTGGTTTCCCCTGCGCATGCCCAGGCATTGGTGATGGATGCCAGTTTTGTGCCCAAAAGTGGCAAGACCACCTATGGCCTCGATCGCTTCTGGAATGGGAGCCATAGCCGCCCGGAAAAGGGGCTTGAAATCTCGACCCTGGCCTGGCTCGATATCACCCACAACTGTGCCTACTGCCTCAGTGTAGAACAGACACCGCCGACCGGTGACATCCCCGACCCGGAGGCCACCCGGATGGATGTCTACCTGGACCAACTGACCCGTGTGGTCACGGCGCATGACTTGAACTTTCTCCGTTACGTGGTCACCGATGGCTATTACAGCAAACAGAAATTTGTCGCTGGCGTATGTGCCTGGGGGCTGCACCAGATTGGCAAGTTGCGAGCGGACGCCAATCTGCGCTATCTCTACCAGGGACCCAAGCGCCCGGGTCCAGGCCGCCAAAAGACCTACGACGGCAAGGTGAACTGGAGCGACTTATCCCGGTTTGAGCACCTCGCTACCGAAGACGAGCACATCATGTTGTATCATCAAGTGGTCAACCATGTGCAGTTTAAACGGAACCTCCAGGTGGTGGTCGTAGTGGACACCCAACACAACCGCTATGCGGTGCTCTTTAGCACGGATGTCGACCTGAATGTCCTGACGCTCTACCGCTATTACAAAGCGCGCTTTCACATCGAGTTTCTGTTTCGCGATGCGAAACAATTTACCGGTCTGAGCGATTGCCAAGCCCGTTCCCAAGCCAAACTCGATTTTCATTTCAATGCCAGTCTGAGCGCAGTGACCCTGGCCAAGCTGGAAGCGCGTCAGCAAAACGGCAACTGCGACCAAGCGTTTTCCATGGCGAGCCTCAAGCGGCGGGCCTTCAATCAACATCTGATCGATCGAATTTGTGAGCACTTAGCCAACGGGCATAGTCTAGAAAAATCGAGCCCGGATTACGAAACGCTTTGTAACTATGGGGCCATCACCGAGACAGCGGCCTAAATTCTGCCCGCAGTATTGCCCAGAATAGTCCACCCTGGGGAGCCACAGTCGATTCCGTACTACCTCTACTCGGTCATATGCCATGCCGTTTGAAATCGATTCCCCCCAAACGTGTTTCCCAAGGTCTTCCTGCCACATCCCCCTGGGTGGTCCTACGCTACCCCGTTCGGCGTCGTGTGTCCCGCAGCCGCGCGCGGCGCGGACCGCACGGGCACGCCCCAGATGCGGAGGGTTCTCCAGCGGGGAGGGCTGGCGGACTCCGGAGGAGGCCCGCCTGGGGGGGGCCAATGCAAATACCGTTTATTTGGCCTATCCATCATTCCATTCCATCACCGTAGGAGACCCGCCCCTGGCGCTGGAGGAGCACAACAATTTCCGCCAGGATGTCGTCAAACTCCATTGCTGCCTCCCCACCTGTCCGTTGCCTCTGCCTGCATGTCTATTTCATAAAGTCCTGCACCAGCCTCTCCCCCTGGGGAACTGGCAGTAGATGTATGAAACAGACACTCACTCAACTCAGGCCGGCAGCACTAGTACCGAGTTGACCTCGCTCAGTTCACGCCAGAATTTGCGCCAGGTGTCCCCGGCGTCATCGCTGCGATACAGATAGCCGCATCGGCTCCCGGCAACCATCACCTGGGGGTTGTCCGGTCGGGCATGCACCGCCCACATGGCGGAGTTGGGCGGTACGGGCAGCGGCAGGCGCTCCCAGGTCTTGCCGACATCTCGGGAGCGCATCACCGTGCCGATGTGCCCTGGCGTGCTATCGCCACTGGTCAAGAACACCGTCTGTGGGTGGTCTGGCAACACCAGGATGTTGCGTGGATGCGACCAGGGAAAGGTCTGACGGATATGCAGTGATTGCCAGCATCCATCAGTCAGAGGGGAAGATAGGCAATCCGATTCATCCATTCTTCAGCTTCTGACGCCGCCCAAATCAGCAGTAGTTCTTCAACCACGATCGCATACGGCAGATGTTGCGGGACGATGAGCAGCCCGGCGCTTTGCTGGTGTTGGATAAATTCAGCGAAGTGTTGTGGCATGGTGGACTGGTCGTGTGACACTAACACGCGCCCCGCAGTGGCAGCACGTTCCAGCACTTGCGGATCAAGCAGTCCTTCCAGGCCAGCGGCAGTAGCCGTTTGAAAATCCACGCTGGGTTCGCGTCGCACGAGGGCGGTGACGATCATCTGATGCAGATCAGCATCAGCCTGGAAGCGTACTTTCATGGGGTGGTGAGCAATTGACGGCGAGCTGCTGCCATCTTCTGGTAGAACATCGGATCCGCATCGCGTGCGGCCTGCCGCTTGGCTTCATACTCGGCGCGCTGGTGCTCCAGATAACCATCAATCTCTTCCCTATGGGCGAGATAGAAGGTAATGGCGCCATAGACTTGCTCTAGCGTGAGCACCGGGAATGACTGGGCAATCGTCTCAGCGGATTGCCCTGCCCACCAGGCATAGACGATCGAATCAAGCGAGACGCGTGTGCCCGTGATCCGATATACCTCATGCTGTTTCTGGACATACTCGGGAGACATAGCGCTTCCTCTCTCCATGGTTATGGCCTATTCTGGCAGATCTGGACATATATGAGCAACAGAAAACGACGACACGCTCCCTCCGTGTACCTAACGTTTTCGTGAAGTACGCAGGATGACCACCAACTGGTTGCGCACCTTGGGTGAGAGCCAATCGCATGCCTCAATGATGGCAATCAGGCTGGCGGAATTCTCGGGCACGGATGGGGCACACATTTTGCGCACTGCGCTATGTCTTGGGTGCGATTCTGGTGTGAGGGTATGTGGAGATTCGATGGGTAGCGCATTGAAATGTGAGAGCGATGTGGGGTCAGTGTGACGCTGGTGTTGAGAGCGTTGGCGTAAGGTCGGGGGTTCAAATCCCCCCTTCGGCATAAACCCATCCGAACAAGAACCATACATGGACGATACACAAGCCCCACAAAAGTCGACACTTGTGGGGGCCTCTTGTTCTATCCCTGAACACCAACCGCACATATCTGAACGCCGGAATGACACATTTTTGCACGAAAAGTGTGTCATATGTGTGTCAGACCTTCCTAATGACCTCCAAACTGTCATCGACGCGTGGGACAATCTCCCTGATGCCGTAAAGGGAGGAATTTTGGCCATGGTGAAGGTAGTACGCCAAGTGTAAATGCGTCTTTGTGGGGAAGAGAAATGGCACCCGGATTAGAAGTCTATTTGGCTATACAACTATATCAATCACAAACGACCAATGCCAAGAAATCTAATAGGTTAGACGTGTTACATGCTGTGGATGGTTGGAGGATTTTGGATTCTGGTGTACGGACAGTTGGGCTTAGGGAAATTTTCGCTCCGACCACCGGATTAGAAGCCTACTTCCGGCCTGGCATTGTCAAATTAATTTACCGTGAGACAATCACAAGGCGTAGAGGGCGTAGAACGGCACCCTCCTCGCCCCTTACGCCGCCCTTGCCGTGCCGGTGATCTCCCGCCACACCTGAAAACGTTGCCGCATTTCCTGTCGATAGGCCGGCGCCGCCAGGAGGTGACGTCGGGGGCGGAAGTGCGAGGCGATGGGCCCATACGCGGAGAGGAAGCGCTGCGCGTGTCCCGGTGATTTGAACCGCTGCATGTGTCGCTCCCGTTCACGGGTCGGCCGGTGGGAGTTCTCACACCGATTATTGAGGTAGCAGCTCTGGCGATGCTCCACGCTCGGCATCACCTCGTGCTTGGCAGCTTTGCAGCTGATCCGTGATCAGCCCCCGCGGCCCATAGCGCAACCCTTTGAGGAGCTTCTTGAAGCACTTCTTCGCCGCTTTCTTGTTGCGGCAACTCTGCACCAGAATGTCGAGGACGTGGTCGTCCTGGTCCACGGCTCGCCACAAGTAATGACGTTTGCCATTGATTGTTAAAAACACTTCATCCATATGCCACTTGTCGCCCGGCTGGGCTCGTCGGCGCCGCAGCTGATTGGCGTACTCCTGCCCAAACTTGAAACACCACTTGCCAATAGCTTCGTGCGACATCGTGATGCCCCGGACAAAGAGCAGCTCTTCCATATCACGGTAGCTCAGGGGGAACCGATAGTAGAGCCAGACCCCGTGGCTAATGATGTCGCCGGGAAAGCGGTGATTCTTGTAACGCTCGTTGTCGGCGGGAGAGGTCATGCCTGGCGGCCTATCCTGGGGTGCGCTTGGGTATGGAAAGATCATCACCGAGGTGATTATGTCCCGGGTCGGGAAGCAGGGTCAACAAGTTGACGAAACCAGCCACAAACGTAGCAGCCTGCTGTTCCACGAGGTGTTGCTGCAGCATCGCGAGGAGCTGCTTGGCTTCCGCCAGCCTCAAGCCGAGGTGCTCGATTCGTTGGCAATCCTTCTCGAGGGTCGCTACCTCCTGCACCGGTTCTTCACGACCATCGTCAGCACAGACTACGAGTTGCACCTTCAGCTTCATGGGGGCCCTCGACTCTGGGTAATGCCGATCGAGGGGCCTATTCTACCCCAGAGAGACGTGTCTCCCCGGCTTTTTGATGCTCTCATCGCACAGCCCGTGTCTTTGGTCACGCCTTTGCATGTGCTTTTGCTTGCGTGCTATATTTACATTATGTCAATATAGGCCATGCGCTATACTTGGACGGACGAAAAGTCCCGAGACAATCTGCGGCGGCACCATATCGCCTTTGAAGACGCCATCCGGATTTTCGCGGGGCCAACAATGGAACGGGTCGATGATCGTTTCAACTATGGCGAAGTCCGGGTGTACGCCATTGGGCTGGTGAATGGCTTGGAAATTACGGTGATTTACACCGATAGAGACGATGACGAACGACGGATTATTTCAGCGTGGCGGGCGGAACCCCATGAAAGACGATACTACTGGCAAAACCTCGAAAGCCTCGAAGGCTAAGCGCGGCACGGACTGGCGCAAGCTACGCCAGATGAGCGATGCCGAGATTCATGCGGGCATTGAGGCTGATCCCGACGCACACCCCACGGATGACGACTTCTGGACAAACGCTCAGGTCGTCTTGCCGCACCGCAAAGAGGTCGTCACCATGCGGCTCGACGCGGACCTGCTGGCCTGGTTCCGGCAACAGCGCGGCTATCAGACGCGTATCAATGCCATTCTGCGCTCCTATATGAAAGCGCATGCATCGGATACACGGCCCAGCTAACCTCTCTGTCGTATAGTCAAAATATTCGAACTCGCTTTTCTACGGGAGGTTACACCTCTCTTATCACCTGTCATCCGCAAATATCACGTAACACCTTTCCGCTGTCTTCTGCTCAAGGCCCTATGCCTGATGCAAGCCTCCCAGACTTGGACACCGCAGCGTTGCATCAGTCGGCTGACTCTTCGGGTACGAGCGGTCCATCTCATGCGACATCAACGCTTTTACAGCACCTTCCTCCCATGGAGCTCTCGCCGTTTCACGGGATGAGAAGTTCTAGATGTTCGGGCAACGGACACACGGCCGCGACAGGTCGGTCGAATGGGACCAGCTTCAGTCCACCTACTCGCGCCAGATGCAGTAACGTGGCGTCAGACACTTGCCGGTAGCCGAGGATTTTTGGCACCAATTGTCGAATGGGGTTGTCGTGAGCGCGGGTGCGATTGCTGTAGAC
>CAVZBC010000058.1:0-56988 GCA_963773125.1 uncultured Gammaproteobacteria bacterium | reverse complement strand
CTAGAATTCGATCCTCCCGGTGAGGAGGAGGCACTCAGTCGGCTTTTTGCGCTCCGGCGGGCCTGCGTTACACGCCAATCGCAGCACAGGCTCCAAGCGAGATCCAGATGCTTTACCACCCGAACGTTCTCGGCCAGCTTCTCTGGCTTCGAGATACACCCAACAGCACACACAGGGCTGATCGCTTCCTGCTTGCCTTGCTACTTGGCGTCTTGCATGCCAACTACATACCTGGCTCACCCCCTCGTGGCCTCTCCATCAGCATGCCTAACACCTTCTCGATGTCTGCTGGCTATGTACGGCGCTATATCCAGGAGCATGGCTTGTTCCGCCTAACATCGATGTTTTCGATCTGCTTGAAGCGAAGCTGAAACGGATCGACCTACCACCGCAAAGCGCTGCCCGTGGTCACGCATGGTGTCAAGACGCCAGGGATACTTTCCCTAACACGCTCAGGGAGCGACCAGCGAAGCTCGTGTTCACGTCACCGCCTTACCTCAGCGTCATTAAATATGGTAAGTTAACTGGGTCCGTCTCTGGATGTTGAAACAATCTCCGAAAGCAGTAGATGATCGCCTTGTCACTACAAGTTCGCTTTTGAGGTATCTGCAGTTCATGCAGGTTGTTATCGACAACTTGTACTTTGCCATTCGCGACGACGGATTTCTGTGCTTAGTGATCGGGGATGTGCGAAATCGCGAAACCGGTTCTACCATTAATTTGGCTGAGAGAGTCTGGGAGGAAGTGGCGCATGAGGGTGCGTGGTACCGCCTCGCGATCATCAACGGCCATTCCTGCACAGCATAAGGTTAGTCGAATCTGGAAAAACTCTCGAGGGAACGCTACCAAGACTGATAGGATTCTCGTCCTAGCGAAGTGCCCACTCCGGGTAGGGAACTCCCTGTATTAGGTCGTATCCAATGGCAGCCCGCTACGCATTGGGCGTAAGTAGCTCTGGAGAGGTAAATGCAGTTATTCAGAACAAAACTGAAAGAGCTCGCTACAGTTGATCTTTTCAAAGAGATAGCGCAACCGGAAGCCTTTGTTGGGCATCCATTCTACTTCGATTTTAATGCCATGAAAGTCCTGTCGAACGACCACTGGAAGGAAAAAGTCGGCGGGATTCCAGCGGGTGCGTTCCTGACAGCGGTTTACAATAATGACCCGCATTGTCCTGAAGTTGTGCTTCTCCGAGTACTCGGACCAACGGCTCTGCCATCGGACTCCGATGTTGTGGCCGCGATGGTCGATCACTACAAAGAAAACGCAGGGACCAATCCTTTTTATCAAGGATGGTCCGCCAGCGTTTTTCGGCCTGGTGGCACCACTCTACAGGCCGATGCGAGAGCTTGTCACTTACCTGCTGCGTCAACCAGGGAGCAGTACATCCCCCACTCTTCGCCTTGTAGGGCTTGAGAAGAGCGGAGCCTTCGTCGAGCACGCCGCTGCCATTCAGGATCGGATAATGCCAGGGGGCTTTATGGTGGTTGGTGACTCATACATCCGCCGCCACATTATCCCGGGCGGGATAGACGCGGTATATGGGCAGAACACCTACTATGGGCAGAAGGTGCTTTTCCGCGCGCACACAGGCGAGATGTATGTTGCGACAGTCCCTGCGAGAAACTATGTCGCGAATCCACAGCCGACGGATATTCACCGGTTATCCTTGCCTTGATTGCTGAGCTCACCTGTAGCATGTAATGCAACGCACTTATCCCGTCCCGTTTTTGGCAAACAAGCTCGTATCGCTTTCTAATTTTCCTAGTCAGCGAATCTTAACGGCCTTCGCCAAGTCGGCGCTCTCAGGTGAGTAGCAGCAATAGAGATCTGTGTCTGTTGAAAGCATTTGAGCAGATTTTTGTACAACCGGATATTTCCATTTCATGACATTGGTAAGGGAAGGGCAGACTGCTGTCTTCAACTTCACACCTGCGTTCGGCGCTGCAGACAAAGAGTTTTTTCAGAGAAAAAACAGGGGTTACTGGTTTTATTACCCTCCTGCTCAACCCGCCGGAGTGCAGGAGCAGCATCTCATAGAGTTTTTGCTATACATGAACCCGTGTACGGTGCAATGACCTCCGTGGCCTGCACGGAGTCGAGGCTGTGCACCAGTCGTGTCTGCAACGGGAGAAGCTATGTCGACCTCGGATCCCAAAGCATCCGTAATGGCAGCGGAGAATGCTGACGTCCATGCCGACTTCGCGCAGGGGCTTCTTACCTGCACGGAACTCGCGCAGGCCGTTGGCGCATCCCCTCGACGAACCCTGGCGATGCCCCGTCCCTGAACGCGCCGTGACCGTCCAGCCTGGATGTCGCCGAGAAACCGCGCAGCAAAAGGACCGTGAGTACGGTAAGTAACCCGGCAGCAGTGGGGCCGCTGCATGGCATTCCCGTGATTGTCAAAGACAACCACAACACCGCAGATCTCCCGACCACCGCCGGGTCGGTCACCCTCGCCCACGCTCGACCGCAGCATGACTGCTTTGTGGTCAGCAGCTCCGCAAGGCTGGAGCGCTCATTCTCGCCAAAGCCAACCTCACAGAGCTCGCCATGGGCGGCACTACCATTAGCTCCTTAGGCGGCCAGACGCGCAACCCGTACGATTTGCTGCGCACGCCTGGAGGGTCGAGCGGTGGGACGGCAGCGGCCATTGCCGCGAGTTTTGGCATCATCGGGACCGGCAGTGATACCGGCCAATCGATTCGATCGCCGGCCTCTGCTGCCAATTTGGTGGGCATCCGTCCAACGCGCGGCCTCGTGAGCCGCAGCGGCATTCTTCCCATCAGCACCACGCAAGACGAAGCCGGTCCCATAACGCGTTCCGTCGCGGACGCCGCACGCATGCTGGACGTCATGGCGGCGTATGACCCTGACGATCCCATGACTGCCTTTGGACGGCGGCAGAAGCCACGTAGCTACGTCTCCTTCCTTGAGCGCCACGGGCTGCGCGGCGCACGCATTGGTCTGGTCACCGACTTGCTAGGGACCGAGGCGATCCACGCGGAAGTCAATAGCGTCGTGCACGACGCCGTGCAGCTTATGGAGCAACTCGGCGCCACTGTGCTGCGCCTTGCCATCCCGCACCTCACCCCCTTGACCGCTGATTTAGGCATGAGCAGGTTCGAATTCCGCGAGGCGTTCAACCGCTATCTGGAAAGGTTAGGTCCAGACGCTCCCGTCAAGAGCCTGACAGAGTTTCTCGCCGATGGTCGATTTCATCCAAGCATCAAAAGCAGCCTGGAGATGTACGCGGCAGTGGAAGAAGGCACGCGGTCTGCCGAGTACAAAAGCCAGTGGCGGAGACGAGAAGCCCTGCGCCAGGCGATCATGACGATCGTGGCGAACAGCGACCTCGATGCGCTCCTGTATCCGCATCAAAAGCGTCTCGTCGCGAGCATCGGCGAGGAGCAGCTCGAGCGTAATGGGGTGTTATCCAATGGCACGGGATTTCCTGCCATCACCTTCCCCGGCGGCTTTTCGCGGCCAACACATAGCGCCCCGCTCGGCGTACCCATAGGCATCGAATTGTTGGGTCCGGAGTGGAGCGAGCCACAACTCATCCAGTTCGCCTATGCCTTCGAGCAGGCGACACAGCTCCGGCAGCCCCCGGCATCGACGCCTGAATGAGTCGCGTCAAGCGTGTCGCTCAATGTATCAGACTGTGTAGGAGGTCGACGTAGCGAGGTGGGAGGGGAGGAATAACAGCATGACAACCCTGGACGCGACGGTGCTGGTGCTTGGCGGTGCTGGTAGTGTCGGGAGTGAAACCGTGCAGCAACTCGTCCGGCGTGGCACGTTTCGGCGTATCCTGGTGGCGGATCGGAACTTCGCAGCAGCGCAGCAGCTGGCACATGCGGCTGGGGCAGAGGCGGTGGGCATTGACGTAACCGACGCGCCAGCCCTGATAGCCCTCATGCGTCGGGCACAGGTGGTGCTCAATGCCACTGGACCGTTTGGGCATTACGGTTTGCCCGTGGTACAGGCGGCGCTGGCAGCACAGGTACACTATGCTAATGTCAATGACGAGGTAGAGCCGCTCCAGGAGTTGTTCGGCACTGACACAGTGGACCATGCCGCCCGTGCAGCTGGGGTGACTCTGGTGGTTGGCCTTGGCATGAGCCCGGGCATGACGAACATTATCGCCCGCTATGGCGCCCAGCAGTTGGACAGTGTTGCAGCCGTGCATTTTGCGGTGTGTACCGGCCCCTGGACGCGCGGCTCGGCGGTGTGGGCACACCGTTTACACGTGAATAGCAGCATGGCGACTATCTACCGTGACAGCCGCTGGCAACAGGTACCGGCCATGTCAGAACCGGAGGAAGTGACTTTCCCGTGGCCGCCCGGGCGCAGCACCGTGCATATCGTGGCGCATCCTGAGCCCTTAATGCTGCCACGGCACTTTCCCGGCGTGCAGGACGTGGTGACGAAACTGGGCTACCCGGACGCTACCAACCAGCTTATACGGCATCTGGTGCAGTCGGGTCTGGCTTCCCAGGAGGTGATATCCCTGGGCACAGGGCAGATCACACCGCGCGACTTCATCGCCGCATACCTGGCCTCACCCCAGGCAGACTCAACGTTTCGGCTTTCGATCTGGGGTGTCGATGAGGAAGCATCGTATAGTGCCAGTCACCATGGAACACGATCGTTCGATCTGCAGGGCCGTCATCTCGGCATCACTGACTTTGACACCCGTGGGAGACGGCCCAGCGTCCAGCGCCGCCTGCATACGTCGCCCCTTCGTCGTCGTGGTGGCGCCAATGAGGCTGACGACCACCTCGCGGCTCTCCAGCGGCGTCGCCCCGCCAGTTGGCGGTGATATGGCAGAACAGGCGGTGCTCGATCTTGTTCCACTTGCTCGTGCCCGGGGGCAGATGGCTGACACTGACGCGCCGACCGCTCTCATCGGCGAAGCGCTGCAATGCCCGCTTCCACAGCCGAGCGCGGGCGCTGGTGCTGCCGCCGCTGTCCGCGGTGATCAGCAGCTCCTTGGCCTGCGGATACATCGCCGCCCCCATCTGGAGCCACCAGGCCCGGATCGTCGCCACCGCGAAGGCCGGCGTGTCATGGTCCACGCCGACGCTGCACCCAGCCGACGTTGGCGTGCAGGTCATAGACCCCATACGGGATCGCCTTGCCCAACTCTGGGTCGACGAAATCGTAGACGCGGACCTGGGGCGCCTGGCCTTGGGGGTGCCACTCCCGCCCAGCGTTCTTGAAGTCGCCGACCAACTCCTTCTTCTTCGCGTCGACCGAGATGACCGGCTCGCCCCGTTGCTGGAAGTCGCGCACACGGGCGGCGATGTGCTCAAACTGGGCGTTGCGATCCGGGTGCTGGGCGCCTTCGCGCGTCTTGCGTGCTCCCTGCAAGCTGTAACCGGCCGCGTGGAGCAACTCACTGACCAGCTGCGGACTGACCTGGTGCCCCTGGGCCTGCAGCTCGGCGGCGAGGCGCCGCACGCTCTTGCAGGTCCAGCGCAAGGGCGACTGCGGATCGCCTCGGGTGGTCGGCTCCACCAGGGTCTCCAGGTCCCCGAGCAGCGTCGGGTCCTGCGGTGGCTCTCCGCTTGCGCCCAGCGCCAGGACGCCGCATCCGCGCCGTCTCGGGGACCGATGCGGCGCCTGCGTCCTGCTGCATCTCACGAATGCCAGCGCGGATGGTCTTGCGGGACAAGCCCGTGGCGCGAGCCACCGCGCTGATGCCACCGCGCCCGAACGCCCGTGCTTCTGTCGCCGCCCAACGCCGCCGGGCCAGCTCATTCAGCACGGGACGGAGGGCCTCGAACTTCTCGGTTAAGGACGTATGCTCTGCCATGATTCAATCATAACACTGAAACGCCATTTTGGATACTTTATTTCCAGTACGCTGACGCCCTATTCGCTGCGCCAGGTGTGTCTGCACGGCACATACCAGGGACGCCCGGTGACCCTGCGCTATCAGCTCGCCACCCGTGGCGGTCCCCCCGAGACGGCCCTGCCCCTGGCCATTGCCGGCGAAATGCTCGCCTCCGGGACCGTCACCATGCGCGGCTTACTGGCCCCAGAGGCCCTCGACCCGCTTCCCTTCTTACGGGCCTTAGCGAGTCTGGGCGTGCGCACCCGCATCAGCCGTGAAGAAGAGGGGGCGGAGCTGGTCTAAAGCTGCACTGTCAAGGTAGCACCCGCGCCGCAGCCAGGAGCTCCTCCGCGGTTGGGAACTTGCCCAGGCCCGCGACACCTTCCCTGTCACATTCGATATTGATCCAACGCACGATGCCATCCCGATCGATCAGGAATTGTCCAATGAGCTGGGTAGAGACGTCCCATTGCCATTGCTGCTGCCAGTCGTCCTCGTCCGTTTCGCTAATCTCGTAGCCATCCAACTGGTTGAGAGTCTCGGCCGCCTCTATGATCGGCATTGGTGCTGGCAGTTCACCGTGCAGATCGGTGCGCGCGGACTGGTAGACCTGCAAGAGTTCCGGCGTTACCGAGGGTTTCGGCACACCGTAGGCCCGCAGGGTATACATATCGGGGTCGGCGGCCATCGGCACGCGTGGGGGACGAAACCGGAAGTAGAGCCGGGCATGCTCCGGCTTGGTGGCCACCACCCCCAACATCTCAACGCCGGCTGCCTGGAGCTTCTCTGCCATAAGACCCATCTGCACAATGTTTCTCCGGCACAGGGGGCAGTATAGCCCACGGAATAAGGCAAGAAGCAGTGCGCTCTTGCCGTGATAGTCAGCCAACGATACAGTGCCCTCCCGGTCAGCGGCCGGCAACGTAAAGTCGGGCGCTGGCTCTCCAGGCTGCACCAGTGGGTGGGATTGCACGATATCCATACGATTCCTTTCCTCTCATGACACGATCTCTTACTAACCCAGGAAGGATAGCACGACGAGTGCATCCGGATCGAGGCCGGACCGTTCGCAGATTTGCTGCGCCTTGCGCATGTACTGCTCCGCCTGGGTCTCATCACCCATCTCCAGATACAGCGTGGCCAGGCCCTCATAGCAAGGGAATAGGAGCTGTGGTTCGCCGCCCTCTTCGGCCAGACTCAACGCCTCACGGTAGTGACTGAGCGCCATATCGGGCGCACCGTGACACTGATAGATTTGACCCAACACGATCAGCGGCACTGCCAGATGGTCGAGTCGTCCGAGTCGCCGGTCGAGGTCAATGGCGGCCTGGGCCGCGCCGATGCCTTCCTCGTCACACCGGTTGGTCAATGTACAGTAGGCGACAGCGAGGTTTGCATACAGCCGCGATTGAAAACCCAGATCCCCGATTTTCTTCGCTACCTCCAGGCCATGGAGACATGTGGCGATCGCCCGACCTGGATCGACCTCGCTGTACAGGACGCCAAGGTTTGCATAGCTTCGACACACGACTTGCAGCAGTCCTGCTGCCTGGGCGACAGCCCCGCTACGCTCGATACGCGCCACTGCCTCGTCCAGTCTGCCCATGCGAGCAAGGGCAACGCCGAGTGTGTTGTAGGCATGTGAGATGGCCGCGGCGACCTCTGTCCGGAACTCTGGATCAGATGACGCCAGAGGCGCATCGCAGTCTGCGGCCAGACGCTCAGCCTGTGTGAGGGCTCGCTCTGCCCACTCGATGGCGCGTTGGTTATCACCGCTGCGAAAAGCGCTCCGCCCCATTTCCTGGTAGAGGTGCGCCAGCTCGATGTGCTCGTCGTGCCCCGCCAGGAGTGCCAGGCCTGTCTGGAAGCAAGCGAGGGCACGCTCGCGCTCCCCGGCCTCCCAGTGCAGCCCGCCGATTTTGCGCTGCATGCGAGCGGCTGCGGGCTTATCTCCCACCGTCTCAGATGCCAGACGCACCGCCTCGTAGTGCGTCAACGCCGCCTCACGCCGGCCTATAAGCCCGTACAGATCGCCCAATCGCTCGTGGACGATAATCTGTTCGCTCTCAGGGGATACACCCTCGCTGAGCGTCTTTAAGGCGTGTTCATACTGACGCACCGCATCGTCGTTCGCATAGATGGCACGCGCCCGGTCACCCGCCGCCATGAGGTAATGCACGCCCTTGGCCTTGTCGGCGCTCAAGCTGAAATGATAGCCAAGCGTCTCCACATCTTCTAACCGCTGTGGCTGCCCGGCGCACAACGTCTCCAAGGCATCCCCAGCGTGCCCGTGCAATTCCGTGCGCCGGCGTACCAGAAGATTCTGATAGACCACCTCCTGCACCAGCGTGCGGGGAAACCGATACTGTGGTTCGGCCATTTCGCAGGTTGGTGCGTCGGAGGCTCGCGACTCCTCCACCAGCCATCCAGCATCGCGTAGGAGTTCCAGGGAGGACGCATAGGCATGCGGCTCGCTACAGATCATGCGGAGCAGCTTTGGGTCAAATACAGGGCCGAGCACTGCAGCCTCCTGCAGGAGGCGTCGGGCTCCGGCCGGTAGGCGGTCAATCCGGGACAGCAGTAGCCCCTGCAGCGTGGGCGGCACCTCTATGGTCTCCACATCAGCCACACACGTCCAGTCAGTGTTTTCTCGCACCAGCACGCCACGCGCGATCAAATCGCGTATGACCTCTTCCAGATAGAAGGGGTTACCGCCAGCACGTGTGACAATGAGCTGACGTAAGCGCGTCGGCAGTCCGCTTGTCGTGGCACCGAAGAAGGCGTCGAGGAGTACTTCGCTCTGTCCGGCTGATAGTGGTGCGAGCCGGATGGCGGTATGCGTCACCCGGCTCGTCAGCAGCCCGCTGGTGTCAAACAACGGCCGACAGGTAAACAGGAGCATCAACTGGCAATCGGCGAGCTGGTCCACTATAAAACGCAGCAGCTCGATGGAGGCAGCGTCCGCCCAATGCAGGTCTTCGACGACAAGCATGAGGGGACCTTGTTGCAAGCGGCGCTCGAACAACGTACGCGCCACGAGGAAGATCTGACGTTTGAGCTGTTCGGGTTCGACCTGGCGCGACTCTGACTCCCCAGACACGAGACCAAGCAGGTGGTCGATGAGCCGTACACTGAACGCTACCTCGTCCTCGTCTACTCCGAGGGCTCGTAATCCAGACATGAGTTTGCTTTGCACCATCTGCAGCGTGTCATCTGGCGCTATCTCGTACGCTTCGTAGAAAAAGGCTGCCAGGACGCCGTAGGTCTGCTCGCCGAGCGACGAGCAGGCGGCCCGGCGTACAGTCGTATTCTGGAGTTGCGCCTGCGCCGACAGTTGCGCAAAAAACTCATGCAGGAGTCGTGACTTTCCAACCCCTACCTCGCCAATCAGACTCACCACCTGCGCCCTACCCTGCAGCATGCGGGCAAACGCGGCCCGCATCTGACCGAGCTCGTCGTCCCGACCTACCAGCGGCGCCATCAGACCGTAGGACTCTAGACCACGGGCGGAACGAACCGTGTCTAGTACACCAAGCAGCCGATAGACTGGCAGCGGCTCAGTCTTGCCCTTCAACTCCAGATCACCGACCGATGCGAAGTTGAACACGTGCTGGGTGAGTCGATAAGTGGTGACACCGACGAGCGTCTGTCCCGGCGGGGCTGCACCTTGTAACCGGGAGGCGGTGTTGACCGTGTCCCCGGTGACGGCATAGGTGGCCCCTGAGGTCAAGCCGAGGGTTCCGGCGACGACCGGGCCGGTGTTGACCCCAACGTGTAGGGCAAGCGGTGTGCCGAGGCGGTGCTCCCAGCGACGATTGAGCCCTGCCATGCGCTCGTGCATGGCGAGGGCAGCACGGAGGGTGCGCTCGGGATCGTCCTCATGTGCTACTGGCGCGCCAAACACGGCCATGATGGCATCCCCGACAAACTTCTCGACAAAGCCCTCGTAGTGCTCAACTACCGCGGCCATTTCCTGGAACAAATCGCTTTGGAACGCCCGCACATCCTCGGGATCGAGGCGCTCGCTCAACGCCGTGAAGCCAGAGAGGTCAGCGAACAGTACGGTCACCGGCCGTCGATCAGCCTCTGCTGAGCCCTCCGTAGTACGGGCTCTCTCCACCATTTCCGGCGTCGCCTCGTCGAAGGGCGGGGCTGGCTGCTGCGCGGATGTCGCCGCCAGCCGTACGCCACAGCTGGCACAGAAGCGGAAGTCAGGCGGACAGACAGCGCCGCAGGATGGACAGGCGGTAGGAAGCTTGCTGCCGCACTTGGGGCAGAAGGCATAAGCAGGCAGCGCCTCATATCCACAACCGCTGCATTGCATGGCTCTTCCTCTTCAAGGGTATTGACTGCGCGCAGTGCTTACCGGCCTTTGAAAACAGGTGGGCGTTTTTCCATGAAGGCCTGCGCCGACTCGCGGAAATCCTCGGTCAGATGCAAGCCCAACCCTCCCGTGTAGTAGGTGCACTCCTCCTCCATGCGCCGGGCGAACCAGCGTGAGACGCGCACGTTGGCCCGCACAGATAATGGTGGGTTGGCCATGATCTCTTCGGCCAGGCGCTCTGCCTCTGCGAGCAGCTGCTCCTGCGGCACGACGCGGTTCACAATGCCAAACTGGCCTGCTTCCTCGGCAGAGAAGTATCTGCCCGTCAGAGCAATCTCGGTGGCGAAACGCCCACCACCCCAGAACCACGTCGTGGCCCAGTGTTGTGCTCCGGCGATGCCACGCTGCACTTCACGGATCTGAAATTTGCTGCCGGCCGCGGCCACGATCAGGTCACACGCCATGGCCAGGGCAAAGCCAATCCCCAGGGCATAGCCGTGGACTGCCGCGATAATCGGCTTCCAGTTCACCGTCTGGCCAATGCCGAGCAAGCCTCCGGCTGGCTTGATACCACCTGCCGGCCCGCCGATGCGTTTCATTTCTTCTACAGGACGCAGCTGCCGCTGTTTGACGTCGGCCCCAGAGCAAAAGGCCCGTCCAGCGCCTGAGATGATGAGCACATGCAGGGCGTCATCCTGGTCAAAATCCCGGTGCGCCTGCAGGAGTTCGTCTCCCATGGTGTCGTTGTAGGCGTTGAGAATTCTGGGCCGGTTCAGGGTAATGTGGGCTATGCGAGCCTTTTTCTCGTACAAGATGGTCTCGTAGGACACGTTACTGTCTCCTCATGTGTCAGCTGGTTCGAGGCGTGTATTCGTGGCTCGCCATCATGAGAGTTCAAGTACGCAGCAAAAGAGGCTTGTCTCAGCGCTCATGCCTGATTCGTCCACTCTGCCACGGCGTATGCTGCCCACTTGCCAGGGTATTGGTAGTTGAGGTCGCCATGCGTGATGCGCATGGTGGCCGTCGTACACACATCGCCATCGTTCCAGATGAAGCCACCTTTGGGATAGACGATGTGGACCTCGCTCTCTGCGCCCGTGACTGGATTGATCATGGGCGTCATGTTGACATCGAGGATATCCGCGATGCGGAAGCGAGAACGGCGGCCGTTGATAGTCATCTCAATGGGCTTCACGATGGGTCCCTCGACCGTGGTGAGGGTCGCGGCCAGGGCCTCCCACGGCATCCCACCTGCCTGGCCAGAGAAAATTTTCGCCAGACCTTCGACCTGTGCCGGGTGAGCCGCGACATCAATAAACAGGACGCCGGTGCCGTTCCCTTCGTGGATGGCCTTTGGCCACTTGCCGCCAAAAACCGCCCGTACACCTGTCAGATCGACAGTGCCGTAGTGTCCCTCAATGACCTCATACCCCACGATGGCTTCACACCCACCATAGTCTGGAAAGCCATTGAATTGGCACCCACAGCCATTGCTGCAATTACAGGCCTCCAGGTTATGCACTTTGAGCCGCCAGGGAGTGTGCGGGTTTGCCTGGGTCATGGAGCTTCTCCTCCTGGCTTACAGACCGATTTCCTGGGCCACCACCTCGCGGTGCACATCGGCGTCGCCGTAGAGCACCTCGCCTTGTTTGGCGCGCCGGAAGTAGAGCTGCAGGTCGTATTCCTTGGTGAAGCCGATACCGCCATGAATCTGATGCGCCTGTGCACAGACGCGCCGGCAGGCATCGCTGGTCCAGGCTTTGGCCATGGCGATTTCCTTGGCCGCATCGAGTCCTTTGGCCAGACACCAGGCAGCGCGATAGGTAATGAAGCGCGACCCATCGACATCGATGATCATGTCGGAGCATTTATGTTTGATGGCCTGGAAGCTGCCGATCGGCCGGCCGAATTGCACGCGGTTCTTGGCGTAATCCACTGCCATGTCAAACGCTACCTGTGCCATGCCGACCATCTCGGCGCATTTGGCCACCGTGGCGTAATCGAGTGTCTTCTTGATCAGGGGCCAGCCTTCATTGAGCGTGCCCACGAGGGCGTCTGCTCCGACCTCGACATGGCGGAATTCCACTTCGCATTGCCGGTCAGAGGCAATGGTGTGCAGTGGAGTGACTTCTACACCGGGAGCTTTGCCAGGGACGAGCAAGAGGCTGATGCCGTTTTCAGGTCCGCCACTGTCCCTGGTGCGCACCGCTACGAGCAATGCGTCGGCAGTATGGGCATTGAGCACGAACAGCTTGGTGCCATTGATAACGAATGTGCCATTGCGGCTGTCAGCGCGTACACTGATCCCTGAAGGCTCGAAACTGGCACTGGGTTCGGTCAGTGCCAGGGTGCCGAGGAGCTTCCCTTCGACAATGGCCGGTAGAGAGTGCTGCTTCTGGGCCGCACTGCCGCCAAACAAAATGGGCAAGCCAAACGTCAGCACTGTGGAATGGAACGGACTAGGCAGCAAGGCCCGACCAAATTCTTCCATGAGCACACAGAGTTCGATGAACGAATAGCCCGAACCGCCGTATTGTTCTGGAAACATCAAGCCAGTCCAGCCGAGCTCGGCAATCTGTTTCCAGAGCTCCGGACTGTAGCCGGTGTCGTCTTCTTCCATGGCCCGCACGTGGGTAGTGGGGCACTCCTGCCGCAGAAAATCGCGCGCACTGTTTTGCAACAGCTCCTGTTCTTCCGTCAAACTGAGATCCATGTCGCTGGCTCCTTTGTCTTATCGCGGTAAACCAAGACCACGTTCTGCAATGATGTTGCGTTGGATTTCCGACGTCCCACCGGCGATCGTCCCAGCTACTGACGTCAAGTACAAGCGCTCAATTTTGCCTTTCAGCGGCGCCCATTTGGTGTGGAATTCGAGCTGCCCGTAGAGACCCAGCATTTGCATCCCGACCTGGGCGAGACGCTGGATCATTTCGCTCGTGAACACTTTGTTGGCAGGTGACTCGGGGCCAGGAATTTTGTCCTGACTCTGTGTGGTGGCGACACGATACGACAGACAGCGCGCCACATCGATTTCAATGGCCAGCTGCGCCAGGCGCTGCCGATGGTCGGATCTTCCGCCAGGGTGCGGCCATTTTTCTTGGTGAGCTTGGCGTAGCGCACGAGGTCGTTGAGTATGCGCTGCGCCCGTGCCGGCGCCTCGATGGCGGTGCGTTCGTAGGACAGCGTCGTGGTCGCCATGTACCAGCCGCGGTTCTTTTCGCCCAGCAGGGCGTCCTTTGGAACCCGCACGTTCTCAAAGAATAACTCGTTAAAACCCTTGGTGCCGGCGATGTTGATCAGGGGCCGTACCGTAATGCCCGGGGTCTGCATGTGCACCAGAAAGTACGAAATCCCCCTGTGCTTTGGGGCCTCCGGGTCGGTGCGAGCCAGCATGAAGCACCAATCAGAGTAGTGCCCATAGCTCGACCAGATCTTCTGGCCGTTGATCACCCACTCGTCGCCGTCTTCCACCGCACGAGTTTGCAGGGAGGCCAGGTCGGAGCCAGAATTCGGTTCACTATAGCCCTGTACCCACAGCGTTTCCCCTTTCGCGATACCTGGGAGATGCTGCTTCTTCTGGGCCTCAGTACCGTAGTGGATGATCGTCGGACCGAGGAATTTCGGACCGTTGGTGCCAATGAGCGGCGCATCGGCCACGGACATTTCTTCATTGAGAATGAAGTGTTGCCAGAACGGCCAGTCCAGCCCGCCGTATTCCTTGGGCCAATGCGCTGTGAACCAGCCCTTGGCGCCGACTTTGCGGGTAAATTCTTTGGCCAGGGCGATGTACTCCTCAGATTCTTTGTCGAGCACCAGCGTCTCGTTCCAACCCTCAGGCAGTTCGGCTTTCAGGAAGTCGCGGAGCTCCTGGCGGAAGGCGTCTTCTTCTCGTGACCAGCTAAAATCCATGGGTTTCTCCTTTCCCGTAGTGTCGCAGTGCCCAGGCACAGCGCGCTGGTACTGGATAGGCTCACTGCTGGATGGGCGTGAGCCATGCGCCATGTCCCTGTCAACGGAGTAGTAATAAAGAGGGCAGGGGGACGATCTTGTGTTATAGCGTGGGAAAGTATACAGGATCAAAGGGAAAGACTCCACCTTCCCCACGCGCATCCAGCAAGCCGCGGCACCGTCCCGGTGAAAATGCGGTTGCACAACGGCCAGCGGCTGGTGTATGGTCGCAGGGCTGAGGCCATGGTAAGAGGGGCAGCTTCACCGGGCCTGCAGGGGAGGCAGATATGGCATTCGAGAAGTTGGTATACGAGGTGCAGTCTGGCATAGCCACCGTGACCCTCAACCGCCCTGAACGGCTGAATGCGCTCGATTACGCCCTGCGGGATGAAGTGCTCAGGGTGCTGGATATGGTGGCGCAGGACGACGACGTGCGGGTAGTGATCCTGACTGGAGCTGGCCGCGCGTTCTGTGCCGGAGCGGATATACAGGATGTGTTACAGCGCGGGCTGGATATGGACCCCGAGACGCGCGAGCGCCAGGAAGTGCGTGATTTTAACGCCCTGGTGCGGGTCATGCGCCATGTGGAGAAACCCATCATTGCGGCCGTCAATGGCGCTGCCGTGGGTGGAGGCTGCTGTCTGGCGCTGGCGGCCGATATCCGTCTTGCCTCTCCAGAGGCGCGTTTCGGTATGGTATTTGTGCGTTTGGGCCTGTCATCGGCAGACATGGGCGGCACGTTTTTACTGCCGCGCTTGATCGGAGTCGCCAGGGCCAGCGAGCTACTCTTGACGGGAGATATTATTGACGCCGAGCGTGCCGAGCAGCTGGGCTTGATCGCCCGGCTCGTGCCTGCCGAGCACCTGCTGTCTGCCGCTAGAGGCTATGCCGAACGTCTTGCGGCTGGCCCACCTATCGGTCTGGCACTGACAAAACGGGCGCTGAATCGTTCCCTGGGGATGGATATTGCCGAACATTTAGATTATGAAGCCTATGTACAGAGTAAGTGTATGCTCACGGCTGATCATCGCGAAGGCGTAGAGGCGTTTCTGCAGAAACGTACACCGCAGTTTCACGGACGTTAAGTAGGGAGACATCATGACAACCGTCGCCACAGCGCTTGTAGAGCTCCTGGCTGAGGCCGGGATACGCCACGTTTTCGGCGTGCCCAGTGGTCCCTGGGCACCATACATGGAGGCCATGCGCAACGGACCGGTGGAGTTCGTGCTGGTCAGTAACGAAGGCGCGGCAGGATTTATGGCGGATGTGTGTGGCCGGCTTACCGGCCGCCCGGGTGCGTGCTATGGCACGTACGGTCCGGGCGCCACGAACCTCACTACCGGTGTGGGTTCAGCGCTCCTGGATCGTTCTCCCCTGCTGGCTTTCACGACTGAGGCAGCCGACCACATGTATTATCGCGCCCTGCAAATGTGGATCGATCATCAGGCGCTGTTTCGTCCGCTCACCAAATGGACGACGCGTCTGGCGGCCGCAAACCTGCGTCAGACCATGCGCCGCGCCGTGCAGGTGGCAACAGCCGAGGTGCCAGGTCCGGTGCACCTGGGCCTGCCTGATGATCTCGGAAAGCAGGCGGCGGTGCGTGACGCAGGCACCGCCGCCATGCACCTGGGAGCAGCGGCACTGCCGCCTGCCACAGCGCAGTTGCAGGAGGTTGAACGTCTCCTGCGTCAGGCCAAACGGCCCCTGGTCGTGTTGGGATTGTCCTGCCTGCGGGCCACAGGTCGGGAGGCGTTGGCGCAATGCCTGGAACGGCAGCGCTGGCCGGTTGTGCTCTCTCCCATGGCCAAGGGGTTTATGCGTGAGGATCACCCTGCCTACGTCGGTGTGCTGTTTCATGCGCTCAGTGACATCGTCGCCGAGACGATCCGGGAAGCCGATCTGATCCTGGCTCTGGGCTATGATCCCATCGAGTTCAACTACGAAGACTGGTTACCGCCAACGCCACTGATCCACATCGATACCGTACCGGCGGACGTCGATGCTTCTGTGCCTCTCGTGGCCGAAGTCGTCGGGGATCTTGGGACGGCATGGCGTTTTCTGGCCACGCTGCCCGTCATGCCGCATGGTTGGGACCTGGACGCCGTGGGAGAGCGACGGCAGCGCATGTTTGCTACCCTGACGACACCGCCTGCACATCTCGCCCCATCGCAGGTATTGAGTGTCATCCAGGAACTATTACCTGCAGACGGGTATTTGACCTGCGATGTTGGGGCGCATACGCACCTGATCGGGCAGTTGTGGCGTACGCCAGCGCCGGGGCATCTCCTCATGACCAATGGCTGGTCGTCCATGGGGTTTGGCATTCCAGCGGCACTGGCGACGAAACTCTGTCGGCCAGAACAGCCGGTGGTCTGCGTCACCGGTGACGGCGGGTTTCTCATGATGGTGGGAGAAATGGCCACGGCGGTACGTCTTGGGTTGCCCGTAGTGTTCGTGGTACTCGTCGACCGACACATTCAACTGATCACCGTCAAGCAGGAGCGCCAGGGTTTTCAGCGTTACGGCACGTTGCTGTACCCCGAATCCTATGCCTCGCCTCCGCACTACTTCGGGGTGCCCGTCATGACGGCACGTACCGTGGCTGAGGTGCATGATGCAGTCGCCCACGGCCTCAAGGCCGACGGGCCGGTGATTGTCGAAGCGTGCGTCGATCCCGCCGAATACGACGGGGTGATCTTACGACGGCACAAGTAGAGAGAGTAGGAGCACCCTTCCCCCGCAGATACGCCCCGTCTCAGGGGCGTATGCCCACCCCCCTCCTGGCATATCTCGGAGCGCACAGCGCCAGTATATTCTTGCTCTGTATATAGAGTCTCTATAAATTTTCCGGAACAACTCTAAATAATTGTTGACATGATATAGCGATATGAATAATATTGTGCTTTCTAAAAAGAATGTTATGACGTTGAAAACACATATGTAATAGTAGTATCTACATGACATTACAACCATATATGTGTTTGAGGCATATGTGGATGCTTAGGTTATAAAATAATCCTGTCTCACATCTTCCCTTCGATGCAGAGGTGCACTCATGAAACGTGGTACAGGGAGCCTGGGAGACTACTCGGGGAGGGACACAAGATGACATGATCATCAACAGTCAACACTGTGTGGCGGAACTGGGTCTGGTCCACCCAGCCCCGCCGAGTTCGCAACACTCCCCTGTGAGACAAGGAGTCTGCTCGTGCAAAACATACCACAATCTCTTTCTATGATCAAACGACTTGCCGCCGGGTGGCGTACCCCACTCCGCGCTGGTGCCGTAGTCCTGCTTGTGCTGGCGCTGGGGGTGGTCCTGCCCATGGCGCATGGAGAGGAGGATGTCATTCTGGCCGATGGCGTGTCGGTAGGGCCCGAGCCCGTACTCGTTCCCCCCCATGCCAACGCCGGGGCCTATGAGGGCGGGGCCACCGGCACCGCAGAAGACGCTGGTGAACAGTTTAACGGCGACAATGTGCGCATCCGGGGAGGGGAATTCGACATCCCCACCGATGCGCTCCCCAGTCCGCTGTTTAGCGCTGTGCCCTTTACGCAGCAAATGTTGCACTTTGAGGAGTTCGGGACACGCCTCCTCCCGCCCTCCGGGTCGGTGACACCCGGCGTCCCCTTCCCACTACCGGCGGATGCCGAGAGCTCGCCCGCTGGCCTGGCCCTCGATACCTTTCTGGCACAGGGCATCTATCCCTATCCCACGCGGCAAGCCTACACCGCCGGGCTGAACCCGTGGAAAGCCGCTATTGAAGGCTTCCTCGGCTATACCCTCAGCCAGCCACCCGCCGAAGGCCGGCCCCCCGGCGACGACTGGTCCCATCAGCGTTGGGAGGAATTCTTCCCCCAGGTCTATTTCACTACCGCCCAGGCCGGCGCCCGCCCCAACGGCGGACTGCGCAACGTCTATCAGTTACACGGCTACAGCAAGGGAGAATTCGCGCCCGGCGGTCTCTACCATAATACCACCGGCCAGCCGGGCTTCGCGGGCACGACCGCCGGCATCCCGGTGCGGTTTCATCCCAATATGCCCGTGCAGGACCCCAACGCCGTGTGGACCTGGGATGGCACCTTACCGCCCAAGCTGCTCATGGTACGCTATGGCGAACCCGTGTTGATGCGCCATTACAACGCCCTGCCCATCGACCCAGCCGCCAACATGGGCTTTGGCCTGCACACTATCACCACCCACCTGCACAATGGCCATCACCCGGCCGAGAGCGATGGCTATACCAATGCGTTCTTTTTCCCGGGACAGTTTTATGACTACCGCTGGCCTATCGTGCTGGCCGGGTACGATAGCCTCAACACCAACGCCAGTGACCCGCGGGCGGGGACGCCTGACGGGCAGGGCGGCATTCTGCGGCTGCGAGGCGACTGGCGCGAGACCATGAGCACCCTCTGGTTCCATGATCATATGCTCGATTTCACAGCGCAGAATGTCTACAAGGGCAATGCGGCCATGATGAACATTTACAGCGCCCTGGATCGTGGCCGGGAACCGGCAACGGTGGCGGAAGCCCAGGGGACTGTGTGGATGCCAGGCTACGGCTGTCACTATGCCAACTCCGCGCATGTGAATCTGTGTTTGCCCAGTGGCTCGGAACTGGACTGGGGCAACCGCGACTACGACGTCAACCTGCTGATTGCCGACAAGGCCTGGGACCAGAGCGGGCAGCTGTTTTTCAACATCTTCAATGCAGAAGGTTTCTTGGGCGACCAAATTTTGACTAATGGGCTTTGGAAGCCCTACTTCAATGTGCGGGCGCGGCGCTATCGCTTTCGCGTCTTGAACGGCAGCGTATCGCGCAACTTCAAGTTGGCCCTGGTGACCGACACCAATCAACGGGTGCCCTTTTACATGGTGGCCAACGACGGCAACCTGATGGAACACGCGGTGCATTTTCCCAACGGCGAGCTACCGGAGCAAGGTATTGCGGAACGCTACGACATCGTCGTCGACTTCAGCCAGTTTGCTCCCGGCACCCGCATCTACATGGTCAACCTGTTGGAGCACGAAGACGGCCGGGGGCCTCGACGAGCCATTGCGCTTGAGAACGTGCTGTCTGGCGCCTATCGGGCAGTGATCGATCGGAACCGGTGGGACGGGGGGGATCCGACCGTCGGGAAGTTTTTAGAGTTCCGGGTGCAGGCCTATAGCGGCACTGACCTGAGCATGAATCCGGCCGACTATGTGGTGGGCCAGAAGCAGATGATCCCGCTGCCTACCTTCACCCAGGCCGAGCTCGACAATGCCATTCACCGCACCTTCGAATTCGGACGCTCAAATAACACTGACGAGAACCCGTGGACCATCAAGACGGACGGCGGCCAGGGGTTCCTCATGGACCCACGACGGCTCTCCGCTGCACCCGAGGAGGGGACAGTGGAAATCTGGCACATTATCAACCAGGAGAATGAATGGAGCCATCCGGTGCACGTGCACTTTGAAGAGGGACAGATCTTCCAACGCGACGGGCAAGCCCCGCCTGCCTGGGAGCGCTGGGCTCGCAAAGATGTGTATCGTATTGGTGGCGGGCCAGACAGTAGTAAGAAGTTGGATATCGCCATCCGCTTCCGGGAGTTCTTCGGAACCTTCATGGAGCACTGCCACAACACGCAGCATGAGGATCACGCCATGCTGCTGCGGTGGGACGTCGAGCACCCAGGGCAAGTCCGGCTCATGGCAGCGCCTATGCCGACGTGGAACGGGGTCACCTATGTCGACTCCTTTGCCCTGACGAGCTTTCGCACCGGGGACCTCGATGCCGCGTCGAGGCCAACAGATTTTGGCCACCTCGTAGGCGGCTCCCCGACGCCGACGCCCACCCCGACGCCGACGCCGACCCCAACGCCCACTCCCACGCCGACACCGACACCCACTCCCACTCCCACGCCGACGCCCACCCCGACCCCGACGCCGACTCCCACCCCAACGCCGACCCCGACGCCGACACCCACTCCCACCCCGACGCCCACCCCGGGTACGGGGTCACTGGACGTGACGTGTGTGAAGTACGTGGCCGGTAGCCAGAAGTTGGAGGTGCTGGGCACGGCGCCGGTCGGGAGTGTGATCACCGTGCGTAAGGGGCTTGGGAGCGGTGGCCCGGTCCTGGGCACCAAAACGGTCAAAGCCGACGGCGGCTTTGGGGTGAAACCTACCCCCATCGCCAATCCGGGCACCGTCACTGTGCTGTCGAGCAGCGGCGCCGAACAGCGCTTCACCGTCAATACGAGCTGTACGCTCCTGCCCCTCTAGGGCCCTGTCTGGCGTAGCGCTGCGCAGCAGCCCGTGCTGCGTTATCCATTTCGACGTCGCGATGGGTTGAGTGACCTGTCGCGACGTCTGATCCGTTGTGTGAGACTGCGCCAGGAGGTGAAATCTAAAATTCTGCAGAAGGATCAGCCATCATGCGACACAACCGGTTCCACCCGTCCCTCCGCCTGGGCAGGCTCCCCGCCCTCCTGGCCCTGCTGCTGCTGGGCAGCAGCGTCCTGCCCGCCTGGAGTCACCCCAGCGCCGCCCACTCTGCCCCGGCCCCGCGCCCCAGCCCTGCTAAATCCGTCCGCTGGGGGGCCACCTACTTCCCCAATCTCCCCCTCTACACCCACGACGGCACCCTCGTGCACTTCTACGACGATCTGCTCAAAGACAAAGTCGTGCTCATCAACTTCATCTATACCACCTGCCCGGACGCCTGCTCCCTGGAAACCGCCCGCCTGGTGCAAGTGCAACGGCTGCTCGGCGCCCGCCTTGGGCACGACCTCTTCATGTATTCTATTACCATTGATCCTGAGCACGATACCCCAGCCGTGCTGGCCCAGTACCGCGCGCGCTTTCAGATCGGCCCGGGCTGGCTCTTTTTGACCGGCCAGCGCGCCGACATCGATGTGCTGCGCACCAAACTCGGCGTGCCCCCCGCGGCGGCGCAAGACCAGGCGCGCCACAGTCTGAGCCTGCTGCTGGGCAACGTGGCCACCGGGCGCTGGATGAAGCGCTCGCCGATGGAAAACCCCTACTTCATCGCCACCCAGCTGGCCGAGTGGCTCCCCAACTGGACGGTGCCCACGGCGCACCCCAGTTATGCGCAGGCCCCGCCCCTCACCCCCCTGGCCCAGGGGGAGTATTTGTTTCACACGCGCTGTGCCGCCTGCCATAGCCTGGGCCAGGGCGATGGCGTGGGGCCGGACCTGGCCGGGGTGACCCAGCAGCGGGAGCGGGCCTGGCTGGAACGCTGGCTGCAGGAGCCAGAGAAGATGCTGGCGGAAGGCGATCCTATTGCCCTGGCGCTGCGGACCCGCTACAAGGAGGTGGCGATGCCCAACCTGCACTTAAGCGCCCGGGACGTGGCGGCTCTGCTGGCCTATCTCGAGACGCACCGGCCGGCCGCTGCGCCGCGCTGAGGGCGATTGGGGGCCGCAGCCCCAAAGAGCTGACGCTTTCTGCCTGCTACAGCTCACGCGCTAGCCTTCTCGTCATGAAGCGAGACGCTCATGCATGGGCACCTGCTGGGGCAAAAAGTATGCCCGCGGGGTGCCGGGGGGTGGGCCGGGCCGTGGCGCGGCAGTTGGGGGCGAGGGGGGGACGGGGCGCCGGACAGTGGGGGACCGCCGGGCCGGCAGATGCCCCACTGCTGGGGCATTTCCCCCACTCTGCGCCTGTTGGCGCCATCATGAGACTCGCAACCAAAGTGATGGCGTCCGAGCAGTCGGCACATGGTGTAGACGGTAACATCAAGGTGTCGTACAGGGTGTGATCTATCCCGTCTGCCGTTTGCGCTCAGCACGCCAGACAGAAAGATTTTGGCCCATACCGAGTTCTCTGGCTAATTTGCGCCGTCTTGCCGATAGCGTATACGCACTTAAAGCCTGTGTCATCCGAATGCCATGCTTCCGCTTATACTCACGGGGGGTCAGACCGTGTAAAGCTAAATGTCGATTCGATAGGAGCTTGAAAGACCTCCTACACTCAAGACAGATGACCTGGTTGCGCTGAATAGATGCCTGGGGGTCCGTTGACATTCCTTGCTCAAATTCCGATCCATCCACTATCGTTTGTAGCTTTTGCAGTGTTTCAAACACCTTACGCACATCTTTTACTAAGTCTTCTGGGGACATTGGTGTGTTACTTGCCTGGGCAGCAACGATTTCAGCAGACATTTCTACTAAAGACTTTGTCATACCTTCTTCTCCTTTCTGAATCTCCCAGTCTCTGAAAAAGAGGTCTTGCATGAAAGGCGGCAGAGACTGAAAGTCCTATTTAGCGTGATGATTCACCGCGTAGAGTTCCCAAACGAGCTTTTTCGCCTGTTCTCCAGCTTTGAGTACGTGTTGCAGCTAGCTCCACGCCGTACTATCCTGTGGTGCAGAGTGGAGAGTTAACTCGGCGTATCCGCGCATAACGGTCAAAACATTATTGAATGTGTTGATGATATGGAGACCCTGAAGACCTCCACTCTGTCTTGTCTGTCCTTGCTCCGCCTCGGCTGCAGTGCGCTGAAGGACCTCAACTACGGCCTCGAGTTGTGCAATCTGCTGGCGCAATGCCACTCCCTCACGGATAAGCTGTTCTCTAGTCTGCCTTGGCCTCGGTATCACTCGCTCCTTCGCCCGAACGGCCCTGCTGCATCGTGGAAAACAGCTCGCGAGGATTCGTAATCTACAAGAGTACGAAACAAATTTTTTGGAGAGCTTATTGCTTCTAGAAGAGCAAATCTTGTGCCAAGACAGGAATGCCGTTGCAGTGCCAGAGCGAACCTGGCTGCTTTGCGTTCTGTGGCATGCCTTTTGGTCGTTATAGACACCAACGAATTGCTCCAGAACCTTCGGAAGTGTCGCCTTTTTGCGACAAATCCAGACTGACTTTCACTTGCTGTTCGAGGCTGTACGCCCCTCAGAGGCCTGCTGCAAGGTCTGCTAGAAGTGGCATCCCTGGAAAGGCACTGCAGGCAGGCCACTACCGCCTGTGCAGACCCGTATGGCCAGGGCTTGCCAGACGATATCTCCTGGTTTTTTGGCCTGGAGATATCTGCAGCTTGTCCCTCTCCAGGGTGGTGGGATTGCTCGCCCAGAGGCTGCTGTACGGCCTATCCTGCTATTCTCCAGACGTTATTGGGGCACATGCCCAAAGCGGATGGCTGGTGGCTGTTTTTTTCATAAGTGCATCGTCCTAAAGCTTCATGCAGAGCTACCACACCATACTGTTGTGCCAGGGCAAGGCAACTTTCTGGCCAGGCAGCCCATGTGGTCACTCATGTATTAGATTAATCTAGGGTGCCATCTATAGGTCGCTGCGATAACAGGAGAGAAAAAACCTATGGAAGTTCCTCGTTGATCCCAGCCATGAAGGTTGTGTCGGGAACTTTACTGTTGCCATGGAACGACACTTTTTTTTCAAATGGTCATATCTATTTGATTTTACATAATTTCCAGATGTCGCCAAAATAAGACGGATTGGCGGACCAGGTAGCAGTGCCGTCGACTGGCGTACTCGCCGAGGTCTTGGTGGATCTTGCATTGGTCATTGGATAGCGGACTGTTGTACCCGTCCCTGCATGGGATACTGCTGCTGTTGCCAGCCAGGAATGCCTTGCTCCAACACCTGCATATTGCGATATCCCTGTCGATAGAGATATTGATAGGCCAAACTGGCCAGGTGGTGTGGGCAGGCTCAATATAACACCACCGGGACGTCGCGCGGTATTTCTACAAACCGCTGTGGCAGTTCTTCCAGCGGCAGCGACACAGCGTCTGGCAGATGCGATTGGTCGTAACTCGAACGGTCACGGACATCCACGAGCCACTGCGGTACACCCTTGTCAAGGCGCTTTTTTACGCTTTTCGCGGTAATGAAGGCCACTGGAATGTCTTTACTCACTTCTTGTTGTGCAAATCGTCCGTAGTTATGGGGATTTGCCACAGTGCCTGAGGCAGACACCACGAGCAGACCGCTAAGCAGCACCAGCAGACACTGCAGGAATGAAATTGCCTGGGACATCCGTTGGTCCTCCATATCAAAAAGATACACGTCCCATATTAAAAGAACATACAGCACCTTCTGGCATGATTGTAAAGAGCATCTCTCCGCTTGAAAAGGGGTGTTTTCTTGCCAGGGGTGTTGTACTATGCCAGGGGCGAGAGAGACGGGCGACAGACACCAGCGCTTGCGGGGAGGTCCAAGCACACGCAATGTATAGAGCCGGGCGGTGGTGGCAGGGGACAGACATATTGATCGCATGGGGTATGCTCCTCACACTGGTGACTGCAGTGTGGGGACATAGTGATCTTGATCCACGTCAAAGTATCCCGAGGAAGTGGGAGACTTATACGCTCAGCGTGCCGACTGAAACGCAGACGCCAACGGTGCGTATCGTGTTGCATGTGCCGCTGGAGTTCGAAATCGAGATGATCGAACACAGCCGCGTGTGGGACATCGCTACTGAGCGTGATGCACGGGGGTTTATTCGCGTAGTGCATTGGGGTGGGAGCAGTATTCCACCGCAGACCTTTGAAGCGTTTAAGTTTCTGGCGCGTAATCCGGCAGCTGTAGGGACGTATCATTGGAAAATTGAGCAGTATCCCCAGACAGGAGAGCCAGCAACATGGGAAGCCCAGACGCAAATCGTCACGCTTGAAAATACTGGTGGGCAGCGGGCTGAGGAAGCCTGGCGTTCCGCCCAGGTGGCCACGACAGTCAGTCTGGTAGCCATGGGGATTGCCGTCACCCTCATCGTGGTCACGATCATTGGCATTTTGCGGCATGGGCAAGGGCCAACAAGGGGCGAGGATGTATGAGTCATTTCCTCGAATACTTCGCTAGCCTCGTGCATATCTTGGGGATGATCCTCTTTGTGGGTGGCCATATCTGGTTCAGTGTGTTTTCGGCCATGGCTGAACGCCGCCGCGAACCAGGCGACATACGCTTTTTAGCCGCGTCTCTGCCGTTGCTGGCCACTGGTTTTGGCGTAGGTGTGCTGCTATTGTTCGGGAGTGGCGTGCTCAAGCTCCTCCTGTGGGGGGAACCCGGCTTGATTTTTTTGCCTGATCCCTATGGGTGGATTTTACTAAGCAAACTGCTGTTGTACATGGTGATTGTTGGCAATGGCATCCTCATCGAGCGGCGCTATGTACCGTATGTGTTACAGAGCCAGCCTGGTGCTTCCGGTATGTCACCCACCACGACGAGCGCCTGGTCCCAGATTGCCCTGCGGGCGCGTCTCAATCTGGTGCTTATTCTTGTCGTCGTCGCCCTGGGCGAGGCCATGCGCTACTCCAAGCTCTAACATGCAATTGTTTCCGCAAGTAGGTCCAGCATGCGCTCTATTGCCTTGTGCCTTTTGACCACTGTCCTCGGCGTTCTGCCGTATGCCTTCCTCCCGCCAGTGCTGGCTCACCATGGCGGCCTGGGGGTCGAAGGCGATCTCGTGCAGTGGGCTTTGAAGGTCGATCAGTGGCAAGACGAGGTGAGTGACCAGGACTACCGCATCAAATTTTTGTCCTACCCACGGCAGCCAGTACTTGGCAATCCCACGCGGTTAGTCTTTGAAATTCAGTCCATTACTACCGGACGATACGTTGGTGGACTCACTGCCGAAGTCGAGGTGCAGCCGCCAGACAGCCTGCCGCGCACCTTGCCTTTACCAGAGACCACTGGCGTAGTGGCATACTATGAGGTTTCTCTGGTGTTCGAGCAGGCTGGGGAGCACCTGATTACCTTCCACGCTGTGGTGCAGTGATGTGGCATTTAGTGGCACGTTTCGCAAAGTCGTCAGTCGCAGCGCGCTGTTTGGTGATTGGGCGACGCTCGTCGGCAACATCGCTGTTCTGGCAGCATTTGCGATGACCTGGCTCGGTTTTGTTCTCTCGGTGCAACGACGCTTCATCGCCTTGAAGCCCGGCCCGTAAACACGCGGGCCTGCCTTACTTCTGGTCGCGGTTTGGGGTGGTGATGACAATGGTAGGATGATGGAAATAGGCCTGCGCCACTCGCTGCACGTCCGCCTTGGTGACTTTGTCGAGCAATGCCTTCTCCCGCGCGCTGAAATCATAGCCTAAGCCGTACAACTCATTGAGTGCGGCATCCTTGGCAAGCTGATCATTGGTTTGCCGGTCGAGACGCTCGGCGATCACGGCGAGCTGTTTAGCGCGTTCTAACTCGTCATCACTTATCGTGCCGGCTTTTGCTTTGTCGAGGTTCTGCAGCATAACCTCGATTACTTCATTGACTTTCTGTGGCTGTGTTGCGGCCATGATGCCGAAGTAGCCTGGCTCCAGGCCCAACCAGTTGAAGGCGTGCACGACGTAGACCAGCTGCTTGCCGCGCAGTTCCGTATGCAGCCAGCCACCGGGGAAACCAATGCCAGAGATGATGGCATCAAGAGTGTGCAGGGCATACCGATCCTCGATGTTCGTCAACGATGTGCCTGGAAAACCCATGGTAATCGCCGCGACTTGCTTCTGTGTGTGCTTTACCTGGCGCCGTGTCTGGCGAGAGGCGGGCTCAGTGGGTATGGCTGGAAAAGTGAGCGGGCGGGATTGGAAACCGCCAAAGGTCTGTTCTACTGCCGTCGTTGTGGCGGCAATATCAATGTCGCCAAAGATCGCCAGCACCATATTATTCGGCACCGCGTAGCGCTGATGCAAGGCTACAAGATCTTGACGCTGCAGCCGTGGTAAGACGTCTGCGCTGCCCTCGGGCTGCAGCCGATACGGGCTGGTGGTGAAGAACGTGGTGCGGAAGAGTTTCCCCACCTCGCTGCGCCAATCGTCATCCTGCCGTTTGAGTGTCGCCAGCATGAGTCGACGCATCTTGTCGATCTCATCGACGGGAAACGTCGGCTGCATAATGACGTCGGCATACACTGCCAGCGCCACGGGAAAATCTGCCGTGAGGCACGAGGCGGTGACAAAGAAGCTGTTGCTGCCAGAGTCGGCGTCGATGCTCCCGCCTATGGCATCAAAAATCTCCGCGATATCGTCAGCACTGCGTGACGTGGTGCCTTTGACCAGGAGGCGGGCCATCAGTTGGAAGACGCCATTGGTATCAGGCGTCTCCAGACGGACGCCACCCTTAAAGTAGGCCTGCATAGTCACCAGGGGCAGGGCGGGGTTACGCTTGAGGAGCAACGTCAGCCCATTAGGCAGCACTTTTTTTACCACGGCGTCAGCCCGTGCCACCTGCACCGTATCTGTGGTTGCCGCCTCCTGGGGCTTTGGCTGCACGACGGCCACCACCAATGTCTCTTCATGAAAATACCGGCGCGCCACCTGCAAAATGTCCTCCGCCGTGACGTTCTGGATGTTCTGTACGTAGTGCTCACTGAAGTTGGGATTGAACGCACTGAGCATATCCAGGCCCAGAGTACGGGCCCGGCCCTGGGCAGTTTGTTGGCCGAAAACGTGCTCAGCGACTTTTTGTTTCTTGGCTTTCACGAGCTCTTCTGGGAGCACAGGGTCCTCTTTAAGCCGATAGAGCTCCTGGAGAATGGCAGCTTCGGCGGCCTGTAGCTTGTCGGTTTCGAGCGTGACCCATACTGCCAGGCTTCCCGGGGCATAGGCTGGTGTGAAAGAGCTCGAGTCGATATTGTAGACGAGCTGGAGTTCGTCTTTGAGACGCTTTACGAGGCGTGAACTATCGCCTTTCGACAGGATGTCAGAGAGCACATCCAGGGCGTAGAGATCTGGATGGGTCAGCGGTACGGTGCGAAACGACAGACTCATGTGCGCCTGGGTAATGTCCATGTCCTTCGTCACCGTCCGTTTGCCAACCTGTGGTGGTTCTTCCGGTAGACTGATGGCGGGTAATAACCGCCGTGCACCACTGGCGAAGGCGGTACGGATGTGCTCCAGCGCGGCGTTCGTCTCCACATCGCCCACCACCACTACGAGCATGTTGTTGGGAGCGTACATGCGTTGATAATAGGTGACGAGATCGTCCCGGGTGACTTTCTGGACGAGTTCCTTATAGCCAATCACCGGGTAGCGTGTCGGATGGACCTGGAAACGGGTTGCCACCGCCGTTTCGTACAGTGTGCGTTGGGGATCGTCGAGGCCCTGTTCAATCTCGCGTTGCACGACGCCTTTTTCGCGCCCGAACTCTTCCTGGTCAATGGTGCTATGCAGCATCCAATCGGCGAGCAGATCCAGGGCCGTGGTCCAGTGTTCGGTCGTGGTATTGATGTAGTAGGCGGTGTGATCGGTTGTGGTATAGGCATTAGAGTTGTTGCCTATGGCTTCCAGGAGGGTCCGACTGTCTGCTTCACTGCGGGTCGTGGTCGTGCCGCCATGGATAATGTGCTCGAAGAAATGCGAGATGCCGCTCCCCAGGTATTCCTGTTCGTGGATACTGCCGGTGCGTACGAACACCTGCACCGAGACCACTGGATTGGTGTGGTTTTCTTCGATAAGCACGGTCAGACCGTTGTCCAAGGTGGTGTGCACCACCGCGGCCTGGAGCCAACCAGTCGTGATGAGGACAAACAGGACATTGAGGTACACACCATACAGACGTTTCATGATAACAATGTCTCCTAAATCACTCCACGGATTGCTACCCTGCCGCTGAGTATATGCCAGGTTCTGGTTGGATGTAACCATCGGAGAGAGGCCAGCAAGGCGCAGCTGTGCGTATGCTATGGACCGCTGCAGGCGATGCCGTGAGCATGGCGCCCCGCCCCACTTCGTGACCGCTACTGCTCGATGGCGAGTCGATACAGCCGCCAGGTCCATTCGACATCGGTGAGGGCACGGTGATGACCCTCTCCATCTCGTGTGATATTGTAATGCGCAGCGATTGTCCCTAGACCAAGACGCAGGTCAGCGGGGAGCCTGCCCATGAGCTGCAGGCGTTTGTAAAGGCTCCAGACATCGAAGATGTGGTAATCAAAACGCCAGGGCAGACCGTAGCGTTGGTAGGCCCGATACAAAAAGAGCTCGTCGAACTTGGTATTCCAACCGCTCAGAATGGCCTCATCGATACAGCGACTATCAAACTGTCGCAAGACCTCGTACAATGGCGGAGCAGTGGCGATGGTGTCACGGGAAATGCGATGCACTTCTGCGGCCCCCTCGCTGTGTTCCACGTCCCCAGGATTCGCCAAGGCTTGAAAGTCTTCGGCGTCACGCTTGCCATCCGTTTCAAAGATGCAGCCGATTTCAATGATGCCGTGCCGATCGGCATCAAGTCCAGTCGTTTCCAGATCGACAAAAACTAGCTGCGCCATGCATGCTCCTATGACTCGGACGGTCTATCGCGCGGGTTGCTATCAGGACTCACGTAGTCCAGCAAAGATTAGTATACCAAACTCCAGACACATGCTGGGAGGCACACTGGTGCGCTCATGTCCGTGTGCCAAAGTGATATGACCCGATGGAGGTAGATGAAATAGGCGGTCATGGACAGGAATGCTACAATCATACCGTAGATTCGTGGGGGCAGCCAGATTTTTCTGCCTTTTGTTCTGCGAGGTTTTTTGCTACCCTGAACCAAACGTCCGTTTGGTGGAACGAGTATGTCCAGTTGCAGCAGGGGTTAATCCACGTGCGAAGACCCGTCAGACGCCTCGCAGCACGTGGTGAAAGGTATACAGACGATGCAGGTGAATTTTGCAACGGTGCGAGAACAGTATCTTGACGATCTTCTTACGCAGCAGTGGTATGACGTCCGAACGTTCAGTAAAAAGCACCGGCGCGAGTTGAAGACGCCGGAGTATCTGTTGGAGTTGCTCAAGCACAACACCGTTACCGCGGTTGAGATGCACAGTCATACGCCGCGCTCCGACGGTTTGATTGAGCCAGAACGTATTCTGTCATGGACGCAGGCGCTCTACAAAAAGGGCTATTTCCGCCACGAACAGCTGTCGGTACCGTTGGTGGTCATGATTACGGATCATGACTACATCTATGCGCACGGCGACTTGCGAGCGATCAACGTGGAGGGGTTGACGTTTCTGTCCGGCACAGAAGTCAGCACGGAGCATGGGCATGTGCTCTATTACGGGGCCCATCCAGAAGTGGTCTACACCTACGAGCTGAATCGTCCCCAGTTAACGGTCAAGCCCACTGGGCCAGAATTTCTCGACATGGTCAAATCGCTCGAGGCTGGCGTCGCCTTTCCGTCGCATCCATACCGGGAAACCAGCATGCTGCGTGAACTGCCCGCGGACGACCTGGCAGCTGAACTGGTGTCGCTGGAAATTCTCAACGGCAAAACACCGGCGGATCAGAATCTCATGGCGATTGAATATGCCAAGAAGCATGGTATTCGCGGTATCGGCGGCAGCGATGCGCATCAGATGTCGCGCTTGTATTCCTATCTCACGCTGTTCGATGGCCCGATTCACTCGGTAGACGATCTGATCATGGCCTTGCGCGATGGCGACTACTTCCCGGTGCATGGTGAACATCTGCGCTTTAAGGAAGAATGAAGTGCAGCGTTTCATCCTGGGGATCGACATCGGTGGCACCTTCACCGATATGGTACTCCTGGACACGACCACTTCACGGCTCCTGGTGCACAAGTGCTTGACCACGCCCACCAACCCTGCTGATGGGGTGCTACGCGGCTTGACGACATGGTTCGCTGCTACAGGTTTGGCGCCACAGTCGGTGGGCACGGTGATTCATGCCACTACCCTCATTACGAACAGTCTGATCGAGCGCACCGGAGCAGTCACGGGCTTACTCACCACCGAGGGGTATCGTGATACTCTGGCTATTGGGCGAGAAAATCGCTATGACCTGTACGATCTGGCGCTCGAACTGCCCGCCCCACTTGTGCCGCGTCGTTTACGCCGAGAAGTGCGGGAGCGGTTGCGCCATACTGGTGAGGTGTATACGCCCCTGGAGGTCGCCAGCCTCCAGCAAGCCGCTGCTGCCCTGGTGCAGGCTGGTGCACAATCACTGGCGATCTGTTTCCTGCACGCCCATGTCAACGACCAGCACGAGCAGGCAGCCAAGCAGGTACTGCGGCAGTCCTATCCCGATCTGTTTCTGAGTCTATCGTCAGAAGTCGCCCGTGAGATTGGCGAATATGAGCGTACCAGCACCACCGTGGTGAATGCCTATGTGCAGCCCCTGGCTCGGCGGTATCTGGAGGAGATGCAACGGCGCTTACGGCATTTTGGTCTGCAGGGCGAGTTGTCGATCATGCTGTCGAGCGGTGGCATCAGTACCGTAGAGGCCGCCGGACAGGTACCGGTCAAGATGATCGAATCGGGTCCAGCAGCAGGGGCATTGGCGGGCAGTTTTTTTGGGAGCTTGGGAACACAGGAGCACGTCATCGCCTTCGATATGGGTGGTACGACTGCCAAGGCGTGTTTGATTGATCATGGCCAGCCTGTGGTGACGTTTAAGTTTGAAGCCGCGCGGGTACAACGCTTCAAGAAAGGCAGTGGCTTCCCGTTGCAGATCCCGGCTATTGATCTCCTGGAGATCGGCGCCGGAGGGGGCAGTATCGCTCGTGTGGATGCCCTGGGACTGCTCAAGGTCGGGCCTGAGAGTGCTGGCGCCGAGCCTGGGCCGGCGTGTTACGGTCGGGGCGGAGTGCAGCCGACGGTGACGGATGCCGACCTCGTGTTGGGGTATCTCAACCCGAGGTATTTTCTCGGGGGTGCCATGGCGCTCGATCCTGCTGCCGCAGAGGCGGCGCTGCAAGCGCACGTGGCGCACCCCCTGCAAATCGACCTGCGGCGCGCTGCCTGGGGTGTGCATGACATCGTCAACGAACAGATGGCCAGTGCGATGCGCATTCATATTGCCGAAAAAGGCCGCGACCCGCGCGATTACACCCTGGTGGCGACTGGTGGGGCTGGCCCTCTGCACGCCTATCGCCTGGCCGAAAAACTCCATATTCGTCGTATTCTATGCCCGCTCGCCGCTGGTGTGGCCTCCACTATCGGTCTGTTGGTGGCGCCGCCAAAGGTTGATGTCGTCCATTCGCGCGTCTGGCGCCTCGCCGATATGGAGTGGTCGGCTCTCAATCGTCTCTATGCCGAGCTGCAGCAGCAGGCTGAAGCCCTGCTGCGTCCCATGGGGCTGACTGGCACGCACGTGACACTGCAACGGCTGGCGGATATGCGCTACGTAGGGCAGGGCCATCAAATTGTCGTGCCACTGCCCGATGGGGAATTAGCACCGCAGCATCAGGGGTTGATAGAGACGAGCTTCGACCGTGTGTACCAGCAGCTCTACGGTCGTTCCCTGGCGGGCGTCCCCATCGAAGGCATCACCTGGCGCCTGACCGCCATAGGACAAGGTACCACGATTGATTTTGCTACAGCCCATGCCCTGGCTGATGACGCTGCGGCGAGCCAGCACCGGGCACGGGCGGTGTACCTCCCGGAGGTCGGAGCGTTTGTCGACGTGCCGGTGTATGATCGCTATGGCTTGCGGTCTGGGGCGCACTTTGCTGGGCCGGCCATCGTTGAGGAGCGTGAGTCCACCGTGGTGATCGGGTCCAAGGGACACTGTACCGTGGATGCTTATGGGAACCTGCATGTGACCCTGTCTGGATGAGGCCTATTGCACACAAGGAGTACAGATGGCAACACAGGTTGACTGGTATTATCACCGCAAAGGTTGAACGACGTGTGCCAGAGCCTCCAAGTTTCTGGAGGCACACGGCATTGCGGTCCGAGAAACGGTGAGTGCGAGTAAAAAGCTTGGTCGGGCTGAGGCGATAGCCATGGCACGCCAGGCGCGCCGGCTCATTGCGGCGAAGGGGAAGAAGGTCACCACGCTGGAGCTTGCCACCGCGTCGCCGTCTGATGACGTGCTCGCCGATCTCATGCTGGGGCCTACAGGGAATATGCGTGCCCCGACTCTCCGCGTGGGGGAGACGCTACTCGTTGGGTATAATGACGCAGTATTTGCTGACATTTTCGGTTGAGAGCTGCAAAGGAGACAGTATGGCGAAAGATGTGACGGTATATAGCAACGTTGGTTGAGGTCCCTGCCATCAGGCGATGGAGTATCTATCGCGCAAAGGTGTGCCGTATACGGAAAAAAACGTGGCACGGGATCCCCAGGCCGTGCAGGAATTGATGAGCATGGGTTTGCGCTCGCTGCCGGTTATTGTTATCGGCGAGAAGCGCTTAAGCGGTTTCAATCCAGCCGCTATCGATGCGGCGTTGGCGGAGTAATGTCAGGAGGGCGATCCGCTGGATCGCCCCCGCTTCTGTCAGGCTGCTCTGCTGTCAGGACTCGGTGTCCTCTTCAGCCACGCCCACCTTGTGGCGCAGCGCCCGACCCTTATCGGGATGGGGGTCTTTCACCAGGCCGTACACCTGCCGTCCTTCATGGTCTTCGGGCAAATACTCCGTGATGGGTATGCCGTCCTGGTTGACGAATAAGAGGCAGTGGCAGTACTTGTACATCTGCATCTCGTCACAGGCACAGACCCAGCGGCGGAATTTGGCTTCGGCTTGCTTGTCCGGATAAAAATTGCACGGGCAGAGCGGTTTCCCCACTTCTTCGATATGCCGGGCTAATCCCTCAACCACCGTCTCCGTCACCGAGGCATCGGGATGCAAATAGGAACCGGACTTCTCGGCGAATTTCTCGGCGTACTTGCGCATTTTGAGGATATTTTTTTCGCTTGGTTGCTCCATGCTGTCTGTCTCCTATGCGTGGCGCGTCACTGTCAGCTGGCAATGTCGGCGATTTTTTTGGCCAGGGTAAAATCCAGGGCGCTGATCCCTCCTGCGTCATGGGTGGTGAGAGCTATCGTGACGCGATTATACACATTCGACCATTCCGGATGATGTCCCATGGCTTCGGCGAGTAGCGCCACGCTGGACATGAATCCAAAGGCCGTTACGAAGGACGAAAAGGTAAACGTTTGTTGCAACTTGCCGTCAATGATGTTCCACCCCGGCACCTCAGTAAGGCGGGACGTCATCTCTGCGGCGGTGAGTTTCTGAACCGTAGCCATAGAGGTGCACTCCTCACATGATTTTGGCGATCAAGGCGTGCAACAGTTCAACGATACTCGCATGCACGGAGGCCGGCAGACCGTCTACTGTGGCTTCCAGTTGCCCGGTAATGCCATCCGCAGCACCGGCACGGACGCACGCCTCAAGCATGTGCAATTCTGTGACAGCGCTGTGCAGCAAATCCGGTTGGCCGCACAAGGCCGCTAAGCATGTCACTATACCATATGCCCCCCAATTGGCAACCGCTGCAGTCACCAGGGTGGTGGTTTTGGTCACTGTGGCCAGGCCGCCACCGCAGGGACATTGGCAGACATCACCATAGGGTTTGTAACGCCGCACAACGTCTTCAATAATCCCGAAGCCGATGTCGTTGCCGTTGTCGCCCACGCCGATCGTCGGAATGCCAGCGGCGTGGGCGGCATCGAGCAGATATTCCACGGGGAAACGCGCTCCCTCCGGAATCGCCAGGCCCATGGCGCTATGGGCGACGCCGAGACGGTTCGGCCCCACTTTTTCCGTGACGACGATGGCGGCGGGCTGGACCTGCTCGATGAGTGCGCTGGCGGCTTCCCGGGCTGCCAGGGCTGCCGTTGGAAAGGCCTGGAAGATCGCACCGGGGGCCGGGGCCGCGCCTGGCTCGCCATGGACAGGCACGCCTAAACTCTGCATACAGGCTTTCAGGGGGGCCGCAATCGCCGCTTCGCCAAGGAGCCAGGGAGTTGCCTTGAGGCCATGCAGTACAGCGCGTGCCAGGGCCGCTGCACCGGGCGGCCCGTCCGTCTCTCCCTGTGGTAAGCGCTGGGGATGACAGAAGCCGGTGGCGATGACAATGGTACTGTCTGCAGGGCTCTGATACAGGCATTGGGCCGCAGTCAAGGCCAGCGGGGCCCCTGTCAGGGCCCGTACGGCAGTGTAAAAGTGCCCAATATATCCACTGGTCGGACCTGCGGGACGTAGGTCGAGGGCACACAGACGGTCGACCATTTCACCAAAATCCTGTAACGCTGCCTGAGATACTACGGACATGTGGCAATTCTCCATTACGCCTACATGTGTGACCTCATCCAATGTAGGCCTGGGTGAACATGGCATGGATGCGTCTAGCATAGCACACCTGCCACGGCGTGTCTGGTGCCGTTGACTATTTTCTTCGCGGCGCATTTGGTACTATGTTTTGCAGGAGAGAGTAGAGGAGTCGAAGTGGTGAGCGAAGCGTATGAGAAATATCTGCAACTCGTGGCGCGTGTCGAGGCATTTGGACAGGCCATTCGTCAGCGCTATGCAGAGCAGGTTACCTGTCATGCTGGTTGCGATGGGTGCTGTTATCAGCAGTTCACGGTGTTCCCTGTAGAGGCGTATCATGTGCATCAAGCCGTGGCGCGCCTGACCCCTGAAGCACGCCAGCGGTTGTGGCAGCGTGTCGGCAGGTCTGCTGATGCCTTCCGCATGCTCGAGCAGCCCTCTGCCTGCGTGCTCCTGGAGCATGGGCGGTGCAGCCTCTATGAGGGACGACCGCTGATCTGTCGCCTGCACGGCTATCCGCTCTACAGCGCCATGATCGAACGTCCTGACGGCAGGCAGCGCGATTGCTGCCCGCTGAATTTCTCCGATATGCCCCTCGACACGCTCGAGCCGCAGGCAGTGTTCAACCTTGATCTCGTCAATCAAACGCTGGCTGCCATTAATCATGTGTTTGTCCAGGAGGAGGGGTGCCCGCAGCAGCGTGTGCCGATCAGACAGGCCGTGCTGGCAGCGCTCAAGCCCTAGTACATCGGTGGCGTCTGCCTCAGGTCAGCCTCGGCGAGGCGCCCCTACCAGTCGCCCGGCCTTCCCGGGGGGGCCGGGCAGCGGTGTACGGCACGTCCCGCCCAATGACTTGACCGGTGTTCTAGAGGAGTCGCTATCTCCTATCGCCAGGTGAGGACAGAGCAACGTGACATTTGACGCAATCTCCTTGGAAATTTTGTGGAACCGTCTGGTGGCGATTACTGACGAAGCGGCAGCCACCCTGATTCGTACGTCATTCTCGACCATTGTGCGAGAATCGCTCGATTTTGCCTGCGTCTTGCTTGATGCCCAGGGACGCTCGCTGGCGCAGTGCACCGTGGCTCCCCCATCGTTTATTGGCACGCTGCCGCGCACGGTCAAAGGATTAACCACACATTTTCCGCCAGAGACGCTGCAGGACGGCGATGTCTTGATTACCAATGATCCCTGGATTGGCACTGGGCACTTGCCTGACCTCAACATGGCCAAGCCGATTTTTTACCGGGGGCGTCTTATTGCCTACGCCGCGACCGTGTCCCATCTACCCGATATTGGCGGCCGCATTCGTTCGCCAGACGCCCGTGAGGTCTACGAAGAGGGTTTACAGATACCGCCCTGGAAGCTGCTGGAAGCCGGGCAGCAAGATGACAAATTGCTACGCGTGATCCGCCACAATGTGCGCGTGCCGGACCGCGTCATGGGGGATATCTGGAGTCAGCTGGCGGCCAATCAGCTCATGGAGCGTCGCTTGCTCGAGTTGCTCGAAGAGCAAGGACTGTCCACTGTGGACGAGCTGGCTGACGCTATTATCAGGACGTCACGACAGGCCATGGTGCACGCCATCCAGGCGATGCCCAAGGGAGAGTATCGCTATAGTCTGCAAACGGATGGTTTTAGCACGCCTTTTACCCTGGCAGTGACGATCCGGGTGCTGGACGATCGCGTGCAGGTGGACTATACCGGTACTTCGCCACAAGTCGACCGCGGTCTCAACGTTGTGCCGAACTACACCTTTGCTTTTACGACCTACGCCTTAAAATGTCTCCTGGCTCCGACGCTGCTCAACAACGAGGGCTGTTTCGAACCTATCGAGGTCACGGCACCCCCGGGCTGCCTGCTCAATCCTCTCTATCCCGCTGCCGTGGGGGCGCGTGCCATCACTGGGCATTTCATCCCCACCGCCATCTTTGGTGCCTTAGCGCCGGCCTATCCCGGGCGCATGCAGGCAGCCAGCGCTGGTTGCCTCTGGGCCATGCAGTACACTGGCTTTGACAGGCGCGGCGCCCGGTTTAGTAATCTGTTTTTTCTGAATGGCGGGCAGGGCGGTGCCAATGATCGCGATGGCCTCTCGTGCATCAGCTTCCCTGGGAACATTTCGAACACGCCGATTGAGATGATCGAAGAGACGCCCATTCTCGTTGAAGCCAAGGCGTTACGCGAGGACTCTGGTGGTGCAGGGCGTTTTCGTGGTGGGCACGGGCAGATTGTCGCGATCCGGGTGCTGAACCCCACGCCGTTAACCGTATCTTTTCTCTCCGATCGTACCAGGATTCCGGCGCCGGGATTTGCCGGGGGCAGGGAGGGGGCGCTGGGGAGCGTGACGCTGAATGGCCAGCCCATCAATCCAAAGGAAACCGTTATCGTCCAATCTGGGGATCTGCTGGTCCTCAGCACGCCGGGCGGGGCAGGCTATGGTGAGCCGCAGCAGCGTGATTCCTGGCGGGTCCAGGAAGATGTCGCAGAGGGCGTTATTCGCCCTGCGACAGCGCGTGCAGAGTATGGCTGGGAGAGGTTGACAGAAGGAGAGCCGGTGCGATGATCGAGGCGGTTATCGTCATCCTGCTGCTGCTTGGGGGGATACTGGTGGCTCTGTTGTGGGCTGGTAGCGGTAAAACCCTGCACGAACCGCATGGATCGGGGATTATCGAAGCCATTCCTGATGCGCTAGAGCGCGACCCTGTGGCCAGCGGCACATTGGCGGTGCTGACCTATGCCCTGGCCTACGGCCTCGGCGAGCAGCGCTATGGCGCGGCATCCCTGGAGGTGGCGACCATCTATGACCGGCTGGATCACGTCGTCGAAACCATTGCTGCCTCCGGGGCGGAGGTGGCGCTCCTGCAAGAAGTCGATTTTGCCAGCCAGCGCACGCATGATATCGACCAACTCCACTATATCGCTGCTGCCTTAGGCTGGGGCTTTGTGGCCCGCGCCATTACCTGGGAGTGTCGCTATCTGCCGTACCCTGTCTGGCCGTTAGGCCGGACGGCAGGGCGACTGCGGGCCGGCCTGGGCGTCATGAGCCGCTATCCGCTCGTCCAGAATAGCCGTCAGCGGTTGTCGCAGGCCAAGACAGTGCCTCTGCTGGCGTCGTTGTTCTGCCCCTATCACCTCGTGCAAATGGTGGATGTACAGTGCGGCACGCAGACGATGCGCCTCTTCAACGTGCATCTCGACGCCCACCATGTCACTACGCGTCAGCGTCAGGCAGGTGAACTGGTGGAGTTTGTGCGTCAGAGAGAAACGCCTGCGAGTATCCTCATGGGAGTGTTTCACCCTGCTGTGCGTCGTGTGTCGCCTGATAGCCGTGAGCCTGATGCGTCTCCGGACCAGGCTGTCGGCATCATACTTGACGCCCTGCATGGACATTTCCGGGCCGTTCCCGACGACGGCCCCCCTGCGTCTTTGCCGCGCCTTCTGGTTGGCAGTGGTGTGCGTGCTGTGGAGACACGTGTCATGCCGGTACAGGCGTCTATCTCTGTGCATGCCCCCCTGGTAGTGCAGCTCCGCTGGGCCATACCGCTCGTAGTAAGTAATGGGAGAAGCCATCATGAGCGCCTCTGAGATTGTTGCAACATTACTCCGGGAATTGGTCTCCCTGGAGGATATCTGTCTGGTTATCGGCCCCAACGAAGCTGTATGCGAAGCCTTCGTTGATCCGAGCCGCATGGATTTTCGCATCGATGGCACTTTTGCTACCATGGAAAATGGTCCCTGGCACATTCATATGGATATAGGCCGAGTGCGCCAGGTGACCTTCGAGGTCAAACCAGACACGGCGCATAACAGTGACCAGTTGAGCTATAGCGTCCGTTTCTTCGATGCTGCAGGGAGGGCACTGCTGCGCGCTTTTTTCCTGGCTATGTATGACGAAAACGGTGTGCTGCAGCCGCAGCGTGTGCAGCAGTACGAGGTACTCCGAGCCCACGGTGGCAACCGGGAGGTGATTCTGTGCGAGGGCGAATAACACGTGCCGCGTGCCGCTTGCTCTCTGTTGCAGGTTGTGGGGGAGTGTCTGTATTATGCCTCTGGAGTTTGCACGTGGTCTGTAGTATGCTGGGTCGTTACAGGTGCCAGTCATCATGGCCACCAGCGGTAGGCAGCGGATAACCTTGGCAGCGTTTCGTGTTCTCTCAGAAAGGTGTTTATACTACGACTGTGAGGATGGGAGCTGTGGCAGGTATCTTCCCCGACACCGGAGAAACAAGATTTCATTACAGGAGGTATGTATGCAGCCCCTCATCATGGCCCTCACTCTGCTCGTGCTCGTCGTCAGTACCGCTACCGGTGCGATTTACACATATCGTGATGCGCAGGGGCGGCTCCATTTCACCAATCAGCTGGAGCGTGTCCCGGTGGCGTATCGCGAAGCGGCTCTCGCCAATCAACGACCAGAAGCCCCTTTGTCCATAGTGCCTACAGCCTCACCCAGGGCTCCGTCCACCGTGACCCCTGTGTCCCCCATGCCGTCCGCATCCCCTCCGTCTGCCTCTGCGACGCCAGCGAGTCGCCCTGTCGATACACACGCCTTAGGCCTGATCCGCATTGGCATGAGCCCAGAGGAGGTGCGTGAGCGACTTGGTGCTCCTAACTCAATGCTCAAGTATCAGGGGCAAGAACGATGGCTCTATCCAGGCAATAATCAAATCCCTGCAGCTGTCATTGTCTTCAAACGTGGAGAAGTGACCTTCCGTGGTCGCGCCGGGACAGAGCCGTAAGCCCGGCAGACGACTTCACGTTCCGCTCCTCCTGCCCCTCTCTCCCGACCATGGGGGAGAGGGGTGTTGACCTGGACGAGACCTTCGACCAGCCTGAAGTTTGTCTTTTTTGGTTACGCACTCGGCGTATACAACTGATCTGTTTTTGCTGCCATGATGAAATCGTTACGGTGGAGCCCTTTGATTTTATGCGTCCACCAGGTGACAGTTACCTTGCCCCATTCGGTCAGGAGGGCGGGGTGATGGGCCTCTGCTTCGGCAAGTTCGCCCACTTTATCGGTGAAGGCCATGGCTTCGACGAAGTTCTTGAATTTGAACAAACGTTCGAGGCGTTTGATGTTCTGGCGCTCGACGATTTGCCACGCGGCCACTTGGGGATGGAAGGCGGCCACCTCCACCTCGGTCACTGTTGGTTCTCCTGGGCGACAGGCAGTGCAACGCATACGAGTGAGGGTTTCCATAGCGGGTATCTCCTACATTTCTACTGCGCGTCGGGCGGTTTCCGTGGTGCTCATCATATCACAGGACAGGTGACGTACATACAGACGAAGTGAGGTGGTTATGGCACAGAGGCTCGCCGGGAAGGTCGCTATTATCACTGGGGGTGGTTCGGGTATTGGCAAAGCGACAGCCGTACTTTTCGCGCGGGAAGGCGCCGCCGTAGTCGTAGGAGATATTAATGCCGCGACGGCGCAAGCCACAGTACAGGAGATAGTAGTGGCCGGTGGTCGTGCATGTGCGGTGCGGGTGAATGTCACGCAGGCTGCAGAAGTAGAACGGCTGGTGGCCACGGCTGTGCGAGAATACGGCCGCCTGGATATTCTTTTCAACAACGCCGGTATTGGCAAACGCGTGTCGCTCACGGCGCTCAGTGAAGACGACTGGCAACAGGTGATCGATGTTGACCTGAAAAGTGTGTTCCTCGGCAGTAAATATGCCATTCCGGCCATGCGGCAGTCGGGCGGTGGAAGTATCATCAATACGGCCTCTATCTATGGTCTGGTCGGTGCGGAGGGCGTCGCAGCATACAACGCGGCCAAGGGTGGAGTGGTCTTGCTCACCAAGAACATGGCGGTAGACCATGCCAGGGATAACATTCGTGTCAACTGCATTTGCCCCGGGCATACCGAGACGCCGATTTTGGGGCCACTCAAGCAAGACCCGGTAATGCTCGAAACCATCCGGCAGCGGTATCCCATGGGACGTTTTGGGCGTCCGGAGGAGATCGCCTATGGGGTATTATTTCTCGCCTCAGATGCCTCGAGTTTTATGACTGGCGCAGCGCTCGTAGTAGACGGTGGGTACACAGCACGATAGTGCACAAGGCGGAGTGAAACGTATGCAAATGACTGATGTGATGGCACGCGTCCGGCGCTGCATCCGCGACATGCAGGGATATGTGCCGGGAAAACAGCCTGTTGGGGGTGGCTATATCAAACTCAACACGAATGAAAACCCCTATCCGCCCTCGCCGCGAGTCCTGGAGGCGCTCCGGGATGCGCTCACTGGCGACCTGCGTCTCTACTCTGATCCGCTGGCCACCCCCCTGCGACAGACCGCTGCAAGTATTTATGGCTGTGCCGTAGATGAAGTCATTGCGGGCAATGGTTCAGATGATATTTTGACGCTGATTTTCCGTACCTTTCTCGACGCTGGGGACGTGATTGCGACGGCGGCGCCGAGTTACACGCTGTATAACGTGCTCAGCGCCATGCAAGAGGCGACCTGCAAGGACATCCCCATGGGGCCGGGCTATACCCTGCCGGCGGACCTTGATGCCCACGGAGCGAAGGTGATTTTTATTGTCAACCCGAATGCTCCGACCGGTGTCCTGTTTGCCCGTGCAGCGTTACATGACTTTCTGGACCATACCCAGAGTATTGTCGTGATCGATGAAGCCTATGCGGATTTTGCTGGCGAGAGCGCCATAGATTTGCTCCCCGAGTTTCCGCACCTGATCGTGGTCCGGACCTTTTCTAAATCCTACGCCCTGGCAGGCATGCGGCTCGGGCTGGGGTTTGCGCATCGCGACGTCATCGCGCAGCTGCTCAAAGTGAAGGATGCCTACAATCTCGACCGGCTGGCCATTGTAGCCGGTTGTGCAGCCCTGGAAGATCAGGCATGGTTACGCGACACGACCGCCAAGATCATTCGTACCCGTACGCGTCTCCTGCAGGCTCTTACTGAGATGGGCTTGCATATTCCCCCATCACGCAGCAATTTTGTCTTTCCTCGTATTCCGGCTGGTCGGGCTGGCGAAATATACGCAGCACTAGAAAAGCGCCGCATCCTGGTGCGCTATTTCCGCGGCCCCTTGGTGGCCGATTCGTTGCGGGTGACGGTGGGCACCGACGCCGAGATAGACGCGTTTGTACAGGCGCTGCGAGAACTGCTCTGAGGCCATGGGCAACCATCGCGGCAGGCCGGGATCAAGACGGTCGGACGGAAAAAATGTCCAGGAGGGTCTCAGCTTCTGCCAGCATCGTGTGTGCCTCGCGATTCCCTGGAGCGAGGCTCAGGGTCATTTGCAGGCGTTTAATGATGCTCTGCAGCAAGGGGGGAGTGAGCTGCGTATAATGATGCTGGTACAGGGCGCGGGCCAGGTTCAGATGCGCTTCTGGCCGAAACATATCGAGTGCGACCGCTTTCTGAAAATAGGCGATGGCTCGCGGGTGTTGGCCCATTTCTTCATAGATAACACCAAGACTGTTATATGCCTGGGCATTCTGGGGATCCAGTGCCAGAACTTTTGTGAAGTGCGTGATAGCCTGGCGGTATTCTCCCTGGGTATGATAGAGCCGCGCGACATTGAAAAATGCCTTCAGGTAGGTCGGGTCGTAGGTGAGCGCTTCCTGGTAGGCGGCGATCGCTTCATCGAAGAGATCCATCCGTTCGTACAAGAGACCCAGGCAGAAGCGTGCGAAAGCCGATGTGCTGTTGACCTGTACCGCTTGCAGATAGTATGCCCGTGCTTCGGCAAAATTGGCTTCTCGCTCAGCCATCATGCCTAAATTGATATAGGCCTCTTCATTCGCAGGATCGAGCTGTAAGGCTTTCACATAGAAGGTTTTGGCAGTGCCAGTCATGTCTTGCTTTTCATAGGCATAGCCCAAATTGTGTAACGCTTCGATGTTGGCTGGCTCTAGTCGGATCACCTCCTGAAAATATTTGACTGCTGTGGCATATTCTCCCGTTTTGATAGAGATGAAGCCGAGATTGTTGTAGGCTGCTGCCAGCGCTTTGTCGGCTTTGATGGCGCGCTGATAGGCGTCTTTCGCCTTGTCGAGATGCCCTTGCTTCTGGTAGTTGACTCCTGTGCGAAAATGGCGCAGGGCTTCAGACCCCTTAGACCTCATGGAGTATCCTCATCGCGAGGGCTCACCCGACCTGGACAGGTTCATAGGCCAGGCGTTGTTCTAGCTGACGCATGACGACATTACGCAAGGTATTCCACGCTGGCACTGGATCGTTGTTGGTCCCCAGTTGCTGGACCAAATGGGGGTACCGCTTGAGTACCTCGGCAGCCAATTGCCCGGCGAAGCGGAGACGTTGCTCCATGGGCAGCTTTTGGGCTTTCATATAGATGTGATCTGGAAATTTAATGATGTCTGCGACGATTGCCTGTCTGGCGTGCGCATCACTCCTTTCGGCTGTCTGCATACTCTCGTCTGCCACTGTCGCAGCGGTGGCTGCAGGGGACGGCGCGACCTGTACGAACGTCGGGGAGGGCTTGGGAGGGAGGGCAATGGCGGCTCTCTCCGTTGCTGGCGGTGCGTCCATGGCGGCGAGTGGCCGGGTGGTCGGGGCGGTCTCGCGGGTCCGGTCACGGCGCTCTTGGGCGATTGCGGCGGCCAAGCGACCAAAGCGCAGGCCAATCTGGCGCACAATGGGGGCATCTATCGTCTCTACGTGCTGCGTCTGGCCAGCTTTCAGCGCCAGTTTGGCCAGCTTGTTGATGAGCCGGGGCACGCCGCGCTCGGTATTGTCCCAAATCGCGTCATAGGCGGCGTCTGTGAAGAGGCGTCGCGTTGTTCCGGCCCGCTCTAGACGATGCTCGATATAATCGCGCATGAGGTCGCGATTTTCGATCTTGTTCAGACGACAGTAGACCCCGATGCGTTGGAAGAGGTTCGCCCGTTTGGGATGTTCGAGGCGTTGGGCGAGCTCGAGCTGGCCAGCCAGAATGATCGTGAAGAGATTTTCATCATCACGTTGCATGTTCGTTAAGAGGCGTAAGCTCTCCAAGCAGTTTGACTTCATCGCGTTGGCCTCGTCGATGAAGAGGAGCACCTTTTTGCCTGTTTCTTGTGTCGCAAAGAGCAGCTGATTAAATATCTCCAGGATCTTTTCCCGAGTCGTCTCGAGGCATTGTTCCCCGGTCAATTGTCCGATGATCTCTTTCATGAGCTGGATAAACGTCATATCCGGATTCGTGACAAAGGCGATGCGATACTTCTGTTGGTCCAGAGAATCGAGGATGACGCGTAGCGCCATGGTTTTCCCGAGTCCGACATCGCCCACGATCACGGCCAGACATTCATTGCCTTCTTCGATAGCAAATAACGTTTCTGACACAGCGGTTTCTACGCTGGTATGCATATCAAAATACATCTCTGGATCGGGCACATTATCGAAGGGTGGCTTCGTTAAGCCCCAATAATCGTAATAATTCTCCTGTGGACACATGCTCCACTCCTTCTTTACAACTCCTGAGATGAATGCTGCTCCAGATACTGTTTGACGTCGGCGGCTGCAAAGCGATAGCGTGTGCCGATACGGTAGTAGCGGAGCTTCCCTTCACGAACGAGGCGCATGACCGATCGGCGCCCCACTTTCAATTGATGACAGAGAGCCTGTAACGACACCATCTCTGGCACAGTGTTGGTGTGTAGCGAGAATTGGAGGACGATATGCTGTTGATCGTTCCACTCTCGTAGATCGAGCATCAGCGGTTGGTGCTGAACGTTTGCCAACAGCGACAGAGTAGCAATCGCCTGGCTTTGCTCAGGATTCAGCGCGAGGCTGACGGTCGTCTCCTGTGGCCCAGACAAGAGGTCCGTGAGATGGTCTACAAGGCTGTCCAGAGCCGGCGTCACTTCCGGCATGGCGGTCGCGACAAGATCGTCGAGTACGGTATCGGTATCCTGCAACCTGTCTTCTTCCCCTGTAGGGGTCTCACTGCCGTCTTCCTCAACGGTCGGGTGGATGTCCGTGGGGCTTAACTCACGCACACGCGCACGCCGCTGCGCTGCGGTTTCGGGCAATCGTTTATCCCGTCGACGCTGCGAGACGATACTAATCTTTCCCATAGTAGTTCCCTTTGCGAGCCTCACGTCGCTGTGACAAGCCCTGCCAGCTTGAGAAGCGGGAGACCAATAGTGGTCACAGGACGGTAGGGCTGCGTGTGCATGCACAACGGCGACTCCTTTCACTGCAGTTCCCATTGCCTTTGGCCCATGGACCCTGGTACTTCGTTGATAGAGGGAAGAAAAATTGGGCTGTTCATGGCCTGCCCATCTTATCGGCTATTCTCTCCTGTCTCTTGATATGCGTGTGGGAGCAGAGTACAGCACACCCTCTAGCGCAGCGGGGTTTATCGTGCTGTTATGCTTTATCGTACTGATATGTAAGAGACTGAAGGAAATGTGATATACATCACAGCCGCCCATCACTGGGGGAGAGCCGGTGGGAAACAGGTAGGCGAACCTTCTCCTCTGCGTTATAATGGCACACGACCGGCGTGAGAGCGATGCTGATGTACGACGGTGGCTCTGATGGCTGCACGGTACCTGGACTACGACAAGACGACGGCGGTAGAGCGTATGCAAACGCTGCTCGAGACAGCGCCTCGTCCATGACCAAGGGGACATGGTGGTGAAGAAGGATGGTGATGATCGACGGGGCGATATGCCGCAGGCTGAGACCATATCGTCCCTGTTTGTTGGTCTCGATGGCGCTGCCACAACGTTAGTTGTCAAACACCTCAAGCGCGTTGTCCTGGCTGCTGGCCACGTGGTATTTGAAGATAATGCGCCTGGGGATACGCTCTATATCATCGAGAGCGGTCGCGTACAGGTCAGTAAAACGCTTGACAATGGTCAAGAACACGTGTTCGCCGAACTCGGACCGAGCGAGTTTTTTGGCGAGATGGCGTTGTTGGAGGAAAAGCCGCGTTCGGCACGGGTGTCGACGTTGACTCCCACGAGCTTGCTCGCCATGCCGCGCGATACGTTTAATACCTTGATCGAGCAACATCCAGTTGTTGCTGCCAATTTTCTTAAAGTGATTAGTGCGCGTCTGCGGCAGCGCAATCACATCCAGGAGATCCTGCTGCGAGAAAAACAGGGCCTGGTTGAAGAGCTGGCGGCCAAAAATGTTGCCCTCGAACGTGCTCTGGCGGAACTCCAGGCAGCGCTGGACACCGTGGCCGAGCATGAACGCGTCAAACGGGACTTGGAGATTGCGCGGCAGATACAGCGTCAAATGCTTCCCACTGTGTTCCCGCAGGTGCCAGGGCTCGAACTCTATGCCACGACGGTGCCATCGCGGTGGGTCGGGGGGGATTTCTACGACGCCGTAAGCGTTGGACCGCAGACGCTTGGCTTGTTGCTGGGGGATGTCTCTGGTAAAGGCATTCCGGCGGCTATGCAGATGGCCCGGCTCATGGGCGAATTCCGTGCCTCAGTGAGTCATCGCGCCGATCCAGAAGGGGTCATGCAGGTCCTGAACGAACTGCTCTGTCAACGCAATGTACAGTGGACATCTTTCGTGACCATCCAGTATCTGGTCCTTGACATGGCACGGCAGCACATACGCTTCATCTGTGCCGGCCATCCGCCGATTATTCTCTGCCATGCTGATGGACGGCTGGAGCATTTAGGCGCGCTGTCGAACGTGCCGCTCGGTATTGATGCCATGTTTGCCTATCGCCAGGAAGCCCACCAACTGTTCCCTGGTGATAGACTGTTGCTCTATTCTGATGGTGCGTACGAGTTGCGCGACACTCATGGAGGGATGTTGGGGTTGTCGCGATTAGCGGATATTTTTGCTGCTGCCCCGCCCCAGCCAGAACTCGCTATTCGTACAATTCAGGAGACGCTTGACGCTTTTGGGGATACCCGCAGCCCGCATGATGATACGACGTTTCTCTGCGCGCGCATTGTGCGCGGTATGACTATGATGCCTCGGGCCTGGGGAGCGCTGGTAGGACCGTCGCGCCGGTGGTATCGACGCGCAGTCGGCGGGTTTGACAGGCGATGCCGTGGCTCTGGAAGGCATCGTGCAGGGAGGCAGCGACCGCGGCGATATTTTCCTGGGCAATGGCCAGTAGCGTCGGGCCAGCCCCGCTAAGAGCCACACCGAGGGCGCCGGCGGCATATGCGGCGGTCATGGCGGCGGTCATGCCGGGAACCAGCGCCGCGCGGTAGGGTTGATGCAGCCGGTCATCCATGGCGGTGGCGAGCAGGTCGTAGCGCCGGGTCTGTAGAGCATAGAGAAAGAGCGCTGTCCGGCTGCAGTTGAAGACAGCATCCGCCCTGCTGACCTCTGCTGGTAGTACCGAACGCGCCTGTGCGGTCGGGAGTTCGAAGGCAGGAATGGCCAGAATGAGCGTGAGTTCCTCAGGAAACGGCAAGCGCAGATAGCGCTGTTGCGCATTGGTAGTGTAGGATAGAGTCAAACTCCCCATGAGGGCTGGTGTGACGTTGTCTGGATGTCCTTCGAGGTCAACCGCCATGGCCAGGAGGGCCTCTTTGTCCAGGGTGTTGCCGGTCAACTGGTTTGCAGCCACGAGCCCGCCGACAATGGCACTGGAGCTGCTGCCTAATCCACGCGCCAGAGGAATGTCTGTGGTGCACGAGAGGTGCAGGCCAGGAGGGATATGACCGACATGCTCGAAGAGCCGACGTGCTGCCCGATAGACCAGGTTATTACTGTCAGTCGGGAGCATAACACCTGGAGGGAGCTGGACGTGCCAGCCAGGTTCGGAGGTCAGGGTGAGCGTAAAGGTATTATACAGCTGTAGAGCCAGGCCCAGAATGTCGAAGCCACAGCCGAGATTTGCCGTAGTCGCTGGCACCCGAACCCGCGTCTGGTATGATATGCTCGATGCCACAGGGTGCTCCTCGCACAGGGGGCTGGAATACATCGGCCGCGGCGCCGTGAGTGTAACGCAAACGGTCAGAGGGGGCAATGGCAGAAGTGTCCCTCTGATCGTACGGTTGAGTATGTGTCTGTCGTAGGATACGTTGCGGTATGTTACTGTCTGATCCCAAACATAATCGACAGGGTTCTCCACCTGTAGAGGTGGCGACGCGCAGGTTGCGACACATGAGTGCACGAGGACTGCCTCATCTCCAGTATCCTTGGCTGTTGCTCACCCGGTCTTATTGGGGATTGCTCTTCGCCCTGAACTGGTGGGACATCATTGATGAGCATTTTTTCCTCGGCGGCGCACTCATGTTTGATGATCTTGAGCGTTTACAAGGACAGGGAGTCCGCGCTGTGGTGAATCTCCGCGCTGAACGGCAGGATAATCAGCGCCGATTGCGCGAAGCGTGCATGGAATATCTCTGGCTGCCGGTCGTGGATGCCTTGCCGCCGACGTTGGAGCAGATTCAGCAAGGTGTGGTCTGGATTGAACAGCAACTCCAAGCAGGGCGTATCGTTTACGTCCATTGTGCTGCCGGGGTTGGACGTTCTGCCACATTGTTAGCCTGCTGGTATATGTATGCCCGTGGCATGCAGGTCCCGCAAGTGCTGCGTTTCATCAAGACGCGACGTCCGCAGATGGCCCTCACACGTTGGCAAATCCGCCGTCTGCAGGAATTTGAAGCCCTCCTCCGCCAGCGTACCAGCGACATGGAGCACAACTGGCGCTCCCTCTTGTCTGGATGGTGGGCCTCGCCAAACTAAAGCGGGCCGTACAACATTGGTGCGCTATTCTTGCACCAGGAGAGGGTTGAAACGTGTCTCATGATCGTAGACATCGATCCCTTCTTGGCGTTTCAGGTAGGTAACGACGACGTAGGTCAGCGGGGTTGCCACCGCTTCGTAGCCAGTTTTTACCAGCCACTGGGTGATAATTGCTGTTGCCAGATGCGACAAGGGGATGGTGCCAAGAAAAGCCAGCGTAACAAACACCAACGAGTCAAGGCTTTGTCCTACCAGAGTCGAACCAATAGTACGCAGCCACAGCCACCGTCCTTTGGTGACTATCTTCATCTTTGCCAGTACGAAGGCATTGGTAAATTCACCGACTAGATAGGCCAGAAAGGACGACACCAGCAAACGAGGGGTGTAGCCTAAGATGCGTTCGTAAGCTAGCTGACCATCCCAAAATGGCGCCGGGGGCAGTCTCTGCCCCAGCCAGATAGCCACCACGGTGAGCAAATTACAGAGAAATCCCAGCCAAATAACGCGTCGCATGTGGCGGTACCCATACACTTCCGTCAGCACGTCGGCGCAGATGTAGCTTATAGGGAAGATCACAATTCCTGCCGGCATGAGGAGCCCGTAGACGACTATTAACTTCACCGCAGTGATGTTGGCAGTGATCAGACAGGTAATAAATATGGCCACAATACACACGAACCACGTGGAGTGCCGTGCATGGCTCATTGCATCCCCTTTGTGTCAAGGACTCCAGGGCTTCTGTTGCCATCCAGGTAGACCGTCATCCGAACGGCTACGTGGCCTTGCGCTACAAGTATACTCAGTCGCGCAGGAGCCGGGACAGATGACAGCGTTGCCATTGCTCTGCTTCCCAATGATAGCGGAAACGCTGCTCATGTCGGCGGAATTCAGGAGGGTGGACACACCAGCGGCCATTCACACGCTGCCTGGGAATCAGTGCATGCAACATCTCGTGGAAGACGACGTTTTCAACAACGTACTGCGGGACAAAAGATTGATCGAGCAATCGATGGATACGGATGACTCTGTCTCGCACGTGATACGACCCAAAACGGATAGACGTGCGCGGCCGCTTTGGTGGTCGTCGCGACCAGGTGATACGGGCCTGGACGCGGTTGGTAAAGTAGGTGTGATTTAACTCACGGTAAATGGCTTCGAGGTCAAAATGATGGCCACGCGGCTTGAGGGCTGGCAAGCGTTGCGGCCGTTGTGGAGGCCTATGGATCAAGTCCTGATGCCGCTGGATGTAGGTGCTCAGAATCTCTCGGGCAGTACCATTCGGGTTGCGGACATAGGCAACGAGTGCGTGCCAGACAGTATCTGGTGCCTGGAGAAACATGCGATGGAGACGCAGATGATACCCGTTGAGCTCATGGCCTTTCAGGGAGACCATGACGGATCGATTATGCGTCCAGACAACAGTGACTTGTGCGGCCAGTTGTGTACTCAACCAAGACTGTCGGAAGCGTTGATTGGCAGCAGAAGAGTGAAGCGGGCGCGGCACACAAGCCTCCTCAGGGGCGAGTATAACTTCTCGCCAAAGTACGGATGCAGCACATTACGCCTGCAAGCGGTCCATACTGTAGCAAAAACCCCTGGCGGCGGCAAGCACGACAGCGTACCAGATGCGGCCTGTGTGTTGCGGTGTATCGTGGCAAATATGGCAGGAGAAAAATCGACAGCAAAATCTTTGGCCAGTTGGTAGCGAGCGTGACGGAGTTGTTGGAAAGATCAGAAGACGTTTTCCCCACTGTTTCAGCAGGGGGTAAAAACAGCAAAAGGGACGTTCAGAGATATCGAACATCCCTTTTGCTTCTCATATGTGGCTTTCCATCTATTGGGAAAGTCCGCCGGGCTTCTTGCCCGCCTCATGCCCCACGGACTCTGGCTCCTCCATGTCTCGGGGCTGACGTTGGGAGGAGCCTCTTAGAGGAAATTTAAGATTCTTTGTTGTCAGGTACACCATATAACACCCCATTCTGAGGCCCAATATACGTAGTCAGTTTTTCGATGTCAAGATGACTTCCAAAAATTTTACGGGGGTGAAACAGCAGAACGCAGTGAAGAGTGGACGTCATTCCAAACAATGTGTATGATGGGACGCCAATATACAGCACTGGTGCTGTAACAATATTTATAGTAAATACTCTTTCAATGTCATGTGGGATCGTTCCAGGCTTGAGGTGGACCATGTGGTTATTACCCTACGTCTTGTTGGTCCTTGTCATTCTTAGCGTGCTTGTCAGTAGTTTCGGCTACGATCCATTTACACCAGTACTCCCTGCCGGGGGGCCCTACGTCCTTCCCAGTGTGTTCGCTGTCGCACTGCTTACTACGATGCTCCGTCGCTCTCAGCGCCTGGAAAAACGGATGATGGCAGTCTTAGAAGCACTGACGATGGTGCGAGAACAGCAGCCTACGACACACGACCGCGATGCGGCTGCTATAACGCACACCGCCCAGCTGTCAGCAGAAATACAACAGTTGCGACGGGATATGGCGTATAGCGAGTCGCTGTTGCCGGGAAAGTTGTTACTGTTACAGCGACGCTATGACGACGCCGCCAAGATATTCCAGGAGGCTCTGGCGAGTCATGCGGACAACCTTGAAGCGCGCTGGTTACTTGGCGAAGCATTATTCGCTGCGAAACGCTATGCTGATGCCCTACCACATTTGTTTGCTGGTCTTGTGACAGATGACGTGTATCGACTGACTGTTGTCGCACAGTGTGAGCAGATCCTCGGTCGTTATGCCGAGGCGGAAGGGCATCTCCTGCGCCTCATCGCTATGCGGGGTGGACCCCGCCAGGACGATCTCATCGCGCTAGGAGCGGTCCAAAGTGAACTGGACGCTGACCGTGCCAGAGTGACATTGACGCAGGCCCTCCACCTCAATCCCTACAACAGTGTGGCGCGCTATCAACTGATCGATCTTGAAATCCGCACGGAAGCCTATGAGCGTGCTATTGCCCTGGCGACAGAAGGTTTGGCGCGTAATCCTGCGGACGTGGGCTGCTGTGTGAGTCGTGCCGAGGCCTATTATCGACGCGATCACATTGAAGACGAAGGGCATATTCTGGCCGATCTGGCGACAGCGCAAGTGAAAAACCGCAAGGACTACAACATCTACCGTCTCCGTGGAGCACTCTATCAACGCCGTGCCAGCCGTGCAACAGACCCGGCGGCAGGAGAGCAGGCCTTGCACCAGGCTCTTGAGACGTACGAAGATGGTGTAGGAAATGTGCCACCGAAGTTTCATGCCCACCTGCTGGCGGCGCAGAGTCGCGTGCTATTGCAGCTCAAGCGTTTTGACGAGGCCACAGCACAGGCCCAGCGGGCTGTCGATCACTATCCGGGACACGTCAGCAACCATCTGGCCCTGGCCTTTGCCCAACTGGCGTCCCGGCAGTGGCCAGCTGCAGCACTCGCCGCCGAGCGAGGGATGCAGTGGGCCGGCTGGGGTGGGAGAGTCTGGCTGACGGCTATTGGTCTCTTCGCCAATGCCTTTGTAGGGAGTGAGGCTTCGACGCTGCGCCAACAATGTGTGGGCCTCGTGACCGATCTGACGACAGATGACCGGTATTTCGCGCTGAGCGAGAGTTGGGACGTCGTACGCGAGGTGCTACAAAAAACCGCCGATAGTGCTGCCGACTCGCGTGGGGCGTTGGTGACCGACACGATTGCTCTCTTAGAGCGCCGGCTCACACCTGAGCAGTATCGACACCGTTGGATCGGCACTGAAGAAGTAGCGGGCTAGGAGTGTCTGACCCTCGAAGCAGTCAACGCCCCTAAAATGGTCGGGAAACCTGGGTAGCGGTATCGACAAACTTTGGTGTTTCGTCCGTAGCTCCAGGAATGGCTGTAAGAGGGACGCCTGCACGCTGGATATATGCTTGTGTGTATTGCCCTGGCTCGGTGGGGGGCTGCCAGTGTACAGGGGGTTGTGCTGAAGCGCCAGGGTATGGCGCCAACGTGTAAACGGCCACGCGGAGTGTCGAGTTCAACAATGAGGTCGTTCGCACGTACCTGCTGGTGATGGCGCAGCGCCGGATAGCCCATGAATAGCCCACAGGGCACCCGCCAGCGGCCAAGAAGCTGCACCCACCAGAGGGCTGGCTTGTGGCGGAAGCGTTCCTGGAGGATGGGAATGAGCTCCTGCCGGTGTTCTACGCGCGCCGCATTATGGACAAAACGTGGGTCATCAATGAGCTGCGGCACTTCCAGAGCAGTACACAGGGCGTGCCATTCCTCCGCAGTATGCACGGCCACGGCAATCCAGTGGGTTTGGGTGGCAAAGGCCTGATGCGGCACGTGATTCCTGATCGCGTGCCCGAGACGCGGTGGATTGGCCCCGGTGGCAAAGTATTCGGCAATGCGCGTCGCCTGTAAGGCCATATTGGCTGCCAATAACGATGTTTGTAGGTATTGTCCCGTGCCAGTCTGGTGGCGTGCGTAAAGCGCAGTGAGGATGGCTTGCACCGCCGTGCAGGAGGTGGTGAGGTCGAGATGCCCATAATAGCGCATGCTCTCGGCACGACTTCCAGGACTGCCAGTAATGCTGGCAAAACCGCCAGCGGCTTGTACGTATGGGTCGATGTTGGCCAATGTGGCCCATGGACCGCGCTCTCCCCAGCCCGCAATGGTACAGTAGATCAAGCGCGGATTGCGTGCTGACAGTGTGGCATAGTCGAGCCCCAGCCGCTCGGCAACTCCACGTCGATAGTTTTCGAGGAAGATATCGCTGGCGTCGATGAACCCCAGGGCGATGGCGTACTCCTGCGGGTTCTTGAGGTTGAGGATCATGCCGCGTTTGTTCACGTTCATGGCCATATACGTGGTGCTGCGCCCTTGCTGCGTGGGCAATACCACGTGAATCCGATCACCAGTGGGTGGTTCGATCTTGATCACCTCGGCGCCTAACTGCCCCAGCAGCGCGGCAGCAAACGGTCCAGCAGCAGCGCTTGTGACGTCGACGACTGTGAGGCCTGTGAGTGGTCCTGACATCGAGTCGCTATTCTCCCTACGGCATGGCAATGATGTGGCGTTCTCGGAGTGCCTTGATACGGTCGAGCTGCACGCCGAGTTCTCGCAAAATGTCCGCAGTATGCTCTCCAAGACGCGGTGGGGCGAGGCGGATGTCGGGTTGAAGGGCAGAAAAATGCCAGGGAAATCCAACCATGCGGAGCGCACCACCGGTCGACAACGGCACGTCTGCCAAAATATCGACACTCTGGACCTGTTCCGAATGCAGTAGCTCGTCGTAATGTAAATAGGGAAAGGCATTGCCTCCCAACTCGCGAATCAACCCCATGAGCTCCTCAGCGCTGTGGCCGACAAAACCACGTTCGTACTCGTGACGTAGCGCCTGGGCCTCGGCACCCATACACATGGTACGATACCAATCCGCAAAACGTCTATCGTTGATCAGATGTGCCAGACCGAGACGTTGACAAAATTCTTGCCAGCCATCTGGGCTGGTGCCGAAATCGAACGTGATGGCGCGATCGCGGGTGCGCCAGCCGTGCTCGGGGCCGTCTGTGGTCGGCGGCCAGGTGGAAGCCATCCCAGGCGTCAGGATTGTGTTGCGCGCTAATCATGACAGTCTTGGTGGCGAGGAGCGCGCCGAGTTGGGATACCTGTACTTCTTGCCCCATACCGCTCTGCTGACGGGCGATGAGCGCTGCTAGAATCGCTTGATAGACGAAGAGCGCCGTGTTGATACCAGCAATATCTGCTCCGAGGCGCACCGGCTCGCCGCCTGGTGTGCCAACGTAGCGTGTGTACCCTGACACCGCTTGCAAAACTAGCTCGGCGCCTGGCTGATTGGCCAGAGGACCCGTTTCCCCGAAGGGCGTGAGCGCACAATAGATCAGCCGGGGATTGTGGGTGGCCAGGTCAGCATACGTTAACTGGCGGGCCTGGCGTGCCGCAGGCAGCATGTCCACCACCACCACATCGGCAGTGGCAACAAGCTGTCGCAGCAACTCGTGCCCTTCAGGCGTCGTGTCGTCAAGGGCAAGACTCTGTTTGTTGCGGTTCACGCTCAGGAACAGGGCACTTTCTGGGCCAATAAATGGCGGCCCCATGGTGCGCGTCCAGTCCCCGAGTAGCGGTTCAACTTTGATGATCCGAGCCCCAAAGTCGCCCAGCTGCATAGTGGCATATGGCCCTGCCACCCCTTGTGCGAGCTCAATGATGGTCAAGTCGTCAAATACGGCGGTTTCCATGACTACCCCCTGGACAGGGCGACGGATTGTCAGCGATAGGCCATGTCATCATACTTGGCGCAGTAGGAGAACACAAGGGGCCACGCCGAACTCTGCTGGCGTGTCTTGACCCTCTGCAGGGCTCCAGGTATAGTGAAACGCCAGAGTACAATTCCCTGTTGCAGGAGGTGGTATGGCTGAGTGTATTTTCTGCGCCATTGTGGCGCAACAGCTGCCGAGTACTGTTGTAGCAGAAAATGCGCACGCGCTGGCCATCATGGATATTCATCCTGCCAATGATGGCCATGTGCTGGTGTTGCCCAAATCCCATAGCACGGATTTGTTTGATTTGCCTCCCGAGGTAGGGAGCGACGTCATGCGCCTGTGTCTCCAGGTGGCAAAAGCCCTCAAGGCGGGTTTGCAGCCAGATGGACTCAATCTCCTCCAGGCCAGTGGAGCAGCCGCTGGGCAGGAGGTGTTTCATACCCACTTTCATCTGTTGCCACGGTGGCAGGGGGACAACACGTTCCGCTGGTGGACGATGCGCCCTGGTGATGCCGATCGCATCCAGAGAGTGGCCGCGCAGGTCCGAGCGGCACTGTGAAACACACGTCGAGACGGAAAGGGTAACATATGCCACGCAGCCCACTCTATGCCGTATACCAGGAACTTGGCGCGGTCTTCACCGAGGTGGCGGGCTGGGAAGTGCCGCTCCACTTTGGGGCTCCGGCAGCAGAATACCGTGCCGTGCGCCAGGGGGTCGGGCTGTGCGATCTGTCGCATCGGGGTCTGGTGCGTGTGACAGGGAGTGAACGACAGCGGTTTCTGCATGCCATGGTGTCCAACGATACGGCGAGTTTGCGCCCTGGGGAAGGGCGATATGCCACGTTTCTCACGCACAAAGGCAAACTCGTGGCCGATTTTGTGGTGTACGCGGAGACCGAGGCCTACCTCCTTGATATGGAGCCCCAGGCCGTGCATCCGTTCATCGACGCGATCGAGCGCTTCGTTATTTCTGAAGATGTGACGTTTCACGACGAGAGTGCCGCATGGGGACTGCTGTCACTGCAGGGACCGCAGGCCGCGCACCTCTTAGCGCTTGCTCTGGAGCAGCAGCCCCCAGAACTGGCGCCATACGCCCACACGCTCTGTGCCCTGGCGGGGCATGACGTCCGCCTGATCTGTCGGAGTCATACGGGAGAGTTGGGCTACCAGCTCCTGGCCCCGCTGGAGAGCCTGCCGGCACTCTGGGCGGCGCTGTGGCCACATCGTGAGGCCTGTGATGGCGCTGCTGTGGGCTTAGAAGCATTAGAGGTATTACGTATCGAGGCGGGGATTCCCCTGTATGGGCGTGACATGACCGACGAGACTATACCTATTGAGGCAAATCTCGAACACGCAATCAGTTACACCAAGGGATGCTACATTGGCCAGGAAGTCGTGGCGCGTCTTGAAGCACGCGGCCATGTGAACCGCAAGCTGGTGGGACTCCTCCTCAGGGGGACAGAGTTGCCCGCGCCTGGTGCCGCCATCGTCGCTGCGGACCGCGAGGTCGGTTGGATTACCAGTGCGACCTATTCTCCGGCGCGACAGCAAAACATTGCCCTGGGCTACCTGCGCCGCGAAGTCTGGGCTCCAGGGACAGCAGTAGAGATTCCGTCGCCAGGGGCGACGATTGGCGCCACCGTGGTGCCGCTTCCCTTTTATACGGCATGAGCCGTGTTTCTCGTGACAGCGAGCTACGAGTCGGCTCCAGTGCTTGGTTCGGCGCAGGAGCCGGCACTGAGTCGGGATTTCCACCGTCCCCAAGCGGATGCGCGAACCACTACGAGTCTGAAGCTGGGGTTTCTGCTCACTTTCTCGAAGACTCAAGCGCCATTCTTTTTCAAGCGTCCCGAGGGGCTTCCCATACACCTTTTCGTCGTTGTCCGTCTCGTACAAGCTGCGGAACAGTGCCAAGCCATATCGCTCGATGACGAATCCTACGAACGACCCGCGAGAATATACGGGCTGCAAGACTGGCTACCGAGCGCCGCTTGTACAATGTGAGTGCC
>CAVZBC010000057.1:0-69060 GCA_963773125.1 uncultured Gammaproteobacteria bacterium | reverse complement strand
GAAGAGCCGTTGATGCCGAGCGACCTGGAAGGCCATATCCAGCTCAAGCGGGCCATAACCTGGATCCCGTTGGCCACGGGCGAAGACCATCACGGGCGCCACGCTTTTCGCCAGCTGGTTGAACACCGTGCCGTCGATATCGTGCAGCCTGACCTGAAATGGAGCGGTGGTCTGTCTGAGGTCGTGAAGATTTATACCATTGCCGAAGCTGCCGGCATCCCGACTATCCCACATACTGGCGCTGGCACTCCCTTTGGCCAGCACTTTGCACTCGCCATGCCAGAGTCCCCGATGGCCGAGTACTGGATGGGCTCCGATCCTGGTGTGCCGTTGGCCGAAGTGTGCCCTGTCCCCGGCATGGCCATGCCCAAAGATGGGTACGTCGTTCCCTCTGATGCCCCAGGCTTCGGTATGGAGATCAAAGCGGAGTGGATCGTCCCCTGGGACCATACCGTAGCGATGAAAGCTCGGCAGAAAGCGTGAAGGGCAGTGGGAGGCCCAGGCGGTGCTGAGCGGGATAGCACTGTTCCGTCCTTTTGCAGTGCCTCTGCAGGGCTTTTATTTTTTCATCACTATGCGATATGTCAGGCCATGGCTAGCGAAAGAACGCCGCTTCTTGACCGGCGAAAAAATCTTCGATGCGTTCGATATGGGGCTCAACAATATCGAGTTGTGCCATTTCTGGCGGGGAGAAAAAGCCTACTGCAGTGGTCTCGGTGCTCACCCCAGGAGTACCGCTGGTAATTTCTGCCAAAAAATTCGCGCTGACGATTTGCCAGCGATTCCCATCCTCGTAATAGACGACGCGGTGCGGGGTAGAATATATCCCCAGTAAACGCACGACCCGCACCTTGAGACCGGTTTCTTCCCACACTTCGCGCACGCAGCATTCTTCCAGGCTCTCGCCCGCGTCCATGGCGCCACCGGGCAAACACCAGCGGTCGTTATCGGTGCGACGGGTCAATAAGATTTTGCGACGCGTCTCGTCAAGGATTATGGCCGAACTACCTATCTTTATTTGCGCAGTACGCCCGATTCTCTCACCGTCTTCGTATTTCGCCATGCACTTGCATCCTTCTATCTTCCGCTCTTCGACCCGAGAAGCATTTGTGCAATAGGGGATTTAGTGCTACGCTCAAGCGCAGAGCGATATTGGCGCAAAGGGGATCTGTTGCTTCTCTGAAATGCCGCCCGCGACGGGGTCCGTGTATGAGTCCTGACTACACCCAGGAAATTGCCGCCAATCACTGGTCTTCTGGCTCATGAGGATTCCAGCGGCACGGACCCTTATGGGCCACGGCGGTCACAGCACTTTGCCGGATCGCTGCCATCTGCGCCTGGGCGAGTGGGGCTGCAAAAGCCTGGGCAGCGGCTGAAGGCTGCGTCCTGCTCAGCGGCATCACTCAGCCCGAGCAGCGCCACGTCGGGGTCGCAGGTGAGCGTGTAATGCAGGCATTGCGCCACTGACAAGTGCGGCAGGCGCGGTGGCCCAGAGGTCTGCTCATCCGCACGCTGCATGCCGTGCGGCCACTCCCGCAACGGTTGGTTATAGCCAGACGTATCGCCCAGCAGTTTGCCGGCCCCAAAGGTCTTGAAACACACAGTGCCTACGCGGTGCTTACGGGCGAGAGGCAGTATGTCTTCGACATAGCGCCAATCGACATACGGCCCCACAGGAAACATCACCACATCGACCAGCCCGGACGGAATGGCCACTGCCAGCACCTCGGGGCTATGGCTGGAAATCCCCTTGAACCGTGTCTTGCCCGCACGCCTGGCGGTATCAAGCTGCTCCATGCCGCCACCAGGGGCGGTGATTTTCGTCCAGGCGGCCAATGTCGACAGGTTGTGAAAGACAAACAGATCGGTACAGTCCATCTGGAGGCGTGCAAGACTTGCCTCAATCTGGGGCGCAACCGGCTGGTCCAGGGCATCAATCTTGTCGATCACAAATACATGGTCGCGGTATCCTTTGACTGCCTGTCCCACAATCTGCTCGCTGTACCCGTTCTCGTAGCCGGGAGCGGTGTCAATGAGGTTGAGGCCGGCGTCAAAGGCCCGCTGTACCGTGGCAACCAACTGCGCCAGCGGCAACTGGCGGTCAGCAAGGTCGCCAATCCCCAGGACGGTGGCCACGAAACCAGTACGGCCCAGCTCACGGCGAGGATGGAAGAGGGGGGTTGTCATGACTGCTCCTCTGGCAAGAGGTCTGTGTAAGCCACCAGCTTTGTGGCGGATGGCTGCGGGATGTATACGCAGCCCTAGCCGTTTTTTTGGACGTGTTGTGCCAGAATGTCGCGCGCTTTGAACGACATCTCCACCAGGGTCTGCTGCGCCTCGCCTTCGTCGTGCAACCGATGCTCAAACGGGATACGGAGGCGCTGTACACCATCCGGGACGGTGACCTCCAGCTCCATGCCCTCCTTATCCAGTGCCACCATACGAGCCTCCGTGGCCTGCCAGATCTGTCCATAGACTTTGGCATATATGAGATTAGAATAGGCGTATGACTCGTTCATATGCTCGATCATATACCGCTCGGATTCTGGGGAAAACGCAGGGCTCTCCATAGCATGTTCCTTTGTACGAAATGCAGTTGCCCGGTGCGGCACAGTGCCAGGGCAATGGTCTGTGGAGCTACGAGGGATACTATACCATAATCAGGAGGCTGATGATGAAGCGGAGCACGCACCGTATCCTTACCACCCACTGCGGCAGCCTGCCGCGACCCAACGACCTGCTCGACATGCTCATGGCCAGGGAGCAGGGGAGTTTGCAAGACCTGCCGGCCTTCCAAGCGCGCGTGCGCCAGGCCATCGGCGAGTGTGTCCGCAAGCAGCTGGACACCGGCCTGGACATCGTCAATGACGGCGAGTGGAGCAAACCTGACTACTCGACCTATGTCAAGAACCGTTTTACCGGCTTCGAGGGCGAGCCGACGCCGATCGACCCCGGCCGGGACCTGCTCGACTTTCCTGAGTACGCCCCCTTGCGGCGTACCGGCTTGACTGAGCTCATGCGTCCCAAGTGCAACGGCCCGATCGCCTGGAAGGACTTCGACGCCGTCAAGCGCGACATTGACAACCTCAAGGCCGCTGCCGGCAACGCCACGGAGATCTTCATGACGGCGGTATCGCCTGGGCAGGTAGCACGCTTCCAGGGCAACATGTACTACAAGTCAGACGAAGAGTACCTCTGGGCCCTCGCCGACGTCCTCAAAGACGAGTACAAAGCGATCACCGACGCTGGCTTCACGCTGCAGCTCGATTGCCCAGACCTGGGCTCTGGCTGGAATGGGCAGTTCCGGTCACTGACACTTGCAGAGTTTCGCAAGGTCGTCGACCTGCATCTCGAGGTACTCAACGCGGCGACCAAAGACATCCCGCCCGAGCGCATGCGCCTCCATCTCTGCTGGGGCAACTACGAAGGTCCGCACAACCACGACATTCCCCTGCGTGAGATCATCGAGCCGGTGCTGCAGGCACGGCCGGCAGCGGTCTCCTTCGAGGGCGCCAACCCTCGCCACGAGCACGAATGGAATGTTTTCGAGGACGTGCGGCTCCCCGACGGGAAATTTATTGTCCCGGGCGTGATTGACTCGACGACCAACTTCATCGAGCACCCGGAGCTCGTGGCCCAGCGCATCGTGCGCTATGCGGGCGTTGTAGGGCGCGAGAATGTCGTGGCAGGTGTCGACTGCGGCTTTGCGACCTTCGCTGGCGCGCCGACTGTCGTGCCGACGATTGCCTGGGCGAAGCTCGGCGCCCTGGCGGAGGGCGCCCGTCTCGCCAGCCAGAGGCTGTGGGCCAGCTCTCAATGACCAGCCCACACTGGCGCCATACGGCTGGCCTTGCCATAGCGCCACAAGGCTCAAAAGGCGTAGAGCCGCGCCGGATTGTCCACCAGGATCTTCTTACGGATGGCTGCATCAGGAGCCCACACCGGCAGCTGATTCAACAGATAGCCGTCATCGATCTGCAACAGCGGCGTCACGTCGGTCGCCTTGCCGCCGGGCGGCGTGCCGGTCGGGTGCGGCCAGTCCGTGCCCCAGACGACGCGGTCGGAGTTGGCGGCAATCAGCGCCTGGGCCAGCGGCACAACGTCGGCATAGTCTGTGCGGGTGGAGACGCGATAGGCCGCCGAGATTTTGACATACGCCTTGCCCGATTGGACTAGCTCTACCAGCTTGGCAAAGCCGGGTTGTTGCGGACCAAGCTCCGCCTTGGCCCCGCCGAAATGGTCGAAGACAATCGGCACGGGTGCGGTGGCCACGAGGTCCGTCATAGCAGCGATCATCGCCAGGTTGGTGTTCAGCTGGATGTGCCAGTTGCGGCTCTTGACGCGCTCGATAGCCGTCTGCAACCGTTGACGGCCAACCGCCGGGTCGTTGATGCCGCCGGTGGCGAGATTCAGCCGGATGCCACGCACGCCGGCCTGTCCCATGGCGTCGAGCTCGCTTTCCGGCGTCTTCTCGTCGATCACCGCCACACCGCGCGCGTCTGCACCGCGCGCCTGCATGCCATAGAGCGTGGACGAGTTATCCGTGCCGTACACGCTGGGCGTGACAATCACTACGCGCTGCATATGCAGCGCCTTGTGGAATGCTGCCATCTCCTCAGGCAGCGCTATCTCCGGGGTGTAGGTGCGCCCCGCAAAGAACGGAAATTTCTCGGGATCGCCGTGGATATGCGTATGACAATCGCAGGCGCCGGCCGGCACGTCGAAGTTCACCGGCGTGGCCGGCTGGGACGCTTTGGCGCGGCCCGTTCGCGGGCGCATGATGGCCACGGTAGCAAGTGTGCCAATGAGGATGTTGCGTCGTGTGAGCATGGGTGCCTCCTGTGAGTGACCTGTGTCTTTGGCTCCATGGTGCTATGCGCAGAACATTAGGCGCTGTTGTTTGATAATGCAATAGTGCAGTTGCGGAGAATAAGACCGCAATCATCAGCCTGTCTTTCTTCCCCCGGCGCAGGTGTCCTGTGGGTGACCACCCCCAGGGCGGCACGTGGTCTCCTCGACCTCTCGTAGCACTGCGGTCATGAAGGTCACGAGATCATTCAGGGACTGGAAGTGGGCCATTTTCCTGGACACTACATGTTCGACGCGTCCGGCTATGCGCCCGGCGTCTACGTCTGTGTCTCGCCCAAACTGCACCACGAACGCCTGCGCGGGGGCAAAAGGTGGACTCTGCTCAAGATGGGACTTCATCGGGGGACCTCTCCTGTGCTAGAATGCAAATGGACGGATAGTGTTGTGCCCTCCGTGCCTGCTGCCGTATACGAAGGACTGGCTCATCCGTGGTGTTGCGAGGGAATATACGGTGCTAGTGCAAAGCAGTCATAAAAGCCTGGTCAAATTGCGGTCAAATTGCGGTCAAATTGCGGTCAAAAGTCGCCTCGTCCTCTGATGCCTGGGCGTTGCAGGTGACCGCATGGGAGGGACGACCGATGCAATGGCATTTTGGACCCTTCCGGCTCGATCTGCCCAATGCGTGTCTGTGGCGTGCGGATCAGCCGGTGCCACTCCGGACCAAAACCTTTGATGTCCTCGCCTATCTGGTGGCGCACGCCGGCCAATTGGTGACCAAAGAGGCACTCTTCGACGCTATCTGGCCGGAGACGATAGTGGGCGATGGGGTGCTGAAGACCAGTATGAACGAGCTGCGCAAAGCGCTGGGAGAAACAGCGAAGGCGCCGCAGTGGATTGCCACCGTGCGTGGGCGAGGCTATCGCTTTGTGGCGCCGGTGACCACGAGTGAACTTGCTACCCCAACGGCGGCTCTGGCGGTCCGCGCCACTTTTTTGCCCACGCTTGTCCCGGCTCCCACCCTTCCCCCGGCTCCTGTGCGCCTCCCGACGCCAGCGCCGCATCTGGTGGCTCGGGAGGCTGAAGTAGCCATCCTGGATCAATGGTTCGCCAAAGCCCTCCAGGGCGAGCGCCATCTGGGGTTTATCACCGGCGAGGCCGGCATTGGCAAAACCACCCTGGTCGACGCCTTTGTGGCCCAGCTTGCCGGACAGACGTCCCTGTGGATCGGGCATGGCCAGTGCATCGAGCAGTACGGTGCGGGCGAAGCCTATTTGCCCCTGCTGGAGGCCCTCGGGCAGATGGGGCGTGGGCCGGACGGCCCTGACCTGGTGGCGCTGCTGCGCCAGCAGGCGCCGAGCTGGTTGCTCCAGATGCCTGCGCTCCTGGCTCCAGCAGAGTACGAGGCGTTGCAGCGGTACGCGGGAGGCAGCACGCGTGAGCGCATGCTGCGGGAACTCGCCGAGGCGGTGGAAGTGCTCACCGCAGCCCGCCCGTGTGTCCTGGTGCTGGAGGACCTGCACTGGAGTGATACGGCCACTATTGAGTGGCTGGCGTATGTGGCCCGGCGTCGGGGGCCAGCCCGGCTGCTGGTGCTGGGCACGTATCGCCCCGTGGAGGCGATTGTGCGGACGCACCCCGTGCGCGCCATGGTGCAGGAACTCATGGTGCACGGCTATGGGGACGAACTGCCCCTGGGGGAGTGGTCCGAAGCCGGGGTGGCCGCCTATCTGGCGCAGCGGGGCGCCGGGGCCGGGGGCCCAGCCGAGCTGGCCCGCGTCCTCACCCAGCGCACGGACGGCCATCCGCTGTTTCTGGCCGCGGTAGTGGACGAGCTGATTCGGCAGGGGCTGTTGCGGTTTGAACCCGCCGGCTGGGCCCTGGCGGGGGGACTGGAGGCCGTGACGGTGGGGGTGCCGCAGAGCATCCGCCACCTCCTGGAGCACCAGTTGGCGCAGCTCCGTCCTGCCGACCAGGAACTGCTGGCGGCAGCCAGCGTAGCGGGCGTGGAGTTTGCGGTGGCAGCGGTGGCGGCAGGCATCCAGCAGGCGGAGGAAGACGTCGAGACGCAGTGTGACGCCCTGGCCCGCCAGCACCAGGTGGTGCAGGCCCGTGGGACGGTAGTCTGGCCGGATGGGACGGTGACCGCCCGCTACGGGTTCCGCCACGCCCTGTATCAGGAGCTGATCTATGAGCGGGTACCGGTGAGCCGGCGGGTGCGGTGGCATCAGCAGATTGGCACGCGGCTGGAGGGGAGCTATAGGTCCCAGGCGCGGGAAATGGCCGCGGAACTGGCGATGCACTTTGAGCACGGGCGGGACTACCAGCGGGCGGTGCAGTATCTGCAGCGCGCCGCCGAGACCGCTCGCCAGCGCTACGCCAACCGTGAGGCGATCGAGTACTTGCAGCGGGCGCTGGCGTTGCTCAAGACCATGCCGGAAACCCCGCAGCTGCTCCGGCAAGAACTCGAGATCCAGCTGGCACTCGGCCCCGCGCTCATGGTCACCAGGGGTTTTGCAGCTCCAGAGGCGGCGGACACCTATGCCCGGGCGCAGCAGTTGTATGAGCAACTGGGCGATAGACGGGCAGCTCTTCCCGGTTCTCGTTGGGCTGTGGCGGTCTGCGCACGTCCGGGCGCAGTTGCAGATGGCGCGTGCGCTCGGGGAGCAGCTCCTCAGCCTGGCCAACGCTCAGGGAGATGCGGCGCTGTTCGTCTATGCCCACGGGCCATTGGGGCAAACGCTCTGCATGCAGGGAGAGCCGCTGCTGGCGCGGGAGCATCTGCAGCAGGTCGTCGCTCGCTATGAGCCGCAGCGGCAGAGTACCCTGGCCTTCCACATTGGCTATGACCCTGGCGTCTATGCGCGTGCCATGGAGGGCTGGGTGCTCTGGTTGTTAGGATATCCTGAACAGGCGCTGCAGCGCAGCTATAACGCGCTTGCAACTGGCCCGAGAGCAGGCGCATCCCTTTACCCTGTCGATCACCCTGGCCACGGTCGCCCTGCTGCAGCACATGCGCCGGGAGGGCGCCGCCGCCCTGGAGCACGTGCAGGCCAGTGTGGCCCTGGCGACCGAGCATGGATTTCCCTACTTGCTAGCGGTTGGGAACGTCTTGCAGGGGTGGGAACTGACGAGAGTGGGACAAGCCGCAGAAGGCATTGCGCAGATACGCGCAGGCCTTGCCGCGTTACAAACGATGGGAGCCGAGGTTCTCCGTCCCTACCTGCTCGCTCTACTCGCAGAAGCCTGCGTGCGTGATGGACAGATCGAGGCAGGGCTCGGCGCGTTGGAGGAGGCGTTGACGACTGCTGAACATCATGCGGAACGATTCTATGAGGCAGAGCTGCATCGCTTGCAGGGGGAAGTCTGTGCTGCGGAAATTTGTCGGGGCGACCGGCCAATTGCCCCTGCAGAGAGAAGCTGAAGCCGCCTTCCAGAGAGCCCTCGACATTGCCCGGCGTCAGGGGGCGAGGGCGCTGGAGTTGCGGGCCGCCACGAGTCTGAGCCGTCTGTGGCAGCAGCAAGACAAACAACGAGAGGCACGGCAACTGCTCGCAGACATCTGCAACTGGTTCACCGAAGGCTTTGACACGGCGGACCTGCAGGAAGCCAGGGCGTTGCTTGATGTACTGAGCGCATAACACGTTGAATTCGCTGCGCGCTTTACGCTCCATGCCGCGCTTCTAGAGCAGCACCTGCGCTTCCCCAGTCAGCGTCTTGGCGATGCGCACACGCAGAGGGCACAACGCGGACATGGGTGGTTAGCGGGTCTACGTCATAATGCAGGGGCAGTGTCACAGTAAAGCTTGAGCCCACTCCGAACGTGCTCTGCACCGTGATCTCCCCGTCCAGGAGGTGCGCCAGGTGACGGCTAATTGACAGCCCCAGGCCTGTGCCCCCATACTGCTGGGTCGTACCGTTCCCCACCTGCTGAAATTCTTCAAAGATTCCTCTCCAAGGCGTCTTCAGGAATGCCAATGCCGGTATCGGCCACAGTGAGCGTGACCTTCCCGGCGCCGGGCCGGGCCGTCACGGTGACGACGCCCTCAGGGGTGAATTTCACCGCGTTGCTCAGGAGATTCATGAGGATCTGCTTCAGTTTGTCCTGATCCGTGCACAGGGGAGGCAGATCAGCCTGAAGGTCTTTCACCAGGCGCAGTCGGTCGCTCTTGACCAGCGGTTCGACAGTGCGCAGACACCCATCAATCAAGGGCTCCAGGGCAAAGCGGGTGGCATGGATCTCCATACGCCCGGCCTCGATCTTAGAAAGGTCGAGGATGTCGTTGATGAGCGTTAAGAGGTGATCGGCGCTGATCAGGATCTTTTCCAGGTTCTCATACTGCCTCTGCGGCAGGACATCCTGTGAGCGCCGCATGACCAGGCGCGTGAAGCCGATGATGGCGTTCATCGGGGTGCGCAGCTCATGCGACATGTTGGCCAGGAACTCGGATTTGGCCTGAGTAGCCGCTTCGGCGGTTTCTCGCGCCTGGCGCAATTCGGCCTCCACCCGCTTGCGCTCCGTGATGTCGCGCAGCACGCCGGTGAGAAACTTTTTTTCGCCAGCTTCCAGGAGGGAGAACGAGACCTCCAGCGGGAATTCCCGGCCGTCTTTGGCGTACCCTGGCAGCTCGATGTGGTGCCAGCGGGGCAGGTGGCGCTGGCCGGTGGTGAAATAGCGCTGGAGCCCGACCGTGTGCATGTTACGGAGATGTGGGGGCATGATCGGAGTCAAGGGCTTCCCCAGGAGCTCCGCTTTGGTGAAGCCGAAAATCTGTTCGGCGGCGTGGTTGAACTCGCAGACTAACCCGTGCTCATCGAGGGAGATAATGGCATCAGCGGCAGCATTGATAATGTGACGGTATTTACCCTCACTCTCTCGCAAGGCTTCTTCCACCCGTTGGCGCTCGGTGATTTCGTGCTCCAGGATGCTGGCACGCTGCTCCAGGTCCGCTGAACTACGACGCAGCCGGCCAATCACCAGGGCCAGGCCTGACAGTCCTAACACGGACATAACCGCCATGAGGCCAAAGGTCCCTTCCAGGCCCACGCGAGTCTGCGTAACGGCGGTATCCAGGGGGAGAACGACCTCCAGGACACCGCGCACGTCTCCCGTTTGCCAGTCGGTCTTTGGACTGGCAGGATGGGTGTTGTGACAATTGACGCACATGGGGCGCATCAGATCCGCCATGGCATAGCGCAAAGACCGGCGACCGCGGACCTCCTCAAACCGGGAAAAGGGTTGATGGGGGTTTTGCCGCAACGCCTCCCACGCTTCCTGGGCAAACGCATCGTGCAGGCCGCCCTCCTCCCGTCGCCAGGGAAACGGATAGGCACTGTACAGACGGGTTTGCGCTCCGGCCTCATGGGCGCCGATACGCTTGCCTAAAAGCAGACTGAACGTCACCGGCAACGGGATCGCCCCATCGCGTGCGGCATAGTCATGGGTCACTTCGATCCCTTGCTTTCGCACGGTCTCTACGACCTCAGAGGTGTAGAGGGTACGCGCTTCTGCCAGGGCCTGGGCATACAGGGCAGCATCTTGCACCGCTATGGCGGTGATGAGGTTCGACTGCAGATGGGACACATACCACAGCATGCATCCTGCGCCGATACAGAACAGGCTGATCAGCAGGAGGATGGTCCGCTCATGGCGGAGATGGACGCATCTGGCCAAGGTGTTCGCCACTGCCTGGCGTACGGTATCGCTCCCCGGGAACCGTCTGTCTCGCTTCATCTCAACCCTCCGAACACGCGCCGGTGCACGCTGTATCCCCAGGTTTTTGATGCTCTCGTAGTGCTGCAAGAAAATATACGACGTCAGCGCGGGGCAGTCATAAAAGTCTGGTCAAATTGCGGTCAAATTGTGGTCAAATTGTGGTCAAACCTCCAGTACCTGGAGGGATGTATCTGTACTTGCTGGTACCGAACAACCCGCAGAGGCATTCGACAATCCATAACAAACACACACACACCCGGTGACCGGCGGCCCACAGCTGAAAACGTAGGAGATAGCTCAAAAAGCCTGCGCTGTGGGCCGTCCGCTCCACTGGGTTATAGGCGAGAATATCCCGCACGCCCGAGGTGTGGTTTTCCTCACGTTCTGTGCGGCTGCCAAGACCGGCTGCGCTGCCACAGCTACTTGATCCACTCCATCTTATTCGGATCGAAGGGGGGCTGGGCAAAGTCCACCAGCGTGAGGTCCCCACCCTCGGCCTTAATACCGTGCGCCACACCTGCTGGAACGTGGACGATCATGCCCGGTTTAAGCGTGATGGTCTTGTCCCCGTGCATCATCGTCCCGCCACCGCTGACAATGTAGAGCACGTGTGCGCCATCGTTATGCCGGTGCGGCTTGATTTCCTCCTTGATCGCGACGGCGCCGACAGTAAACGTGGCCGTCTTGACCATCACCTTGTTGGTGAACCCCGGCCGCTGCTCTCCTTGCTTGACCTCATTACTGAACTCGAAGGCGTGGTTGTCGGCGTATACAGACCCTGCGACCAGACTCATCCCCATGAGTACGACCAACCCTATGCGCTTCATGAGCCGTTCTCCTCTTGGCTTGGTTCAACTCGCGTAGCATACTGGGATTTGCACCTTAGGACAGCGTTTGCCGTCCAGAGACATCTCCCGCATAGGACATCACCTCCTTTGGCGGTACCACGCTGATACGGCGATGATGCGTGAGCCCTACTGGCTCGGAGTAGACTGGGACGCTGGCGCCCCCTGCAGCAGGGTCGGCCTTGGGAAGCCTCTACGGGAGGTACGCCCCAGTTGGGCACCCGGGCCCCTTCCCGGCGCGCGCGCCACACGAATGCTTCATTCGTTCGGCACGGTCTCATGCATCAAGAGACTCGGGCATTGCTGTGTCTGGGACTGGAATGGTGTCGAATTGATAGTCACCCAACCATTTGACCCAGGAGAGGACGTGTCCTACAGCATTGAAGAAGCGTTTGTCTCCCGTGAAAAACCACACGCCCTACGATCGCGCCAACGCCAAATAGGCACTGTCGTATGCCGAGCGCTGATATTGACCAGACAAGTCGAAAGTGAGGCTGGCGATACCCGTGAAGTCATACCGGACAATCGTGTACTGCGCAAAGTCGGCCAGGGCCGCCGCCGCGTCCGGCTCGCTGAGACGCTGGAGGGTCACGGCTACCCGGAGGGCATTGGCAATTTCGTAGTCAAACAGTGTCGGTGTCAGCAACTCTAGCTTGCTCGCCAGGAAATCCTCCAAGAGCACATCGGCTTGGCGGGAACCCCATGAAGGCATCCGCCTTGCATCGATGAAGAACTGCATAGCCTCACGGCCACTCTGGACGACCCACGTGATGTCCTTGTGCGGGTCCAGGCCGACATAGATGGCCATGCTGGCGATGAGCATGTGCGGAGTCCCGCCGAGTAGGGGTACGACGACCACCTTGCCTTTCAGGTCGCGAATGGCGCGGCCGGACGTCCTGGGGCCACTGGCGCCTCCAGGGTCCAAAGTGCCTGCGCCAACCGTGTGGAGAGTGGGCGGCGGAATCCCTCCGGCATGCCGGCTGGGCCCCAGGCTCTTCTCAGCCGCAACGCGATAAAGGCAAGGCGCACCAGGCGGCTGTGCGCGCCTTCGCCTGCCCATGGAGCCGCCTCCTCTCTCGGTGTGGGCAGGAGCGCCCCCCCAATCCGGAAGCGTAGGCGAAGCCGAAGCTGCAGGCGGTCGGCTGCCGGGTAGAGCCGGTGGTTACCCACCCGGCCCCTCCCACACCACCTGACTATTACCCACACGTCGGCCGTCCCATCGCTACCCCCCAGCCTTCGGTGAGATCGCATAGGCGCTTCCATCCCCTCCAGAAGAACTATTGGCCCTGGCGTCCCCTCATGCTTTCTTGCGAGCAATCCTCCCAATTGAGCCATCCATCGTATGGCCTCTTTGAGAGGAGGGGGGTGCCGTGGGAGAGGCTGGGGGGGATGCATGTTTGTATATAGGACTTTCCCTTCCTCGTCGGCCAACAGGGAGGAGCACGGCAGGTCCGGATGCGATCGCCCCAGCAGAGTCAACCCAAATATTCTCCAGGCAATAACCCTCAGGAGCGTGAGATAGCGCATCAGCCGATCCGCCGTTTGCAAACGACACGTCTCCACTTTTAAGCCGGATTTTAAAATCTTGTGAAATACCTCGATCCGCCACCGGAGCCAAGACCAGCGCACTTTTTCGATGGCCTGTGCGACGTTGGTCACGGCCAGAGGGGTGAGCAGCATCCCTTCCAGCGGTTCTTCTGTGGCGGGCGGGGCACTCTCAACGAGGTAGACCGCGCTGAGGTCGAAATCTGGTAACGCCTCAGTTTTATGACGCAGAGGATTACGGGGCGGAGGCAATGTGATAGACCCGCATCGTAATTCCAGCCGCGCCACTCGTGCCGGCTTGTAATCGCCAGCCGGGATTTCCACGGCGCTATCCCCTTGTGGAGCAAGGCCTTGCATGTGGCTCCACCGGCGGTGGACCGGTTTTGTCGCATAGCGCGACGACTTATTGATGAGACGGTCCTTACGAGCGCTGACCAAAATGGAGGCGGCCTGGGTAGCTGCCAGTTCAAAGCGTTCGTACATATCGCCTTCGCGATCACACACCGTGACCACTTGTACTCCAGAATTTGCGGTGACTTGCTGCGTCTTGCTGAGCGACGCCAGCCAGCGGAAACTTTCTTTGTCTTCAATAGGCACGCGATTATTGTGACTCCTTTGCTTCAACTGCTTCAGTGCGTCCGGTTGCGCTTGGCGCGCAACCACCTTTTGGTCGAGAAGACCGAGCGGTAGTCCGTCGGGAGTCACTGCGAACGCGGTGTGCAGGACAAGACCTTGCGAGGACATCCTCTCCACCTGCGTCCCAGGCCTGCGAGAAATGGTCCCCAGGCCCTGGGGTTTTTTATGACTTGTATAGGAAAAGTAGCTCGTATCTTGAATAGCCAACACCATGCTGTATTGCTGTGCTCGCCCTACTGTTTGCTGCACATGCGGGGTCAAAATCTCGGCAGCCACGACATGATCATTTTGAAAAAATCGATAGGCCCCTTTTGTCTCCGCCCCATTCTGGCACGCCTGGGTGATCGGACTTTCTGGGAGCGCCGATATGCGATCGACTACTCGAATGCGTCGGGACGTCAGCCGTTGGTCTCCAAAATTTGCTCGTGCAAACTCCTGTGATGCCCACCCGCCTGGTGCGTGTGGAGCGATGCCTTTCGAACCCCTGCCCGTTCCATCCTTGTTTGTACACACGACTTGGAATGTTAATCAGTATGGAGAGCGAATGGCGCCACTCGCTTACACAGGCATCAGCAGTTCCAGCACTTGCGCACACGTCTTGCCTTCCGCGAAATAGCGTTGACACAAGGCGAGCAGGGCACGCAACACGTCCCGACTGATCGTACGGCACTTCTGGCCGAAGGTGATATGCCCCTCGGCGAACGCATATCTCTCAGATTTCGACGCCACCGCAGGTGCACGTTGGATGAGCGACTGCGCTACACAACTCAACCGGAAGTGGCGGGTGACCGCTTCCTCCTTGCGTACCTGAGCCGCTTCCATGCCACACACCTGTTTGTCAAACTCATGAAAGACCTCTGCCGTCCAACGATAGCTCCACGTTTCGAGAATGCGGGTGCTCTCCCAATGCTTCGCATCAGTCAAGAAGAACCGTGGACTGTCTTGCCTGTCTTCCTGCTCGTGGACGATCACCAACCGTTTCTCGCCATATTTCTTTAATCGCACTACCTTGGTGAAGACCCAGTATGGCTTTTTCTCTCCATTGCGACATTGGATGGTCACCGGGCGAAAACTCTCCGGATGCTGTGCCCGTAACTCGGCCGCCACATGGTCAACACGCCGCCACTGTCCGCGCCAGTTGATGTGACGAGAACACTCGAGTTCGCTCACCCAATGTTTCCCACTCTGCTCAATCAAACGGGTTAAGTCGACAGTCAAGACACCATTGTCAAAGGCATAGTGGGCCTGCGGGAACTGCCCCTCCGCCTCTAAGTGCCGGACAATCTCGACGACAATCTCGGTCCGTTTCCGATAGCTCCGCCGATGCAGCTGATGGTGCAGCAACTCCAACAATCGTTGCCGGACCTCGTCCATCTGCGCGTAACTCGCTTGGGCTGTCGTTTGCAAGTACGCCTCCTCTGCGGGCAGATCGAGCGGGTCTTGGACGACCACGTCCAGCCCATCGAACACCGCCCGGTTGGCAACCACTGCAGTCACTACCGTCTGCAACAACGTCGTGCGATGGGCGACATAGTCATATGCCCGCCTGACCGCATAGATCTTCGGCCCGCGCTCGTGATGCACCAGAGTCCAATCCAGCACAATCACTGTCCGTCCATGCCCGCGATAATCGGTCGCGACCTCCGCACGATGGCGCTGCATCAGCGCGTCATCATCCCAGCCGGCTTCAAAGACCCCGGCGTGCATGGCGCGACGCGATGGGGCGGACTGTTCCCAGACTTGTAAATCGTAGATCCCCTGGAGGGTCTTGTTGGGACTCAGAATCAGCCCAGTCACATACCGGCTGACGTGGTCAAACCCCGCCTCACGACAGAAGACCGAGCGAAACTTGGCCATTCCCTTGGCAATCGTCTCCGGCACGCGCGTGATTGGTAGCATTGGGCCCTCCGTGGCTCTGTCTGTTACGCGCGTATCTTCTCCTTTTTTGCCGGGCGAGCCAACAACTTTCCAAGTCGTGTGTACAATTGCTTGGGAGAAGAGTCGAAAGTATTGCCCCTCCTCCCCTCAGTCGCACGCACTCTTCAGGGTGAGACGATCAACTTGTGGGTAATAGTCAGCCCACACCACCGGACATGCGGGTCACGAATACGGCGGTGCGGTCGCTTCAGCATCCTCGCACATGCCAAGGCGTTGGCGTGTGGCGCCCCACGGCCGCAGAGCGCCCGGGCGGGCACCCTGCCGTGCGCGCGACACCTTCCTGACCTTGGCGACCGTGCAGGCCTGCCCTCCGTTCCCATAGGTACGACGCCGTCTGCGGACTCCTCCCCGGGGATCAGGGCTGCTTCCGCCGCGCGCAGCCAAGTTCCGTGGCACGCCACAGCCCGAGGCACCGGAGAGGCCTCCCGCGGTACGCGGTCATCCCGTCCGTGCAGCGACGCCGGATGTCTACAGCACCGTCCCCTGTGGCGGGAGGGCTTTGCGGTCGCGTGCCCGCTCGCCCCGACGGTCCCCCACCGCGTATCCGGTGCGTGTCCCTCGCCCCGCACGGTCGTTTCCCGCTGCCTGCAGACGCCGCCGCGCGAAGACGCCCTTGCGCTTCCCGTGTCCTTCGGCTCCACGCAGACCTGGACAGGGGCCTTGCACCCCCAAGCATGACCGCATGCACGGCACACGCACGCCCGAGCTGAGGCGCGGGCCACACGGTACAAACCCGCGCCTGCCACAAAGCGTACGCTGTGGCCCGTCGCCTCCAACGCCGTGTTAGAAAACAATGAGTCATGGGACAAAGGGTTCGAGAAGTCGAATTGCCTCTGCGACCGCTTCCCGCATATTACGCAATTCCTCCCGCAAGGATATACCCCGACCTGGCCCTTTTGGATCGAGCGCTATATCAAAGGTAGAGTGCGAGTAGTCTTGCACCTGCGAAAGATTAGCCGGGAGCGGGATATGGTAAATCTCTGCACCGTCTTCGAGCGGCAGGTAGCCGGTCCTTCCAGTCAATCCGTAAGCGGGATGACTCCCGGTGCGGACATCAAGGCGGACATCAACTCCTGCGGCAACAAGATTGAGGGTGTGGTGTTTGTCCTCAATGCTCAACTGTTGCAGAAGCCACAGAGGCTCGCTCTCTGGCAACCCGTGCACTTCCTTATACGGCTGCAACGATTCAATAATGTTCTGTGCGGGTGTGGGCATGTCATGCATCTTGTGGAGCCCGCTGCCCCGTGCGGGGTTCCCGTGTCTGTCTGTTGCACGGAACCGGCTCCCGTCAATAAATATAGGGAATTCAGTGAAGGAGTCGGCCCTTGTTCCGGCGAGACTCCAAGCCAAGTGATCAAGGGCAGACCGGAGATTGTGGAGCACGTCCCCAATGAGCATGAGCAAGAGATCGGGCGGCGCATGCCGATAGATGACCTGGGCGCAGAGATTGCCTGCTGGAATATCCTTTTTAGTGACAACTTCGTATGGGCGGATTTGCAGGAAGGCCGCAACCTCATTGTTCAGGGCCTGCAGGTGTTCGTCTGCCCTGATGAGCTTCATGGTGAAAGTGGATATTGTTGTCATGATTGAAAAAGAGACCTTTTTATTTTCATCGCGGTAGGACTGCCAGTTACCCGACGGCCCCCGCACAGATCCCGGCGTGCGGTTTTCTCGCACCGGGCTCTTCAGCAATACTCGCTTCCGCAAGTCGGCTTAGGTCTTGAGGGCTGCCTGTCTCGTCTTGGGTCGTCCTACGATCCGTGGTCGGGCCACTTTGAAGCGCTCCAGCACTGCGGTGTAGCCTTGCCACGTATAACTGTGGCGCTGGCTACGCCGATTGAGCCACTTCAACAAAATCCGCATGGCCTTGTTGAAGAACTCTTTCAGGCTGGCGGCGTTCCCGTGGACTCCGTAGTAATTGTAATACCCACGGAGTTTGGCGTTCAGCCGCTTGAACAGTTCTGGCAACCGGAGGTGGCGGTTCTCCTTGCACCACGCGGTGAAGCGCTTGAGCGAGCTCCGGAGTTTCTTCCGTGCGGTCCGGCGCTTGAGGTGATCTTTCCCCTTGCGGTCCTTGCCCCACCGAAACTCGAACCCCAGAAACTCGAAGCTCGTTTTCCCTGCCTGGCGGTGCCGACTGAACGGGATGATCCGTGTCTTGGCGCCCGACAGTTCCAGTCCGAACTTCTCCAGCCGTTGCCCCAGCACGTTGTAGAAGCGTTCCGCATCTGCTTGGTCTTCGAACGCACACACGAAATCGTCCGCGTAGCGGATCAGACACGCTTCGCCTCGACAGTGCTGTTTGACCACTTTTTCGAACCACAAATCCAGCACGTAGTGCAGGAACACATTGGCGAGTACGGGTGACACCGTGCCCCCTTGCGGGGTCCCTGTCGCCGGGTGGAGCACCTTGCCGTCTGTGTCCAGCACTCCGGCCTTCAGCCACTTCCGAATCAACCGCAGTAGGGCGCCGTCATCAATCCGCTCCGCCAACATCCGCACCATCCAGTCATGATCGATGGTATCAAAGAACTTCTTGATGTCCGCTTCCACCACCCAGGCGTAGCGACCAAATTGGAGCTTGATGGTCAGTGTATCCACCGCCTCCAGGGCTCCAACTTGCGGGCGATACCCATAGCTACAGCGCAGGAAGTCCTGCTCGTAGATGGCTTCCAGGAGGCGTGCCACGGCCAGTTGCAGGAGCTTGTCTTCTACGGCGGGAATTCCCAGAGGACGCTGCGTGCCATCCCCTTTGGGAATATAGTGTCGTCTGACGAGTTTGGCGCGGTACCGCTTCTGCTTCAGGCGCTCGACGAGGTCGTGGATGTTCGCGTCGAGGTGCTGCTCGTATTCCTGGGCGCTTACCTGATCCACCCCGGAGGCGGCATCCTTCCGGATGTCGCGCCAGCACTGCTTCAGAAAGTCCTCGTCGAGCATCCCGTAGAGGTTGCGGAACCGATAGCCCTTTTGACGTGCAGCCTTCTGTGCTATTCCCTGCAGGGAGGTTGGCATTGTGAGTCCGATCCTTCATGTTCGGGCAATGTTTCCTGTGCAGGCTCCGTATTCCTGTCCGCCCCTTCCCCCTGTGCACGGCTCTCCCGGCTCCGAGTACTATGAGCGGATCTGACGCCCTGACGGTCCTCAGCCTCCCTTTCGGCGGGGCTTACCTGGGGCTCGCACCCCAGGAACCGTCAGGGCCTCCCAAGTTCTTGACGCTTCTCTCCACGCATACCACGCTCTTCGTGGACCCCGACAGACCCTCGGGAAGCTCACCAAAACGCTTCCTCTGTGTAGGCTTCTGGGGCGTTAAAACCATCGCCGTCTGCATGAGCCGCGATCACGGGGCTGTATCAAGCTTCAGAGAGTGCGGTCTCCCTTACGGTCTACGTGGTGCCCTGTGTACGCTTCACCCGTGTCGTTCGGTTTGCACCTCCTTCACAGGCGCAACACTCGGTAGGAGTGGTTGGTTAGACCTTCCTCCGCAGGGACTTGCACCCTGCAAGAAACGCCAAGCTTCGCTTGGCGCACTAACGCTGGCGGTGAGCCGCGCCCGAAAGCGGGAGCGACGCACGAGCGGACGCTGTAGGGCGTCGGCTCCAGTGCGATGTTAGACGAAATCTCGGTCACCAATACTTCGGTCAGAATTCAGGCAGCCAAGTCGGTAATGGTGCCATAGTTACAAAGCTCTTCGTAATCGGGGCTGGATTTTTCCAAGCTGTGCCCCTTGGCTAAATGCTGAGAAATTCGCTCGATCAGATGTTGATTGAAGGCACGCCGTTTGAGACTCGCCATGGAAAACGCTGACGCTGCATCCCCGTTTTGCTGACGAGCTTCGAGTTTGGCCAGCGTGACCGCGCTCAGACTGGCATTGAAGTGAAAGTTGAGCTTGGCTTGTGAGCGCGCTTGACAGTCGGTCAAACCGGTAAACTGTTTGGCGTCTCTGAACAGAAACTCGATTTGGAAGCGCGCTTTGTAATAACGGTAAATGGTCAGCGCGTCCAAGTCCACGTCCGTACTAAAGAGCACAGCTCTCCGGTGGTGTTTGGTGTCGACCACGAGCACCACGCGGAGGTTGCACTGGCACTGCACATGGTTGAGCACCTGATGATAGAGCACGATATCGTCATCTTCGGTCTCAACTTTTTCAAAGCGCGAGAGGTTGTCCCAGTTCACCTTGCCGTCGTAGGTTTTGGGACGGCCTGGCCCTGGGCGTTTGCGGTCCCTGGTAGAGATAGCGTAGATTGGCGTCGATGCGCAGTTTGCCAATCTGCTCAAGCCCCAGGGCACGGACACCTGCAGTGAATTTCTGTTTGCTGTAATAGCCATCGGTGATGACGTAGCGGAGGTGGCGCAGATCGATGCGCAGAGACCACACGGGTCAATTGCTCCAGATAGACATCAATCCGTGTGGCCTCTGCGTCGGGGGTCTTGTCTGCTGGGGGTGTCTGTTCGACACTGAGGCAGTAAGCGCAGTTGTCGGTGATGTCGAGCCAAGCCAGCGTCGAGATTTCCAGGCCTTTTTCCGTGCGGCTATGACTGCCGTTCCAGAAGCGGTCAAGGCCATAGGTCTTCTTGCCACTTTTGGGGACGAAACTGGCATCGATCACCAAAGCCTGTTCATGTGCAGGAGGAATCACCTGGGTGATCGCCGCCTTGTTGAGCGAGACAAAGTCAAAGTCTCTGGCGTACCAACGCGCAAAGGTCCGTTCGTGATACGAGCTGTAGCGGCTCAGATTCCGAAACGTGGCATGGCCTGGGAGCATAAGCAGCAGTCCCAAGAGATGTGCAACAAACTTTTGTTGCGGTTTCTTGGTTTGGCGTAAAGTAGGCAGTACACTCTGAAGCAGTCGCATGGGGTACCTCCCTTCTCGGTTGTGTCGGATAACACAACCTTAGAATAGGAGGACTCGTGCGGCTACCTCTCAGTCAAAACTGTCCGAAGTATTGGGTCACAGGAGCCGCTGAAAACCCTCTTGCTCGAAGTGGTGATCCGTTGTCAACGCCTCCGTGAGGTGATGCTGACGCATCAGGACAAAACTCACGGCATCGCACAACGAGTAGGTTTTATCTTGCCGCGCAAGCAACAGGTCCATGGCCTCACGATGGAGTGCTCCGTCAACCCATACTGTTTCGATATCAGGATTCCCCACGAGGTCTACGATGAAGGTGAGCGCGGCCATGCGGGGCAAACGCCGGGCATTGGCCAAGGCCACAAACTCTGCCAACACATAATTGTGCGTCAGCCGCCCATGGGCTGCGTGGTACAGCGTGCGCGCATGGGCATGGAACGGTTCGGCACGATTGTGGAGACATAGGAGTCCCGACGTATCGAGAAGCATCAAGGTGCCTCATGCGCCTCGGTATATTCTCTGGCAAGATCTGCGTCGATTTGCTCGTTGTCTGCACCGATCGCGTCGGCGCGGTCCACGGCGCCAAAATGCCGCTCAAAGCGCTCCCGCGCAGCTTGCTGCTCCGCTGCGGTACGCTGCGCCCGTGCACTTTGTCCCGTGTTGGGAGGACTATACTGCCGCTCGAGGGTCTTCGCCAGCCAATGGGCCGGTGACGTTCCAGCGGCTTCCGCCTGGCGTTGGATGATGGTGTAGACTGCGTCACTCAGTTCAAGGATCAACGTCTGGCTCATGTGTTACCTCCTCCGCTTTGGAGGGCTCTCTGAACTATAGGGAAGAGTCTACGCCCTGTCTTTGCGATTGTCTTGAGGTTTTTTCTTTGGGTCACTTCGGCGTCTAACGCTGGCGCTCAGGCGCGCGCTTCAGCGCGTCGCCTGCAGCGCCTTGTTCGAGATGAGTGCTCATACCCCTTGCAAGTGGGAAATATCGTTCAGCCTGGCGACTGTTCTTTCCCCCCAGCGATTCATGGTCAACTCGGTGATGCTGCAGCAATCAAAATCATAGGACACCCTGGAGAAATACGCCTCGTGGAGCCTGAGCCACCAATGCACCATTGCCGTCATGGCATTGCCATGTGACACGATCAGTATCGTATCGCTCTGGGCACCCCCCACCATCCGCTCCATCCATAGTCATGACCCTGCGCGCCATCATTCCCCAGCTTTCGGCCTCCGCATAAGGTATCCATTCTATGATGGGTTCCGTCACCGGCAAGTCGCAGCCGCTCAGCCTCCGCGAGCGTCTTATTTCTCGCCACGCCATTGTTCAACTCGCGTAATTCAGGACACAAAACCGGGGCAACATTGATTGCGTCTGCCGATAATCTCCGCTGTCTGTTTGGCACGCAGTAAGTCGCTGGCGTAGAACCCGAAGGTGTCGCATGGAAGTTTCGCTGCCAGCGTTTGACCAGTGTACGTGGCTTGGTCTTGCCTCGCGTGGTCAACTGGGCTCTCGGACCATCCCCCTGTCGTCTCATTGACGAGATGGTCCGATTCGCCATGTCTTACCAAGATGAGGTGATGACACATGCTCATATTTGTTGATCTCGAACGCCAGGCCTGAGCTGCTGCTGGAAGCGGGAGCGACGCAGGAGCGGACGCTGTAAGCAGTCAGCTCCAGGCCTTTGTTCGGCCAAGGCGGTGGCATTGACCTCGTCCCCATCCCAACGCCTCTGGCAGGCTTTGGCTAGACTGCCAGCCGGCTGGTGTTGGCAGCTAGGACACGCGCTGTGGGCCCCCGGTCATGGCGTTGATCATCCCATCAATGCCTGCCTCCGTCCGCTCGACAGGCTCCATATACAGGCGACCCCAGGCAATGCGTCCGGCTTCCACACCCCACAGAATCACGCCCCGCATCTCAAACGCACTCTCATTCGTCCGTGTGCCAGACCACAGCCATTCGGTCCAGACCATCTCGTCCGCAGGGGTATAGCGGAGCAACTCGGCATGGAAGTCCGGCACCCCGTTAAAGATCGCCGCCCAATTCTTCCGTACTTGCTCGTGTCCACGAAAGCCGCGACCGGGGTGCGCTGGCTAGTCGCTGGTGTAGGTCTCCTGAAAGCACAGCAGGAACGCCTCCACGTTCTGGCTATTCATGGCCCGTTGGAGATGTTCGAGTCATGTTTTGATGTCAATGACCTGCGTGACCGTGGACATAGGTATCTCCTTTTGATAGAACACCAGCCTGCGCCAACCCTCTCGTATGGCTTCCGCCTCACGCGACGTCTGTCTCCTAGCCGAGTGTATTCATTGCCCACATGCGCTGTTTAAAGATGTTGTGGGGCCTGACGATGGATATAGCGTGCCCCAAAGCGTGCAATCCCTTCGTAGGCGCCGAACGCTGGGCATCAGGCGCGGCTGGAAGCGGGAGCGAGGGACGAGCGGACGTGGAAGCCGTCAGCTCTAGGCCCTTGTGCGGCCCTGCCGCGCCCCCGCATCCCGCCTGCCTGGTCTCCCTTGGCCTCGTGGTGCCTCCGCCTGCGCGCCCCGCCACGGCACCTGTGCGCCCCTGCCTTCACACGCGAGCGTTTGGCTAATGCTCTGACACAGCCATCGGCACAATTCCACCGCCTCTATCGCCTGGACAACCAGAGCCTATGTGCACCTTCACTTCAGTTCATTGACTCTCACACAGAGGGGCTCGTTCGCCTACCTCGCTGTAGGCAGAGCACCGAGTTGCTGCAATAAACTTAGCCTGTCCCAGCTTCGCCAGCTTTCCACGATCTTGCCATCCCTGATGTGGTAGATGTCGATCCCAAAAAACGTCACCTGCTTCCCAGTCGCGGGAATTTTCGGAATAAACCCCGCCACCTCTAGGTCCCCTCTATGTGTCCCGTGGGCGGTCCAGCGCACGATCACCTTGTCCCCTTCGACACACACATCCTCAAGGACAAAGTGCAGATCAGGCACCGCAGTGCGCCATGGTGGGATATTGCGTTTGATGAGCTCGGTGCCGCGACTCACCCCCCCAGCCACATCGTGGAAAACATGGTCGGGGGTGAAAATTTCATCTATGTTGGTAAGGTTTCCCGTGTTCCAGAGATCCCAGTAACGCTGAGCGATGGCTTTGTTTTCTTCTGCGGACATGGTATCTCTCCTTCTTCTCCTGGTGACAAGACCCCCTCAAGTTTTCGGTGCCGAACTATTAATTATACAGTGCATCCCCGTGTAGTACTCTCTGACAGGGTGTTATACAGCTTCATCGGTATAGCATCGCCAATTGGGTGTTCTACCGCCTCCACTGTATAGTGCCCTTGGCACGGTGTTATACAGGCAGAGCCGTCTAACACCACCTGCACGGAGTTGTTCTGGTATGTGGCCGTCTAGCACAGCTTGCAGGGACTTTTTATGGCCTCAGGCGGTATAGCGCGCCTTCCTGGAGTGTTGCACAAGCTTCAACGGGATAATATACTGCACACACGTGCCCTGTAGACAGTGTCAATCTATTGGAGAGGCATGCAGAGATAAGGCAAGAAGGGGTACTATCGTGTGGAGCACCAGACGCACTGCAGCAGCATGCAGGCAGGAAGATGAGCGTTGCATGCCACAACCCACGATGTGGGAAGTGTCATAGGAGAGGAGACTCCATGGAGTCAAGAACAAAGCTGCCCCCCTCAGGTCGCCAAAATTGCCCGTCCCGAGGCCTTCGCCCTTGGGCACCCTGAGGCGCTCCCTCACCCATGCCGAGACGCGCGCCCGGGCCGCGCTTTGCCGCGCTGCTGCAGCGCGCTGGGGACGCGTGAAAAGGGGTGAGCCAGAGGTGGCCCCGGCGAGGAGCGCGGTCGTAGCGCACGACCTGGGTAGTTCTCCCTTACAAACCGCCACCGTCGGGAATGAGGGGCACGGGCAGGGAGGGACCGGTATACAGCGTCACAATGCGTCCTCGCACTGCTTGTGGTTGCAGCTCCAGTGTCACGCTGTACTCGTCGCGCATGCTCCAGAAGGCTTTTCCACCCAGCTTGAGCAGCGTTAAGAAGGTCTCCTGCACGGCTGGCGGGACTTGTGCCTGTTGCATCAAGGCGAGGAGTTCCTCAGGAACAACCTGATACTGCTCCTCTTGAGGATAGAGTGCCATGACTCGCTCAAACGGTTCTCCGCGCGGATGGAAGAGAGCAATCAGTGTCTGTCCCTGTTGCGGTTGCTTGACGAGCTGATAATAGCGTAACAGGCGACGTTTATTGCCAGGAGCAAAGGGGCTAAAGAACAGGGCTTCAGAAGCAGCCCCGTCGCGCTCGAATTGCGCATCGTCGTATGGTGGTGTGAAATAGTTCTCGAACACTTCAGCATTGAGGACAAGCTCAAGCCAATAACTTCCCGGAGGCAACGTGAAACGCAGCGGCGTGGTACCCTGCAGCGCTTTTGGATCGGTTGCATGCGAGGGGATTTGCTCTGGATCATACGGTTGGACATAGACCTCTGCCCCAGCCGGTACCGACGTGACCCACACCTCATCGCCGGTGACTTGCTCCGGGAGCGTGGTGTGCAGTGATTCAGTAAACGTATAGGACTGATACAATGGTTCGCACCCACACAGGGTACACACCAGTATCAAACCCAGGAGCCAGGGGGTTGGATATATGCGGGATATGTTCATCGTTACATTTGTTTGACGCGTTCAACACCGCGGCGCACGTTGAAATCCAGTAAGCAATCGTTACAGACGAGAGCAATACCACAGGAATTGTTGTAATACTCCAGGGCATTGTCCCCAGCGAACGGTTTCATCTGCTCACAATTTGGACAGAGGAACTTGGTACCGGCCGATTCCCCAAGCTGGAGAGCAGCCTGGCGAAATTCCCATACGGTATGGATAAGTTCGCTGACGTCGAGAGGATCCATATCCATGGCGGGACTCCAATAATGTATGATAAAACCTGACGGTGGACAGCTCTGCGGTACATGGAAGTCGGGGAGACTATACAGAAAGCCCCTGGCCTTTGCAAGAGCATTTTCACTTGCCAGTGTTTGCCAGGGGCACAATTGGCGTGGTTGTCATCGCACCACCGGGGCCACCGAGGGCTCTCTGTCTATACATAGACATCAGGATTAACGACGTGAGGAGGCCGCTCACCACGCAAAGCCACCAGCAGATTCTCCGCTGCCATGACGGCCATGCGTGTGCGTGTGGCCACAGAAGCACTGCCGATGTGGGGCACGAGCACAACGTTTTCCAATGCGAACAGTGCCTGATGGAGTTCTGGCTCTCGTTCGAACACATCCAGGGCGGCGCCAGCGATCCAGCCCTCTGCGAGAGCGCGTACGAGCACCGCCTCATCCACCACCGCACCGCGTGCGGTATTGATCAGATAGGCGGTAGGCTGCATCATGCGGAGTTCAGCCTCACTAATGCGATGCGTGGTCTCTGCCGTAAGCGGCACGTGCACACTCACAAAATCCGCTTGCTGCAACAGGGTTGGGAGCTCGACCCAGGTCGCACCAAGCGTTTGCTCCAGGGTCGCATCCAGACGCCGGCGATTATGATACAGCACCCGCATGCCAAACCCCTGTGCCCGGCGGGCCACGGCCTGTCCGATGCGCCCCATGCCGATAATGCCGAGCGTGTGGTCATACACGTCACCGCCTAACATGAACATGAACTTCCATTCGTTCCACTTGCCGGCGCGGATATAGCGATCCCCCTCGGGAATACGCCGGGCAATGCTGAGCAGCAAGCCCCAGGTCAGATCTGCCGTGGCCTCCGTGACCGCTCCAGGAGTATTGGTGACCACAATACCACGTTGCGTGGCAGCTCGTACATCGATGTTGTCGTATCCTGCCGCAACATTCGCCACCACCTTGAGGGCTGTTCCGGCCGCCAACAGCTGGGCGTCGACCTGGTCGGTGACCAGGCAGATCATGCCTTCCTTGCCGACCACGGCCTGGCGGAGCGCCTCAGGTGTGAGACGCTGGTCCTGCGGGTTGCACTGTACGTCACACACTTCCTGGACCAGGTCCAGGGCCCGTGCCGGAATCTTTTGGGTTACTAACACCGCTGGTTTCACCCTGCGCCCTCGTCCTCCTCGTGTCACGCTTCAGGCACCTGCCTTATTGCGTTCGGCTTCGATCAACACACGCCGCAAAATTTTGCCAGAGGCCGTTTTGGGGATCATGGTGACAAACTCGACTTCGCGCACCTTTTTATAGCCAGCGATACGACTCCCCACAAACTCCATCAAGGTATCTGCAGACACCTCCTCACCCGGCCGTAACAACACCAGTGCTTTAGGAATCTCGCCGGCTTCCAGGTCTGGTTTGCCAATGACCGCACAGTCGGCGACCGCCGGATGCTTAAAGAGGACCGCTTCCACCTCCGCTGGAGCCACGGCAAAACCTTTGTACTTGATCATCTCCTTTTTTCGATCAACGATGTAGACATAGCCGTCGGCATCAATCTTGGCGATGTCTCCGGTATGGAGCCAGCCGTCACGGATCGTCTGACTCGTCTCCTCTGGAGCTTTCCAATACCCCTTCATGATGTGCGGCCCCTTCACCAGGAGCTCACCGACTTCGCCGACGCCAAGTGTACGCTCCCCTGTCTCCAGATCAACGATCTTCTGCTCCTGGTTGGGCACGGCAATGCCGACGGAATCCAGCTTAATCTGGCCTTGATCAACAGGGTTGAGGTGCGTCACCGGCGAGGCCTCAGTGAGGCCGTATCCCTGGAGAATCCGCACGCCTATTTTTTCCTGCACGCGCTGGGCGACCTCTGGAGCCATCGGCGCTGCGCCCACCATGATATAGCGTAAATGGGACAGGTCGAATTTCGTTAGCTCCGCATAGTTATCCAGCGCAATGAGGATAGGCGGCACGGCATAGTACAATGTCACCTTGTACTGCTGTGCTAACGTCAGTGAGCCCTCCAGATCAAACGCCTCCATAATCACCAGCGTCGCGCCAGCGTAGAGTCCACCGGTCATCAGCATAACGCCATAGATGTGATAAAACGGCAGGAAGACCAGGAGGGTATCGTGCTCTGTAATCCGGCCGCTGGCGATGAACTGGATATTGTTGGACACCAGATTCTGCTGTGTCAGCATGACCCCTTTTGGTAACCCGGTGGTACCACTCGAGTAGGGCAGCGCCACCAGATCCTCTGTCCAGGACAGAGGGACCTGCGGGGGATGTTTTGGGGCATGTTGCCGAATCAGGTCGCGGAACAGCCGCATGCCTTCCTCAGCGTGCTGGCCAACAATGATGATCTCTTTCAGATGATTGACCTGCTGACGTATGGATTTCACCAGGGGATAGAGCGACTCTTGCACCACCAGAACCGTTGCTTCAGCATCGTTGAGCTGATGAGAGATCTCGGCTTCCTTGTAGGTCGGATTCATCGGCGTGAGGACCGCTCCCAGGCGTGCCACCGCATAGACACTGATGACATATTCAGGGCGATTGGTCATATACAGGGCAACGCGGTCCCCTTTCTTTACCCCAAGCGTTACTAGCGCATTGGCAAAACTGTTCACCAGGCCATCGAGTTCCCGATAGGAAATTTTCTGTCCTTGGAAGACGACCGCAATCTTCTCGGGGAAACGCTGTGAAGACTCCCACAGCATCTCGCCAAACGGAATCTCTGGAATATCGACGGCGGCTCGAAAGAAATCGCCGAGCGCGCGCTCAGACATCATGGACTGCCTCCTTTATCAACCACTTAGGGCATCAAAATAGTGTGCCAGATGCTGCTGCAGCATACTCATGGCGCGTTGTCTGTGTCAATGAAAAACCAGGCCAGGACCCTAGTATGGGGCCTGTGCAAGTGCCAGAATTTGGGCGACAAGTTTCTGGGCATCGTGCCGTATGAAGTGCAGACCAACCTGCATACCAGCGCCTTGAGGACGCGCATACGCCCGTATAGCATCAGCATCTGGGTGTTCCACCAGGTCTGTCAGTACGACAGGCATGCCAGAAGATGTCAAATCGTCTACCACCGGAAATGCCCCGTGCTGGGCATAGAGTTCTAGCAAGGCTGGGGGAAAAGGACCGTTATTCAGCACTACCGTGTCGACCTGACGTCCTAGATACGTCTCGAGCATGGTCAGGTGCTGCCTGGCAGTATACGCGTCGGTCTGCCCAGGCTGCGTCATGAGATTGCAGACATACACACAGCGTGCCCGGCTGGCAACAATGGCGTCACGCACGCCGGTCGGCAAGAGTACTGCCAACGTCCCAGTAAGAAACGACCCGGGACAGCACACGAGCAGATCGGCACTGGTAATCGCCTCCAATACCGCTGGCAGTGCCGCTACCTGGGGTTGCAGAGCGACCCGCACGACAGGGCTGCGCGGCTGTCGTTGCATAATCTCCCACTCGCCAACGATCTTCCGTCCGTCGGCCAGTTCTGCCGCAATGTGCGTGTCACCATCTGAAACCGGCAAGACCTGCTGGAAAATCCCAGCCGCAGCGCGGATTTCTTCGACCGCTGCGCCTAGACTTCCCTGGAGGTGCGCCAAGGACGCCAGCATGAGGTTGCCAACGCTCAACCCACGCAGATCCCCAGTGGTAAACCGATACTGCAACAGCTTCCCCCACACCGAGTGGTCATCAACGAGAGCGCCAAGACACTGCCGTGTGTCGCCGACCTGCGGAATGTGCAGCATATGCCGGAGCTGCCCGCTATGCCCGCCATTGTCCGTCACGCCCACGATAGCAGTGACCTGACAGGCAGACGCGCGTAGGCCTCGTAAGAGCGTTGCCTGTCCTGTCCCGCCTCCTAACGTCACAATGCGCATGCATGACCCCATCAACCTCACCATGGCAAAACAATTTGTTGCCTATAGCATCTTAGCACACTCTGGCTATTTTCTCCCTGATGACCGCCAGAGACGCACAAGCGTGTCTGTCTCTTGATTCATGCAGGGGCTTCGTGTACAGTGAGGTTTCTATAAGATGTGACTGACGTCCTAAAGGAGGCTGACCACAGGATGTTCCCTGTACTGCAACGCCAGATACGCCCAGGATTGCTGCTTGGTGCCCTCTGTGTAGGCGCTTTGCTTTACCTCTATGGGCTCGCCTCAACGTTACCCCTTGGCGATCGCAATATCCGCGGGGTGCTATTGATCCCATCGTTGCCGACACCTCTCTATATCACCATGGGCCTCGTGGCACTCGCAGGGGTCGGACTGACCCTGTTGGCGTCGTTCGTGCAACGCCGTCGGCATCCACCGGATGCCTCGCAACAGCGCCAGCCTGAAGCGCTCAGAACTCCCTGGCAGACGCTCGTGAGTACGCTCGCGTCGTGTGCCTTGCTGGTTGTTGTCCTCCTCTGGCTCGTGCGGCACGGCCCAGAGCTGCAACAGTGGTTGGCACGCTGGCGGCAGGGGCTCGGAGAAGTCCCGGAACTACTGGCAGCGGGGACAGACTCGTTCTTCCGTCAGATCGATTCTCCCACCGTGGGCTACACCTTATTCACCATTGTCATGGTGGTCTATGGGGGGTTGGCACTCCTTGGCCTGTGGGTCCTCACCTGGGAACGAGACGGCACTCCAGCCTCACTGGAGCCTGATCCACAGCAGCTCCGGCAGGTCCGACGGGCAGTCACGGCGGGTCTACGCGAGTTGCACTCCCATGTGGATGCACGACAGGCCATTATTGCCTGTTACGCCCGTCTCGAGCATCTCTTGGAAGATTATGGTGTGCCAGCATACGCGCATCTCACGCCGCAAGAATATATGGGGGCAGCCCTGCATGGGTTAGATTTGCCGCTCGATGCACTCGCTGGTCTGGTGCAGCTGTTCGAGCAAGCGCGCTACAGTTTGCACCCTCTGGATGATACCGCCAGGACACAGGCCACCGCGTATCTGACCACGATTCATACTCATCTCGTAGCGGAGGCGGCTCTTGCAACACGCGCCTGAACCCGTCCCCATACGCGCCCGAGTGCTCCATGACGTGAGCACCCTGGCCCTTATTGTGTTGATTGTAGTGCCATTCTATCTGTTGTTAAACCAATACTGGAAAAGTGTCATACTGCTCGCAGCAGTGTATGGCATCCTGGTGCTGGCCTTTGTACGCCTTGGCCGTTATATGCGCCGCGTCATGCGTTGGCTGCCTGCCGAAATCCCCCCCTGGCGGCCAGCGCCCATGCGGCCTGGGGCTGTGCCCCAGTTCGACTTCCACTTTGGCACTGCGGAGGCGATCCGCAGTGTCTACACAGATCCGCACTACCTGGAGGACGTCCTCAAACCACGCTTGCGCCAACTCCTGGCGTATCGCGTCAGTGGGCTCCTTGATATGCCATTCGAGGGGCTCGACACTGCACAGCTCACGCACGTTGATCCAGCCGTGGTTGATTTCCTGCAGCGCCGCGAGGCGACCGGGCTCTGGGCCAGATATCGTTACCGCCGACAACGGGTGCACAATGTCCTCGCTGTCCTACGTGCTTTCGAGGCGCTGTAATGAACATTTCAGACGCTGCGCGCCTCTCCGAAACGCTGCTTGGCGCACTCCAGCAAGTCATTGTGGGCAAGGAGCAGGTGCTGCGGCAGCTCCTACTGGGGTTATATGGTGGCGGCAATATTCTCCTGGAGGATTTCCCTGGCCTGGCCAAAACCCTCATCGCCCGACTCATGGCGCAAGTGAGCGGCTTGGAGTTTAAGCGTATCCAATTTACGCCTGATCTCTTACCCGGAGACATTACAGGTGGCGTGATCTACAACCAGAAACAGGCAGAATTCGTCTTTCGCCCCGGCCCCCTCTTCACCAACCTCGTACTGGCCGATGAGGTGAATCGTGCTCCACCCAAGACCCAGGCCGCACTCCTGGAAGTCATGCAAGAGCGGCAGGTGACCGTTGAAGGGATCACGTATCCGATGCCAACGCCATTTGTGGTGCTCGCCACGCAAAACCCCATTGAGCTCGAAGGCACGTATCCCTTACCAGAAGCCCAGCTCGACCGCTTCATGATGCGCTTACGCGTGGGCTATCCCAGCCTCGAGGAAGAACGGCAGATCCTCGCCCTGCGGGGGGCGCGGCGGCAAGAAAAGATTGATCTGCAGCCGGTCATTGATGCCGTCCAACTCTTGCAAATGCAAGCCACAGTTGAACAGGTGCATGCCAGTGCAGCCATAGAGTCCTACATCGTGAGTCTGGCCGCGGCAACGCGCCACCACTCACAGGTGCAGGTAGGGGCGTCACCACGCGGCTCGCTGGCCTTGTATCAGCTGGCGCGCGCGCATGCCATGATGCAGGCACGCGACTTCGTCCTGCCAGACGATGTCAAGATCATGGCCATCCCAGCGCTCGCCCATCGCCTGCTGCTCAAACCAGAGCTGTGGATGCGTGGCATACACGCCGAGGACGTCGTGCGCGACCTCCTGGAACGCACGCCCATTCCCAAAGCAGAGTGAAAAGGATGCAGCGGCGCAACGCAGCACAAAACTACTACTACTTCGGGCTGGTACTGGTGGGCATTTTGCTCAGTACGATGGGCCGCCGTATCGAACCGCTCTGCGTCGTTTTACCCCTGCTCCTGGCGCTCCTGCACAGCCGCCTGGTGCGGACGCAGCCACGTGTAGCGCTGCAGTGCACCGTTACCCCAGCACGCGCCTTTGAGGGAGAAGCCGTCACCATACAGATCACGGTCACCGCCGTAACAGACCTCCCCCCCACGGAAATCTGGCATGTCCTCCCCCCGGGGGCAGTCTGTCACACAGGCCACAACCGGCTCCTGGTGGTCTTACGTGCCGGAGCGGAGCGTACCTTTACCCACCAGGTGATGTTCCCTCGACGCGGCAAGTACGCCTTAGGGCATCTCTATTGTCGCAGTCATCCGGGTGCAGATTTGCAGCCCCTGTTGGCAGAATACCATGACGAGCACATCTGCCATATCTATCCACGTCTTGCTCCCCTGCCCCACCATCTACCGCCGCTGCATACGCACGTCTCATTTGGCAATTACGTCTCCCGCCTCGTCGGTGAAGGCCTGGAGTTTGCCGGCGTGCGCGCCTACAGTAGCGGCGATCGCCTGCGCCGCGTGCACTGGCGCACGTCGCTTGCCCGGCAACAGCTCTATGTCAACGATTACTACTGCGAGCGCAACGCCGACATCGTTCTCCTCCTCGATACATTAACAGCCTATGGCGGCCCTACCAACAACACGCTCGACATCGCCGTGCGCGCCACAGCGTCGCTGGCAGCTCACTACCTGTCCCACAAAGACCGGGTCGGCTTGATCAGTTACGGCGGGGTGTGCTCCTGGGTCCCTCCAGCGCTTGGGCAGTTTCAGCTGTACCGCATCCTCGACACGCTGTTAGAGGCACGTCCGCATTTTAGCTATTTAACCAAGGATATCACCCTGATCCCACCTCGCGTCTTGCCGCCAGGAGCGCTCATCTTCGTGCTTACCACCTTTTTGGATACACGCATTACTGTGGCCCTACGCGATCTGCTGGCACGTGCCTTCCCCCTCGTCATCCTGGCCATCTCTCCGGCATACGCCATGCCTGGCGCCCAGCAACCCGACCAGGCAGAAGCCGTGACACGCCTGTGGCGCTTAGAAACAGAGTGGCGGTTACACGAATTTCGCAACCTGGGGATCCCCGTGCTGCTCCAAGACTCGGAAGAGCCGTTGCGGTCTCTCCACACCCTGATGTCACGAGGGCGTCTATGGCAACGCGCCAGATAGGTATAGAAATCTTGGTGGGAAGTCTCGCCCTGTGCTGGTCAGGCTATCCCCTGCTCTTTTCGCACGCCCAGGGCGTGGTCGTGCTGAGTGTCATCACTGCCATCCTGGCCATCCTGGGCTGCGTCACTGGCTGGCAGCCCGTGGTCATGTGGAGCGGTGGGCTAGGCCTGGGGAACCTGACGCTCGCGCTCCTTGTGACAGCGTCTCCCCCCAACCTGTGGGTCGGGCTGAGCGCCGGCATTGTACTCCTGGCACTCGTGGATGGTAGTCATCGCTTGACCTACCTCAGACGTTGTTGGCTCGCCCCAGGAGTGCTCCCCGAACTGTGCAGTACTTTCGTGCGTTTGAGTGGACTGACGCTTGGGGTCGGGTTTCTGCTTGGGATGCTGCTCATCCCACTGGGGCATTTCTCCATAGCGACGACCACCGGAGTGGTCACTATTGTCGGGGCATGCCTCTTTGTCGGTGCTCTGGCGGTGTTTTTGCGGTATACCAGTCGTGTGCTGTGATCCTGGCCATGGGTGTGGTGGAAGCAGGGCCAACTCCCACTATCGAAAATCTGGATGGTGGGGGGGAAAAGGTGATTGAGGAACTCGATACCCTGTACCTGACCAGCACTGTCGAAACGCACCTCCAGGTCAAACCAGCTACGTTCACGACCGTAGCCCGTGAAGCGCAGATCAAAGTACCGCACCACCTGCTGCTCACCCTGCTGTTCGTATTCGATCACAGGAAAGCGCGCAAAGTCACGAAAAATCTGCACCAGACGATAATCACTGGTGGCCTGTACTATGGCCTGGTGGGGCGCCTTGGCGATCGTCTGCGGCGCGGCGATGGCTGGTGGCAGGAGCGTTATGTGACTGACAAGATAGGCCGTGGGTGTCTCCGCAATACCGCGCCAGGTGAATGGGCCACCTGGCAGAGGAATGGCCGACACCTGCTGCACCGCAGCGGGCTGGGCTTTGAGAGCCGAGGCAAAGCGCTGCACGACCACGGCGTGATTGGCGATGCATAGCGCCATATAGGCCGCCAACGCCCCTATGCCGCAGCGTCCGACTACGACAGCGTGCTCTGCGTGCCAACGTCGGCCAATATGCGTGCATAGCGCCATAAGCCCCGCAAAAAGCAGCAGATGCATCCCCAACCCGCGCAGGGCCATAAACAGCAGGCGCGGTTGCACAAACCACGGCGTCCCCACCCAGAGCCCGACACCGATGAAGAGCCAGATGAGGCTGGCAGTGCGATACCGTCCATGTCGTTGCTGGCGCACCAGGCGTATCAGCAAGAGGGCAAGAACAATAATGCCCGTATAAAAATAATCGATAATGAACACCGCATCAGCAGTGTAGCGCCCGGCATCAAAGGGGAGGAAAATCTGTGTGCCGTACGAGGTGAGATAATCCATCCAGATGTGGAGCAAGACACCCAGGTAGAGCAACCCGACCACACGCCAGTAGAAACGATACCGCAGGACAGCATAGGCAAAGGCTGCACCGAGCAGGGCTAAACCACACCCACCGACAAAGGCATGGGTAATGCCGCGGTGGTATTGAAACCCGACGATTGGTCCGGCAAAATCAAACACAAAATCGAGGTCGGGGAGTTCCGCGCCAACGATGAGCGCCACCGTTGCAGCCCGACCATAGCGCTGCCGAAATCCCGTCTGCGCAAGCAAAGCGCCAGCCAGGCCATGCGTGATGTTATCCACAAGCGCCTCCCGCTCACGTCACAGACATCACCCGCCCATACACGCTCTGCATGTGCAAACGATGCTCCGCATCGCTGCGTAAGGGAAGCCCGACGGCTTGCTCTCCTCGGAGCATCGACGAGAGGAATGGTGTCGCTCAAGTGAGTATATCATACTGCAGCACAGTCCCCCGGCCCCCTGGAAACTCCTGCAGCACTACGGTATCATGCCTGGAGAAAGCAGGCTGTAACTCCTGGGTGGAGCAATGGAGAAGCGATGAGTGCGGCAGACGAAATCGTCACCATTGTAGACGAACATAATCACGTCGTCGGTGCTCTACCGCGTCGGGAGATGCGCTCCAAGCGACTCCCGCATCGCAGTACGTACATTCTCGTGTTCAACACGCCAGGGCATCTGTATGTGCAAAAGCGCACGATGACCAAGGATGTGTATCCAGGGTACTATGATCCAGCGGCTGGAGGGGTAGTGTTGGCTGGAGAGAGTTATGAGGTATGTGCCAAACGCGAGTTAGCCGAGGAAATGGGGATACAGGACGTGCCTCTGCTATGGCACTTCGATTTTTACTTTGCCGACGCGCACAGCCGAGTATGGGGAGGCGTGTTCTCCTGTGTCTACGACGGAGAGATTGTCCTGCAGGAAGAAGAAGTTGAGAGCGGTGCCTTTGTGCCCATTGACGACATTTTACGCCGCGCCCAAACTGAGCCCTTTACGCCCGACAGTATGTACGTCTTATCCCGTTATCTCGACCAGACCACGGGAGAGTTTCCGACTCCTTAAGACCACGAGGATCTCGGCATGCAGGCTCTCTATTGGGACGGCCAGTCTCTCCGACTCGATGCGGCCTACCCCACCCCGCCGATCGAACCACACACACTCGTGATCCATGTGCGCCTTGCGGGTATCTGTTCGACGGATCTGCAGATCTTCCAGGGCTATATGGATTTTCGCGGCGTCCCTGGACATGAACTCGTCGGGGAGGTGTGCGAGGGGCCACCTGACCTTATGGGGGTGCGGGTGGTCAGTGAGATTAACTTTGCCTGCGGTCACTGCCCCGCCTGTGCCCGAGGGCTTGGACGACACTGTCCAGCCCGTCGCGTCATGGGTATCCTCAACGCCGATGGCAGTTTCGCCGAGTATGTAGCCGTGCCGATGGCGAATGTGCACCCTGTGCCAGATACCGTCACCGACGAACAAGCGGTGTTCACTGAACCACTCGCCGCAGCCTTCGAGATTTTAGAGCAGGTGCCCCTGCAACCGACGGACGAAGTGCTCGTGCTGGGAGATGGGAAGCTCGGCGTGCTGTGTGCCCAGGTGCTTCACAGTGCAGGCGGGCGCGTGTGTGTGGTAGGCAAACATCCTGGCAAACTACAACTCTTGCACAGACTGGGCATACATACGCAATCGCTCACTGACTGGCACCCCTCCCCGGTTGATGTGGTGGTGGAAGCCACAGGCTCTCCGCAGGGACTGCAACTTGCCATTGCTGCCGTGCGGCCACGCGGGAAACTGATCCTCAAGAGTACCATCGCTGCGGAGCATGCGCTCTCTCTCGCCCCCCTGGTCATCAATGAGGTGACCGTGATCGGCTCCCGCTGTGGACCGTTTCCTACGGCCCTACGCGCCCTGGCCAGGCAACATATCACGGTGACACCCCTCATTGATCAGGTGTATCCACTCGCGGCTGGCAGTGAGGCAGTAGCGCACGCTGCCCGGCCAGGGACACTCAAAATACTGCTCGCCACCTAGCCGTCCCATCTCCCGTGTCCACTGACGTGAGCGGCACTACACAGATGCTGCAGTCCGTGCTCTGACCAGACAGGCTTGGAGTTGCTGTGCCAAATGCCGCACGTGGGGGGGGTAAAACATGGCGCCTTCATGCCCAGAAATGACATACGTGTCGACCCCGTCGGTGGCCAGACGGCCCCAGCCCAAGGCCGTGGGGTGATTGTAGCCGAGCAACCGCACGCGCGATTGAAAGAGACTAATGCGCCCCGCGTATGGCTTCGGAACATACGGGGTCGCCACCGGCACCGGCCGCGGGACTGGCGGCAGCGCCAACGCTCCCGCCTGTTGTCCGTGTGCGGAACCGGCATGCAGGGATACAGGCATGGGCCGCTTCAAGACTTCGCTCTCGAAGCGCCAGCGATAGTGATCGAGCCGCTGCCGTACATAAGAGCGACGCTCGTGCGGGGGCAGGAGGCAGACGTTGCGCGCGTGCTGGGAGAGGATTTGTCCCAAGCGCCCGGCCCGACACCACCAGGCTCGGGCATAGGGCAAGGCCTCCGGGGTACCCGGGGCATACGCATCAAAGACGGCCAGCAACGCCACCTGCTGCCCTTGGGCATGGAGAAGTTGGGCCATCTCGAAGGCAATCACGGCACCCAGACAATACCCGCCCAGAAAGTAGGGGCCCTCCGGCTGTAAAGCGTGCACTTCGGTCAGGTAGTGTTCCGCCATGTCTTCGATGCGCTGCTGGCCTGGCTGCGGGCGATCGAGTCCAGGGGCCTGGAGCGCATAGAACGGTTGGGCGGGGCCGAGTGCCTGGGCCAGGGCGCGGTAAAACAGGACTTCGCCCCCATGGGCATGCACGCAGAACAAGGGCGGGTGTGTTCCACCGGGTTGGAGCGCGACCAGGGCCGAGCAGGGCGCGTTCCACGCCTCCTCCTGTTGCAGCACGTGGGCGAGTTGGCGCACGGTGGGGGCCTCGAACAGCGTCGCCAGCGGGAGGCGTTTCTGACACACCTGCTCAATCTGGGCAAACAGGCGCACGGCCAGCAACGAATGCCCGCCCAGCTCAAAAAAATTGTCCTGCACCCCAATGGGGCGCACTCCGAATATCTGTTCCCAGATATAGGTTAAATGTAATTCGAGGGTGTCTTGAGGGGCCTCTCGCTCGCTGTGTGCCTCTGCCAGGGCGACCTCGGGCGCTGGCAGCGCTCGCCGATCAATCTTGCCATGCGGCGTCAAGGGCAACGCCGGTAACCAGACAAACATCGATGGCACCATATACGCAGGGAGCTTCTGGCGTACATAGGCTCGGAGTTCCTCGGCGGTGGGGGATGGAGTATGCTGAGGCACAAGATAAGCGACCAGGCGTTGCCCTTCTGAGGGACCTTCCTGTGTCACCACCACCACTTGTCGAACCGTCGGGTGGGTGGCGAGCACTGTTTCGATTTCGCCCAGTTCGATGCGAAAGCCACGGACCTTCACCTGGTCATCGACGCGCCCCAAAATTTCCAGGCACCCGTCGGCTCGATAACGTGCCATGTCGCCAGTCTTATACAGTCGTGCTCCTGGATGACGACTGAAGGGATGGGGGATGAAGCGTGCGGCCGTGAGAGCCGGCTGGTTGACATATCCCTGTGCCAGTCCTACCCCTCCGAGGTAGAGTTCTCCTGATATGCCAACGGCCCCAGGCTGCAACCAACGGTCCAGCACGTATGCCTGCATATGCGCAATCGGCCGCCCCACCGACACTTCCCTTCCAGCCAGTGCCCCTTCAGTCGTTGGTGTCAGTTCCGCCAGGGTGGAGGCGATGGTCGTCTCCGTCGGCCCGTAGGCATTGACCAGCCGCACGCCTGCCCCTATCCGCTGCCACCACAGATCGAGCTTCTCTCGCCGCGCCTTTTCTCCCCCTATAATGACTAATCGTACTGTTGGCGGCAGAGCGAGGGAGGTCTCTGCCAGTTGTGTAGCCAGTTCGTGCCAGTAGGCTGTCGGCAAATCGAGCACTGTCAGCCGCCAATCCCAGCACCGTTGTATGAACGTCGCGACTGTCTCGACCATGGCATCGGCCCGTAACACTAATGTGGCACCACGGCTCAGACAACAAAAAATCTCTTCTGCTGCCACATCAAAGGTAATCGCGGCACACTGTAATATCCGATCCGCTGGCCCGAGCGCAAAGACCGTTGCCGCTGCCTCGACGTAGTTCACTACCGATTGCTGCGCAATCAGCACGCCCTTTGGTATGCCGGTGGTGCCCGAGGTATAGATGATATACGCGCCATGCTCCCCGACCACTCTGCTGTCACACGGCTGCTCATTCTCCAAGGCGATGACTGCCCATGCAGTATCGAAACATACCACCTGCACCTGTCTCTGCGGCAGCTGCTCAGCCAGCGCCTGCTGTGTTAACACCACGGCGACTGCGGCATCGTCGATGATAAAGGCGAGTCGTTCAGTCGGTATTGCGGGGTCCAATGGCACATAGGTCCCACCGGCTTTGACAATACCCAACAGCCCGATGAGCATGTCCAGAGAGCGGTGCATATAGAGGGCTACACGGACCTCAGGTCCCACCCCTAACTTCTGCAGATAGCGTGCGACCTGATTGGCCCGCCAATGCAGTGCCTCATAGGTGAGCTGCTTTTCCCCTGCCTCAACCGCCACCGCGGTTGGCGTCCGTGCCGCCTGGCCGTCCAATAATCCCGGCAGACTTGACACTGACGTAGGCGCTGCCTGTGTCGCGTTCCAGGTCACGAGCATCTGATGTTGTTCTGCCGCTGTTATGAGCGGTAACGTCGAGAGGCGCTGGTTGGGGTCGCCCACAATACCGGCGAGTAACGTCGAAAAATGTCCAATCAATCGACGCATCGTTTCTGCTGCAAACAGATCGGTATTGTATTCCAACGATCCCGCCAGGCCGTCATCGGCTTCCCACAACGACAGACTCATATCGAACTGGGCCGTTGCATGTTCTACCTCAAGTGGTGTGAGCACGAGCCCTGGGAGCTCGAGAGTTTGTCGAGGGATGTTCTGAAAAGCAAACATAACCTGGAAGAGAGGTGCATGACTGAGATTCTGCTCCAGCTGGAGTGCTTCAACCAGCTTTTCAAATGGCAGCTCTTGGTGCGCATACGCCCCCATCGCGACTTCTCGTACCCGCCTCAAGAGTTCTCGAAAGGTAGGATCGCCCGTGAGGTCTGTACGCAGCACCAGGGTATTGACAAAAAACCCGATCAACGGCTCCATCTCTGTGCGTATCCGCCCAGCGATGGGGGTACCAATATTGATGTCTGCTTGCCCTGTATAGCGATAGAGCAGAACCTGCCAGGCAGCGAGCAGCGTCATAAACAGTGTGGCCCCTTCGCGACGACTGAGCGCTTTCAGTGCCTCCGTCACAGCGGCAGAGATCGTGAGGGTATGCCGTCTGCCACGCGAGGTTTGCACCGCCGGCCGTGGCAAGTCTGTTGGCAATTCAAGTACTGCTGGGGCACCGCTGAGTTGTTGTGTCCAGTAGGCTATCTGGGTTGCGAGGACCTCTCCTTGTAACCATTGCTGTTGCCAGATCGCGTAATCTGCATATTGCATCGGTAGTGGGGATAGCGTCGGCGCCTCCCCAGTTGCGAACGCTCTGTATAACGCACCGAGTTCACGCATCAAGACACCCATGGACCAGCCATCCGAGGCAATGTGATGCATGACCAGGAACAACACGTACTCCTCTGGCTCAAGGTGAAAGAGTGTTGCCCTGAGCATGACGTCTTGCAGCCAGGTTGAAGCGCCGCTGCGCTTCACGCGTCAGCTGACAGGCCAGGACCGTCTCACGCTCACCCTCATCGAGCCCACAGAGTTCCCTAACGTCCAATGGCACCGTGCGCTGTTCCTGCACAACCTGCATCGGATTCCCATCCACTGCGACAATCGTCGTGCGTAATGCTTCATGGCGAGCGACGATGGCATCGAGCGTCCGTTGTAGAGTCGCAATGCTGAGGCAACCACGGATGCGGACAGCTTGCGAGACGTGATACGCCGCCCCATCTGGTTCGAGCTGGGCGAGAAACCAGAGTCGCTGCTGGGCAAACGACAGAGGATAGGAGCTGTGTATCTGTCGTCTGGGGATACTCTGTTCCTTAGTACGTAGGGCACTCTGCTGGAGCAGGCGCTGTTCAAGCAACGCCCGCTTTTCTGGCGAAAGATTCGCAATGCGCTGGTGCAACTCATCCATGGTGTTCTCTCCATGCGACTCTATATTCGTCGCAAAACTCAGGCTGTGTTGTCTCTCGCTTTCTGAGAGACACACCACACGTATAACTGACAGGACTATAGTCTCATCGTCTCAATGTTATTGTTCTGACATAACTAGCAAAAACCATACTCGAGAATATTCCACGAGGAACCCCGTCATGGCGCTGCAGATTTCTGGCACTCCTCAAGACAGCAAAAATTTTTCAATCACATACGGACAGCAATCAGCACAGTGACCCCTTACCCAAGAAGCCTTTATACCGCATGGGGATATATCTTGGGTCACTGATGGACTACTAGTACGATGCTGCCCTATGGCAGGGAAACCGTACTACCCTGCGTCATTGCTGGCCAGAGTGAGCGATCCCTGTCATGTCCCGCAACCTGCGGTAGACACATCCGGTACTACCGCAGGTTGCGGTTATGTCCAACAAGGTGCACGCTCGACTGGAACAAAGTGAGCTGTCCGGGATAGACATCGGGGACATAGGACGACACGATAGGCTGACTGCCTCGGACAGTTGTAGAGGTAGTGGAAGAGGGACTGCGGTGAGAAAGAGGCAGGTGGCGTTTCAGTAGGAATCAAAGACGACGAGTAACCCACGTCGGCGTAGATAGTGTGCCAACTGATTTGCTCGGGCATTCAGTGCGCGGCAGGTGAGGCGTTCCTCCTCGTACACCACTGCGACATCGTCAGGAGTACGGGCAGCCTGGGCTGCCACGAGTTCATGCACACACGTCTCTTACAGTGCTCTATGACAAGAAAGTTAACCCCAACGCGTACCCTATGACCAGTGTGGTTAAATCGGTAGAGCGAGTCTTTGCCCCTGCGTCCGCAAATGCTTCGTGGCTGCCGTCATCTCTGGCCACCAGGAGAGGAGTTGTCCAAACCCACGCACCAAGCGCTGTGCGACACGACGGGTCTCCTCAACACTCCGACCATCAAGTAAATCGAGGGGAATACAATAATCGTCACGTATCAGAGCGTGGCGGAGCATCTCCAGATATTTGCGCACGTCATTCACCCAGAATGCTGGCGTTTCCCCACAGGCTTGCAAGTGTTCTTCTGTCAACGCGATATAGGCACTGGTAGTCTGCCAGGCCTGCAGGCGGAGGAATTCATCGAATGCAGCGCCCGGCAGGTTACCCACCTCTTCCAGGTGCCGCCCCATGGCGCGTAGCCTGTCGACTCCCGTTGTGGCAGTAGGCCCGAATTCATACCCCGTGACACAGGCAATGATGAGTTTGTCGATATCAAATCCTGAGGCGCTACGGAAGATTTCACCCGGCCAGAAAGCCCGATTTTCCAGAGGGGCATGGAGGAGAGCCCACGGGACATGGCCAAAGAAGCTCTCCGTAAAGCATCGCCAGACGGTAAGGCCAAAGATGACGTCCTGTCCACGCCCCACCGGCATACACGGTGGCAACAGAGTGCGATTATCCAATCCCGCCCACGTGGTGATGGAAAACGCCGCGTCGCTCAGCGTGAAACGCGGCACCACACGCAATATTTCACGACTGGAGCAGATAGCACGGTACGCCGCCTCGGATTCTACTAAGCGCTCATGCGATTTGCCATCCAGGAGCAGGCAACCCATAGGGCCCCCCCAATAGCCAAAAGGCGCTCCCCAGGCGCAGTCTCCAAGAATACCGTTGAAGGTCACCAACACCGTGCCATCTCCCTTTTCTAACCGCTGGCCCAGCGCAGTATTGACCCGGTCGAACAGCAATTTGCCTTGGGAACTCATGGCGGCAATAATGCTACCCACATCCCTCCCAAGAAGTTGCTCGTGTCCGGCGAGAATGTCTTGATCGACAAACGACACCGACTGCAAGGCTGCCTGACGATTCGGGAAAAACCAATAGTCTCCAGGATCCCAACCGGAAGTGACGGCCAAATTCGCCTCGAGTTCAGGAGAGACTGCCGTACGGCAGATAGTATCATCATCAGCAATGAAGCACAGGTTACCGAGGGTGTGCAGTAACAAGGCATTTCTATTCGCGCCAAAGTTGCGCTTGCATGCTTCGACATCGAACAACGCAAACTGCACTACCTCTGGCGGTATCCCCCCCTGCGTCGTGAGCAAATTGGCAAAACGGACCTTTTCTTCCCAACCACCGTAGGAGATGTGCACCCCATAGCGGGTCTTCAGTGTCTGCAACATGCGGCGATACCCCTGACGGATCTCGGGATCAGTCGAGTTGTCCGCCACAGCAAAATCCGTTTGGCGGCCATACTGTTTGCTGTTCTCAATATAGCTTGTCAACGCCTGCTGTAATCCCTCTATGCGATTATAGGTCACCAGACCTACCGTGGCGATCTGGGACGGCTGCTGTGCGGGATGACGTGAAGCAACCTGTCGCTGCAGGACATCTCGTTGTGAGATGAGTAAACCGGCGTCAACCAGCTCGGCAAGCTGTGCTCTGGTAGCAGAAAAGTGTTCCTGTCCTAATGCGAGTATGCGGCAGAGCTCCTGCGCATGGGCCTCCAGTGTCTGAAAACGCTGACAACGAGTCAACATGTCAATGACTGACGATGGGAACACCCGGGAGACACGATGTTGTGTAATGTACACCAACTCCAAACCATCGCCGACCGGAAAACGCTCAAACGCCGCCACACGATAACACGCAACCTCCGACTCAACTTGTGACAGCAGACCGCTTTGTGGCCGGAAGTCAGCCACAGGATCGCCATTTGTGTGGGCCAGCTGTGTCTTGAGAAGATCGAGAGAGCCTGCCTGCCCTGAGGCGGCAGGACCGACGCTTTCCTGTTCAAGCTCCTGGAGGTGTTGCGCAAGAGTCTCGTTTGCTGCAGTCCGTGCTCTGACCAGACAGGCTTGGAGTTGCTGTGCCAAATGCCGCACGTGGGGGGGGTAAAACATGGCGCCTTCATGCCCAGAAATGACATAGGAGTCGACCCCGTCGGTGGCCAGACGGCCCCAGCCCAAGGCCGTGGGGTGATTGTAGCCGAGCAACCGCACGCGCGATTGAAAGAGACTAATGCGCCCCGCATATGGCTTCGGAACATACTGGGTCGCCACCGGCACCGGCCGCGGGACTGGCGGCAGCGCCAACGCTCCCGCCTGTTGTCCGTGTGCGGAACCGGCATGCAGGGATACAGGCATGGGCCGCTTCAAGACTTCGCTCTCGAAGCGCCAGCGATAGTGATCGAGCCGCTGCCGTACATAAGAGCGACGCTCGTGCGGGGGCAGGAGGCAGACGTTGCGCGCGTGCTGGGAGAGGATTTGTCCCAAGCGCCCGGCCCGACACCACCAGGCTCGGGCATAGGGCAAGGCCTCCGGGGTACCCGGGGCATACGCATCAAAGACGGCCAGCAACGCCACCTGCTGCCCTTGGGCATGGAGAAGTTGGGCCATCTCGAAGGCAATCACGGCACCCAGACAATACCCGCCCAGAAAGTAGGGGCCCTCCGGCTGTAAAGCGTGCACTTCGGTCAGGTAGTGTTCCGCCATGTCTTCGATGCGCTGCTGGCCTGGCTGCGGGCGATCGAGTCCAGGGGCCTGGAGCGCATAGAACGGTTGGGCGGGGCCGAGTGCCTGGGCCAGGGCGCGGTAAAACAGGACTTCGCCCCCATGGGCATGCACGCAGAACAAGGGCGGGTGTGTTCCACCGGGTTGGAGCGCGACCAGGGCCGAGCAGGGCGCGTTCCACGCCTCCTCCTGTTGCAGCACGTGGGCGAGTTGGCGCACGGTGGGGGCCTCGAACAGCGTCGCCAGCGGGAGGCGTTTCTGACACACCTGCTCAATCTGGGCAAACAGGCGCACGGCCAGCAACGAATGCCCGCCCAGCTCAAAAAAATTGTCCTGTACTCCAATACGATCGACCCCAAGGAGCTGCTGCCAGAGCCCAGCAACCATTTCTTCGACAGGGGTCTGCGGTGCAACAAAGGTCGTCACCAGGTTCGGTCGAGTGTGCTGCTTGCGCACTGTAATCGCCTCGAGGACCTGTGCGGCCTCATAGAAGCCTATGGCAATGTCGGTGAGCAACGCAGATTTTGTCAGCGTACCAACGGGAGCTGGCGCCATCGCAGACGCAGACGGGAGGTCGTCTGCAAGTTCGTCCGTTGGTATCGACTCTGCCTCGCTTGCCTTGTAGGTCAAGGCCTCTACATATTCCACTGGCCAGTGAAAGAGAAGGCCCTGGGCTGTTGCCTGTGTAAAGCGCTCCCCCACACTGTTCAGAAAATCAAGGGCTGGTTGATTCTTCTTGGTGGGAATGTAGGGCACATCGACATGCTGACATCCATGCTCTCGGGCAATTTCTCCCAGTCTCGCTAATATGCGGTGCTCGACACCGCGCCCCAAGACCCGGCAACTCATCAAGAATGTATCGACCTGGAGTACCTCGGGAGTGATTTCATAAATAATGACCCCGACCAATCCGTAATCTCCAAATCGATCGCTGACTTCGACAGTGAGACACTCCCAAGACGCAGACTGACATAGCTGCTGAATTTCACTTTCAGAACGTCTGATAGTTGTCGTATTAAACTGGTTCGTGCGGTACGTCAGCTGGGACACACGGGGAAGGTGCCGTGGGGTCAGCGGCGTGATGCGGATCTCTAGTCTGAGGCTGGCAAGAAAATCTTTCAGACTCAACGCCTCTTTCCGGGAACGCTCGCGTTGCACATTCTGCCGATACAAGGCACTGCGCTTTTTGTCTTCCTCGGTAATTTTTAAACGATCAAAGGCCCATACATGACGGAGGAATCTCGGAATTTCGTCCTCCTGGAGTGGTAACTGCAAGACCAGAGCCTCGGGGCAATTGGCCTGCACTTCCATGCATTCGACAGGATTATCATCGATAAAGATAAAACTATCGAGTCCGAGTTTTAGTTCCTCCGCTAGCGCCTGGAGGTTCTCTGACTTCGGACGCCAGTTGATGCGCCAGGACAAAATATGGTCCCGGCTCAGTGGCATCTCAGGATGATGGTCAAAAACCGCAAAGACGTCCTCTTCGTTATTCTTGCTGTTGAGACACAACAACATGCCAGTGTCATGTTGCGCGCGCATGAACTGCTGCAGGGCTTGCCGCGGCAGATCAATAGTGACGCCTAACGGGCCATCTTCACCGCAAACCCCTTTCCACAAGGTCTGATCACAGTCCAACACGATCACTTTATGCGGCGCACTCTGGAGGGCGTAGAGCTTGCGCGCCACGAGTGTCCCAAGCGCAGTGAAGCCCAACGGCGTATATGGGACATGACCGAGAGTATCAGTATGGGCATCGTAGTACGTCGTGACGTGATACAGTGCCATCAAATCAACGCAGGACTCTAGGTACACCCCACTGACCCTGGTTAGTGCAGTGGTGAGCTGCGTTTCCATGGCGGCGAAAAGGGCCTGGCGTTCTGCGTCAGCATGGGCGGTAGGGGAAGCAGGACAGAGACACACCAGGTACGGCACCGAGGCACGTCCTGCAGCCGTCTTCACCGCGCTCACAAAGTCGTGCCCTATTTGTGTCATTTTTTCTTGGAGGGCTGTGAACGGTAAGATATCCCCTCCTGACTCGGCATCGCCTGTGTGGTCAAACCGGCTCCAGTCCTCAAAGCGAATAAGCACGACATTGAGACCATGCTGGTTTTGAGACAGGAGACTTGTTGGATCGAGTAATTGCTGGAATACCTGATTGTATGGGGCAAAAACAATGTCGGACGGGATATCAAGCGTGTGCATCCAAAAGTCGAGGGGCTCCTCGACTGGTTCGGCTGTGAATGTGGCCGCAATCGCAATCGTCTGCGGGCGTTTCATATATTCCTCCCTTCTCCCCACGGATTTTCTTTTAGAGACAGCAGGATTTTGAAGCGCAACTTTCTGGCGTAATACTATCGACTGAGAGAATCTCAGTAACAGTACACTGCCCTTCCAAGCAGGAAAAAATTGACAAAGAGCAACTTGCAAACGTCACCGAGTACGCACGGTACTTTTGGACGGTTGTACAAACAAGTGAGGACAAATATTCAGAAGAATTCCAGATTGATCGAGTATAGCAACATCACTCTGGTTCCATCAAGATATACTATCTACTTAAACGCTTGGTGTGAGTTGACAACTGATGGCTGAACGGAAGGTGCCTCTGACCTGTAGCATTGCTCTCTCTTCCCCAAGAGAAGGAGCACATGCTATGGTCGATGTGGACACCTTCCTGACGACTCTTTACGTGATGGTGGACGACTTTTGCACAACCTCTTTGCCCCCCGAGCCACACCCGGGGCCACAGGCCGCCTTGAGCCGGAGCGAGGTGGTGACCTTGGCCCTGTTCGGGCAGTGGCAGCGCTTTGGCAGTGAGCGTGGCTTTTACCGCTATGCCCAGCGTCACCTGCGGCCTGCTTTTCCCCAGTTGCCCACGCAGGAGTGTATATGTGCCTGCCGACGCGAACGTAGCCCAGCCTTATCGTCGTGCCCCAGCGGCGGCAGCCGGAGAGACACCAGCGCCAGATCGTGGAGATATCGGGATTGCCCGGAAACATCGCCCGCGCTATGGCCACCTGTCGGCCGCGCGAAAAAGCCGTTTGTTTTGCTTATCCGTCCGCGCCAGGGGCTGACATACACGCATGGTGCAAATGCGGCGTGACCCAGGAGGCGCGGGGGGTTACAATAAGGCCCTCCCTCCCCCCACGGTCCGTGATGGCCAATCACATTCGGTATACAGGACGGTGGCGAGCGACCGCACAGTCATGATGAACTCTCTCGGAGTGCGGGTGTGGGGGCTATTCAGACTGTTGGGGGTGAGTTTGCTCCTGCCCGTGTGCCTCTCCTGTGCCCTGCTCCACAGACAGACAGTCGAGCCTGCCCCCCCTTGCCATTGCCGGAGGTCAGGCGCATTACCTTTACTGGCAATACGCAGTTCAGCAGTCGCACCTTGATCGGTGCTATGGCCACCAAACCGCGGCCCTGCCTGCAGTTCTGGAAGCGTGGCGATCCCTACAATCCGCCGACGGTGCACGAGGACCTGCTGCGGATTCGCAAGTATTACTTCGATCGCGGCTTTCTGGAGACAACCGCCCGTGTTGCACAGGTGCAGGAAGATATCGAAGCAAACCGTGTCAGCATGGTGATCGCCATTGATGCAGGCCCCCCCACACTGGTCGGAGAGGTGCGCCTGACCGGCACCATCCCAGCCGAGCTGGCGCCCGTCGACTCCCGCATCGCCGCCCTACCGCTCGAAGCCGGGCAGCGTCTCAATAAGGCTGATTTCGACCAGAGTCGAGCCCTGCTCTTAACGCGCCTGCACAACGCCACATACGCCCGCGCCGAGGTCATTCCCCACCCCACAGTCGCTTGGCAGCCGCCCCTGGCAGTGGTGACATTTGCGCTGCGTCCAGGTGCCCCCACGACTTTTGGCGTGATCACACTCGAGGCAGAGCAGCGGGTCAAGGAACCTGCCATCCGTCGGCAACTCCACATCCAGCCAGGGGATCCGTATCAAGCCAAGCGGCTCGATGCAAGCGTCGAGGCGATCTGCGGGCTGGGCATGTTTCAGGCAGTCACACCGCGCGTGCGGAATCCCGACGAGCAGGGTGCCCCGATGGATGTTGCAATCACCGTTCGCGAACGCACGCCCAGCAGCTTCCAGTTTGGGTTCGGCTTTAGCACGGTGGACCAATTGCGCGGCGAGGTGCAATGGACCCAGCGGAACCTGGGGGGCGGAGCGGAACAACTGCACCTTTCCGGCAGGGCCGCATCCATTCACCAGGCAGCCGAGGCGCACTTTTTCTGGCCCTACTTTCTGACCCGGCGTCCCAGCTTTACGCACACCGCCTTCGCGCGCAATCAGCCCAGGATCGATCAGGATCTCTTGAGGCTGGGAGAGACTTTTTTCGGCATTCAGGATACCACACCGAGTTATGCACAGTTCAGTAGCGGCACGGAATCACGCGTCCGGCGTGCGTTCACGCGCCACCTGAGTGGTGCTGGCGGCGTGGAGTTTAGCCGGAACGTCTTCAGCGACGTCGACCCGGACCTGATCGGTACGGGAGTGGCCGAGGATAATACGCTTTTTATGCAATTCGTTGAGCTGACATGGAACACCAGCAACAACATTCTGCCCCCCACGCGTGGCATCGTGCTGCGCGGGAAGCTCGAGCACTCCACCACGGCTCGGATATCGACCGAAAGCTTCTGGACACTGTTATTAGAAGCGCGCCATTACTCCCCCATCCGGGAGAAGTTGCTCCTGGCCACCCGTCTCACCATCGGGGGGATCACTCCTGATGCCGGCAGCGAAAGCGTGCCGTCCAACGTGCGCTTCTTCGCCGGCGGGCCCGGCAGCATTCGCGGCTTTCCCCCAAATCGGGTCGGCCCCTTGGACAACGAAGGCCGGCCGCTCGGCGGCAACAGCCTGCTGGTGGGGAGCATTGAACTGCGCTTCCCGATCAGCGGCGACCTCGGCGGCGTGGTATTCGTCGATGCCGGCAACGTCTACAGTGACTCGCCAGGCTATGATCTGGGCGATCTGCGTGTCGGTGTCGGCCCAGGGATTCGGTATAATACGCCTGTAGGGCCGTTCCGACTCGACTTCGGCATCGCCCTGCATCCGAGGACCGGTGACCCGGTTGGTCGCCTCGACTTTAGCATCGGGCAAGCGTTCTGACGGGGGGTGCGGATGGTGCGCAAACTGTTGATCATCGGTGGAGCAGCGGCGCTGGGATGCGGGCTGCTGCTCTACGGCTGCCTCGCCGGGCTGATCCTGGGCTCTGCCCGCGATGCCGCGGTGCACGCCATCCTGCGGTCGGTGTCGAACATCCTGCCGGGGAGCCTGGAGGTGGGACGCATGCGGGGCTCCCTCCTCAGCGCGCTGGTCGTGCAGGACATCATCATCAAAGATGCCCAGGACACCGTGATCGGCCAGATCGACGCCCTCAGGCGCTCCTATAGTCTCTTCTCCTTACGGTAGTGATATCCATGTAATGCTCGCTCTATGCCACAGCTCTCGTCAGGTTGTAGTGGCGAATGAACAGCTTGATAGCACCGCTATGATTCGCGAGCTTTTTGGAAAACGCCAACGCTGCGCGTACCAAGCGTGAAACGCGCTGTCGCAGCGTGTTGTTGAAGCGTTCGATGTGATTGGTTTTCCGGGCCAATTTGCTGATGGCTTTGTGCTGCGCCGCAGGAATTACCCCTTCCTACACCACAGAGTGATCGGTGTAGAACGTGGCGTGTTGACGGTACGCTTCAGGAATCTTCGCCCAGCGTTGCTTGGCACTTGAGCGACTGCGATCCCCCACGTGAAAGGCCATCACTTGGCGGCTCTTGGCGTCCATGGCGATCCATATCCACTGCGTGTTGGCTTGCTTCTTCACGAAGCTGTCCATTTCATCGGCTTCCACCTCAAGCCGTTGCATTATCACATCGGGCGTACAGGAGACAGGGTGGACATGCAGATGATCAGGCAATGTCTCACAGCATTGGACGAGAAAACCCAAGAGCCACTTAAACGCTTGGTGTGAAATACCATGAGGTTACCAGGCGATCAAGTCCGCAAAGGCAAGCCGTGGCCTACCGAGTTCCTCATTGAGCCAGATACAAAAATTATGCAGCGCGATCTTTGCGGCCAGACGCGCCTGAAAGCCCCGAAGATCATGGGGGCGTTCCCGATCGAGTCGAAACGTATGGTAGAGCTTGTCGTAGACGGTCTCTACCATCTGACGTATCCCAGCCAGCCAGCGTCGACAGCGCTTGGGCCAGGGCTGCGGGCTATTCCGTTTTGGCGGGCAGATCACCGTTGCGCCGTAGTGTTGTTGCCACGCCGTATGGTCAGGCCCGCCCCTCAAAGCCTTTGTCCACCACATACGGCCCCTGCGCTGGCGCGCCTGCCCCTTGCCACTGCGGCTGCGGGTATCAACGGAGGGCGAACAACGTGTCTGCCAGTGGCTGATCCTTCGTGCTTGCCGGGCCAAAGCCACAGCCCGTGATCACGCCGACGGGAGAGACAGCGAGGAGCAGGTGAAAGCCTTCGTACCATCCCCGGCGATTGCTCCAGCCGATATCCGCCAGCCCCGGCAGCCAACCTGCGCCCCGGCGTTTGGCATCGCGGGTCGGAACGCCAGAGCTGTCCAGGGCCTCGTCGGACACTGTTGCGCCGCCAGGAGCTGGACCAGATGGAGGACACAGGCCACGAGCGCCGGCTGGTGGGGGCGCAGGTGCCGGTTAAATTGCGCCCGCGTCGGCAAGCTGGGGAAGGCTGCGCGGAGGTGGCGCTGTGCAGAGCGATAAAAACCGCGCTCACTGCCAAACTCCTGCCACTGTCCAAAGATCGCCAACGTGAGTACCTCACTGCGACTGAGGTCTGCCTGGGGGCCGGGATGGGACTCAACGGGCAAATGGGCTTTACAGAAATCATCGATCATGACATAAAGCATCGTCAGGAAGGTGTCGACATCGACCAGAGAAAGTGCTCCTTATCCTGGGGAAGAGAGAGCAATTCTATAGGCCAGAGGCACCTTCCGTGCAATCTCTGTTGCGAACTCACACCAAGCGTTTAATTTTCTGTGATACTATGGAATATACTACGCTGTGGTACTACCAGGACAGGGATATCTTTTGTTCCGATAATCAAGGGCAATGTCACATTGGTAAGCATCTGTGTGCAAGACATTGGCCTGTGAGGCGTGTCATGAACAGTGTCACTTGGTGCAATCACTTGCATGGGGCAGCCAAGCTCAGCGGGAAATGTCGTGCGCAGCACCTCATGTCGGTGCACAATGGCGTTGATACTCTGTGCCAATGCCGCGACGTTTAGCCGCCCCTGCACATGATAGGCCACTGGCACATTATAGGCGGGATTCCCTGGTTCGAGTTGGTCAAGAAACCATAAACGCTGCTGGGCAATGGTGGGGAAAAGCGGGGCATGCATGGCACGTTTCGGCATGCGCCGGACTGCAGGAGCCAATGGCATATCGCCCTGGAGCCAGTGGTCAAGCAGTGCCTGCATGGTTGACGAAAATGCCGTCCGTCGACCAGCAATCCATCTTGCGGCAGCGTACATAAGCACACTGACTCCAGGAATATGCGGGGACATATGCTCACGCCTGTGCGCCAATGCTGTGTAGCCCAATGTAGGCTCCGGCTGTTTGCCTCGACCGCTAAGCATAGCCCAGTAGCACGTCAGCCTTTCTGGGCAGCGGCCTCCATCTTCTTCCGCAGGCTGAGCGGTCGCATATCGGTCCATACTTCTTTGATGTAGGCCAGACACTTGGCCTTCGTGCCCTGGTGCCCAGCATCGCGCCAGCCCAGAGGGTTGTCGCGTTCTACCGGCCAAATCGAATACTGTTCTTCATGGTTCACAACGACTTTATAGATCGTGGTGTCTTCCTGATCGTCTTGATGCATCATGGTTCTCCCTGTCGACTGTTACTCTCTGCTGGCCCTTGTCGAGAGACTATTGTACCGCATTAGGTCATGCCTGTTGTCGGCGCAGGCTGGGCGAATGTTTATGGCCTAAATGTACGACAAAATTTCTTTATGTAATGACATGAGATGTTACTAACTTGTGAGCACGCCTTGACGTTAGAGAACACCGCGGAGCATCTTGCCGAAACCCCGGAGCTTTGGGTCACAAATGGCCCGCTGTGCATCGCGTGCCCTATGACAGAGTCGACCCAAACATATCGATCCACTTCCACATACGTATGAGGAGTGATGAACGGTGCGGTGCTTCGCTGGCAGGCGAAGCAATGTGTGATAGCTCATAGCAATATGCTTTTCCATTCCTCCCACAATATACAGGGCCAACAGATTATTCAATGAAATTTCTACAACAGATTACTGTGTGCAATATTATTTTTTTAATAAAAACATCTTCTTATTTACCATTGTAACTATTTTACAGCAATGTTCATACCAAATTGTTTTTAACTCATAACGATATATAACATAAAGCTAATTGAGAGAGAAAAAACCTCATGGCGACCAAAAACCTTCGGACCTGTAGCACATCGCTCTGTCCGTTTGTCGAACGTTTGTCACCCTGCCTGCGCCCCGACGATCATCCGCTGCGTCCGGAGAAGAGGGAGTGCGATAGCCGTGGGGATAGGCGGTTGACGGCATATCCAAGACCCTCTATGATTATGTATCCTCTTTAGAAGACCAAGACGCCTGCCAATTTCGGCATATTGCATCGCCAGCTTGCTTTCTGCGCCTCTAGCGACAGACCAGCAGGAGAACTGCCATGACACACACCGACACCGTACAGGTGCAACAAATTGACGCCTATCGCTGGCGCATCCCACGCCAGGGAGAGATGCGAGTTGATGGTCTGGTATTTGCCAGTACAGCACTCATGCAGGCGATCCGGCAAGATCAGAGTTTGCAGCAGGTTGCCAACGTGGCGCACCTGCCAGGTATCGTGGGTCATTCCATCGCCATGCCGGATATTCACTGGGGTTACGGCTTTCCTATTGGTGGTGTGGCCGCCTTTGACGAGCATGAAGGCGTTATTTCGCCCGGGGGGATTGGCTACGATATCAATTGAGGCGTACGGCTTCTGGGCTCAGGTCTGAGCCGCACGGAGGTCGAAAACCACCGGCGAGAACTCGTCGAGGGGCTGTTCCGCAACATTCCCTCTGGCGTGGGCTCGCATCGCAAAGACATGCGCCTATCAGAGCCGGAGTTGAAACAGGTGTTGAAACGTGGCGCGGCCTGGGCGGTGTCGGCAGGCTATGGAACGGCCCGCGACCTCGCCCACATCGAAGAGAACGGCTGCCTCCAGGGTGCCCAGCCTGACATGGTGAGTGCTCGCGCCCTGGAACGCGGACGGCCGCAGCTCGGCAGCATTGGTTCAGGCAACCATTTTGTCGAAGTAGATTACGTCGCAGAGATCTATGACGAGCGTGTGGCCAATGCCCTTGGCCTGTTCCCCGAGCAGATTACCGTGACCATCCACACTGGCTCACGCGGGCTCGGCTACCAGGTGTGCGACGACTCCATCAAACTCATGCAGCGCGCCACCACCAAGTACGGTATCAGCATCCCTGATCGGCAACTCTGCTGTGCGCCGCTGACCTCGCCAGAGGCCCATGACTATATTGGTGCCATGTACAGTGCAGCGAATTTTGCCTTTGCCAATCGACAGCTCATCACCCACTGGGTACGCGACACCTTTGAGCAGGTGTTGCAGCGGTCGCCCAAAGACCTGCAACTTGACGTCATCTACGACGTCTGTCACAACATCGGCAAATTCGAAACGCATGTGGTGGACGGACAATCCCGCCGGCTGTGCGTGCATCGCAAAGGCGCCACACGGGCCCTGCCGCCGGGGCACCCACAGATTCCGGAAATTTACCGCAGCCTGGGCCAACCGGTGCTCATCCCAGGCGATATGGGCCGATACTCGTACGTGCTTATTGGTACGCCGCAGGGAGAGGAAACGTTTGCCAGCAGTTGTCACGGGGCTGGACGCCTGTTGAGCCGCACGCAGGCCAAAAAAAATGCCCACGGGCGGCCAATTGTCCGAGAACTCGAGGACCGCGGTATTTATGTGCGCGCTGCTGGCCGGGCCACGCTGCTGGAGGAAATTCCAGAGGCATACAAAGACGTCCGTCAGGTCGTGGATGTGGTCGACGGGGCAGGCATCAGCAAAAAGGTCGCGCAACTACGTCCTATAGGCGTGATTAAAGGCTAAGCAATGCCGGGCAATCAACCGCACCCGCAGATCTATGCCCCCCTGTCCCACACCGGCGACCTGGGGATGCTCGTGTACGGACACGATGTGCCAGCACTGTTCGCCCATGCTGCCTGGGCCATGTTTGACTTAATGAGCGATGCCACACTCATTCAGCCACGGCTGACCAGGACTATAGGCGTTGAGGGAAGCGATCTCGAAGACTTGCTGGTGCGCTGGCTCAGCGAGCTCCTCTATCTCTATGACACGCAGCGTTTCCTGTATTGCGCCGCCGCGTTCACCACGCTTGAGCCAACCCGTTTAGCGGCGACCGTGCAAGGAGAGCCTTTCGATGCCACGCGTCACCCCATTGATACCGAAATTAAGGCCGTCACGTATCATCAAATCGCTGTCAAGCAAGTCGACGGCGGTTGGCAGGCCCAGGTCATCTTTGATCTGTAATCTGTAAGAGGCATGTCCCGTGCATACCGGTTGATGTCCCTATCGGTCCGGCACTAACGCCCGTATCTCGGCAATGATCGCCGCAAATGGTGTGCCGCCGGGGAAAACAGCGGCAATGCCGAGTTCTTTGAGCCGCGCGATGTCCTCTATAGGAATCACTCCTCCCATGACGACTTTCATGTCCTCCAGGCCCTTGTCGCGCAGACGCGCCAGCATCTGTTGCGCCAGCCCCACATGGGCTCCGGACAGCACACTCAGACCAATAATATGTACATCCTCTTGCATGGCCGCTTGCACAATGGCATCGACGGACGTACGGATGCCGGTGTAAATCACCTCCATACCAGCATCACGCAACAAGAGCGCCATGGTCTTGGCGCCTCGATCATGGCCATCAAGGCCAGGTTTTGCCACCAGAATGCGGAGAGGCGGACCCTCTGTGCAGGCTTGTATGGGCGGCAAGCCACTCCCCTGTTTTCCTGAGACAACAGACACCGAGGGATCCGTGTACAAGCCGAAGACCTGTGTCAGCGTGGCACACATTTCGCCAATGGTGGCATAGGCTTTGACAGCTTCGAGCATGGCAGGCATAACGTTTTCCCGCCCACGAGCCACGTCTGTCAAGCGTTGTAAAGCGCGCTCCACCTGCCGGGGATCACGTTCTGCCTTCACCCGTTGCAGACGTGCCACCTGGCGGGCAAGCGTGTCTGGATCGGCGCGGTGCAGCGCAATCGGGGCGGCCCCCTGGGTACGCTGGAACTTGTTTACCCCAACAATAACTTTCTCACCTGAGGCGATACGTTGCTCCTCCTGCAACGCCGAGCGCATAAGACGCTGCTGCACCAGCCCGGATTCAATGGCCCGGCTGACACCAACCTGCATGATCTCGTCGATGATCGCCCGCATCTGCCGTTCGGCAGCGTCAGTGAGGGCCTCGACATAGTATGACCCAGCGAGCGGGTCTGCCGTGCGGGTGAGGCCTGTTTCATAGGCAATGATCTGCTGTGTCCGCAAGGCGATCAGCTGCGCCTCTTCTGTAGGAATGGCATAGGCTTCATCGTAGGAACAGGCGTGAATGGCCTGGGCCCCACCGAGGGCCGAGGCCATGACTTCCACCGCCACACGCACGATGTTGTTGAGGGGTTCCTCCACCGTCAGGGTATTGCCGCCACTGCCAGCATAAAAGCGCAACATACACGACGCCGGGCGGCGCGGCTGATAGCGCTCTTGCATCAGACGCGCCCAGAGGCGCCGGGCGGCGCGAAAACGCGCCGCTTCCTCAAAAAAATCGGTGCCAGTGACGCCTAAATTCCAGCTGATGCGCGGCGCAAAGTCGTCAATTGACAGCCCACGAGCCAGGAGGAGATCGATGTACGCCAGCGCATGCGTAAAGGCCAGAGCCACCGATTCTACTGGCGTGGCGCCAGCTTGTTGCATATGCGATCCAGACACACTGATCGGATTAAACTTGGGGACCTCCTGGGCGCAATACGCGATAACATCAGCCGTCAGTCGGAGCGCAGCCTCTACGGGAAACAGCCAGGTGCCGCGGGCGATGTACTCTTTCAGCGGATCGTTTTGTAGCGTGCCGCGCAGCTGCTCTGGCGGCACGCCCTGTTGTTCCCCCACCGCCATATACATGGCCAGGATGGGTGCCGAGGTCGTGTTGATGGTGAAGTTCGTACTCACCTGGTCGAGCGGGATGCCCGCAAAGAGCTGTTCCATATCGGCCAGGGAATCGATGGCCACGCCCACACGTCCCACTTCATCGGCCACGGTCAGATCGTCGGAGTCAAAGCCAATCTGCGTGGGCAGATCAAAGGCCACGCTCAAACCTGTCATGCCCTCAGCCAGCAAGGCGCGATACCGGCTATTGGTGTCTTCTGCGGTGCCAAATCCAGCATATTCCCGAAAGGTCCAGGGTCGACCGCGGTACATGGACGGGTAGATACCACGGGTGAAGGGGAACTCGCCCGGATAGCCAATATCACGCTCGTAGTCCAGGTGCTGGATATCCGCGGGCGTATAGAGCGGGGCAATCGCAAACCCCGACGTGGTCTGCGCCGGGGGCACCGGCTGCTCCGCCATACGTCGCTGCCAGCGCTGCTGTGCGGTGTGTTTGTTGCTGACGATCGGCTGCGTGCTCCATAGCTTCCTCCTGCCTGGAGATCTCAGGCTCCTGGACGGTTCATCCGTGCCATTCCTTACATAGCAAAAACGCCTTGCACTGACAACTTTATAGCGACTCTGGTTTTTCTGCTTGACAGTCTCTACCTCTACCCGCTAGGGTATCGGGCTGGGAGGAATGGTCGCATGAGAACACTGTTGCCATTGTTGTGGTGCTTCAGCTGCGGCATACTGCTGGTCATGTTGCTCCCGTCCAGTAGTCGCGGCACAGTCCCCCATGTGCAGTATGGTGTGGCGTCGTGGTACGGCTCGACGTTTCACGGCCAACCAACCGCGAGCGGGGAAGTCTATGACATGTTTCAGCTTACCGCGGCCCACGGATCGGTGCCGTTTGGGACAGTTGCTACCGTGACCAACCTTGATACAGGCCATATCGTACACGTGCGCATCAATGACCGAGGACCCTTTGTCGGAGAGCGCGTATTGGATCTGTCCTATGCGGCGGCGCATCGTCTGAACATGGTGGATGCGGGTCTGGCGCGGGTCAGAATTGAGTTTCGGCCTATGACAGCAGCATCGACAGATTTTATTGTACAGGCCGGTGCATACACCGACCAGTACAATGCGGTGCGGGTCCAGCGTGCCCTGGCAACGCAATACCCGCAGGTGTGGATTACGACGGCGCGGGAAGGCGCGCAGACATTGTATCGGGTGCGCCTGGGCGCTTTCGCAAATCGTGACGAGGCAGAATATGCGGCGCGGCAGGTACAGGCGCTCGGTTATGCTGCGAGTGTCTATCCCCTGCCACGTGCATCTGAGACACCTAGACGGTCTGTGGACAGGTTTTAACTTTCATTCCATCGCAACGACACAAGGTCGCGAACTGGGCACGAATCTGACGTGGTGACCGCTCCTGGCGTGCCTGTACCGATGCGCCGTCCATCCAGGCGTACGACGGGAACGATTTCAGCGCCAGTACCGGTCATGAAACACTCATCAGCGGTGTAAAAGTCATAACGGGTCAGCAGGCCTTCTTCGACGGGGAGCTGTAAATCACGCGCGATATCGAAGACGCTGTCGCGCGTTACGCCAGGCAGGGCACCGGCAGCCAGCGACGGCGTGCGTATACGCCCGTGTCGCACGGCAAAAATGTTGTCGGCTGTACACTCGGCCACGTAGCCTTCGGCATTGAGCATCACTGCCTCGATAGCTCCGGCTTGCTGGGCTTCGATCTTGGCTAAGATGTTATTGAGATAGTTTAACGATTTGATGCGTGGATCCAGCGCCCATGTAGGGGTACGACGCGTCGCGACGGTCACAAGCTCCAAGCCCTTGGTGTACACATGCGCGGGATAGAGCGCAATCGTGTCAGCAATGATGATCACCGAGGGATGGGGGCAGTGGTGCGGGTCTAGCCCGAGATCCCCCACACCCCGCGACACGACAACGCGCACGTACTGATTGGCAAGCTCGCGGCGTTGCACGGTCTCCACAATAGCGGCAGTCATGTCTGCGGGTGTCAGCGGAATATCAAGGAGAATGCACTGCGCTGAATCATAGAGCCGCTGGACATGCTGGTGCAGGCGGAAGATATTGCCTTCGTATACACGAATGCCTTCGAATACGCCGTCGCCATAGAGAAAGCCGTGGTCGAACACGGAGATGCGTGCCTCATGGGCCGGCACAAAGTCGCCATTCAGATAGATCTGCATTGTGTCCCTCCTTCTAGTGCCGTTTTCTTCAGGGCAAAGCCGCTGCAATCCGCTCCGCGGCAGTGAGCAACGCTGGTAAGAGTGTTGGATACTGCGCGGCTGCCTCACCTCCTGCAAATGGATCATGACGCTGTGGCTGCGGCATACGACTCCGGGGGAGTGCCAGCGCCAGAGCAGCACTGACAGCCCCTTGATGGGGTCGGATCGGAGCGGCCAGACAACAGATATCGGGAGTCCATTCCTCCAGGCTGACAGCGAAGCCCTGGCGCACGATGACCGCGAGTTCCTGCTGCAGCGTACGGGCCCCCCACTCTGGCGCTGTCACGCTGTTGGCCCCCTCTAAGGTCTGCAGGTACTGTTGCCGCTCTGGGAGCGGACGAAAGGCCAATAAGACTTTGCCCAGGGCAGTGCGATGCAGGGGTAATACCGTGCCTAACGCTGGTGAGACGCGCAGCACCTGCCCGTGTTCCACCTTATCGACCACCAGCACCTGGTCGTGGACCAGCAGGCCCAGGAAGACGGTCTCGCCTATTTCTTGGGCGAGTGTCTCCAGGTAGGGCCGCGCCACGCGCCGGGGTGTGAACATGTCCGCAGCCCGCAGTCCGAGCCGAGCGAGCCCTGGCCCGAGGATGTAACGACTGTCGTGTTGCTGCTGCACAAAACCGAGCGTTTGGAAGGTCGTCAGCAGGCGGTGCACGGCACTCTTTGGCAGGTCAAGCGTCCGAGCGATGTCGGTCACGCCCCGCCCTTCTGGACTGTCTTCGAGGGCACATAAGACGCGGAGAGCTTTTACCAACGACGTGGCAAGAGGCGTTGAGGTTTGTGACATTGTCCGTTCCATTATTTTGAACGCTGTTAAATATTTTTGAACAAGTATATAGACGGCCAGAAGAGCTGTCAATCACAAAGATGGCTGCTCCTGCTTATCCGCACGCCCAGGCAAGACCGTGGCTTGCAAGAGCCCGCCCACTGGAGGTCGCTCTGCCTGCGGTGTAGACATGCTGGTGGGGCTCGGAGGGAGTAATAAGGCCAACCCCACGCCAGCCCTGACAAGGTCGCGTGTGGTGGCTGCACCTCAATCTGGTGCGCTCAGCAGGTGGCTGATATCAAACGGTGAGGTGAGGCTCAGCCCCCCATCAACCGTGAGGATTTGGCCACAGATCCAGGCCGCGTCTTCAGAACAGAGGAAGGCGACGACTTTGGCAATATCGTCTGGGACGCCAACGCGTTTCATGGGCGTGTAAGTAACGAGGTTCTTTTCCAAGAGCTGATAGACTCTTTCACCAAACATGTGCGCCGAATCGGTATCGACAAAGCCAGGATTGACGCCATTGACCGCGATGCCACGCGGGGCCAGCTCACAGGCCAGATACGTCGTCAGGACTTCCAAGGCCCCTTTCGCCGCGGCCAGCGCACCATGCAGCGGAATGTAACGGCGAGCATCTATCCCAGACACGGTGATGATTTTTCCTGGGCGCCCATGCATCAGTTCAGCGGCCAATTGCGCCGCTAAGACAAAGGATGTGACCGTAATGGCCAGCGTCTTGTCGAGGTGATGCGCTTGCTGTTCCAGCAAAGGCTTGAACGCCGTGGCGGCAGCATTCGCCACGAAGATATCCAGGGCACCAAACACCTCCTGAACACGCGCAAAGAGGTGACGCACCGCCGACGCGTTCCCTATATCAGCCTGTACGACAAGGGCCCGACGGCCGCAGGCAGTAATCGCCTGAGCCGTCATCTCTGCAGCGGCCAGCTGCCGTCGGTAGTTCACCACGACATCCGCCCCTTCCTGCGCCAGACGTATGGCTATGGCCCGCCCAATACCACGTGAACTCCCCGTGATAAGCGCCACTTTCCCCGCAAATCGCATGCCTCTCCCCTACTCCATATCGTCTAACAAACGCGGCACCCGGCCGGCGTCAAACTGATACCGCGCCGCGTTGGGCAGCGTCTGCAGGTCATGTAGCAAGGATGCCACCTCCTCACGAAATCGCCCCAGGGAGAGTCCTTTATACGTGGGCGGATAACCCCGCAAACGCCCCAGGCCATTGCGCAATAGCGTGACCGCTCCGCGCACCTGGTGACTCTCCAGGTGTCGCATGGCGACTGCGACCTGGATGAGGCCCTGATAAAATGCACTCGCCACATCCCCGGTACGCCCCCAGAGCGTCTCAAAATACTCATGGCAGGCAAAGTAGAATCCGGCATCGAACAGGACTGTCCCGCGCGCTACCTCCTCCGGCAATTTTTGTAAGGCGCTCGAGCGTACCCCATAGAGACGACGCGTGGCCTGCCAGAGCCGACAGGTCTGCTCTTGCAGTTCAGCAACATAGGGCTGGTATACCTGCGACACCCAGACGGCACGCCCACGGAACAACGCCACCACTTCCCAGGTCACCGGTTGGCGCTTGGGCAGGCGTGGCCACGCCTGCCCTACCAAGAGGTCTCCCGCACGCAGGAGCTGCAGTAGAGCCTGAGGCGCCATCGGCCGCGCCCATTCGTCCAGTAAGCCGTCGAGCCACGCCTGTTGTACCAACGTCTCCAGGGGCAGAGTAGACGAGGAGTCATGCTGTAGCATAGCAGAGGCGAGACAAAGCCAGTAGGCCTGCACGGCCGTCTCAGAGACCTGTACGGCCTCAACCGCCAACGCTGCAAGACGGTCCATCAAGGCATCGAACGGATCAGACACAGGACGCATATACGGGCCCATCGCGACAAGCGGCATCCTGCCCAATCTCCGGATCGCCCCCAGGACTCCGCGCTATCACAGCCATGGAAGATGCCCCCGTGGGCTGCGCTCACTCGGCTGACGGCGTGCCGACCAGCCGTGGATCGTTGTGCAGTTGTTCCCAGATAACGTCTTGCATACGTTCCACCAGGGGAGGCAACGTCTGCCGATCACACGCAGCAATCGCCACAGCGTGATGCAAACGCGCCAGGTTTGTCGCCACCTCCGGACTGACGAGATCCATTTTGTTCAGCACCATCAGACGTGGAATGTGGTCCATGTCCAGTTCCCCAAGGATTTTCTCGACAGCCTGGATATGGTCGTCCATGTAGGGGCTGCTCATATCGACCACGTGTAAGAGGAGATCTGCATCATGCAATTCGTCCAATGTGGCCTGGAATGCCGTAAGCAGATCGGACGGCAAATCCCGCATAAAGCCCACTGTATCCGTGATGATAACCTCCAAATCGCGGGGAAAACGCAGACGACGGCTCGCCGGGTCAAGGGTCGCAAACAGGCGATCCTCCACCACGACACTACTCTGGGTTAGTGTATTCAACAGGGTCGATTTCCCGGCGTTGGTGTATCCGACAATGGAAATGACTGGCATCTGCCGCCGTTGACGTTGCTGCCGCCGGAGGTGGCGTCGCTGCGCCACACCTTGTAACTGTTTTTCGAGGTGATGGAGGCGTTCTTGCACACGCCGGCGGTCGATTTCGAGCTTCGTCTCGCCGGGACCACGGCCCCCAATGCCACCAGTCAGCCGTGACAAGGCCGTGCTCTTGCTCGCCAGATACGGCATGAGGTATTTCAATTGTGCGAGCTCTACCTGCAGCTTGCCCTCACGACTGTGGGCGTGTTGGGCAAAGATATCCAGGATCAGCATGGTGCGGTCGATCACCTTGAGCTCGGTGCGCTCGGCAATAGCCCGGCTCTGCCCTGGCGTGAGACATTGGTCGAAGATGAGGAGCTCCGCCCCCACCTGCAAACTACGCACGATCACTTCATCGAGCTTACCACGGCCGAGCAGGTAATGCGGATCGAGTCGCGGCCGCTGCTGAATGACACGATCCACTGGTACCACGCCAGCCGACTCTGCCAGCTCGGCGAGTTCAGAGAGCGATTCTTCCGCCGCAGCTTTACTTCCAGAGGTCACACCAATAAGAATGGCGCGCTCACGGGTATCCCCAATGGCATAGGCACGCTGGGTCCGCTCGAATTCGTCTTCCAACGCTTGGATAAAACGCAGAAAGTTGGTTTCCAGGTGCTGCAGAGGCACATGTTCCTGCACATCCCATTGTTTGCCGGCGGCATTATCCGGCAGCAGGTGGGCGATGTGCGTCTCACCTGGTAAGCCATCAGCGCCCACACCAACCGCCACCATGACGTCAAACCGCAGGTGGGCCAGGTCAGCCATATCGTCCGGAGACAGTGGTTCGCTGCGCAGGTGGGTGTGTACATACCGCAGACCACGAAGCCGATTCGAGGCGGCGCGGAATCGCCCAAGGTCGGGGAGAAAAATGCTGCGGTTGTCCCCAACCATGACATACTCAACAGAGCCTTTGCGATCGATGAGCACGCCGATTTGCCGGCTCGTTTCTTGCGACAGTTCACAGAGATACCGGGCTAGTTCATGGGTGATGATCTGCTGCGCAGGCACCTTCCGCCGGTATACATGCTGAATGCGCCGCATTTGATTGGCTTTCAACCCTACAATATTGCCGTGTATACGCTTAATAGGCGCTCCTCCTCTGTAAGCGCATATCCTGTTCCAGCCGTGGCCGACGCCACACACGCGCCAGCAACCAGCCGCGCCACCAGCATGGCAGGGGCAGAGGATATGCGGACATAAGGTGCGAATACCATGACAGCACAACAACTGCACAGGACAACGACAACACAGGCACGGTCCAGGCATAGCTTGGACCGTAAACGAGGTCAACAGGAGAAGTGGAGGTAACAACCTGACAAATAATAGCTCGTCTTCCTCCTACACAGGACGTAAAGGGTGAGAAACACCCCTATTATAGCACATTGCCATGGGGACGTTTTCTCTTCCCTGCCAGCGCCTGCTGAATCTCCTGGATCATCGTTTGTGTTGCCGCCCGTGCGGCGCTGGCATAGTCTTCAGGAGCATAGTGTCCTGAGGCGCGATAGGCAAAAATGATGCTCCGTGACGCGTTGATCAGGGCTCCTTGCCCGGCGGCATCGAAACACCCCACCACATCGGCGGCAGTGGCACCTTGTGCACCATATCCCGGCACCAGGAAGAGTGTGTGGGGCATCAGGGCACGCAAACACCTCCCCTGCTCGGGAAACGTGGCGCCCACCACTGCCCCGACAGCAGAATAGCCACACGTCCCACGATCGGCTGCGCCCCAGGCTGCTACCAGAGTCCCTAAGTGCTCGTAAAACGGTCGTCCGTTGACGAGGACATCTTGCATCTCGCTGGACGACGCATTCGACGTTTTGACGACCACGAATACCCCCTTGCCATGCTGACGCGCGCAAGCCATAAAGGGCTCGATCCCATCACGACCAAGAAACGGCGTGACGGTGAGTGCATCCGCAGCAAAATCGCTCGGGCTCTCCTGGCCAAACGTGTCTGGGGTGCCGAGAAAAGCCTCCGCATAGGCTGCGGCAGTCGACCCAATATCATTGCGTTTGGCATCGGCAATGACGAGCAAGCCGGCGTCTCTGGCATACTGTATAGTGCGCGCCAGGGCGCGCATCCCCTCGACACCATAACATTCATAAAAGGCCAGTTGGGGTTTTACCGCCGGCACCAGGTCATGGACGGCATCAATAATGCCACGATTGAACTGCCACAGGGCCTCGGCCGCAGCCCGTGCCGTCATGCCGTATTGCTGGCAGCACGCTGTCCGTATGCCTTCTGGCAGAGACGCCAGGCGAGGATCAAGCCCGACCACTACCGGGCTCCCAGTACGTGCAATGGCTGCACACAACCGATCGGCAAAATGCCCTCTTGCAGACATGCGTATTGCGCCTCCTCTGTTTTCCCCTTGCCTTTTGGCGAATTTCTGTTATATTGTCCCCACTCTTCGTATATCTCACAGAAAACAAAAGCGTTATATGTCCATATAACAACCCTGCCAACCCTCAACTCTAGCATAAGATTATACTATGAGCACCGCACCACAGACCGCAGAAAAACGGACCCCGTTGTACGCCTTGCATCGTCAGCTTGGGGCGCGCATGATCCACTTTGGCGGCTGGGAAATGCCTGTCTCCTACCGTGGCATCATCGAGGAACACCAGGCAGTGCGTGCCCATGCCGGGCTTTTTGATGTGAGCCATATGGGTGAGATTGTCATCCGTGGTCCCCAGGCGGAGGCTGCCGTACAGTATTTGACGCTCAATGACGTCCGCACGCTGGAGACTTATCACCTCCAATACAGTGCCATGTGTAACGAAGCGGGCGGCATCATCGATGACCTCACCGTGTGTCGCCTGGCCGCTGACCACTTCTTACTCGTGGTCAACGCCAGTAATATCGCGACAGATTTCGCCTGGATCACGCAGCATCTTCTCCCCGGGGCCGAGGCGCACAATGTCAGCGATGCCAAGGCCCTCCTGGCCCTGCAGGGACCGGCTGCGGAAACGATTTTGCAACGGCTGACCACGGCGGCACTGCCACAGTTGCGGTACTATCATGCCTTGCCGGCCAGTCTAGAGGGGATAGACGGGCTGATTTTTCGCACCGGCTACACCGGTGAAGACGGCTTTGAAATCCTCCTGGATGCCCCCCAGGCCCCGGCCCTGTGGCAGGCCCTGATGCGCGTCGGGCACGATATCCCCCTGGTGCCCGCAGGGCTCGGGGCCCGTGATACCCTCAGGCTGGAAGCCCGCTATCTGTTATACGGTGCAGATATGGATGAAACCACCAATCCCTTCGAGGTTGGACTCAACTGGATTACCAAGCTCGACAAGGGAGGTTTTATTGGCTGTGAGACCCTCACACGTCTGAAGGCAGAGGGCGTACAGCGTCGCCTGGTTGGCTTTGTCATGCAAGAGCGTGGCGTGCCTCGCTCCCACTACCGGGTCACGCATCAAGATCATCCCATTGGCGAGGTGACTAGCGGCACCATGTCACCCACACTTGGGCAAGCGATCGGGACAGCACTCGTGCATCGAGATTACGCCAGAGTTGGGACGGAATTCGCCATCGATATTCGTCAGAAAGCAGTCAAAGCGCAGGTGGTACCCTCCCCGTTCGTGCCACGCCGCGTCAAGCGCTCATGAATGTCCTCTAAATAAGAACTCCCAGGGACAGGAGAGAGACATGGAGTTTCCGCAACACTTGAAATACACCAAAGAACACGAATGGGCTCGCATAGAGGGAAATCGTGTGGTGGTCGGCATCACCGACTTCGCCCAGGAAGAGCTGGGCGATGTGGTCTTCGTGGAACTGCCAGACGTTGGCACGTCTGTGGAAGTCGCGGGGACCTTCGGTGTCGTCGAATCCGTCAAGGCCGTTTCTGATCTCTACGCGCCAGTAGGCGGCACGATTGTGGAAGTCAACCTGGTGCTGGAAGATCGTCCAGAACTCGTCAACCAATCTCCGTATGGGGAAGGCTGGATGATTGTCATCGAGATGTCGAATACTGAGGCAATACAGCAACTGCTGAGCGCCGAAGAATATCAGACGTATATCGACCAGGAAAATGCGTAGTCGACGAGGATAGGTGATCATGCCGCAACGGTGGCGTTTCATAAACACCGGCAGCTGCGACCCAGCGTATAACATGGCCCTCGATGAGGCGATGCTGCTGCACCATGACGCTGGTGGCACTCTGCCAACCCTGCGCGTATACGGCTGGACGACGCCCACCCTGTCTCTGGGCTATGCCCAGAAAACCTGGCAGGAAGTTAACCTGGCGGCGTGCCAACAATCCGGCGTCTCTGTGGTACGGCGGCCGACTGGCGGCCGAGCCGTCCTGCACGATTGCGAAGTCACCTACAGTGTAGTGCTGCCCACTGCCCAATCCCTTGGCCCTGCTACGCTGACGGCGCATTATCGACGCATTGGGCTGGCTCTGGCCGCGGCGTTGCAACGTCTGGGTCTGGCCGTACATCTCGAACGCCCCCGGTTGTCGGCGCAGCCGCGTCGTGCAGCGGCCTCCCCGGCGTGCTTTGCCGCCATAGCACGCTATGAGTTGAGTGCAGCTGGGAAGAAAATTGTCGGGAGTGCCCAGAAGCGTTTGCAACACACTTTACTCCAACACGGCTCAATGCCGTTGCACATGGAACGACAGCGGCTCTTCCAGTGTCTGCAAGTTCCACTAGAACAGCGCGACGCTCTTGTACAAGAGGCGTTTATGACCATGACAGCCATCAACGAAATCGCTCCCAGCCCGGTGACGGCACATATGCTGCACGAGGCGCTGCGCGAGGGTTTTGGCGGGGTATTCGGTGTCGAGATCGTCGACTCGCCCCTGTTCCCCGCCGAAGAACGTCTCGCCGACGAACTGTACACCACGAAATACACCAGCCCGGTGTGGAACCTGGAAGGGGCGACAGCCTGGCGCCAAAGCGTGGTGCTTACCCACGGCACCTAACCCTTATGGAGAGCACAATGGTGCACAACGCGGTCTATGAATACATTGTTATTGGCAAGGGTTTACTGGGAGCAGCAGCGGCGCGACATCTCTCTGCCACGAGTCAGCGTGTGGCGTTGATCGGACCGGATGAGCCGGCCGATCGTGCCACTCATCAAGGGATTTTCGGAAGCCATTACGACGAAGGGCGTATCACGCGCATCCTCGACCCTGACCGGACCTGGGCCTTGCTCGCACAGCGTTCTATTGCGCGCTACCGGGACCTCGAGAGCCGCAGCGGCATACCATTCTATCATGAGGTGGGGCACTTGCTGGTCGGCCCAGTACCGCACACCCCGGAGGATCTCGTGGCACGTGTGCACCGCGTAGCCGACGAACTGCACGTGGCCTATGCAACCTATGACGATGCCGCGCTTGCTGAGCGTTTTCCGTACCTTGCTTTCGAGTCTGGATCACTCGGGACATATCAACCACACACGGCTGGCCACGTCAGTCCACGCTCCCAAGTTCGTGCCCAGGTCGCAGTCGTCCAGAAGCAAGGAGCGGCGGTCATTCCCGCCATCGTTGAGGCCGTGCACCAGACGGCGCACCATGTTGAGGTGCGGACCAATGAGGGCCATGTGTATCGGGCTGCAAAGGTCCTCATCGCCACTGGTGGCTTCTGTAACGCCATACCCCTCTTGCCGCAGCCGCTTGAGGTCGTAGTATACGCCCGTACCATCGTCCTGATGGAACTTGACGCCGCCGAAGTGGCTCGGCTGCATGACATGCCAAGCATTATATACCGCCCGCGGGAAGAGGCCGAACGCTGCTACATCTTGCCCCCGATTCAGTATCCTGATGGCAAGTATTATGTAAAAATCGGCGGGCACCCGCATGACCCGACGCTCAACTCTCTGGCAGAGTTCCAAGCCTGGTTCCGCAGCCCCGGGCACCGGGAAGCCGCACAGATCCTGGCGGCAAAACTGCACGCTGTCATCCGTGATTTGCGGCCGATCGCCATGCATACTGACTCCTGTGTCACTACCCATACCCCAACCGAGCAACTCTATGCCGACAAATTAGCGGGAGGTCGCGTGGGTATACTCGTCGGCGGCAATGGCAGCGCGGCGAAATCGGCGGATGAAATCGGTCGCCTGGGTGCCCTGATGATGCAACATGAGAAGTGGACGTACGACATTGCGCCTGCACAGTTCCAGGCCCGCTTTACGTCTCGCGTGGAATAGCGATTGACAGGCCCCCCGAAGTTTTGTATTGTCATTGGCGCAGAACTGCCAGGAATTTCAAGCGCGAGTAACTCAGCGGTAGAGTGTCAGCTTCCCAAGCTGAAGGTCGCGGGTTCAAATCCCGTCTCGCGCTCTCTCCGCTCTCTCCTGCCGTGGAAAGATGAGGTCCCTGTGCGTCTCCTGTGGTTGCTCTGGATTGGGCTGTCCCTGCTGAGTCTGACCGCCTGTCAGCCGAATCTGCTCGATGAAGCCTTGAAAGGCAAATTACCCACTGCAGACGGGAACCAAGTCATCACGGAGTATTGCCAGAGCTGTCATATTCATCGCGTCTTTGACCCCATGCCGCACATGCCGCGTATGCATGCCCTCTACGACCGTGAACCCTATACTGCCACCACAGAATGCCGCGTCTGCCACCTGGTCAACGAAGATACGTGGGGCATGCAACGGCGCAAGACCCTGTGGCCCGCTCAGGTGGCGCAGCAGGCGAAGGGCAAGAGTCCGCAGTGACTCTGCAAGTACGGAGGACGCCTGATGCTGACCCAGTGGCACGTTGCTGAACCTGACTCCACAACCCAGCATATACTCACCACCAGCCTTGCTCTTCCCCCGCTCTTATGCCAGTTGCTGATTAACCGTGGCATCACTGATCCTGCTGCAGCCAGGGCGTTTTTGTCTCCCTCGCTCCACGATCTCCCTGATCCATTCTTGCTGCATGGCATGCAGCGCGCCGTACAACGTCTACTGACCGCCCTACAGCAGAGCGAACAGATCGCCATCTATGGCGAATACGATGTGGATGGAGTGACTGGTACGGCCTTACTAGTCACGTTCTTTAGCGAATTAGGCCTCACGGTACCGTACTATATTCCCGAGCGCGCGACTGAGGGATATGGTTTGAATACTGCGGC
>CAVZBC010000056.1:0-23650 GCA_963773125.1 uncultured Gammaproteobacteria bacterium | reverse complement strand
AGCGTGGCCCAGCTCAAGGCCAGCCACACAGTATGGCGTAAGGGAGCAATAAGTGCGGCAGTGCCGAGACGTACCCGACGGGTGCGGGCGGCAATAGCGGCCAGAGTGGTCAAGGCTTCCAGACGGCTCTTCTGGAACATGCTGTCTCCCACCCATACCGAGTCGTATCCCTCGGCTTCTACTGTCTCGGCGAGTGCCAGAAGCGCCTGTTCGGAATACGCCTCGGGATAGAGGAGCGGCACACGCGTATTCACATTGATGCCGATGTGCACAGACATGCAGTCTTCCCTTTCCCAGATTAGGCGAGAGTGGCCAGTCGGGGCATGAGCTCTTCACACAGCGTCCGCATGAGCGGCGCTTTGTCGGCAAACCGTATCGGCGTCCAGATCTGGTGCACGCCAAGCGTCTTGAGCTGCTGGAGCTGCGTCAGACACTCGTCGACCGTCCCGGCAATAGTTAAACGCTCGGCCAGATACGTCGTCAGCCCCAGCTCTTCGATGAGTCGCGCATTGGGATTCACCTCGCCTGGGGTGATATGGGCCCGCGACTCATAGCCGGCCACGAGGCGTTGTATCGGCTCGGCGACAGCCGTTGGCACTGCTTTGCCGGCGAGCGTATAGCGGAAGATGATGTGGGCGTAGCTCGCCAGCGAGAACTGCAGTTGCGCGATGGCTTCCTGGCGCGGCGGACCCACGTTCAACAGGGCGACCCACCAGATATCCAGATCTTCAAGGCGACGGCCAGCCTCGGCTGCCCCCTGCGCCAGATGCGCTCGAGCGGCAGCAATCACTTCAGGTTGCAGACCGCTACAGACCCACACCATATCCGCTATGCGACCCGCCAGCCGCAAGGCCCGAGGCCCAGAGGCTGGCATAGCAATGGGGACGGGTGGATGGGCATAGTCGAGGTGCACGGTATGCCCCTCCCACGTGGCGGCGCGGTTCTCAAGCAGGTCGCGCACCGTGTGGATGTAGGTTTCGAGGCGGGCCAGCGTCGCTGGCTTGCGGCCAATGTTATACACTGCCGCATCGCCTGTGGCGATGCCCAGATAGGCCCGGCCACCGGTCAGTTCCGCCAGCGTGGCGGCGGCTCCAGCGGTCACGCTTGGGTGGCGGGTGAGGGGATTTGTCGCCCAGGGACCGACGCGCGCCTGTACCGCGTAGGTTCCTGCAAGTGTACAGCGTACCCAGAGTTCGCCATAGAGTGTCTGCGAATCTCCGCTGCCTATCGCCGCCACTCCTGCACGGTCCGCCTGTTGCACATAGCGGATGAAATTCTCCAGTGAGTCGCCAACGATCGTTATCCCGAGGCGCATGCAGTGTCTCCTGTGTTCCTACGGGTCGCACAGGTTCGTCTCGCGCCGTCTGCTTCTCCCACTGTAGCATAGGGTGGGGGGATTTACAGACGTTCTTAAGTCCTTTGCTACCTTTTCCGATAGGAGAGGAGAGCAACTCCATGGCCAGGAGAGATGGCAGCAGGAAAAACGGCGCTTGTGCCATACGCAATGCTGCGCTATGTCGAAATCCCCTAAAGGAGAGTATATGAGGGCACAAATGCCTGACGTGATGCAAAATCGCCGCACCTCGCGACGTATTCCGCTGAAGTTTCCGGTCTGGTTCCGCAGCCAGACGCGCCCGGATGAATTGCTGGTCGGTCTGAGCCAGAATATCAGTGCCTCGGGCATGGTGTTATTAACCGACGATCTCCTCGAAGTGTCTACGGGGGTGAAATTATTTTTCGATGACATGCCCGGGGATCGGCAAAATCGCCGCCTCACTGGTACCGTGACCCGCACAGAAATCGACGAGGAGACGGGACGCTACCTGCTTGGCGTGACATTTACGGATATCACGGAAGACGACCGCAGGCGTATTGTCGTTGCCTTACAAGAGACGGATATCATGGGGTTGTTGCGGCTGGCTGCCAAGAAAGGGGCCTCTGACCTGCATCTGTCGGCGCATCACCCGCCAGTGATCCGTGTGGCAGGACAATTAACCCCCTTGCGTAAGCATACGCTTGCCAGTCTCGACCTGCGAGATATGATCTACACCATCCTCGAGGAGCGACACCAGACAGCATTTGAGCACGAGCTCGAACTCAACTTTTCGTTGTCCGTAACGCCGCTGCTGCGTTTCCGGGTGAACGTCCATATGCAACGCGGCAACGTCGAAGCCGCCTTTCGACGCATCGAACCTGCAGTGCGTACGAGTACCGAGTTGCATCTGCCGGAGGTCGTGCAACACCTGGCAGAATGTCACGATGGGCTGGTCCTCGTCACGGGGCCAACAGGGGCTGGCAAGTCAACCACCGTGGCAGCCATGGTGGAGCACATCAATGCCACACGCGCCGCCGTCGTGATTACGCTGGAGAGTCCGGTCGAATATGTGTACACGTATAAGCGCAGTGTCATCAAACAACGCGAGATTGGTACAGACACTCACTCCTATGGAGCGGCACTGCGGGAAGCCATGCGGCAAGATCCGGATGTCATCGTCATTGGGGAAATCCGCGATGATGAGACCATGAAGGCGGCCCTCGATGCGGCAGAGACTGGACATTTGGTGTTCGCCACTTTTCCGGCGGCGAACTGTGTACAGTCTATTCTGCGCACCTGCCATTTCTTCCCCAGAGAGCGGCAGCAGGAAGTCCAGTTGCAGCTCGCCAACTGTCTGCGCGGGATCGTTTCACTGCGGTTGTTGCCGCGTCTCGATGAGTACTGGCGTTATTCCTGCGACGGAAGTCTTGATCGGCACCGATGGCGTCGCCAACATGATTCGCACGGGTGCCGTGGAGCAGATTCCTTCTGCCATTCAGACGGGTGGGCGGTATGGGATGCATTCCCTGGGCCATTCGCTCGACAGGCTACGCAAAGCGGGACATATTCACCCCGACACGGTTCTCGAGCACAGCTAGAACGAACGGCGGGGTGTTTCCTACTCCTGGGAAGGGCATGTCCACCACCCGTGCTCTACTCTCGGCGAGCAACCGCTCGACCTCAGCCTGCAGCGTTGGAATCACGTCGTCCAGGGGAATGACGCGGGTATCATCAACGTCGCGGTGCTTCAACTCGGCCCCCCCAGCTTTGAGTGAACGTGGGCCAATCGTCAAGCGCAGCGGCAGACCAAGCAGATCGGCATCGTTGAATTTCACCCCAGGCGTCGCGTCACGGTCGTCCAGGAGCATTTCCACGCCGTGCTGCCAGGCGTCGTGGTAGAGCCGCTCGGCGATGGCAGCGACCTCTGGCTCCCGTTGACCCATGGCGACACAATAGACGTGATATGGCGCCACGCTGATCGGGAAACGAATGCCACGGTCGTCGTGGTGTTCCTCAATGATGCAGGACAGCAGGCGACCGCTGCCGATCCCGTAACAGCCCATGACCACGGGCTTTTCTTGCCCATCCCGATCGAGATACACCCCACCCACGGCTGCAGTATAGCGCGTGCCCAGCTTAAAGATGTTGCCAACTTCGACGCCCCGTACTGTGCGCAAGGCTGTCGCACACTGCGGACACCCGTCGCCGTCACTGGCGGCAACGATATCCGCCACGAGGGTGGCCTGATAATCGCGTCCGTAATTCGTGTGCAAGAGGTGATAGCCGTACTCATTCGCGCCAGCGACCAGATTGGGGGAGAGGGGGATAAGATCATCTACGACAATGAGGACGCGGTCGTGTGGGAGGTCAATGGGCGAGGCATAGCCTGGCTCGACCCCAATGGCGCGGATTTCGTCCTCGTGCGCCGGGCGTAACTCGCGTGCTTTGAGAACATTGGCCAGCTTGGTTTCGTTGAGCTCCATATCGCCGCGCACCACCGCAAAGACGAAGCGTTGTTGGACCGTGTCCCCGTCAGAGGTATCGGCGATGGCGGCCACGAAAAATACCGCCTTGGCGGTCCGACTCGTAGGGATCTGGAGATATGTGGCGAGTGCGTCGATCGTCGTCGCCCCGGGAGTCGCGACTTTTTCCACTGGGCGGGGCTGCTCAGCGGCTGATGCTGGTTTGTGCACCTGGGCCACCTGTCGATTGGCGGCGTAGCCACAGGCATTGCACAGCACCAGGGTATCTTCGCCGATGGGGGCAAGGTACATATATTCATGCGCCATCTCGCCACCCATCATGCCGACATCGGACTGCACGGCGATCGTTGGGAGATGGCAACGATTGAAGATGTTAAAATAGGCCTGGTAATGTGCCCGATATTGCCTGTCCAGTCCTTCCGAGTCCGCATCCAGGCTGTAACTGTCCTTCATGGTGAATTCACGCACGCGGATAAGCCCACCGCGAGCCCGGGGCTCATCGCGAAATTTTGTCTGGATGTGATAGAGCAAACACGGCAGCTGGCGATACGAGCGGATCTCCTGGCGGATCAGGTCGGCAACAATTTCCTCGTGCGTCATGCTCAACACCATGTCACGCTGGGCGCGGTCTTTGAACCGGACCATTTCTGGCCCCACCTCATACCAACGTCCGGTTTCCTTCCAGAGCTCCGCCGGATGCACCACTGGCATGGTAATTTCCTGGCCACCAATGGCATTGATCTCCTCACGAATGATGTCTTCAATTTTCGTGATAGCACGATGCCCTAAGGGTAAATAGCTGTAAATCCCCGCCGCTAACGGACGCACTAAGCCCGCTTTCAGCAGCAGTTGATGACTCGGTATCTCGGCCTCGGCAGGCACATCGCGCAACGTCTGGCTAAATAACCGGCTCATGCGCATGCTCGCGTCTCCTTCCCTGGTGTTGCACCAGTTCCCATCGTCCCCCCTGTGTGGGGAGCCAGCCGCCCAGACTCGCCAGCCAGGCACCAGGCAATGAGATCTGTGGCCGCATCGCATCCCTGGGGTGGTAGGAGGGTTTGTCCAGGAAATCCTTCCTTGTATAATCAGAGTCTGCACGACAGCATGACTGTCTGTCAACTGTGTGGAGGTGGAAGGACGCTGTATGAAATCCCTCCTTTTGACATACCTGCTCTGGCTGGTCGGCGGACTCCTGGGTATACACAAGTTCTATCTCGGCCGCCCAGTCATGGGACTCGTATACCTCTTTACTGGTGGACTGTTTTTCCTCGGGTGGATCGTCGATTTCTTTACCCTGCCACGCCAGGTACGGATCGCCAATCTGCTGCGCCAACACGCCAGCGCGGGAGTAGGGTCGGAATTGCGTCAGGAGGTAGAGACCCTGAGGCGTAGGCTCTACGATCTGCTAGAGGGCAGCCCTGAGACGCGTAAACCTTTTGCCCGTGAAGCGCTCAAGCAGGTGCGCAAACCTCGCCTGACGGACGACGATCTGATGCTTGCCCTGCTGCGTGCTGCCCAACGCCACGGAGGCCGTCTGTCGGTCACCGAAGGCGTCATCGACACTGGCGTGCCATTCGTAGACGTTGAACGGCTCCTGAAGACGATGGTCCATACTGGCTACGTCTATATGGACAATGATCCCGCCACCGGGGTCGTCGTCTATGTCTTCAAAGAAATTTTATAACGTGTATAACTTTTGTAACTTTTGTAACGTGGCGCCTGGGGTGTGCTCGGGCTGCAGCATCTCCGCCATAGTGTGACGACTGTCCCGAGGCGGCGTGGAGTGTTGGATGTTTTTTGCCCTCTCTAAGATCCTGCGGTATCTGGTGTATCCGCTACCGCTGTTCATGCTGGTGGTGCTCGGCATTGTGGTCTTGTATCACCGTGTGTGGGCCCGACGCGCCCTGCTGGTGGGGTTGGTGCTCTTCTATGGCCTGAGCATCCCCTATACTGCCGATCGCTGTATGCAATGGCTCGAGCCTCCCCGCGTGGCTCCCGAGGCCCTCCGGCCACCGTACGATACAGTGATCGTCCTCACTGGTATGCTGCATACGCCCTGGAGTCAGCGCGGGTACGTGGAGTTCTCCGAGTCGGTGGATCGCATTCTGGCGGGCATGGCCCTTGTACAACAGGGGCTTGGCAAGACGTTGCTGGTGTCCGGAGGCTCTGGCAGTCTGTTCGATCGGCGCACGAGCGAGGCGAGACTGTTGAAAACTTTTGCGCTTCAATTTGGCCTCCGTGACGACCAGGTACTCGTCGAGGCGGAGGCACGGAATACGTACGAGAACGCCCTGTATACCGCACAGATATTGCGGGCACAGCAGTTGCAGCATGTGGTGTTGGTGACTTCTGCCTCCCACATGCGTCGAGCTGTGGCAACGTTTCATAAGCAGGGCATCTTTCCGGATACGTACCCAGTCGATTATCAGGCAGCGGATGGCGTTACCCCATTTAGCTTCGTGCCGTCGGTGGCAAGTTTAGCCAAGATAACGGCGGTGCTGCATGAGTTGTTTGGCATGCTGGCGTATCGCTGGCAAGGCTATATCTGACCGTTCCTGGCGACTGTGTCACGTCTTACTCTGGGGTGAGGTCTGCACAGAGAGGAATTTTGTCATGCAGCAGGGTCGTGGTATAACTGTATGCGGTAAAAACAAGAAGGAGTGAGTAGTGGATGCTATGACCATGGCGGTTGTCGAAAATGAGCATATATACGGCGTTGCGGCAATCACCACTGATCTCGTGGAAGAGGCGCGGCGGGCGCACGATGCCAGTCCAACAGCTACGGCGGCTCTGGGGCGTTTACTCACGGGCAGTGCCCTCCTTGGCGCCTTCCTCAAAGAGGCGTCACACCGTGTGGTATTGCAGGTGAGTAGTCGGGGACCGGTGCGGAAAATCGTTGCAGAGGCGGATGGAGCGGGGCATGTGCGTGGCTACCTTGGACAAGCAGCGGTGCATGTGCCGTCGCGCAATGGCAAGCTAGATGTGGGGCAAGCGGTAGGGAAGGGTATTCTCCACGTCCTGAAGGATATCGGCCTGGCAATGCCGTCGAGCGGCACCGTCCCCTTAGTGTCAGGGGAGATTGCCGAAGACCTGGCGTCGTATCTGTCGCAGTCGGAACAGATCCCCAGCGCGGTATCGTTAGGCGTCTTTGTCCGTACTGATTATGTCGTCACCGCGGCAGGCGGTTTTCTCTTGCAGTTTCACTCGACTGTCGCCGATGATCTTGTTGTGCATATCGAACAGGCCCTGGCGGCAACACCGCCAGTCACCACCATGATACAAGAGGGGTATGATCCGCAAGCCATACTACACCAGGCCTTAGGTGGACTCGCGGTGACGGTTGTGCGACAGGCCATACCGGTGTGGCAGTGTCGGTGCACACGTGACCGCGTGACACGGGTGTTAATTGCCTTGGGGTCAGAGGAACTCTGTAGCATGATTGCAGAGGAGCAAGGGACGCAGGTCAAATGCGAATTTTGTGCGACGGATTATACATTCAGTCACCAGGAGCTGCTGGACTTACTCGCTGAGGCGAAGGGTTGAGTGTCGGAAGGTCCTGCCTCGAGGGCATACACTGTGCTGGGGAGGGGAGCGACCTGACACGCTGCAGGCAGTAAGAACGGTAGGAGCTATGGGGGAGCTGAGGATGATACAGTATGTGGATTTTCTTCGGAAAGTGTCACTTTTTTCCGAACTCGATGAAGCTGAGCTTCGTCAGCTGGCTGGAGTCGTGCGAGAACAACACTACAGGAAGAATGTCACGATTTTCCACATCAACGATCCCGGAACTGCCCTGTTCATTTTGAAGAATGGTCTGGTCAAAATTACCATCGAGGATCAGAGCGGGCGCGAAATTATCCTGCGCATTCTCTATCCGACCGAGTTCTTCGGTGAGATGTCGCTGATTGATGGCATGCCCCGCTCGGCCACTGTCACCACTGAGGAACCCAGCGACGCCTTGATCATTTACCGTGAGCAGTTCGTTGGTCTCATCGAAAAAGCGCCGAAGATCTTGCTGGATATGGCGGCGGTGCTCAGTCGGCGCTTGCGCAAAGTCAACGAGCTCGTACGCAGCCTGGCGTTTTACGATGTGTATGGCAAGGTGGCGCGCGTCTTGCTGAACTTAGCCACAGAGCGCGGCCGGGCCACGGAGAGTGGCACCGTGATCGACCTGCGTCTGACCCAACAGGAACTGGCTGAACTGGCGGGCATGTCGCGGGAGACCATGACGCGTACGCTGCGTGATTTTCAACAGGCCGGGTGCGTGCGGATCGATGCGGGCATCATCACCATTCTCGAGATCGATATGCTCCAGCGGGAAATGCACCTGGCCTGAACCACCCTGGTATACGGGCAGACGCTGACGAGTCTCTGGCTGCCGAGGCAGGCGGCAAGGCGTGTTGACGTCTGCCTGAAAAGCCGCTACAGTATACGACACCGCTTTTACATTCCTATGAGCGTTTTCCACCCTGTGAGCGTGTCCCAAGGAGGCTAAGTATGAGTGTCCAAGTCGGGCAAGATGCGCCAGATTTCACCCTGAAAAACACCGACATGCAAGACGTCACGCTGAGCGCTTTCCGCGGCCAGAAGAATGTCGTGTTGCTGTTCGTGCCGCTGGCGTTTACCGGAGTCTGCACCACAGAGCTGTGTTCGGTCCGGGATAATCTCCATGCCTATGCCCAACTCAACGCAGAAGTTTTTGGTGTGAGTGTCGATAGCCCGTTTGCACAAAAAGCCTGGAAAGAAAAAGAGCAACTGAATTTTACGCTGTTAAGCGATTTTAATCGGCAGGCTGTGAAGGCGTACGGCGCACAGTATGAGAGTCTGATAGGCTTGCAAGGGGTGGCAAAGCGCGCCGCGTTCGTGATTGATAAGCAAGGCAAGGTACGTTACGCCGAAGTGCTGGAAAATGCCAGAGATCTGCCGAATTTTGACCAGATCAATGCGACGTTGAAAAGCCTCAACTAGAACACCGGTCACGTCATCGAGCGGCACGTGTGATCCACCGCAGGCAGACGGGACGCTGCCCGGGTTCCGTGCCCTGGTAGGGGCGACTCGCCGAGTCGCCCGCGTCTTTGCTCTCGTTGGTGTTGGTCATAGCGCTCCGACTGTGGCTACCGCAGTGCAGGTGTGACCAGCCGGGTTTCGAGTCCAGAGTGTTCGTCAGAGACTGGAGGGGAAAACCAGACATAGTCAGCAATAGTATCTCTGACGAATTGCTGCAGGTCGATGACACTGTCAGGTGCCACTGTCATAGCCGTAATGCGTGGCATGACAATGTGCTGCCGGCGTTGCTGCAGCAGCGCCGGAATAGCCTTGCCGTAGTCAAAATGGAAACGACCAGCAAGCGCCAGAATTGTCACGCCGGGATGGGCCTCGAGGAAGTGTGCCAGCGCGTCAGCCATCGTGTCGTCTTTCAGATGTGATGCCTGTACAAAGTAGTCAGCCTGTTCGCCTTGCAGGGTGTGATGCGGTGCCACCGCCTCCAGAAAGTAGGTGCGGTAGAGTGGCGCAATGACAGAAAAAGCGCTTGGCAGGTGCTCTCGATCACTGCGGCTCAATTGTTGCACTGTTTTCTGTAATCCTTCTCGGGCCACTTGACGCGCAATACGACGTGGCGCGTTCATGGCGATCACTGGCAGTCCTTGCAGACGGGCATAATGGAGGAGCGGAAAATAGTCGCGCATAAACGCCGCAGAAACGCGCAGACGGTTGTGCAGGGTAGAATGATCGATCGCGCCTGCAAGATACTCATCCACAATGGCCTGTTGGTCACGCTCTAAAAACTCCATGGCCAGCGCCAGATGGTGTGGCCGGCGCTGGGCCAGTGCCTGCAAGAGGCGCAGGGCGAAGGCTTGAATGTTCGGTTGATGGTGTTCCTCTCCTATGGCCACGACGTCTGCCTCTGCTACCATACTCACCATGGTGTCGAACGCAATCGGACGCTGGGCGCGCACGTCAAGCAGTGTGCGTTGCAGGTGTTGGCCAGGCATGGACGACGGCAACACGCCGGACACTTCCGGCGCTGGCGGTCGCACTGTGCAGCCGGTGAGGACAAGGAAGAGCAGACAACAACTGAGCAGAGGCCTACGCATGTGGATCTTTCCTGGCTCCAGAGAGAACGCGTTGGCAGCATTATCCTAATACCAATGCGGGCGTTTTATTGTGCAAACTCGGGTCATGAACCTGGGAACATGGCTAAATGTTCCATGCCGCGTTCCGCACTCTCCGCGACTGCGTCGGCGGTGGGAAGCTGCTCGCTGCGCCCACGCAGTGGCGCATGGGCTTTGCGACCTTCCGCACTCCGCATTTGGTATAAGGGGTATAGTAGGGTATCAGGCGAGAACTCTCAAGCGCGAAGCGGCAGCCGCGATAGCATGGCAGCGGAAAGTGAGGTGTGCATGGCGGTGGTGATCCTGGTACGGCATGGGCAGACGGATGAGAATGTCAGTGGCAAAATTTCAGGGCAGGGAGACGCGCCACTCAATGCCAGTGGGCAAGAGCAAGCACAACTGGTCGCCACCGTGCTCATGCCGCTTGGCGTGACCCATCTCTTTGCCAGTCCGGTGGCCCGTGCCCGCCAGACGGCAGAAGTGCTGGCGCAACACCTACAGCTGCCTATCGAGGCAGTGGCGGATCTGCGCGAGGTCGAATACGGCGAGTGGGAAGGCAAATTTTTTCACGATATCCGTCAGCACCCCATAGCGCACCAGGTGTTTCATGATCCAGTCCAGGCCGTCTTCCCGGCGGGGGAAAGTCTGCCCGCCGTGCAACAGCGGGGCGTCCAGGTGCTGGAGAGGCTCCGCCGTCAACACCCACACGGCATCATGGTCCTTGTCTCGCATGGGGACGTCATTCGCACTGTCCTGGCCCACTATCTTGGCATGCCCTTCAACGACTACCGTCGTCTCCAGGTCGACCTGGGGGCCTTATCAGTGCTAGAACTCTTCGACGATTGGGTGTGTATCAAAGCCATCAACTTCGCGCCACAGCTTGGCAAACGGTGGCTCGAATCGTTCTATCCAACCTGGAAGCAGATTCAAGCCCTCGCCAAAACCGATGGACATGCATAGGGGAACTATCTGTATGTCGGTATGTGTGCTATACTGCCAGGCATAGCGAGACCACTCAGCAGCGCGTTTCCCAGCGTCTTGTCGCGTTTCCTGGTGCAAAGAATGCCCATGGGTCCGGCTCTATGAACCACCCCCTTGTGCAACAGCTCCGTGCGGCTTTCGACCACGCTGACGCTGACCTCGTCTGCGCCTATCTCTATAGAGCGGCACCTGGGGAGGCCGGTGGATCTGGTGGTCCTCAATCGTGCCCCGGTCGATCTGATTCATCGCGTCTTGCGCGATGGCATGCTGCTCCACGACCGCGATCCTGCCGCCCGTATCCGCTTTGAAGTGAAAGCCCGCAACGAGTATTTCGACCTGCTGCCCTACCTACGGCAATACCGTCGCTCCACCCGGGGTGCGTCACTGTGACCGATGTCGAGCATCGCCTGGATGATCTTCTTGCCTTCACGAACCTGTGTGCGCGAACTCCGACAGCTCGGTCGGCCAGAGCACATCGCAGACGATATCCGCGAGCACCGCTTTATTGCCTACACCTTACAGATTGCCATTCAAGCGGCCCTGGATATCGCCTCGCATATCGTCTCGGATTGGCGACTGGGCGAGCCACGCACCAATCAAGAGCTGTTTGCCTTGCTGCACCGCCGGACCACTGGTTGTCCCCCGCACTCACAGAGACCGCACAAGATGGTCGGCTTTCGCAACATCGTCGTGCACGGCTATCAAAGCGTTGATCCACAGATCATGCGAGACATTGTCGAACATCGTCTGGATGATCTGCTCGCCTTCATGACGGCGATCACATCCCGTTTGGCAGCGTGAGCGGAGAGGAAAAACACCACCGAGTAAAACAGTGGACAATCCGGCAGAAATGGATTAAAAATTCCTACCGTCATCACCCACGGGAATCCAAGCGTATCAGGAGCATGGCATGCCATTGCAGACATACAATTCAACCGTCAGTGCCACACAAGACCAGCTCGACGACCTCGTGCTTGCGCTCCTGCCACAGCAGGGACAGTGGAGCCAGGAAATGTACCTCTGGCTCAGCGAGCACACCAACCGTCTGATCGAATTCACCGACGGCTACATCGAGGTAGTGCCCATGCCAACGGACGAACACCAGACTATCCTCGCCTATCTCTACCAGATGTTTTTCGCCTTCCTCCATGCGGCTGGCGGCAAGGTCTTATTTGCTCCCCTGCGTTTGCGCATCCGCGAGCGGAAATTCCGTGAGCCAGATATCTTACTCATGCGGCACGCCGACGATCCGCGCCGTCAGAACCGATTCTGGCTGGGCGCCGACCTGGTCGTCGAAATCCTCAGCCCGGACAAGCCGGAACGTGATCTCGTTGACAAGCGCGACGATTATGCGGAAGCGCACATTCCTGAATACTGGATCGTCGATCCGCGGGATGCAACTATCACGGTCCTGCAACTGCAAGGTGCCACCTACGTGGAGCACGGCATCTTTCGCCGTGGCTCCCAAGCAACCTCGGTGTTGCTCGACGGCTTTGCGGTCCAGGTCGACGCCGTATTTGATACCGTATAACCCCCGACGACACACTCCCTGCATGCCCGGTAAGTCTGGGGAAGCCGTTGCTGGCGATTACTCTGGCCAGAAATCCCTATCGAGTATTTGCTCAATCGTCCAGGGGCATGTCTACGGGCATGTCGTCACCGGCAGCCTGGTTTCGTCACTGACCTTTGTGCGGGCCTCCGGGTAGCTGGCGGTGAGTAGAGTGAACATTTGGCGTCCTAAACTGGGCGTGGTATGCAAGAGACGAGCGAGTTGCCGTCGCTGTTCTCCAATTGTGCGCCGCCGCTGAACACTGTCTCAACGAGGCGCTCACTACCTTTACGGCGATGCAGGCGCGCTTTGAAGTCGGCCGCACGCACCTCGCTCTGGCTGCACTGGCGCAGTTGCAGAGCAATCGCGACGCCATAACCCTGCACCTGAGCGCCGCCTATCATCTGTTCACGGCTCTCCGTGTGCCAGTGTATGTCGAGCGCACCAGACAGTATGCCAGTGCACTTGGTCTGATGTTTACCGAGCCTGCACACCGTCGGTAAGAGACGCGGCAAGATATACGGACTACACCGCGATCGTTTCCAGATCGTTCGCCAGGCGCGTGTTGGGGAAGATACCCTGTGCCTCTGCGAGAATGCGGTGTTCCTCCTGGGTATAGCGCTGCGACAGATGATTCAGGTAGAGCAGCTTCACGCCAGCGTCGCGGGCTACCATGGCGGCCTGGGCCGCGGTCATATGGCCAACCTCGGCGGCCAGGGCGGCGTCGGCCTCGCCAAAGGTGGCCTCGGCAATCAAACAGTCTGCCCCACTCGCCGCCGCACTGAGTTCAGGGAAATAGGCGGTATCACTAATGTACACCAACTTTTTCCCCGGCTCTTCCGGCCCCAGGACCTCATGGGGATATACGAGGTCGCCGCTACGACTCCGCACACTTTGCCCCGCCAGCAACTGGCGGCGCTCTGGGCCTTCTGGGACGCCCAGGCGTTCGGCAATGTCGGCCAGAAAACGACGCCTGGCCTGTTCCTGAAAGATGAAGCCGTACGACTGTCGGACGCGGTGGCGGGTGGGGAAGGCATGACAGGCTAATTGGCGATGCGTAAACACCAGACCTGTTTCGAGCGTGTGATACAGCAACTCATACTGCAGGCCACGGCCAATAAAACTGACCATCTGCCGCACGCGCTCCAGCACCGTTGGATTACCGTAGACGACGATCCGATCGACGGGTTGCAACATATTAAAGGTGGCTAACAGCCCCCCCATGCCGAGAATATGGTCGAGGTGTTCGTGGCTCAACACGATACGCGTCAAATTTTTAAAACCAACGTTGGCGCGTAGCATCTGGCGCTGCGTGCCTTCGCCACAGTCAATGAGCCACTTCAAGTCTTGATAGGCCACCAGGGTGGCCGAGACATTGCGCTTGACGGTCGGCACCGCGGCAGAGGTTCCTAGAAACGTGATACGAAAGGTCTCGCTCATGATGGCGCTATTTCTGCAAAGTGGCGACGGCATCTTCGAGCCGTACCAGGCATACGTCTTTGCCGAGCACCTGCATAGTCGTGAAGAGCGGTGGGGAGGCGGTGCGACCCGTAAGGGCCACACGCATCGTCATGAAGAGGCTGCGCGCATCCCACTTGCTCTCTTGCACGTACGTGCGCAGGCAGGCCTCCAGCTCCGCATCGTGCCAGGGACCGCTGTAGCGCTGCAAGTGCTCGCCGATCTCGGCCAGGATTTTCGCCGTGTCACGCGGATTTTTCCCTTTCGGAATGAGCAGCGTGAGATCATACACGAGCGGAGCGTCGTAGAAAAATGCCGCCATGGCGTGGAAATCCCCCAGTGTGTGCAGGCGTTCCTGGAGCAGTGGCGTGATGGCCTGCACATAGGCCATGTCGGTGAGGCGTTGGACCTTGGGGGCAATCACCTGTTCGTAGAGATGATGCGCCAGTGCAGACGCAGAGAGCTGGCGCATATACATGCCGTTGAGCCAGTCGAGCTTCTGCAAATCGAAGATAGGCCCCCCCAGGCTAATGCGCTCAAAGGTAAACTCTTGAATCATGTCGTCCAGGGAGAACACTTCACGCTCATCCGGCATGGACCAGCCCATCAGGGCCAGAAAGTTGCACAGGGCCTGGGGCAGATACCCTTGACGCTCGTAGTATTCCAGTGACACAGGGTTTTTGCGCTTGCTGATCTTGCTTTTATCCGCATTGCGCAGCAGCGGCATGTGCATAAAGATGGGTGGCTGCCAGTCAAAGGCCTGGTAGAGCAGGACATGCTTCGGGGTGGAAGAGATCCACTCCTCGGCACGGATCACATGCGAAATGCGCATGAGATGATCGTCCACCACATTGGCCAGATGGTAGGTAGGGAAGCCGTCGGATTTTAACAGTACCTGGTCGTCAATCTGGGCGTGATCGAACGTGATCGGATCGCGAAAGGCATCCTGCACGACTGTCGTCCCCGCTGTCGGTACCCGCAAGCGGACAACGGTCGGCAGCCCTTGCCGAATGTGCGCCTGTATCTCGGCCTCTGACAGATCCCGGCAATGGCCATCATAGCGCAGCATCTGTTTGGCTTGTCGTTGCTGCTGGCGCATGGCGTCCAGACGTTCTGGCGTACACCAGCAGCGGTAGGCGGCGCCTTTATCGACGAGCTCCTGCGCATACTGCTGATAGAGCGGCAGCCGTTCAGACTGTCGATACGGACCGTAGGGGCCACCAATGTCCGGCCCTTCGTCCCACTGCAGGCCGACCCAGCGCAATGAGCGCAGGATAGTCGCCTCGAAACGAGGGTATGAGCGCGTCTGATCCGTATCCTCAATGCGAATGACAAACTTGCCGCCATTGGCACGTGCAAACACATAATTGAACAGACCAATGTAGGCGGTGCCAACGTGCGGCACCCCTGTTGGACTGGGGGCGATGCGCACGCGAATGTCCTGGGTAGTCATGGTAAGAGTCCTATCTCTCTGCTGAAGTGGTTATTGTGGTATCGTCACCTGCCGCAGAGGTGAGAACGACCAATTCTATGCCAGCGGCTACCTGATCGCCTTCATGGCAAAGCACACGGTCGACGACGCCATCCTGTGGGGCAGTGATCTGCTGCTCCATCTTCATGGCTTCGAGGATCACCAGGGGATCACCAGCTTTGACCTCATCGCCAGGGGCTACCAGCACCCGAATGATCTTGCCGGCGGTTGGGGCACGCAGGTTGCCGCGCTGTGTTGGAGCCTGGCGCCGACGCTGGGTGGCATCAAAGAGGTGGTATTCCCTACCCTCGTACTGCAGGACAATCTCACCCATGTCTTTGCTAAAGGCGGCACGCTGAAAGACATTGGCGGACAACTCAAAGACCTGCCCCCCTACGGTAACGCGGTAACAGTCATCGCGGTCCTCGACTGGCACGATGTCGACCTCAATCGTGGCCTCGTCTTCGGCGCTGCGTCGATAGGAAAATCTCATGCACGGCCTCCCAGTCGCCAGCCATCAGAGCGCTGCCATGGGGTGATCACGGTCTCACCTCCTAGAGCGTGTGCCATAGCGGTTGGCTGGAGAGCCAGTTGCCCACGGCGATGCAGCATCTCTCCTAACGCCGCGACGGCGATGACGTCATTGGCCAGGGGAGGCTCGGGGTGCCAAAGCGGCAATGTTGTGCGAGGAACGCCGTGTCTGTCTCCCCGTCAGCAAAAGCTGGGGCACTGATGACATCGAGCAGAAATTGCCGGTTCGTCACGACTCCGAGCACGGTATATTCGCGCAACAGTGCCTGCATACGGACGATCGCTTCTGCACGGGTGAAACCATAGCTCACCAGTTTGGCCAGAATCGGATCGTAGTAGGGCGTTATCTGATCATGCAGCGCGATACCGCTGTCGATACGCCGTCCGGGACCATACGGTTCACGCAGGACAGTAATACGGCCGGTGGCCGGTAAAAAGCCCTGCGCCGGGTCTTCGGCGTATAGACGGCACTCAATCGCATGTCCACGTTGCACGAGCTGGTCTTGCGTGAAGGCCAGCCGTTCACCACGCGCTACACGAATCTGCTGGTGGACCAGATCGACACCGGTGACCATCTCGGTGATGGGGTGTTCTACCTGCAAACGGGTATTCATCTCCAGAAAATAGAAAGCACCGTCCGGGGCCAGTAAAAACTCCATGGTCCCCACACTGGTATAGTCAACGGCAGCGGCTAACTGCAGGGCTGCTGCTGTCATGCGCTGGCGCAGCTCTGGGGTGACGGCAGGCGACGGTGTTTCCTCGATGATTTTCTGGTGCCGGCGTTGAATGGAGCACTCCCGCTCAAACAGGTGCAGGCGATTGCCGAAGTGATCACAGAGAATCTGCACTTCTACGTGGCGCGGGCGCGCGATATACTTCTCCAGGAGTAACGTCGCATCCCCAAACGCCTGATAGGCTTCCCGTGCCCCCGCCTCCAGGGCTGGGAGCAGGTCGGCAGGACGCTCGACGATGCGCATCCCCTTCCCGCCTCCGCCAGCAGAGGCTTTGACCAGAATGGGATAGCCCAGGCGCTGGGCGACATGCGGCGCTTCGTGCGCTAAGTGGGCGGCATCGGGGGCATGATAGCTTGGGATGATAGGCACACCAGCGCGTTCGGCAATCTCCTTGGAGACGATTTTTGACCCCATCTGGCGGATGGCGTGCGCCGAGGGACCAACAAAGGTCAACCCGGCGCGCGTACAGTCTTCCGCAAAGGCGGCATTCTCGGAGAGAAAACCGTACCCTGGATGCACTGCATCGGCCTGACAGGCACGGGCGACTTCGAGTATACGCGCGCTGTTCAGATAGCTCTGCGATGGCTCTGGGGGACCGATGTCGTACGCTTCGTCCGCCAGACGCGTATGGAGAGCTGCACGGTCGACCGTGGCATACACTGCCACGGTACGCAGCCCGAGCTCACGGGCAGCGCGAATGATACGCACGGCGATTTCGCCGCGATTGGCAATCAGGAGTTTGTGCATGGTCTCACATACGGAAAATACCGTAACGTGGCGGCTCGATAGGTTCCTTCATGGCCATGGCGACGGCTAACCCCAGGACACGGCGCGTGTCGAGCGGATCGACAATGCCATCGTCCCACAGACGAGCCGTGGAATAGTATGGTGATCCCTCATGCTCATACTTGTCCAGCGTTGGTTGCTTGAAGGTGCGCTCTTCGCCCTCATTCATCAACGGTTTGCCTGTACTTGCGGAGTTGTTCCTGCTTGACCGTGAACAGTACCTCGGCCGCCTGTTCACCACCCATCACGGAGATACGAGCGCTGGGCCAGGTAAACAGGAGACGCGGGGCGTAGGCCCGACCGCACATGCCGTAATTGCCAGCCCCGAACGATCCCCCGACAATAAGCGTAAACCGTGGCACTTTGGTATTGGCCACTGCCATAACCATCTTGGCGCCGTCCTTGGCAATGCCGCCGCTTTCGGCCTGTACGCCGACCATAAAGCCGGTGATATTCTGGATAAAGAGCAGGGGAATCTGCCGCTGATCGCACAGTTCGATAAAATGCGTGCCCTTGAGCGAGGAGTCCGAGAACAGAATGCCATTATTGGCCAGAATGCCAATGGGATAGCCTTCAAGACGCGCAAACCCACACACCAGCGTGGTGCCGTAAAGCGGTTTGAACTCGTGAAAGCGTGACCCATCGACGAGGCGGGCAATGACCTCCCGCATATCGAAGGGCTGACGCGGCGTTGGTGGCAGAATGCCATACAGCTCCTGCGGGTCGTAGAGCGGCTCTTCCGGGGTGGTGAGGCGACACACCGGTTGCCGCCGTGCGTTGAGATTTTCCACGATACTGCGGCACAGCTCAAGGGCGTGCTTATCGTCATCGGCGAGGTGGTCGGTCACGCCAGAGCGGGTGGAATGCATCAGCCCGCCGCCAAGCTCTTCGGCACTCACTTCTTCGCCAATCGACGCCTTCACCAGTGGTGGTCCGCCCAGGAAGATGGTGCCCTGATTGCGCACGATGATCGTCTCGTCTGACATGGCGGGCACATAGGCTCCACCAGCCGTACAGGAGCCCATGACCACGGCAATCTGCGGGATACCAGCGGCGGACATGGTGGCCTGATTGTAAAAGATCCGGCCAAAGTGATCGCGATCTGGGAACACTTCGGCTTGCAAGGGGAGAAAGGCGCCGCCAGAGTCAACCAGGTAGATGCACGGGAGGCGGTTTTCCCGGGCGATTTCCTGCGCTCGCAGGTGTTTTTTTACCGTCATAGGGAAAGTATGTGCCGCCTTTGACCGTGGCGTCATTGGCCACGATCATCACTTCTGTGCCGTGTACCACGCCGATACCCGTGACGATACCGGCAGCGGGCGCCTCGTTGTCGTACATATCATAGGCAGCCAGAGTCGAGAGCTCGAGAAACGGTGCCCCGGCATCGAGGAGCGCATCGATGCGCTCACGCGCCAGGAGTTTATGGCGCTGCCGGTGCAGGGCAATAGCCCGCTCACCCCCGCCGTCCTGCGCTGCGCGTATGCGCTCGCGCAAGAGACGCACTTGTGCTGTGTTATGCGCCAGGTTGTGGCGAAATTCGGCACTGGCAGGATTGATGTGTGAGTGGATAACGTCCATGATGGCTGTCCATATGGGTTACTGAGGGACTTCGAGGCGCCGGAAGCATTCGGCGTATCGGCAGCCAATCTTTTCGCCATGCCGGGCCGCAATGTCACGGACATACTGGGCGATGGACTCGGGTTCAGTGAGCTGGCTGCGGTGGCTCGTCAGGGCCTGTACCTTGAGCTCAATGGTGTCGGTGATGTCGACGTAGGTGTTCGGGTGTGCCGAACCACTAAAGTATACCTCGCGCACTTTGTGGGGTGGTAACCCGGCGTCAGGCTGTGGCGTATACGTCGAGGTCCCAGCTGCAGGATAGATGGCATCGAACACCGCCAGGGCCGTGGCACGATGATCTGGATGATAGAGATAGAAGTTATCGAACGCCCAATACCCTGGGTCCATGCTGATGACAATGTGCGGTCGCAGACGCCGCAAGACATTGACCAGCTGATCACGAAAGGCGAGCGTCGGCTCTACGCGGCCATCTGGTTGGCCGAGAAATAGCACTTCCTTGACGCCCAACATAGCGGCGGCAAGACGCTGTTCGGTCTCGCGGATTTCCGCTATTTCTGCCGCTGGCAGCACCAGGCCGCGTTGATGGTCTTCGCCAGCTTCGCCGCTGGTGGTGAGGACGTAGTATATCTCCTTCCCCTGGCGTGTCCAGACGGCTGTTGTCCCACCACTACTCCAGTCCAGGTCGTCCGGGTGGGCGCCAAAGACGACCACTACCTCTCGTGTCATGCGCTCCTCCACATGGCGATCACGAACACAACGTCATAATGGTTTATTATTCCCGCCAACTGGATGACCGTCAAGGGACGGCAGGGGAGATGGAGTGAAGACGAGAATGTGATAAAATCTCACGCTGATCATAGTCAAAAGCCAACAAAAGTACAACGCCCAAGAAGGGACACTGGGGTCATGAGTACACCTGAGGCGACGCCACCGTCGCATTTTATCCGAGATATTATCACTGCAGACATGCAGCGTGGCAAATACGGTGGACGTGTGCATACACGCTTTCCCCCCGAGCCCAACGGCTATCTCCATATTGGTCACGCCAAATCCATCTGCCTCAATTTTGGCGTTGCCAACGAATTTGGTGGGCTGTGCAATTTACGTCTGGATGATACCAATCCCAGCAAGGAAGAGGTGGAATATGTCGATGCCATCGCAGGCAGACGTGCGCTGGCTCGGCTTTGACTGGGCCGAGCGGCTCTACTATGCCTCGGACTACTTTGAGCAGCTCTATCAATACGCTATGCAACTCATCAAAGCTGGCAAGGCCTATGTGGACAGTTTGAGCCCTGAGGAAATCCGTGATTACCGCGGCACGTTGACCGCAGGAGGCAGAGAGAGTCCGTATCGCGAGCGCTCGGTCGAAGAGAATGTCGATCTATTCGCGCGTATGCGGGCCGGAGAATTCCCGGACGGGGCGCACGTCCTGCGGGCGAAAATCGACATGGCGTCTGGCAACGTCAACATGCGCGACCCCGTCATGTACCGTATTCTCCATGTCCCACACCACCGCACGGGCGATCAGTGGTGCATCTATCCGATGTACGACTATGCCCACTGTGTCTCGGATGCGCTGGAAGGCATTACCCACTCCCTGTGTACGTTGGAATTTGAGGACCATCGCCCGTTATATGACTGGTTTCTCGACGCGCTCGGCATCTATCACCCGCAGCAAATCGAGTTCGCCCGCCTCAACCTCACCCACACCGTGATGAGCAAGCGTCGGCTATTGACACTGGTCGACAGAAGGGCATGTGAGCGGGTGGGACGACCCACGTATGCCGACCCTCTCCGGGTTGCGGCGGCGTGGCTACACGCCAGAAGCGATCCGGAACTTCTGCGAACGCATTGGGGTAGCCAAGCGGGATAGTGTGGTGGATCTGGCCCTGCTCGAGCATTGCGTGCGTGAGGATTTGAATCGCCACGTGCCGCGTGTCATGGCCGTATTGCGCCCATTGCGCGTGGTCATTGTCAATTATCCAGAGGACGCAGGTGGAAGAACTCGAGGCGATCAACAATCCCGAAGATCCGAGTATGGGCACGCGGCAGGTGCCCTTTTCACGCGTCCTCTACATCGAACGTGAGGATTTCCGCGAAGTGCCGCCGCCGAAGTACTACCGCCTGGCGCCAGGCCGTGAGGTGCGGCTGCGCTACGCGTATTTCATCACCTGTGTCGATGTCGTGAAGGATGAGCACACGGGCGAGATCGTTGAGCTGCACTGCACCTATGATCCAGCCACCCGTGGTGGCGATGCCCCGGATGGGCGCAAAGTGAGAGCCACATTGCATTGGGTGTCAGCGGCGCATGCGCTACCGGCCGAGGTGCGTTTATATGACCACCTCTTTACCACACCCAATCCGAGCGATGCAGACGGGGCGTCCTTTACGTCATCTCTCAACCCGCACTCGCTGGAAGTCTTGAAGCCGTGCTATGTTGAGCCCAGCCTGGCGGGGGCAAGCTCTGGGCAGTCGTTATCAATTCGAGCGCCTCGGCTATTTCTGTGTTGATACGCGTGGATTCGACCCGTGACGCCCTGGTGTTCAATCGCACCGTGACATTGCGCGATACCTGGGCCAGGATCGAGCGGGCACAGCAACAGGCCGATGCCACAGGCCGGCGTCCGCGGTAGTTCATACTACTATAGCAGGCGTGCGTGGACGATGTCGCACATATTGCGACCGAACCTGGGCGGCTGCACATCTCCTCCAGGCACGTGCGTGACATATCTGGCAGAATGGTATAATGGATGACGACAGCATTGACCGCTGGAGCGGCTGGTCTCTGTTCAGGCCTGGTAGTTTTTGTAAAGGGGTATGCCTATGTCTGGTCATTCAAAATGGTCTTCGATTAAGCACAAAAAGGCCTTAGTCGATGCGCGTCGCGGTAAGGCGTTTACCAAGCTCATTCGTGAACTCACCTCTGCGGCGAAAGCTGGGGGCGGCAGCCCTGAGATGAATCCCCGTCTGCGCACGGCTGTGGCGGCGGCCAAAAATGCCAATATGCCGGCGGACACGATCCAGCGGGCGATTAAGAAAGGCACTGGTGAGCTGCCAGGGGAAGTCTATGAAGAAGTCACCTATGAAGGCTATGGTGCTGGCGGTGTAGCGGTATTGGTGGACGTCCTCACGGATAATCGCAACCGTACAGTGGCGGAGATTCGTCACCTCTTTTCCAAACATGGTGGAAATTTAGGGGAAAATGGCTGCGTGGCCTGGATGTTTGGTCGCACCGGGCTGATCACCCTTGACGTCAGCCAGCTCCAAGAAGATGCCTTGCTCGAACTGGTGCTGGAAGCGGGTGGGGATGATGTCAGGATCGAAGACGATGTCTATGAGATTCGCACCACGCCGGAGGCCTTTGAAGACGTGCGCGTCGCTCTTGAAGAGCGCCGCCTCACCCTCGGATGTGGCGGAGATCACCATGCTGCCCCAGAATACCGTGCCGGTAGAGGGCAAGCAGGCCGAACAGGTGGTGCGGTTGATGGAAGCCCTGGACGATCATGATGATGTGCGCAAGGCCTATGCGAATTTCGATATCCCTGACGCGGTGCTCGCCGAGCTTGCCTCGTAAGAGGCAGCGTGTGCTTCGTACAACGACCAGCAGTGGCAAAGAGGGTCACAGACGCATGGCAGGAGAAAAAGATGCGTGTGTTGGGCATTGATCCAGGCTCTCTCGTCACCGGGTATGGCGTCGTCGAGGAACAGGCCAATGGGTTGCAGGCGGTGACCTGGGGAGCAGTACGGACGACTGCTCGCCAGCCGTTGGCGGAACGGTTGCAACGTATTTATGACGGGTTGTTCAAGGCGGTCCAGACGTGGCAGCCGGATGCGGTGTCTGTCGAACAGGTGTTTTTCGCCGAGAATCCCAAAACAGCCTTGATCCTTGGTCATGCGCGCGGCGTAGCGCTCCTCACGGTCGCACACGCCGCCCTGCCGCTGGTGGAGTATTCGGCATTGGAGATTAAACTGGCTGTCACCGGATACGGGCGTGCTGCCAAATCCCAAATGCAACAGATGGTGAAGACGCTCTTACGCCTCGACGCACTCCCCCAACCAGCAGACGCTGCCGATGCGTTGGCCGCGGCTATCTGCCATCTGCACACGCAGCGCTTCAACACACGGATATCACGATGATCGCTCGCCTGCAAGGAATGCTCGTCTCAAAACGTCTCGAGGGTGTCGTCGTCGACGTGCATGGTGTGGGGTATCAGGTGTTCGTGCCGCTCTCGACATACTATACCCTGCCGGACGTCGAGCATTCGGTCACCCTCTTGACCACCATGTACATTCGCGAGGACGCCTGGCGCCTGTACGGTTTTGCGACGCAGGAGGAACAGGCGCTCTTCGAGTTGCTCGTCAGTGTGTCATCGATTGGTCCACGACTCGCCTTAAATATGCTCTCGAGTGTGGCTCCGCCTGACTTGCAACAGGCCATTATTGGGGCGGACATCACGACACTGCAGACGATTCCTGGCATTGGCCGCAAGACGGCCGAGCGGGTCATTTTGGAGCTGAAAGACAAGATCGTCCACCTGGAGATGTCTCCGGCTGGACGGGCACAGCGAGCGCCTACTGCCGATGACCAGCTGCTCGGTGATGTGGTGTCGGCGTTGCTGAACCTCGGCTATAAACGTGGGGAGGCAGAAAA
>CAVZBC010000055.1:0-10742 GCA_963773125.1 uncultured Gammaproteobacteria bacterium | reverse complement strand
AGCAATGCCTGAAAATCGGCGCAATCGGGTGGCGGTGGTTGTTCCAGATCGGCACAGAGTCGTGCGAGATCCGGTAAGGCGCTCGTTGGGAGCGTTCCTGTGGCGCTGCGTGCTGCCAGGAGATCGGCAAGGCGGTCGCCGAAACGTTCGAGCCAGTCGACTGGCAAAGGAGCCCAGCCGCTGCCGTCCGTCAACGGGACAAATGTCGTACCGCGCTGCCAGGCGCGGAGCACAGCGCCGACCTCAGCGCGCGTAGACGTGGCATGACGTGCAGCTGACACGTCTGACGTGTCAAAAAATACCGCGAAGTGTGTGCGCTCTAGCTGCACGCGTGGCACCAGAGAGGGGACAAGCACAAACGCCGAGTGACCGTCGCCATGCACCTCGCCCCGCCAGGTCTGTAGACGGCGTACAAAGCGCACCGCGTCTTCGCCCGTGAAGCGCTCGGAGCGGCCAGGCTCTAGCCCGAGTGCGAGTTCGAGCTGGCGGGCGAGCTGTCGTTCTGCCGCCTGCGTCGCGCAGCGGCACGGTCTGCCTGCCGAGCGACACCAGACGCCCACCTTCTACACGGGCCGTCGGCGGCGTCCCGTAGACCAGCGACGGCGACACAAGCAGCGTCTCCTCCGCCTCGCGGTGTGTCTCGATGATCACACGCGGCGGCTCAGCCACAGTCCCAGGCAACCGCTGCGTGCGGATCTCCACCGGGATACGCTGGCGGAGTGCCGGTAACACTGCCGTGACCAGTTCGGCGACGTCCTCTGGGGCAAAGAATCGCCCCTGGGGCAGTTCGTCCCTCTCCCGCGCTGTCAGGCCAGATTCTCCGACCGGGCGCAGCGTGTCGCCGCAGAGCGCAACGCCGTTGGTAAACACCTCCGTGATACTCGGATCCGGCTCAATGTAGAGCAAAAATCCCTCCTGCTGGTCGATCAAGCGTCCCTGGGGCAATACAGGCGTGGCAGATGTTTTGACGGGGACAGTCTCCAGATGCACCTCTGGACACTGCATCAGGGCTTTGAGCAATTGCGGCATTATGTCGCGCGGTAGCCGGCCAGAGAGACGCGTGCCCAGGGCGCGTTCAACGGCCAAATCCCTCTGGGTGACCACCACCGTTCGGTCCCTCGGCTCGTCCGTGTGGCTATTCCTGCCAGAGAGCCTTCCAACACCTGTGTCCGGTCACCTCGTAGCAGCAGCCGTTCGAACACCAGGCTCCGTTCCACGCGTGTGAAGCGGTACCCCACATGGGCAGGGGGCGCTTTCGGGGCTGGCAACCGTTTCCCTTCCTGGCCAGCCCGACGCACGGCAATCACGGCTGCTGCTACATGGGGACAGACCTCTTCAGAGGTCTTGCAATCGCACTCCCAACCTACCTCCTGTGGCCAGAACGTCACGGTGGTGGATGCCATACCCACCTGGGAGGCGTTTTCAGGAACATCTGTGTCCCGTCGCGCTGTTCACCCATAACTGCTCCCGCTGTTCGCTGAATTCAACACCACCAGCAATGACGTTTGTAGAAAAGGTACACGGATTCCCCAAACAGCGCTTGGATGATGACCTCAGCGAAAAACCCCGCATGTCGGCGGACTGCCTCACCGTACGGTAAGAAGAAAAACATGTTACGAGGCATTTTCAACGCCTCTGTCTGTCGCATGGCGGAGAGCGGCAGTATGCGAGGTGTGCACTGCGGGCTTTACATTTCTGGACGTGAGTCTGCTCGGCTCACAACACATCGGACACCAGGGGTTCGAGCTGCTAACATACAGAGGGTGATATCCTGCCTTGCAGATCACGCAAGTGTTAGTTGTCTACAAAAAAAGCTACTACCAACTGTACAAATATGACTACCGCGAGCGCCATTTGTCCAGGCTCCAGCAACATCACCCTGCCATCGTGCACACCATGCGGCTCAGTCACCGAGAGAACCAGCGTACACTCACCGCCGTGCGACAGGCCCTGGAGACGCTGCCCTACATACGACTGCCTGTCCGTGGTGATCTCGCACAGACGGACAGAGATGACTTGCTGCTCAGTGTTGGTGGAGACGAAACGTCCTCGAGGTGGCGGATTTCACCAGCGTGACACCCGTGTTGGGGGTGAACTCTGACCCCCAACGGAGACCTGCCTTCTTCTGTGCTGCTGATCGTCGCAGTATCCAGCCTCGCCTGGCGGCGCTACCGACGGCAGGCTACCGGAAGTGCGTCTGAGCCGGATGCAGGCGCACATCAATGATACACCCATGCCATACTACGCCTTGAATGATCTCCTGGTGACCCACGTTAATCCCGCTGCCATGACCTCCTACACCGGCATCTTGGCGACGTGAGTGAGGCGCAGAAAAGCTCTGGAGTGTGGATTGCCACGGCGGCCGGCGACCGCTGCGATCCGTGTGCCGGCGGCCTGGGTCACGCTGTCCGTTTGCGGAAACTGCAATACCTCATTCGTGAGCCGTACTTTGGAGACGGCCAGCGCTTTCGTTTCCTCGAAGACTTCGTCCCTCCCCGCTCGCCTCTCCGCCTCACTCGAAAATGCGCCGCGCCCGTGTCTTCTTGGATGGCCGTGATTTCCGCTTCCCTCGGCTCTGGTGATGTCGACGGTGTCCCCAGCCCCCATACCGCTGCGTGTTATTGGTCTCGATGGCAACCGACGCCAGCGTTTCTGAGCCTTTCTGAGGCAGGAGCGTGCTTGCTCCACAGCAGCGCCCGATTCAACTTGGCAAAGCCCCTCAATAGTGTAATACTATCACACACTGTCTCTACTGCTGGGTGTCTTTGATCCTGGGCAAAGTGACGACCCAAACACGGAGGGGCGGCGACATGGCTCTGTCCCACATCCCCTGCCCAAACTGTCGGTTTGATAATCCTGCCACCATGAAATTCTGTGGCCAGTGTGGTGCTGCGCTTGGAGTGCTGTGTCCAGGGTGTAACGCGCCCAATCCCCGTGAGTTTAAATTCTGTGGCCAGTGTGGAACAGCCCTGCACACCGCAGAAGCACAGAGTGCTGCACCGACGATCGAGGCCACGCCGGTCTCCCGCTCGCAGCCCGCCCAAACCCAGCGTGTTCCCTCTGGTCGGGGCACCACTGTTGAAACAGTACAGACTGTTCTGGAAGACGAGCGGAAGCTGATTACGGTGCTGTTTGCAGATGTGGTCGGCTCAACGCAGTTGATTATGGATCGCGATCCGGAAGAAGCTCGCCACCTCCTCGACCAGATTGTGCATCTCATGATCGAAGCGGTGCGGCGTTATGAGGGCACCGTCAGCCAGGTGGGTGGCGATGGCATTATGGCCATGTTTGGGGCGCCGCTGGCGCATGAGGACCATGCGGTGCGCGCCTGCTGTGCGGCACTGGCCATGCAGGAGACGGTGCGTCAGCGTGAGGAGTTCATCCGTCGCAAGTATGGCATTACGGTGCAAATTCGGGTTGGTCTCAACTCTGGCGAAGTCGTAGTGCGGACCATTCGCAGCGATCTGCAGATGGACTATTCCCCCATTGGCCGGACCACCCACATGGCGGCGCGTATGCAACAGCACGCGACCCCCGGGAGCATCTGGCTGACAGCCGAGACGCTCAGGTTAGTAGAGGGTTTTGTGCAGATTACCTCTATGGGGTTGGTCCCGGTGAAGGGATTTCCAGAACCTGTAGAGGTGTTCGAATTGATTGGCACTGGTGCTATCCCGCGGCGGCTGCAGGTGTCCTCCGTGCATGGCCTCACGCCTTTCGTCGGACGACAGGCTGAGATAGACCTCCTCACCCAGGCGCTGCAACGGGCCAGTGCTGGCCAGGGCCGGGTGATGGCGGTCGTTGGAGGGGCTGGAGTAGGCAAGTCTCGCCTGTTCTATGAATTTGTCAATTCCCCCCTCACCCAGGGCTGGCTGCTGCTCGAAACCCGGTCGGTGTCATACCGTCAGGCCACTGCCTACTTGCCGATGATCGATCTTCTCAAAGCCTATTTCCATATTGATGAGCAGGCTGATGACGGGAAGATGCAGGCGCAGGTGCATGGCCGGCTGCGTCTGCTGCATGACGACCTCCTGCCCCATCTGCCAGCGTATCTCACTCTCTTAGGGTTGTCAGTCGAGGACCCAGAGTGGCAAGCGCTCGATCTTCCCCAGCGTCGTCAGCGCCTCCTGCACGCCTGTCGACTCCTCTTTCTGCAAGAGAGTCAGTACCAGCCGCTGTTGATCGTCATGGAAAATCTGCACTGGATTGACACGGCCACCCAGGCCTTTCTCGACAGTTTGCTCGATAGTCTGTCGGGCGCCCGTATCCTCCTCCTGGTCAATTATCGCCCAGACTACGTGTCGCGCTGGGAGACCAAGCCGGCGTATACCCAGTTGCGACTCGATCCGCTCACGCCGACGAGCGCTCAGGAGTTCCTCGGTGCCCTGGTCGGCAACGATGCCGCCCTGGAACCGCTCAGACAACGCTTGATCGAATGGACCGCCGGCAACCCATTTTTTCTCGAAGAGAGCGTCCGCAACCTGGTGGAAACTGGTGTGCTGGTTGGTGAGCCCGGAGCGTATCGGCTGACCCAGACGCTGCAGACCATTCACATTCCCCTCACGGTCCAGGCGGTATTGATGGCGCGCATCGACCGTCTGCCGCCAGCACAGAAGCGCTTGCTGCAGTCGGCCGCGGTCATCGGCAAGGATATCCCGTTCTCTGTATTGCACGCCCTCACCGAGGGGTCGGCAGAAGGGCTGCAGGAACACCTTATGCACCTGCAGACCGCGGAATTTCTCTACGAAACGCGTCTGTTCCCAGAGCGGGAATATACCTTTAAACATGCGCTAACGCATGAAATGACCTACAGGAGTCTACTCAGAGAGCGACGGCAAGCCCTCCACGCCCGCATTGTGGAAGTTATGGAAGCCATGGAGAATGAGCGTCTTGTCGACTATGTGGAACGGCTCGCCTACCATGCCTTCCACGGTGAGGTCTGGAACAAGGCGTTTACCTATTGCCGGCAGGCTGGGACGAAGGCGATAGCGCGCTCGGTACACCGAGAGGCCGTAAACTGTTATGAACAGGCCCTGGAGGCCTTGCAGCATCTTCCTGAAAGTCGCGCCACACGTGAACAGGCCATCGATCTCCATCTGGCCCTGCGGAGTTCACTGGTGCCACTTGGGGAACTGGATCGCATCATACACTACCTGCGTGAGGCGGAAGCACTGGCGATAGCGCTGCATGATTCCCGCCGACTCGGGTTGATTTCCTGTTTTATGATCAATTATTTCTGGGTCAAAGGGGAGCCCGACCAGGCCATTGCGGCTGGGCAGCGAGCCCTTTCCCTGGTGCCAGCCGTCGGCGATTTTGCGCTGCAGATGAATACACAGCAATTTCTCGGGCAGGTCTACTGCACGCGGGGTGACTATCGTCAGGCGATCACCTATCTCGAAAAGAACGTCGCCTCCCTCACCGGTGACCTGCTCCAGGAGCGCTTCGGACAGGTGACTATTCCTTCGGTCATGGTCCGCACCTATCTGACCTTGTGCCTGGCTGAGCTTGGCACCTTTGCCGAAGGCGTCCGACTTGGTACAGAGGCTATACACATTGCTGAAGCGGTGAATCATCCCTATAGCCTGACGTTTGCGTATTTTGGGGCGGGCCTGTTATACCTCCGCAAAGGCGAGCTACCTACGGCTATCCCCATCCTCGAACGTGGCCTGCAACTCTGCCAGACCTGGAATCTGCCGATCCGCTTCCCATCCATTGCCTCAACCCTGGGGTATGCGTATGCCCTATCCGGTCGTGTGCCAGAGGCCGTGCCCTTACTTGAGCGCGCTGTGGAGCAGGCTGCCGCGCTGGGAAGAATGGATGACCACGCGCTCTGGGTCGCCTGGCTCAGTGAAGTCTATTTGTTGGCTGGGCGTATCGATGAGGCAATTCCACTTGCCGAGCGTGCCCTTGAACTGTCGCGTCAGCATAACGAGTGGGGGCATCAGGCGTATGCCCTCTGTCTGCGTGGGGAGATTGCCACCCATTATCGACAGCACAGCCAGCAGGCTGAGGAGGCCTATAAACAGGCCTGGAACCTGGCACAGGAACGTGACATGCGCCCGCTGCTGGGGCGTTGCCATTACGGTCTTGGTACTCTTTATGGCGAGATGAACAGAAGGGCTGAGGCACGTACCGAACTCTCCGCTGCCATGGCCTTGTTCCGTGCCATGGACATGTCAGACTGGCTCAGCCGTGCTCAAAAGGTCTTTGCCCAGGTTGCATAACTGCTCCTGGCTGTGCAGTGTTGGCAAGCCAGGAACGGTGTTGCCCTTAGAACGTCAGTCGCGTATGCCGCAGACCTGCGGGCGAGTCACCCCTACCATGTTGTCGTCCCTGTATGTGCCCCGCGGTGCCTCAGATGTGCATATCTTGGCTCTGTGTCTCCACATGCACTGCCACCTGGGCTTCAGCGAGGCAGCTGCGTAACAGTGTGGCGAGGCCACGCACGCGTGGTTCAAATACCAGGGCGTTGTGAGAGCCCGGGACGGCGTAAATTTCCACCCCATCAGCCGCCAGGTCGCCCCAGCCCATCGTGGGATCGTAGGCGCGCCCGAGCGGCAACCAGGTCGGGCGAAAGACCGTGATGCGGCCAGCAAAGACTTGCGGCATATAGGAACGGTGGATGGCGCGAGGAAACGCGAAGACGCGATGCTTGTTCCCAGGCTGCGCTGTGAGCGTACCCCGGAAGGTGACCCGTTGGAGTTTTCTCCGCAGGCGCTGCATGACCTGCGCCTGCATGCCCTGGGCCCGCGTGGCAATATAGGCCCGCCGCTTGGGGGCGTCGAGCAGGGTGAGATTCCACAGGTGATGCCACAGACGCTGGAGGCGCAGCATCACCTCATAGGGCTGGGCAAAACGCTGCGGCAGCGTCGAACGAAAGCCGGGCGCATAGGCGTCGAGCAGGGCCAGCAACGCCACGTCCTGACCCTGGGCCTGGAGTTGTTGGGCCATTTCGAAGGCGATCCGGGCCCCCATGCAGAATCCCCCCAGGAAATAGGGCCCCGCCAGTTGCAAGGTGCGGATTTCCTGCACATAGTGCCTGGCCATTTCTGGAATGCTGGTGTGGCGCGGCCGGGTGCCATCCAGGCCTTGTGCTTGCAGGGCATAAAACGGTTGATCTGCCCCCAGGTAGGTGGCTAAATCACGATAAAACAGGACATCCCCGCCGTGGGCATGCACACAGAACAACGGCGGTTTCGAGCCGCCGGGTTGGATGGCGACCAGGGACGACCACGGCGCTACCCAATCATCCTGACGCAGGACATGCGCCAGATGCTCAATGGTGGGCGCTTGAAACAGTGTAGCCAGCGGTAATTTTTTCCCGCACAGACGTTCAATGTAATCAAACAACTGCACAGCGAGCAAGGAGTGGCCGCCGAGGTCGAAGAAATTTTCCTGCAGGCCGATGGGCGTCATGCCGAGCACCGTTTCCCAAATCTGGGTCAATTGCAAATCCAGGGCATCACGCCGGGTCACCAGGGCGCTGTGCGTGTCAGTTCTCACACTCTCAGGCACTGGCAAGGCGAGGCGGTCGATTTTGCTCGTCGGTGTCAGCGGCAGCGCCGCCAAGGTCACAAAGGCGGCCGGCACCATGTATTCGGGGAGTTGCTGCCGTACAAAGGCGCGTAACTCACTCGCTGTCGGCACTGACGACGCACGTGGTACCAGATAGGCCACCAGGCGTTTGTCACCCGACGTCTCCGCATGCGCAACCACCACCACCTCGCGCACATCGGGGTGCGCCGCTAACACTGTTTCAATTTCGCCGAGTTCGATGCGGAAGCCACGGATCTTGACCTGGTGGTCCGTTCTGCCGACAAATTCGAGTGTGCCATCCAGTCGGAACCGACCAATGTCCCCGGTGCGGTACATACGTTTACGCCCCCGTTCTGCCGCCGGCAGGAAGCGGCTCTGGGTGAGCTCTGGCTGGCGCCAGTACCCCAGCGCCACGTAGGGACTGCAGATAGCAATCTCCCCCACGACTGCGGTCGGTGTCCCGGCACTATCGAGCAAGAGAATCTCCGTATCTTCGACCGGCCAACCCACTGGCACCGTATGACGCGTGATCTCTGTGTGTTGATCGATGAAATACTGCAAGGTCACGGTTGACTCTGTCGGTCCCAGGCCATTCACCATGAGACAGGAGGGAGCAAAATGCTGTTTGTACAGCTCGACATCGCGTCTGCTGACCTCCTCACCCCCAAGCACGATCAAGCGCAGCGTTGGTAACGCTTGCCCCACCGGCAAAGCGTTGACGATATAGCGATAGACCGTGGGGGTTGAATGGTAGATGGTCAGCGCTTCCTCCCTGCACCACTGCACAATGTCTTCGAGCGAGTCCTCTTTGATGTTGATAGGGTATAGCGTGGCGCCGTTGAGCAGCGCCCCAAAAATGTCCATCACCGCTGCATCAAAACTGTAGGAGGCAAACTGGGTTAAGCGGTCTGCAGCACAGATATGGAGGTTATTGGTATACACCCGGATGTGATGGAGCACATGGCGGTGACTTTGCATGACGCCCTTTGGTTGCCCGGTCGATCCAGAGGTATACAAGATATAGGCAACCGTATCAGGAGAAACCGTCAGTGCTGGCTCGTCGTCGCCTCCTGCCGCGCGGTCAGCATCCACATTGATGATCTGCTGTGCATCCTGCACCAGGGTGTGCGCCACCGCCAGGTTCCTGGTGTTGGTGACAATGACGCTGGCCTGGGCATCCTGGAGCATATACGCCAGCCGCTCCCGTGGATAAGACGGATCAAGTGGGACATAGGTTTTGCCCGCCTTGAGAGCCCCCAGTAGGGCGGCGATCATCGGCGCCTCATGGTGAAATAACAGCGCCACGCGTTCTTCGCCGGCACCGCGTAACGTCAGGAGGGTGTGGGCGATACGGTTGGCGCTCTGGTTCAAGGCCTCGTATGTCAACGTCTCTTGCCTGGTTTTGACCGCAATGGCGTGCGGCGCGCGGTGCACCTGCTTGACAAAGCGCTCGCTGAGTGATTGCTCGAGCTCTTCCCTGGGAAAGACCACAAAGGGGTTGGTGGGCCGCACACGCTGTTGCTCGCTCATCAGGTGTTGTACCTCGGCGGCGGTCAGGAGCGGCAGCGCTGCCAGGCGCTCTTCCGGATTGGCGATAATACCGTCGAGCAGTGCCTGCAAATGCCCCAGCATGCGGCTGATGGTCGCTGCGGCAAATAGATCAGTGTTGTAATTGGCAGTAACGGTCAGGGCCCCGTCTGCCTCTGCGACGTAAAGTGTCAGGTCAAACTTCGCCGTGTCGTCTATGGTCAATGGGCAGACGGCCCAGCGTCAGACCGGCGAGATCCACGTGCTCGGCGGTAAAATTGGGGAAATTAAACAACACCTGCACCAGCGGTGCGCGACTGGATCATGCTCCGGCTGCAGGGCGGCAATCAGCTCCTCAAAAGGCACGTCCTGGTGGGCGTAGGCCTGCACACAGACCTCCGCACCCGCCTCAGCACCTCCCGAAAGCTGGGGTTGCCCGACAGGTCAGTACGTAGGACGAGCGTATTGATCAACGCGCCAATCAGGGGTTCGAACTCGGTCCGCTGGCGATGTGCAATCGGACAGCCTATGGCGATATCGTCCTGTCCGGTATAGCGATAGAGTAATATCTTGAAGGCCGCCAGCACGGTCATGAACAGCGTGGCATGTTCCGCCCGGCTCAGGGCTTTGAGCGCTTCCGTGCAGGACCTGGAGAGCACTACCGATTGATGGGCTCCTGATAGGTCTGCACAGGTGGTCGGGGGTGGTCCGTGGGCAGCTCCAGGGGAGCAAGCTCCGCCAGATGCTGTCTCCAGTAGGTGAGCTGAGCGGCGAGTGCACCTGTGGCGAGACACTGCCGCTGCCACTGCACAACGTCGGCGTATTGGATCGGCAGCTCTGGGAGTGCCGCTGGCTGCCCGGTGGTATAGGCTGTATACAGGGTGGCCAATTCCTGGAAGAACCACGCATGACCAACCATCCGCGACGATGTGATGCATGACCAGCAACAGGACGTGTCTTGCTCGCCTAAGCGCAACAAGGTAAACACGGCAGAGTGGTCCATGCGTAAGGTTGAAGGGCCGGCGGAACTCGGCGGCGATCAAACGCTAGCTCAGCCTGCCGTGCGCTCTCCGGCAGCGGTCGCAGGTCATGCACCAGAAGCGGGAAGGCTCAGGGAGTCGGCCACCACCTGTACTGGTTGTCCCTCTACGGCAGTAAACGTCGTGCGCAGAGTGTCGTGGCGTCGCACGATGTCTGTCACACTCCTGGCTTCACAGCTGCTACGTCGAGCCCACCGGTGAGGTGGAACGCTGCCGGGCTGTTGTAGATATAGCTGTCTGGCTGCCCACTGGTCAAGAAACCATAAGCGCTCCTGCAGACCGGAGAGTGGGACAGCGCCCCGTCGCGGCCCCGGCGGGTACGGCTGTGAGTCTAGAGCTCGTCGGCGCCACGCTGGCACGCTGCAATACACCTGGCCAGGCGGCGACCGTCGTGCTCTGCAAACAGGCGGTGCAGAGGCAGATCAACCTGGAACGTGTGGTGTATCCGAAGACATGACTGGGTGGCGGTACAAGAAGTGACCTCCGAGGTCGAAGAAGTCGTCGTACACCCCGACCTGCTCCAGCCGCAGGATGTCGTCGACCCGCGACCGCCTCCTCCACCAGGAGAACGTGGTGCCAGAAAGGACGCTCCACAGTGGTTGTTGGATGCAGGGCTGGAAGCGCCAACCGAACCAGCATTTG